>JAILZL010000010.1 GCA_023512475.1 Syntrophobacterales bacterium
GATAATATCATATCCTTTAACCAGACCGATAAACTTAAAGATACTCCTGATGGAATAGTTAGTTCTGCTGATACTAATGAGCGGCTGGGTGCGAAAAATTGATATCCCCTGATATTGCTCGAAATCAGGCAAGTTCTTGTCGTGCTTGGTGGAAAGAACAGCGCACTGATACCCTTTTTCTTGAAGCCGCAAGGCTGCTTTGAAAAGTGATTTGGCATAACCGGTCCAATGAGGATGGAAAAACTCTGATAAAAACAGTACCTTCATAAGATGACTCGGTTTCTCCCGGAAGGATCGGTGATTTTGACCCAATTTCATAGGGCCGGATCATGATTACTTTCTTAACAGCGGGCGCATCACCGCCAAATACTGGAGCCGGCCGCCAAAAAGCATCTCCCATCCCGGCGGATAGAGTCGCATCGGATGGTGTTCCTTCACCAAGTCAAGGCCAGCCTCTCTTAATAGGGTGCGCCATTCGGCCACGCTGTGATAGCGATACAGACACTTAACCCCGTACGGGGCATTTGCCGCCCAGTCGAGGAGGGCGATGCGGCCCCAGGCCAGCAGGCCTTCCCGGGCATGATCCTTTACTATTATCCACCGGCGAGCGACCCGACCACATTCCCGCAACAATCCCAACTCATCCGTTTCGTGGTGCAAAACATCCGCCAAAAGAACCACATCGAAGGATTCATCCGGAAAAGGCAGCCGTCCCCCCCCATAGGCCACCACCTCGATGGGTTCTCCGCCCCGGGGGTGTCGCTCCAACCCCTTCCCCCTTACTTCCGGCGGCGTCCTGGGATCCGCCAGAATTGCGGACAACAGCGCCCCGCTGCCGCAGCCGACGTCCAAAACCTCATCCCCCGGCCGCAACACCGGAATGATCAGGTCTTTGAGGCGCCGCACGCGTTCGGTGTAAACGGGCTCATGCAACCAGAGCATCAGGCTGCGCGCTATGTGCTTCATCTTTTCCTGCCCAGGCCAGGCTGGTCAGCCCCGGCTATCGTTCTCGTCTCCCATCGGCTTGTCCCCATCTTACCGTGCAAGGAGCAATACCGCGCCAAAAAGAATTGTGACCACGTAACTCACCCGGTCCTTGATGGCAAAGATGATGGGATCTTCGGCCACCAGCCCCCGGTGCGCCAGAAGCCACATGCGGCTGATCCAGTATAACAGCAGCGGGATGATGAGCCACAACAGGTGGGGACGCATATAGAACATGGCCACGGTTGGGCTGTTGATATAGAGGGCGAAGACCAGCACCGACAGGTATCCCGCAGCCGTGCCCATGGACACCACGGCCTCCAGGTCATGGGAAAAATACCCCCTGCCCTTGACCATGGCGGCGTTTGTACCTGAAATATTCTTCAACTCGGAAAACCGCTTCAGAAAGGCCAGGCTGAGAAAGAAAAACAGGGAAAACGTCAGGAGCCAATAGGAAATGACGATGTGGGTGGCCTCCCCGCCGGCGAAGATGCGGATGGTATAGAGCAGGGCCAGGAGGCAGACATCCAAAAGCACAACCCTTTTCAGGTAAAAGGAATAGAGGAAATTCAGGGCCACGTACAGGGCCAGACAGAAAAGGAAGGACCGGGGAAGGTAGCCGGCGATGCCGAAGCTGGCGGCGAACAGCAGGAGGGCCAGGGGCGGGGCAAAGGCAGGGGGAACTCTCCGGCGGCCAGGGGGCGACGTTTTTTCTGGTGGTGGTGCCGGTCGGCCTCCAGGTCCATGAGGTCGTTGTAAACGTAGATGCCCGAGGCGCACAGGCTGAAGGCGCAGAAAGCCACCAGGATCTTTCCCAGGAGGACGGGGTCGGTGATCCGGTTGGCGGCCACCAGGGGCACCACCAGGAGCAGGTTTTTCAGCCATTGGTGCACCCGGAGGGTGCGGAGCAGAGCGCTCCACGCCGGAGGGGCCTGGCCCATCACTTCGACCTGGGGGAAGAGCTCCTCGGCCCGCCGCCGCAGCCGGGGAGAGGGGCCCACCAGGATGGCCCGCCGGGCCTGCCGCCAGACCTGAAGGTCAATCCAGGCGTTGCCGGCGTAATCAAAGGCGCCGGTGCCGTAGCGACCCACCAGCGCCTTGGCCTTGGACTCCCCGGACAGGTTAACCGCACCGTTGCTGGCCAGCACTTCCGAAAACAGGCCCAGGTGGCGGGCCACCCGCTGAGCGAGGTCCCCGTCGGCCCCGGTGGCCAGGACCAGCGGCCGCCCCCGGCGCCGTTCCGCGGCCAGCCAGCGGCACAGCTCTTCATTATAGGGAAGGTCCTTCACTTCCAGGGAAACCAGTTCCGCCACCCGGCGCTTGGCCCGGGCCTTGCCCTGCAGCGCCCAGAAAGGCAGCAGGAACAGATACCACGGCCTGGTTTTAAACAGCAGGATGAGGGATTCCAGAAAGGTGTCGGTCTTGACCAGGGTGCCGTCCAAATCCACACACAGAGGGATGTCCAGATCGTTGAGGGTGGCGGGTGACGTCATGGGTCCCACGAGCCTGAGCAGCAGATGCCGGAGGGCACTCCCCGAAAAGACCGCAGCTCAGGGAACGCCATTCCCGGTCAACCTGCCGGAGGACGTTAGGGAAATATACCGCAAATAGAGGAACCAGACAAGATAGGCCATGAACAAGGGATAGTAGATCAACAGTTTCTCCACGCCCGGCCCCACCAGGGGCAGTGTCAGATGGGGGGAGAACAGCACGATGACCAGGAGGAGAGGCCGGGCCGGCAGAAAGTCCGCCTTGAAGACCATGAAAAAGGCGGGGGCCAGGAGCAGGATGTAGGAATAATTCTTCATCCGGGGGGCGATCAGGGTATAGACCACACAGGCAAACAGCAGCGCCACTTTGTCCCGGTGAGCGCCCCCGCCCCGCTGCCAGGCAATCAGGGCCCTGAAGGAAATCCCCAGGATGAGGCCGGCCAGTGCCACAAAAACAATCTGGGACAGGAGGGGAGGAAAGGGCCGCCCCAGGAAATTTCCCACTTGATTCAAGGCGCCGACGATGAATGCCAGGGAGGAGGGGTTGATCACCCCCCGTTCGGTGAGCATGGCCTGGCCCTGGGTGAAGAAGGTGACAAACAAGGCCGGCTCGCACAGGTAGGAAAGGCCGAGAAAGGCGGCATAACCCAGCAGCGACAGGCTGAACCAGGTGAACGCCTGTTTCTTGTCGTCCACCAGGAAAAGGAGCCCCAGGAAAAGAAGGGGGACGATCTTAAAGATGGCCACCAGGACGATGGCCAGCCAAAACAGGGCCAGGCGGCGCTTCAGGAAACAGACCAGCGCCCCCCAGATGAATAACTGCTCGTAGATGGAAATGTTGCCGGCTGCCAGGTCGGCATATATCGTATTGTTGAAAGCCAGGAGGATGAACAGGAGGAGGAGCGCTACATTGGCATTCTCTAAAAACCAGCGCCGCCATATCACCACGAGGAAAATCAACGCTGGTATTTTGGCCAGCAAAAATACCTGATAAGCTGTGGTGAAATCAAGCAGCAACAGAGGGTAAAAAAAGTACAGAGTGATGGGCTGGTAGGCGTAACCCAGGGTCGGCTCGATCGCTACCGAGGCGATTTTGATGAGGTTCTGGGTGTTATAAGGGTTCAGTCCGGCGGCGTGCGCCTTGGCGGCGAAGTAATAGAACCGGAAATCCCATTGGAAAACCTCCGGATGGCGGAGGAGGTACGCCACAACCCAGGAGGCGTACAGCGACAGCAATACGATGAGCGCTACCTGCCATTTTTTCCCCATGCGCATCCTCGCCAAGGCACGGCTGATCCCGAGAGTCGAATGGGGAGAGAAACCGGGGGGCGGAGCTCATTAATGCCTGAGGCGAGCCTCGAACTCGCACAGGCGTTCAGACCGGGAGGGTTTGAGTCGTCTTCCCTTCCAACCCTCCCGCACGTCCTGGAAACTCACTGGGGATGCACTCAGCTTCCTTCCTTTTCCCCCTGAAAAACCAAAAAATCTCCAAAAGTTTCCCATTTTTCAGAGCAGGGCCCCGGGAGGATCACCTTCCCGGCCCCGCCCCAGCGGTTCCCCCGCCTCGGTCCGGCAGGCGTCCGGCAGGACCACCCGCCCTGCCGACAGAAGATTTAGTACATGAAACCAGGCTGACCGTCAAGAAAAGACGCGGGAGGGCGATCCTCCCCCTCAAACCAAACCCCGCTGGCCAGCCGGTGAAGGGCACCGGCCTGTTCTTCGCCCGGCCGGGAGGTCTAACAGGTTGTTGAAAAAATTATTCGGGGAAGGGGGCCAGAGGTCTCAGACCCTTGGCCCCTCCCCCAGCCCCGGAAATGGGATTTGGCTTCGCCAAACTGGCGGGGTAAGCACCCCTGAGTGGCCCCGGCCCAGGGCAGGGGTATGACGGGGCTACTCTATCGGGGGGGCACCCCCGTCGGGGATGGAAGGCACGAGTCGGGAAAAAAATGTCCCAAAAGCGCCGGGAGACACTTTGGGGACAGGAAACAGGGGTGGGTCTATGGAAATTTTTATAGGAAAATAGATTACTTGGCTGGTAGTCCCAACGGGACTCGAACCCGTGTCTCTGCCGTGAGAGGGCAGTATCCTAGACCGCTAGACGATGGGACCGAACGAGTATTTTTTAACCCGGGGCGCCGGGATTGTCAAGAGGGTTCGGGCGGCCGACGCCTTTTTCCGCTTCGCCGCCTTTCCCTTTTCCTGAGCCGGGGAGGGCCGCGCCGCCGGCCCGCGGGGTTCTGCGGCGCTTCTCAGCCTGCCCCGGTGTCACCCGCCTCCGCCCGCCCTCCGGCGTCTCAGACCCCGGAGCCCGCCAACCGCCGGGCCGCGGCCACCTCCGCCGGGGTGTTGACGTTGACAAAGCTGAGGCCCCCCGGGTCCAGCCGCCGGGTCTCCTCCCGGGGCAGGACCTCCGGCCGGCAGGCGGTGATGAAGGGGCGCAGGCGCCGCTCCCCCCGGGCAAGGTATTCCTCCAGCCGCGGTCGCAGACGCACATGGAAGAGGCCGGGGAGGGCCTCCAGCCCCCGGGCGCTCTCCGAGACCACCGCCGGCCGAGGAGTGGCTCCGGCGCCCCGGCACAGCGCCTCCAGCAGCGCCGGCTGCAGCAAAGGACAGTCCACCGCCGCGGCCAGCACCCAGGGGGTGGGGCTGAACGTCAGGGCGGTGAGCAGCCCCCCCAGAGGCCCCTGAAACGGCCGGAGGTCCAGCATCAGGGGCAGGCCCAAAGCCGCGTGCCCCAGGGGTTGGTTGGTGAGCAGCCAGACCTCGTGCGCCCAGGGCCTCAGGGCCGCGGCCACGTGCAGGGCCAGGGGCCTGCCCCGAAAGGGCAGGGTGGCCTTGTCCTGCCCCAGGCGGCGGCCCAGGCCCCCGGCCAGAATGATCCCGGTCACCGGAGGGGCGGACATCAGGCGGCCTCCCACCATTTCCGGATCAGGGCCGCCACCCGGGCCACCTCCACCGCCGGCACCGGCATCTGGGGGGAGAAACCCGCCACCACGGCCCCGGCCTCCGGCGTGGCCGGCCCGCCCTCCGGGGCCAGGAGGATGCGGGGCAGCCCCTCCCCCTCGCCCTCCACCAGGACGCCATCCGCCCACGGCGCCAGCAGCTCCAGGATCTGGGCCAAGGCAGGCCGGGAGCGGATATCCGGCAGGGGATAGGTGAGCAGCAGCCACCCCGGGGCGGCCAGCGCCGCGAGGCAGGCCCCGGCCCGACGATAGCGGCCGGTGTCCTTTTCCTCATCGGGCAGAGGGGAGGAGATCTCCCGGGAGAGCACCGCCACCTGCAGACCGGCGGCCCCAAGCTCCCGGGCCAGGCCGCAAAGGAAGGCGGTGGTCACCGGTCCCGCCGGCCCCACAATGCTCACGGCCCGTCGGGCAAGGGGAGTGTCAGACACGGAAAAGACCGTCCCGGGGACCGGGATTACTCGGGGCGGGGGAAAGGCTCGAGGATCCTTTCCTTTTTCACGTCCCGGTTGAGATAGATGGCGCAGCGCTCACAGGGGCCGTTGCACAGGGTCTCCCGGTACTGGCGCACCTCGTAGCACGGCCGCCAGGGGATCTGATAGGCGGCGCATTTCTCCTTGTCCGGGCAGTCGAAGATGTTCCAGCAGGGGGCCAGCACCATGAGATTGCGCAGGCAGGCCAGGGTGAAGCCCCGCTCGTGGATGAGGTGGTTGATCTGCTGGATCTGGGCGACGTCGAAGGAGGAGTA
Source organism: Syntrophobacterales bacterium (assembly GCA_023512475.1). Taxonomy (GTDB): domain Bacteria; phylum Desulfobacterota; class Desulfobaccia; order Desulfobaccales; family 0-14-0-80-60-11; genus JAILZL01. The sequence continues at coordinate 6,183 of JAILZL010000010.1, forward strand.
CAGGCGGTTGTTGGTGTTGCGCTCCCGTACCGGCTTGATGAAGCCCTCCTTCTCATACTCCCGGATGCGCTTCTGGGACAGGTTCACCATCCGGGAAACGTCGTTGATGAGGAAGAGATCCCCCACCTTGACCAGTTTGTTCTTTCCGCGGGGCATGAGACAGTCTAAAAGAAAATTGTTCTATATACATACTACTGTGTATGAGAGAGGGAAAGCAAGAAAAAAATTCGGGAAATCCGCCTGGGAGGGATTTTTTCCCGGAAGCCGGGGGGGCGGGCTTTAACCCGGTCGACAAGGGCCTTCGGGAAGCTTATATTCCAAAGGCAAAAGGGTGCCGGGCGCCCGCGGGCGACCCGGGCAGGGCTGAAACCGTGCGGGGCACCCCATCGGGCCCCACTCAGCGAGGTGCAGCGATGGAGGATTTTTTCCGCAAAGCCAAACAGTTCGGTCTGGGGGTCTGGGATTTCACCCGGGAAAAGGTGGAGGCGGTGGTGGAGGAGATGATCCGCCGGGGTGAGCTCTCCCAGCAGGAAAAGTCCGGCGCCGTGGCCCAGATCCTGGAAAAGGCCCAAGCCGAGCAGGTGGCAGTGAAGGAATGGATCAATCAGGCGGTGGCCCAGGCGCTGGCCGGCCTGGGACTGGCCCGGGCCGCGGATCTGGAGGCCCTGGAAAAGCGGGTGGCGGCTCTGGAGGCGCGCCTGCAGGAGCGGCAGGAGTAAGCCCTTCCCGCCGCCGTGCCCTCCGGGGACTTCCAGCCCCGGGTCAGGTGAACTGCGACGTCCCCAGGGCCCGAGGGCCCGGCCGGGGTCCGGAAACGGCCCGCCGGAGTCCCTCCCCCCGGGCCAGGGGGGAGAGGCCCCGGGTGAGGGGCACGGCCACGCGGCTTACCCCACCGACGGCCCCTAACTCAATCCCGTTCAGGAGCTGAGGTCATGCTGCCTACTGATCTGCATATCGACGGCCGCAATGTGGAGGTCCTGCCGGAGTGGCGGAAAAAGATCGAGGACGAACTGAAAAAACTGGACCGGCATGCCTATGAGCCGATCCTGCACGCCCGGGTGGAAATCATCGGCACCGGGCACCACCGCCACGGCGCCTTTGAACTGCGCCTGGTGGTGGGGCTGGCCGGCCAGACCCTGACCGTTATCCGCCAGGGCGACTACGTTTTGCCCCTGATTGTGGATGCCTTTCAGGCCATGGACCGGCGGGTGAAGGAGTATTCCCGCATCCGCCAGCAGAAGGTGAAGGTGCACGAAGAGGTGGCGCACCAAGGGACGGTGGTGCGCCTCTATCCCGAAGAGGATTACGGCTTCCTGGAGACCCCGGATGGCACCGAGGTCTATTTCCACGCCAACGCCCTGAAAAATGCCGCCATCGACACCCTGCCGCTGGGCACCCGGGTGGAATTCGCCATGGAGCCCGGGGACAAGGGTCCTCAGGCCACCTGGGTGCGGGTGACGGAATAATCCCACCCACCTTCCTCCGGGGAGGGGGTTCACCCTCCCTCCCCTGCCCCCGGATTCAGGTTCTCACCCCCTGCGCCCGGTGAGGTGCTCAGGCTTCCAGCCAGCGCCGCCGGATGCGCTCCAGGCAGGCGTCCCGGTCCCCGGGGGGCAGGCAGCGCGTGAGGGTCCGAAGCAGAGCCGCCACCCGGCGCCGCTCCTCCGGATCCCAGACCGCGGGATCCGGGGGCTCCGGGGGTCGGGGCGCGGTCAGGAGGGCGGCCAGCTCCAGGCGCTCTCCGGTTTCCAGGCCGCGCACCGTGAGGACGTAGTTCAGAAGGTGCCGGTAAACCGGGGCCGGGACGCCGCCGTCCTGCCAGGTGAGGGAAAGCATCTCCTGGATCGCCAGCCTGAGCCGGCCCAGGAGAGCCTGGGCGGGGGGCCGGCGGCCGTAGATGCGCATGGCCTCCTCCCCCACCAGGGAGACGATCTGGGCCAAAAAGAGGCGGACAAAGACCTCCCGGCTGCCGGTGTAGACGGCCCGGCGGCTCCAGTACCAGGGGTTGAGGAGATTTTTGGCGGCCCACAGCCAGCGGGCGGCTTTGTCCAGGTGATGGCGCTTGAGGAACTGATAGGCCGGATGCTCCGTCACCTGGCGGTAGAGATCGTGCACCTTGAGGAGGGTCCCCACCTCCACGTCCTTCACAGGCCGGACCGGCAGGGTGTTGAGCCAGAGCTGCAGGCGGCTGCCCACCCGGTCCACCAGGCCCACCAGGTCAGACAGGGAGGCTTTGAGTTCCGGCCGCTCCTCCTCCGGGTAGTAAACCCGGGCGATGTCTTTCAGGAGACCCTGGGCGGTCTCGGTGATGAGCGCCAGGCGCAGGTGGGTTTTGGGCCAGGGATGGGTGAGGAACCGCCGGCGGTAGGCAGCGATGACCTCCAGGGCCTGGCGGTCTTCAGGGCGAAGTTCCGGCAGGCTGGCCGGGGGCGTCAGGGCCAGGTGCTCCTCCCGGGCCCACTCCTTCAAGAGGCGCCGCCGCGCCAGAACCCAGGCGGCCACCAGCGACAGAACCCAGATACACAGGCCTGCCGCCAGGAGGAGCAGGCCATAGTCACTCCAGGATGGCATCGTGGATCACACGAACAGGAGCGCCCGGATCCGGCGCCCCCTTGCCTCAGGGGAGAATGCAGGAACCAGGGGTTCCCCTCCCCCTCCCCTAAGGGGAGAGGGGTGGGGGAAGGGGCCAGGACTCAGGGGATTCTGCTCCTCTGAGTGCGCGCCCTGCCGGAGGTCGCCTCCCGGCACGGTCAGGGGACCGCCGCCGGGGCTCAGGTCTTCAGGCCCAGATCCTCCACCAGACGGTCGGCGAAGGCCAGGATGAAGTCCCGCTGCTGGCGGGTGGCGTAGTCGATGCAGGCGCAGCGCATGGTTTTCTCACTGCGGATGAGGAACTCGAAGCGCAGGTAGTCGTCCCCCAGCTCGATGGCGAAGCGGTAGGGCTGGCAATGGTGATGGTCATATTGCTCCGGGCTTAACAGGTCCTCCCTTAAGTCCACCCACCAGATACCCGCCAGCCCGGAGGCCTGGGCGTGGGTCTCCAGGTACTCCCGGATGCGGGGAATGTCTTTTTTGCGGATTTCGTCCAGCAGATACTGTCTCATGCCTGCCCCCAGGGATGCTTCCGGGGCGCCGGACACCTCGCCGGCACGCCCCCCCTCCGCCCGCCCGGCCCCTCACTCGGGCCGGACCCGGCGGGGCAAGGGGATGTATTCCACCGCCGGGGTCATGCGGGTGGGTTGCGGAAAGTAACTCATCAGCTCCAGGATATCGGTGGGCATGTCCGTGGACACGGGCAGGCCCAGCTCCCGGGCCATTTCCGAGGTGATGGCAAAGCTGTGGGTCCAGCGGCCTTCCGACAGGATGGTGGCCAGCTCCTCCGCCTTGTCGGGGGGGAAGTTGTCCACCAGAAGTTCGTAGATGCTCCAACGCACCTCCCCGATGGCCATTTCCGCCTGATCCGCCAGGACCAGGGTCTGGTCCTCCAGGTGCTCCACCGGCTTTTTGGCCACCGCCCTGAGGATGCTGGCCGCCGGGAGCTGTCCCAGTTGCGGGTCCACCGGCCCCAGCACCGCGTGCTCGCACATGACGATCTCGTCGGCTGCCAGGGCGATGAGGGTGCCGCCGCTCATGGCATAGTGGGGCACAAATACCGTCACCTTCCCCGGGTGGCGGTTGAGGGCCCGGGCGATCTGCAGGGAGGCCAGCACCAGGCCGCCGGGGGTGTGGAGAATCAGGTCAATGGGCATCTCCGGGTCCGTCAGATGGATGGCCCGGATGACCTCTTCGGAGTCATTGATATCAATGAACCGGAAAAGCGGGAAACCCAAAAGCCCCATGGTCTCCTGGCGGTGCACCAGAAGAATGACCCGGGAATTGCGCCGCTGCTCCAGCCGGGCGATGAGGCGCTTGCGGGAAAACTCCAGCAGGCGCTGCCGCAGCAGGGGCTGCAGAGCGATGAACATGAGAAAGAGCCAGAAGATCTCATTGGGGCTCATGGTGACCTCCTGTCTCCCGGGTGCGGACGGCATCCACCGCGGCATAGCCCCACAGCGCCGCCAGGGCCAGAAACGGGATCAAAAACAGAGGGTGGCGGAACACGGCGATAAGCACCACCGCCAGCACCTCCCGGGTGAGGGGCTCGGGGTAAAAGACCGTCATATATTCCCGGGAAAACAGCACCAGCCCCGCCAAAAGCAGGAGCCCCACCAGGAGATTGGCGCCCAGAAGCAGAAGCACCCCCTTGCGGGTGTCGTGCCGGTAGAGCTGCCCCAGGCCGGGAAAGACACACAGAGAAAGCAGCAAGGCAATCAGCGGGCGGCGCATGGCTCATCATATAAAATGGCATGGCCCCGGTCAAGGCGCCGGGGCGGGTTCCGGCGGCCCCTCGAGGGTGGGGTGAGGAGGTGCCGGAGGGTCAGGGGTGGGGATCCCGGGGCTCCCCCGGGATTTTCTGCCGGGAAGGCCTAACAGGTGGTTGAAAAAGGTGATCCGGCGGAGGGGCCAGGGATCACAGACCCCTGCCCCCTGCCCCTCCCCCAACCCCATAAATTGGATTTGGCTTCGCCAAACCGGTTCAATCCGCCAGCCTCCCCCACCAAGCTCCGGGGAAGAGGGTTTTTCAATCGCCTGCCAAGGATGCCCGGGGTCCCCGGAGAGCGGCTCCTTCTGAAACCCCCTCCGGGCCGGCGGCAATGGCCCCAAAATAAAGCGTGGCCTGAACCTGCCGATGATATAGGTAGTTATGGCCTGCCGCACCCCCCAGGGTTCTGCATCACCCCTACCTCCGCGCCGGCGGCCGGGCCTGCCGCCGGTGCGGAGCTTTTCTGTGGGAGGGAGCCATGGATAAGGCCACCCTGCTGGGCCTGCTCCTGGGACTGACGGCGGTGCTGGGGGGCCATCTGCTGGAGGGGGGCTCCCTCAGCCTGATCTTCCAGACCACCGCGGCGGTGATCGTGCTCGGGGGGACGGCGGCGGCGGTGAGTCTCAGTTTCCCCCCCAGTGCGCTCCTGGCGGCCCTGAGGGCCCTGCCCCAGGTAATGCGCCAGCCCCGGGACGATTCCCAGGGCCACCTCCTGCGCTTGGTGGAGATGGCCTACCGGGCCCGGCGGGACGGCCTCCTGGCCCTGGAGAAGACCCTGGCCCAGGAGCCGGACCCCTTCTGCCGCCGGGGGGTGGAGCTGTTGGTGGGCGGTTTTTCCGCCGCGGAGGTGAAGGAGATCCTCCAGGGGGAGCTGGCCCAGGAGCATGACGCGGCCCTCACTCCCGCCCGGGTGTTCGAGGCGGCGGGCGGCTATGCCCCCACCCTGGGCATCCTGGGGGCCGTTTTGGGCCTCATCCAGGTGATGCAGCATCTGACCGAGCCTGCCAAACTGGGCACCGGCGTGGCGGTAGCCTTCGTGGCCACCATCTACGGGGTGGCCGGGGCCAACCTCCTGTTTCTGCCCCTGGCCCACAAATTGCGCCTGCAGGCGGCCCAGGAACGCCGGCGCCGGGAGATGATCCTGGAGGGCCTGGTGGCCTTGGGGCAGGGGGAGCACCCCCGGCTGATCGCCGAGCGCCTCCAGAGTTATCTGCCCGAAGAGGTCCGCCGTTCTTTGCCGGATCTGATCTCCACCAAGGTCTTCCGCCTCACCAAGGCCAAGCGGAGCATGCCCAAAAATGCCGGTCCGAAAACCCATCTCTCCCGGGGATGACCCTCCTCCCTCCCGGGATCGCTGGCTGGTGTCCTACGCCGATTTCATCACCCTGCTCCTGGCCTTTTTCGTCACCATGTACAGCATCACCCGCCTGGACAGCGACAAGCTGGCCCAGGCGCAGCTCTCCATCCAGCGGGCCCTGCACGCCCCGGTTTTTCTGGGCGGCTTTCCGGTGGAGAGCGGCGTGGGGGACCTGCCCGCCGCCGGCCTCACAGGCGATCTGGCCGGCGCGGCCCTGCAGGAGCGCTCCCGGGCCCAGCTCCAGGAGGTGGCCCGGGAGGTCCAGGAAAGCTTCCGCCGGGAAGAGCTGGAGGAGGTGCGCCTCCTCATCACCGGCCGGGGGCTGGTGATCCACCTGCCGGAGTTCCTCTTCTTTGCGTCGGGGGAAGCCGCCATCCGCCCGGAAAGCCGCCCCCTCCTGGACAAGCTGGCGGGCATTCTCCGGCGCATCCCCAACCCCGTGGCGGTGGAGGGTCACACCGACAACCGCCCCATCCACACGCCCCAGTTTCCCTCCAACTGGGAGCTCTCCACTTACCGGGCCACCGCTCTGGTCCGGTATTTCATCGAGCAGCACCGGCTGGATCCGGCTCGTTTTGCCGCCGCGGGCTACGGGGAATACGCGCCCGTGGCCGACAACGGGGACGAAAAGGGGCGCCGCCTCAACCGCCGGGTGGACATCATCATCAAACCCCTCACCGCCGGCGCCTTCAAGGGCTAGAGAGAACATGGGGGAGGGGGTCAGGGAGCCTCGCCCCTGCCCCCTCCCCGAATTCCCCCCAACCCCGGAGGGGCTGCGCCTCCGTCGAGGGCCCTCCCTGCCTCCCCCGACCGCCGGACCCCGGCCTTACTTCAGGTTTTCCATGATGCGGATGGCGGCCGGACCGATGATCACCACCATGAGGGCGGGGAAAATGAAGAGGAGTAATGGGAAGACCAGCTTCACCGGGGTCTTGGCGGCCAGTTCCTCCAGTTTCTGGCGGCGGGTGGTGCGCAGGGTGTCGGACTGCACCTTGAGGGCCTGGGCCATGCTGGTGCCGAAGCGGTCGCTCTGGATGAGCATGGAGCACAGGGAGGCCACCTCCTCCACCCCGGTGCGCTCCGCCAGGTTGCGCAGGGCCTGCTCCCGTTCCAGGCCGGCGGCGATCTCCAGGTTCACCAGGGTGAGCTCCTGGGAGAGGGCGGGGCTGGAGATTTTCAGATCATCGGCCACCCGTTTCAGGGCGGCATTGAGACCCTGGCCGGCTTCCACGCAGACAACCAGGAGGTCCAGGGCGTCGGGGAGGCTCTCCCGGATCTTCTTTTGCCGGGCCTCCACTAGGCGGTTGAGGATGAGGTTGGGGAGGAAGTAGCCCACCCCGGCGAACAGGAAGAAGAGGGGCAAGAGCAGACCCTTCACCACTCCGGCCCGGTGCAGGACCGGCAGCACCATCACCGGCAGGGCCACCGACAGACCCAGCTTCAGGCCCAAAAAGATGGACAGGGCCCGCTCCCCGTGAATTCCCGCCCGCTGCAGGGTCTTTTTCACCTCCTTGACCTGGGCGCTGCCCCGCTTGAAGCCCAGCTTCTCCTCGGCCTTGTCCACCAGTTCCTTGGGGAGAAACTCGGGGACGCGCTCCTCTTTGACCTTGGCTTCCTTTTTGCCTTCCCCGACCTGAAGCCGTCGGCGCACCCGGGAGCCCCGACCCTGGAGGAAATGGCCCACGGAGATGATCACCGCCGCAATGGACAGACCGAAAAGGATGGCGATAAGCATCGGGAGCCCTCAGATCTTGATGTTGACGATCCGGCGGATGACCACCATGCCCACCACCTGGAAGAACAGGGCCGTCATGGCCATGAAACGGCCGGTGGGATGGTGCACCAGCATCAGGGTGTAGTCCGGATTGATTTTCAGCATGATGGTGAAGATCATAGGCGGCAACAGGATGAGGATCCAGCCCGAGAGCCGGCCCTCCGCGGTGAGGGCCTTGATCTGGTTCCGGAGCTTGAAGCGCTCCCGGATGAGGCCGGCAATCTTCTCCAGGATTTCCGTGAGATTGCCCCCCGTCTCCCGCTGAATCATCACCGCGGTGGTGAAGAGCTTGAGCTCTTTGAGATTGACCCGCTCGCACATGTTGAGCAGGGCGGTATTCATGTCCATGCCGTGGTTGTATTCCTTGAAGGTCTTGAAAAATTCCATGCCGATGGGATTTTCCATCTCCTCCCCCACCATCTGCAGCCCGGAGGCGAAGGCATGGCCGGCTTTGAGGCCCCGGGCCATGAGGTCCAGGGCCTCCGGCAGTTGCTTCTCGAATTTCTTCAGCCGGTGGGTGCGCTTCAGGACCAACAGCTTATACGGCAGAAACAGCCCCAGGCCCAGTCCCAGGAGACCTCCCAGGCCGCCCCGGTAGAAATACCCCAGGGAGAGGCCGAGGGCGCCGCTGAAGGCAAAGAGCCCCAGCACGATCCCCAGGGGCCAGCTGACATCCGCCTGCTGCAACAGGCGTTGCAGCTGCTCCAGGGAACGCACCTTTTTCAGCAGGCGGCGCAGCCAGAACTGGGTCTGGAGCCTGTCCACCTTGAGGAGGGATTCCTGGGTGAAGCGTTTCTCCAAGCGGTCCAGATACTTGAGGCGCTTCTGCATCAGACGCCGGTGTCGGCGCTGGGAATCGGAGAAAAAGAGGATCACCCCCTCCACCAGGCAGAGGAAGAAGAGAAAGGTGGTGAGGATGAGAAGGTTGGGAAGGCCCTGAAAGGTCTGCTGCAGACGCTCCAGGAGGCCGGGCGCCGCCGCCGCCCCCTCGGCGGCCAGGGCAGGGGCCGCCGTCGCCGCCAGGAGCCCGCCCAGCAGGACCGCCGCCCTCGGGAGGAGGATCCTTCCGGCCGGGGCCTCCGGGCGCATGCCCTTGATGGACTGCATCTCCGGCCGCCCTCCCCTGATGGTGTGCCTGTCAGACCGCCCTCCCCGCATGGTCCGCTCCCTGCAGATTCAGTAATTCTCTTTGAAGACCGCGGCCGGCAGGTGAATGCCCATGGCCTCCAGGCGATCCATGAATTTGGGCCGGATTCCGGTGGTGATGAATTTGCCCCGCACCTTGCGGTCTTCTGTGAGCCCCATCATCTTGAAACAGAAGATCTCCTGCATGGTGATCATATCCCCCTCCATGCCCACGATCTCGTTGAGGCTCATCATCTTGCGGCTGCCGTCATTGAGGCGGGCCAGCTGGATGACCACGTGGATGGCGGAGGCGATCTGGTGGCGGATGGCCTTGTCCGGAATGTTGAGGCCGGCCATGGAGACCATCGTTTCCAGCCGGGTAAGGGCGTCCCGGGGGGTATTGGCGTGGATGGTGGCCAGCGACCCGTCGTGGCCGGTGTTCATGGCCTGGAGCATGTCCAGGGCCTCCCCCTGGCGCACCTCCCCCAGGATGATGCGCTCCGGCCGCATGCGCAGGGCGTTGCGCACCAAGTCCCGCTGGGTGATCTCCCCCAGCCCCTCCAGGTTGGGGGGCCGGGTCTCCAGGCGCACCACGTGCTCCTGCTGCAGCTGCAGCTCCGCCGAGTCCTCAATGGTGATGATGCGTTCATCATGGGGGATGAAGCTGGAGAGCACGTTCAGGAAGGTGGTCTTGCCAGTGCCGGTGCCGCCGGAGATGAGGATGTTGAGCCGGGCCTGGACGATGGCCTCCAGCACCTGGGCGATCTCCGGGGTGATGGTGTTGAATTCGATGAGGTTGTGGACCCGGATGGGGTTCCGGGCGAACTTGCGGATGGACAGGGCCGGGCCGTCCAACGCCAGCGGGGGGATGATGGCGTTCACCCTGGAGCCGTCCGGCAGCCGGGCGTCCACCATGGGACAGGACTCGTCGATGCGGCGGCCCACCCCTGAGGCGATTTTCTCAATGATTTTCAACAAATGGGCATTGTCGGTGAAGCGCACGGGGGAGCGCACCAGCTTGCCCCGTTTTTCCACGTAGACCATGTCATAGCCGTTCACCAGGATGTCCCCCACGGTGGGGTCCTGGAGGAGGGGCTCCAGGGGGCCATACCCCAGGAGTTCGTCCCGGATCTCCTTGACCAGGCGTTCCTTTTCCGGCAGGGGCAAAGCCAGGTTTTCTTCCGCCAGGATGAGGTCAATGCCCCGGCGCAGGTCCTCTTGCAGGACCGCTTCCTCGGCCTCCGCCAGCCGGGCCAGGTCCAGGAGGTTCAACAGGCGGAAGTGCACCTTGGCCTTCAGCTTATTGAAGGCATTCTCCTTCTTTTGGTCGGGGCTGACGGTCGCCGCGGGGGCGCCCCGCTCCGTGGGGGTGCGCTCCCGGATGCGGGCGATGATGCTCATCTCAGCTTACCTCCGGAACAACTTCAGCAGCCCCCAGCGGGAGGCTTTGGACTCCGGGGTCTCCCGGCCGCTCAGCTGGGCGGCCAGGAGTTTGAGATCCCGGCAGACGGCGTGGCCGGGTTCCTGGCGGGTCAGGGGCTGGCCTTCATTGATGCTGCGGGTCACCTCCCGGGGGGCGTGGCCGATGGTGCCCCTGACCTCCCGGCCCAGGAAGGCGGAGACATCCTCCACGGACAGGTCGCCGTGTTTCTGCCAGGCGTTGAGCCACAGTCCGAAGGTGGCCGACTCCAGGCCCAGCAGTTCCAGGAGATCCAACAGCTTCTTGGCGTTGGAGAGGGCCGGAATGCTCTGGTTGGCCACCACGATGAGGTTCTCCGCCATCTCCAGCACCTTGAGGGCGGGTTCGTCCAGATTCTGGCCCAGGTCCACCAGGATGTGGGAGAAGATGCGCAGCTTCTTCAGATACCGCAGGACCGGGTCCAGCCGCTCCGCGGTCACCACCTCCGCGTCCTCCAGGCGCAGGGGCGCCGGCAGGAGCTGCAGGTTCTTGTCGTATTGGTAAAAGAGGCTCTGGAGGTAGGAGCGGTCCAGGTTTTCGGCGTTCTCGATGACCTCCACCAGGGTGTACTGGGGCTTGACATCAAAGAAGTGCACCATCTGGCCGTAACGCAGGTCCAGATCCACCAGCAGTACTTGCCCCTGGCTCTCCTGGGCCAGGAGATAGGCGGTGTTGACGGCCACAAAGGTGGTCCCTACCCCCCCTTTGCAGCCCAAAAAGGCGGTGAGCCGGGTGGGCTCCGCCGGCCCCAGTTCCGCGGGGAGCACCGGCAGCCGGTCCAGGGCCTCCTGGAACTCCTCCGGCCGGATGGGAAAGACGAAGCATTCCTTCACCCCCAGGCGCAGGGCCTTCCATAGCTGCTCGGTGGTGATCTCCTGGAAATACAGGAAGATGGGGGGGTTGCGGTGATCGGCGGTGGTGCGCCGGATCCAGGCGTCCAGAACCCGGTCCTCGCCCGGATATTCCAGGAAGACCGCATTGGCGCCGGAGTTGACCTTATCCGGAAGCTGCGCCAGCGGCAGGGCCTCCAGGAGGGTTCCCTGCCGGGAGGCCTGCACCACCTTGGTCAGGTAGTCGCGCGTTTCCGGACTGCTGTAGTACAGACAGAATGTGATGGCCATCTCCGGCGTCCATCCTGGATAGGGATCGGTCTGAGGTGCGGGACCCAGGGGTCTCTCTTCCCCGGGTCGGAGGATCAGAACTGCTGGGTCAGCTTCTCCAGCAGTTTTTCCTCTTTTTTCTTGCGATAGTAGGGACCGCGGATCACCTCCACCCCCGTCTGGCCGTTGCCGCCCCCGGACAACACACCTTTCAGGCCTGCGGGGCCAGCCACCAGATGGGTGGTCTTGACCCCGCTGGTGGGGACCGCCTCCTGGTTGAGGTGGTTACGCAGGGCCAAAGAGACGTGGCCCTCCCGGGCGGCCAGCGCCAGGCGTTCGCCCTCCTCCGGGGTGACCTCCAGGGTGACGGTGGGCACCACCTGGGGCTTGTCCCCGGGGCGGCGCTCAATGCTCTGACCGGTGCCCAGGACCTTGAGGTTCTGCAGGGCGATCTTGGAGACCGGATCCTTGTTGAAGTCCCCCTTGTCGATGGTCACCACCACATCCACCCGGTTGCCGGGGGCGAGAAACCCGGCCACCCCCGAGGCCTCATCCACCTTCACCGTCATGGCCCGCTTTTCCGGGTCCAACAGGGCGGTGAGCCCCGCCATGGCCCCCTGGGGGGCCAGTTTCACTTCCAGGATGGGCTCCCCGGCCTTGAACTGGGAGGCCGCCACCCGGCCCGCCACCTCCTCCGGACGCGTGAAACTGCCCGGCGGGCAGCTCTCCTGGGGCCAGTGGCGGATCACCACCTGCTCCGGCGCCAGCGACTGGGCCGCCTCAATATCCTTGGCCGCCACCACCACCGGCCGCAGTTTGATGGCCGGCTGCTTCTGGGCCTGCTGTTGCGACTGGCCCTTGAGCCAGCCCAGGGCCATCACCGTGGCCGTGGTGCCGAAGACCAGGGCCAAAATGAGCCAGAACCAGGAGGGCAATCTCCGCACCGGTCTCACTCCATGAGCATGACGGTTTCCGCCGTCAGGTTGATGGGCCCCACCAGGTCCTGCACCAACCGGGGCAGGATCTGAAAGCTGTAGCTGTATTCCACCCGCACGGTGAGAGGCTGCCCGCTCGTCCCGGCGGGCCAGTTGGGGAAGCTCACCGGCACGGTGCCCGTCTCAGTGAATCCGGTTTTCTGCAGGTATTCCCGCACCTTAGCCTCAATGTCCGCCTGAGACTTCCGGGGGGTGCTCAAGACCACCCCGAAGCGGGCCCCCTCCCGGGCAGCGTTGGCCAGAAGCCCCTTGGTGTACATGGCCAGGCCGAACTCCACCAGGCCGAAGAGCACCGTCACCAGGAGGGGCGCCAGCAGCCCGAACTCCACAATGGTGGCGCCCCGTTCCCGGGAGGGGACCCGCAGGGGGAAGTGCATCACGAGCCTCCTTGGATCCGGGCGGTGAGTCTGAGACGGGCCGGGAGGAGGCCCCCCGGACCCGTGGGTGGGCGCCGGCGGCCCGCCCCCAGGCCGGCCGCGAAAGGCGATGTTACTGCTGTTGCTGCTGTTGCTGGCCGAGCTTGGCCGCCACATCCTGGAATTGGGTATTCAGATTGGAGCCGATGAGGTAGATGGCGCTCATCACCGCTACGGCGATGCCCGCCACCAGCAGGCCGTATTCCACCGCGCTGGCGCCCTCTTCTTCCCGGATGAACTGTTTCAGCCGCTCTTTCATGTGACCTCACTCCTTCTTTGGTGTGGTTTGTGTGCCGGGTGCCGGTCGGCGGCCGCCCCCGTGGCCCGGCTGCCTCCCCGGAGCGGCGCCGGCCGGCGTCCCGACCCCGTCCACCGAGGCACCAAAGAGGATTTCGGGCTTTCCCACTTCGGCAGTCCCGCCGCCCTGGCCCCGGGGGGCTGTAGGCCGGTGACTTTGCGCCCCGCCCTTTCGGGTCGGTTTGCCTTTCTCGGTGGGCGGTTTTTCCTTCACTCCTTTTATCGGCAGCCCTGCCCCCGAAATTAATTTTTCCTCCGGGCCCTTTCGGCCGTCCCTTCAAGTTTTGCCCCCGGCGGCCGATGCTCTCTTTTGGACTCCCTGATCATTTCCGCACTCAGGAGGAAGTCAGCCCATGATGCCTGCCGCCGGCCCCCGCCAGGTCCTGCTGGAGTCCTCCGCCTCCCCCCTGGCCCGGCCCCTGCCCCAATCCCTTCAGGAGGTGGGCCTGCCGGAAATCTTCCTGGCCAACCTGACCCTGAAGCATGCTTTCTATCTGGACACTTTTTATCTGTCGGATCTGGTGGAGCGGCTGAAGCTCTCCACCACGGTGCTGAATCTGCTGGTGGATTATCTGAAGAAGGAAAAATATCTGGAGGTGCGGGGGCCGGACCCCCTGAAGAGCGCGGCCAATCCCTTGAGCCTCACCAACCGCTATGCCCTCACCGAGGCGGGCAAGCGCCGGGCCGCCCTGCTTTTGGAGTACGACGCCTATGTGGGGCCCGCGCCCGTCAGCCTGGAGGATTACTGGCAGCAGGTGACCCGCCAGAGCATCAGGCTGACCGCCCTCACCCCCGCCCGCCTGCGGCAGGTCTTCCAGGGGCTGGTCCTGGCCCCGGATCTTTTGGAGCAGCTGGGTCCGGCGGCGGTGAGCGGCAAGCCCCTGTTCCTCTACGGGCCGCCGGGCAACGGCAAGACCACCATCGCTGTCCGGCTGGGGGAGATCTGGGACGACGCCATCCTGGTACCCTATGCCCTCTATGTGGAAGGCAATGTGGTGCGGGTTTATGATGAGATCAGCCACAAACCCGCACCCGGTCAGGATCCGCCGGAGCTGGGCGACAAACGCTGGGTGCGCTGCCGGCGCCCCACCGTCATCGTGGGGGGCGAACTCACCTTGGGCATGCTGGATCTGGCCTTCAACCCCACCCTGAAGTATTACGAGGCGCCCCTGCAGCTCAAGGCCAACAACGGCCTCTTTATCGTGGATGACTTCGGCCGCCAGCAGATCTCGCCCCAGGAGCTCCTGAACCGCTGGTTCATCCCCCTGGAAAACCGGCAGGATTTTCTCTGCCTGCACACCGGCCAGAAATTCGCCATCCCCTTTGACCAGTTCCTGGTGTTCGCCACCAACCTGGACCCCCGCTCCCTGGTGGATGACGCCTTTCTGCGGCGCATCCGCTCCAAGGTCAAGGTGAATCACGTCACCCGGGAGCAGTTTAGAGAGATCTTCCGGCTCACCTGCCAGCAGTTTCAGTTGCCCTATGACCCCGAGGCCCTGGAGTATCTCCTTTCCACCCACTATGACGCCACGGGGCGCTCCATGGACGCCTGTCATCCCCGGGACCTGATGGAGCAGATCCTGGATTACTGCGCCTTCCATCAGATCCCCCCCACCCTGTCCCGGGAACTGCTGGACCGGGCCTGCCGGATCTACTTCGTGCAGTGACGCCCGCCCGCCGGCTCGCGGCAAAGGAGGCAGGAGACAGGCGGGGAAAGCGATTCCAGGAAGAAGGGCCGGCATGAAAGGGGGGCAGGGATCCATTTCCCTGCCCCTTTGATCCCTCACCTCCTTTTCCCTTGGCGGGGGACGAGGGGGCCGGCATACCCTGGCCTTTCCCGGGTCCGCTTCGCCACCCTCCCCTGTGCAGCTTCAGGTATTTCTCCCGGACCGCCCCTGTGATATAAGGGGAGAGCCTGCCTGCAGGCCGGGCGGCGAGGGGAGGTGCCATGCAGGCATACGGTCAGGTGTTCATGGTAGGGCTGCCGGGCCCCCGGGTGGAGGCGGTGGCCCGGGAACTGGTCCGGGACCTGGGGGTGGGTGGGGTGATCCTCTTTGCCCGGAACCTGGAGGACCCCCTGCAGGTGTGGGAGCTCACCTCCGAGCTCCAGAGGCTGGCCCGGGAGCGGGGCGGGCCGCCCCTCCTCCTCGCTGTGGACCAGGAAGGGGGGCCGGTGCAGCGCCTGAAAGGGCCCTTCACCCGCATACCCTCCGCCCGGGAGCTGGGGGAAAAGGCTGAGCCCCGGGAGGTGGAGGCCCTGTATCACCAGGTGGCCCGGGAGCTGGCCCTGGTGGGAGTGAACCTGAACCTGGCCCCGGTAGTGGACGTGGCCCGGAGCCCGGATTGCCCCCTATGGGAGCGCTCCTTCGGGCCGGACCCGGAGAAGGTGGCGGCCTATGGCATGGCGGCCATCCGGGGGTTGCGGGCCGGCGGCGTGCTGGCCGCGGCCAAGCACTTCCCCGGTCTGGGGGACACCCGCCGGGACTCCCACCTGGTGCTTCCCACCGCGGAGGGCGCCGATCCGGAGCGGGCGGTGGATCTGAAACCCTTCGCCGCCGCGGTGGCCGTCGGGGTGCCGCTGATCATGACCGCGCATCTCCGGGTGCCGGCCTGGGAGGAAGCGCCCGCCACCCTGTCGCCGGTGGCCATCCGCACCTGGCTCCGGGGCCGTCTGGGATTCGGCGGGGTGGTGATGACCGATGACCTGGAGATGGGGGCCATCCGGGAGCAGGGGGAGGTGGCGTCCGCCGCTCTTCAGGCCCTCGCCGCCGGGGCCGATCTGCTCCTCATCTGTGAGCACTCTGAGCTGGCCTGGGAGGCGGCGCGGCGGCTGGAAAAGACGCCCGCCCTGAAAGAGCGTCTGGCGGAGGCCTCCGCCCGGCTGGCCCGCCTGCGGGCGCGCCTGCCCGCTTCCTGCGCCCGGAGAGAGGTGGAGGCATATTTTGCCCCCATCCTAATGAGGAATCCCTGACGGGAAGACCAGGGCCCGCGGGGCTCCCCCACCTGTCCCCAGCCCCGGAACCCTCCCGCAGAGAAGCCGGGGAAAGGGGGCAGAGGGGCGCAACTCCAGGTCTTCTTTCCTCTACCCTTTCTGCTGCCCGGTCATAACCCCCTGCCCTTCCGGTTCCCCTGCCGGCGCCGGCCGGATGCCCTTACTTTTTCGGGCGCACTGCGATAAAATAAATTCATTCTGAGGTAATGAAGGAGGCGACGGGCCCCGGCGGCCCCTTTCCCTGATTCCGTTCCCCTTCAGGGGTTGCGGAGCGGGTGTGGGGGACAGGGTTTGGATCTCCGGGTCCTGCTCCCGGGGCTGTGGGCCGCATCGCACCGTCATGGCAGACGGTTTTCTGCATGAGCTGTCCCGGCCCCGCCCCGACCCCGGGGGCGGTGCCGCCGCCGCCTTCGGGGCCCGTCTGGGGATGGCCCTGCTCCTCAAGGTGGTGCGCCTGGAGGAGCTCCGGACCCCAGGTCCGGACCCCTGGCCGGGGCGGCGGCAGGCGGGCGAGACCCTGGAGCAGGTGCTGGAGGAGCTGCAGGAGGCGGATGTGCGGGCCTATGCCGGCCTGGCGGCGAACTTCCGTCAGGCCGGGTCGGCCCGGGAGGCTGCGGCCCTGAAGGCCACCCGGATTCCCTACCGCATCGCCCAGACCGCCGCGGCGGGCCTGACCTTGGCCGCTCAGGTGGGGGGCGAGTGCGCCCGGCATCTGCTGGCGGATGTGCAGGTGGCCGCCGAACTCCTGGCCGGGAGTGTGCGGGGGGCGGCGGCCATCGCCCGGGCCAACCTGCCCTGGCTGGGCCCGGCCGCGTCCCGGGAATGGGCCGGGAAGCTGGATGATCTGGTGGGGAGGATGGACCAAGCGTTGCTGCAGACCCGAAAGACCCTGCAAGCCCGGATGGAGGGCGGGCCCTCGTGATCCGGCTGGCTGCAGACTGCCTCACCGCCACCCGGCCGATGGTGGCCCAGGCGCTGGAGAGGTTGGATCCCGCCCCCCTGCAGGAGCTGGCCCGGCGGTGCCAGGAGGCGGGGGCCAGGCTGTTGGATCTCAACCCCGGTTATCTCCCCCCGCGGCGCTGGGACCGCATGGCCTTTATGGTGGAGGCGGTCCAGGAGGCGGTGGATCTCCCCCTCATCCTGGACAGCCCCCAGGCCCCGGTATTGGCCCGAGGATTGGCGTCCTGCCGCCGCAAGCCCATCCTGAGCGCCCTGACCCTGGAGCCCCCGAAGCTGGAAGAGATCCTCCCCCTGGCGGTGGAGCACGATACCGACCTGGTGGTGCTGCTTCTGGATGAACGCTCCTTTTCCCCCCCAGAGGTGGAGGGCAAGCTGGCTCTGGCCGTGGAGCTCAAGGAGCGGGCCCAGGCGGCGGGGCTGGCGCCGGCCCGCCTCATCTTTGACCCGGTGCTCCCCCACCTGAGCTGGCCCGACGCCCTGCCCCGCACCGGGGCGGTAATCCAGGCGGTGCGCTGGCTGGCCGGCGGCCAGATCCTGGGGGAGCCGGCCCGGACCATGGCCGGCATCTCCAACCTGCGGAGCGGCCTCCGGGAGCATTATGCCGTGACCCTGGACACCATGGTGCTGGCCCTGCTGGCCGGCGCCGGTCTGGAAATCGCCCTGGCGGATGTTCTCCTGCCGGAGGTGGCCGCGGCCGCCCGGGTCCTGAGGCGGTTAAGGTAAGAATGGCCGGGGGATGAGCCGAAAGGGGCGGTAAGGCCGCCCAGGCTCAGCCACCGGGCGCATGAGGGTTGGGAGAGAAGGCCGGGAGGCGTCGCTTCCCGCTTCTCCCCTTAAAAAACTCGGAGGACAGCAATCTTTCGTGACTGCTGCTCCCAGGAGAAGGGTCCATTAACAAGCCGTTAGGCAATCTCCTCGGTCTGAAGCATGAGCAGCTGCGCCGGCTGGAGCGGCTCTACCGCCGGCGGGTGCCGCCCCGGGAGCTCCTGACCCCGGAGCTGGCCCGTCAGCTGGCGGAGATCTCCCACGACCTGCACCGCCAGGTGGGTCTGCTGGTGAACCGCAGCGGGCAGGTGGCCTATGTGCTGGTGGGGGACGCCAAAGGCCTCCTCATCCCGCCCCTGCCCCGGGAGCGGGGCGCCCGGGGCCGTCTCAAGGGTCTGCGCCTGCTTCACACCCATCTGGACGGCAGCCCCCTGAGCCAGGATGACTTCACAGATCTGGCCCTGCTGAAGCTGGACGCGGTGGCGGTGGTGGAGGTAACCCCCGCGGGGCTGCCGGGAAGGGTGCAGGCGGCCCATCTCCTGCCCCGGGAGGTGGACGGCCGGGGCTGGGCGGTCCTGGATTATGACCACCCCACCCGGGTGGACCTGGATTTCGCCGCCATGGTGGACTCCCTGGAGGAGGAGCTGGCCCGGGTGGGGTCGGAGGCGGGGGGCCGCCGGGCCGACCGGGCCATCCTCATCGGCGTCACCGGCAAAAACCGCCTGGAGGCGGAGGAATCCCTGGCGGAACTGGCGGAACTGGCCCGCTCCGCCGGTCTGGAGGTGGCCGCCGCCCTGCTCCAGAAACGGGAGCGTTTCGACCCCCGCTTCCTCATGGGCAAAGGCAAGCTGATGGAGCTCATGCTGCAGGCCCTGCACTGGGGCTCGGACCTCCTCATCTTCGACGCCGAGCTCAGCCCCTCCCAGGTGCGCTCCATCACCGATCTCACCGATCTGCGGGTCATTGACCGCACCCAGCTCATTTTGGACCTCTTCGCCCAGCGGGCCAGGAGCCGGGAGGGCAAGCTCCAGGTGGAGATGGCCCAAGTGAAGTACCTCCTGCCCCGCCTCAGGGGCCGGGACGACTCCCTGTCCCGGCTCACGGGCGGCATCGGCGGCCGGGGGCCGGGGGAGACCAAACTGGAGATCGACCGGCGGCGCATGCAGGAGCGTTTGCACCGGCTGCAGGAGGAACTGACCCGGGTCAGGGCCGAGCGCCGGGTGCGCCGGGAGGGCCGGCGGCGCCAGCAGCTGCCCATCCTGTCCCTCATCGGCTACACCAACGCCGGCAAATCCACCCTGTTCAGCGCCCTGACCCACGCCCAGGTGCTGGCCGAGGACCGGCTGTTCGCCACCCTGGACCCCACCAGCCGGCGGCTGCGCTTCCCCCGGGAACGGGAGGTCATCATCACCGACACCGTGGGCTTCATCCGCAATCTGCCCCAAAACCTCCTGGAGGCCTTCAAAGCCACCCTGGAGGAGCTGGAGGACGCCGACCTGCTCCTCCACGTCATCGATTTGGCCAACCCCCGCTTCCCGGAGCATATCCAGGCGGTGGAGGGGATTCTGGCCGCCCTCCAGCTGGACCACAAACCGGTGCTCAAGGTATTCAACAAGCTGGACCTGGTGCCGCCGGCCCTGGCGGCCCTGCAGTGCCGCATCCATGACGGGGTGGCCATCGCGGCGGTGGACCCCGCGACGCTGCCGCCCCTCATTGCCAGGCTGGAGGAGAAGGTGGAGGAACTCCTGGCCCGGCCGCCGGAACCGCCGGCCGCGGCGGGGCCACGCCGGGTGGCGGCGGAAGGCTGAGGGGGGCAGGGCCTTGCTCTCCCGGCCCTCCCCTCAGCCTTACAGCACGCCCTTGGTGGAGGGCACGCCTTCGGCCCGGGGTTCCGGCCGGGTGGCGTCGTCCAGGGCCCGGCCCGCCGCCTTGAACACCGCCTCCATGATGTGGTGGGTATTCTCGCCGTACGGCACCTCGATGTGCAGGGTGATGCCGCCGTGCACGCTCACCGCCCGCCAGAACTCCTTCAGGAGCTGGGGGTCCAGCCCCGCGCCCCCCGGGGGCAGCTTCACCTGGAAATGCAGATAGGGACGGTTGGAGAGGTCCACGGTCACCTGGGCCAGGGCCTCATCCATGGGCACCCGGGCGCTGCCGTAGCGCCGGACTGCCGGCCGGTGGGCCAGGGCCTGCCTAAGGGCCTGTCCCAGGCAGATGCCCACGTCCTCCACGGTGTGGTGCTGGTCCACCTCCAGGTCGCCCCGGGCGGTGAGGGTGAGATCGAAGTAGCCGTGGGCGGCAAACAGGGTCAGCATGTGGTCGAAGAAGGGGATGCCGGTGGTGATCTCGGCCCGGCCCCGGCCATCCAGCTCCAGGCTCAGATCGATGTCGGTTTCCCGGGTGGTGCGTTTGACCCGGCTTGAGGGGCTCATGGATCGTCTCTCCTCCCGCCGCCTCAGGGCGGCCTCGGCTCCGACAGCCGGGCCCATTGTATCACAGACGGCCTCCAGGGCCACCGGGGGGAGCCATTTTCCTTTCTCCGGGCCCCCGGGTTTGTGGTATGATGGATTTTATCCAGAGAAGGGACGGACATGGGATCACTGCTGAAATACCTGACACGTCGTCTGGCCTGGGCCGGCCTGATTCTCCTGGCCTTACTGCCGCTGTCCTCCGGGGGCGCCCAGGACCGGCCCCGGGCGGTGTTTGCGGAGACCAGTCACGACTTCGGGGAATTCATCCAGGACCGGGAGCAAAAACATGACTTTGTGGTGCAAAACTCCGGCAGCGCCCCCCTGAAAATCCTGGAGGTGGACCCGGACTGCGCCTGCACGGTGCCGTCGTACGACCGGGAGATCCCTCCGGGGGGCAAAGGCCGCATCACCCTGGCCCTCAAGCCGTATTCAGTCCTGCGGGAATTCCAGAAAAAGACCCGGATCCGCACCAACGATCCCGACACCCCCCAGGTGGTGCTGGTGCTGACGGGGGTGTCCAAGCCGGTGCTGGAGATCCTGCCCAGTCATATCATCCGCTTCAAGGGGCCCCTCACCCAGGTCCACGAGACCCGGGTGCGCCTGCTTGCCCACGGCGAGACGCCCCTGGAGATCCGGGAAGTCCGCAATTCCCTGCCGGACAAGGTGCAGGTGGCGGTCGCGCCCCAGAGCGCCGGAAAGGAATTTCTCCTCACGGTGAAGAACCTGGCCCGGGAACCGGGACATTACGCCGGCCGCATCGAGCTGATCACCAACTATGAGAAGCGGCCCCGGCTTATGCTGCGGGTGTTTGCGGACCTGACCCCGGCAGGGGGAAAACCCTAAAGGAGCATCTGGTTCACCAGCCGCCGGGCCGCCTCCCGGAAGAGCTGCCGCAGCAGGAGCCGGGCCTCCTGGGGGTCCGCCGGCCCGGGGGCCAGGGGGGAGGTGAGGCGGAGGGCGTCCCGGAAGGCGAACACCGGCCGGCCTCCCCGGGAGATGGTGCCGGAGAGGCTCAGGGAGGCGGCAATCCGGCCCCGCAGCCACCGGAAAGCCCGGGAGACCTCTAGACGGTGGAGGACCAGGCTGACCTCAAACTCGGCGGGGGTGGGGTGCACGGTCAAGCCGTTGGCGGTGAAGGCCTGGGCCGTTTCCGTCTGGAAAAGCCGGCGCACGGCCTCGGCCTCGGCCCCGGCGACCGTCTCCACCTGTACCGGGGCCAGGTGATAACGACCGGCGGTGGGCTGGAAATCCGGGGCGGCGTAATATTCCTGCACAAAACGGCCGGGGCCCAGCTCCACCTCCGGAGGCGGCGGCGGCAGGGACGGCTTCAGGCAGCCGACGGCACACAAGAGGGCCAGGCAAAGAGAGGACAGGGCAGACCCGCGGCGCGTCATACCCCCTGATGTATCACAAACCGGCCCCTGGGTGCCAGGACAATCTCGTGAGCGCACAACCCAAGGAGGTCCCATGGCGACTGAACGACTCACCCTTTCCGTGATCAAGGCGGATGTGGGCGGTTGGGTGGGACACTGCACCTCCCACCCGGACATGCTGGCGCTGGCCAAGGAGCACCTGGACAAGGCCGTGGGCCGGGGCCTGCTGGCCGACGGCCAGGTGCTGAACGTGGGCGACGACGTGGAGCTCATCATGACCCACTACCGGGGCGAAAATGACGCCACCATCCACGAATTCGCCTGGAACACCTTCATGGATCTCACCCGGCTGGCCAAGCAGCTCAAGCTCTACGGCGCCGGCCAGGACATGCTGGTGGACAGCTTCTCCGGCAACGTCAAGGGCATGGGCCCGGGGGTGGCGGAGCTCTCCTTTGTGGAGCGGCAAAGCGAGCCGGTGGTCATCTTCATGGCCGACAAGACTTCCCCCGGGGCCTGGAACCTGCCCCTGTTCCGCATCTTCGCCGATCCCTTCAACACCGCCGGCCTGGTCATCGACCCCTCCATGCATCGGGGGTTCCGCTTCCGGGTGCTGGATATCCTGGAAAACAAGGAATGGATCCTCTCCTGCCCCGAGGACATGTATGACCTCCTGGTGCTGGTGGGGGCCAGCGGCCGCTATCTCATCGAGTGCGTGCAACGCAAACGGGACAACGAGGTGGCCGCGGTGGCCTCCTCCCAGAAGCTGGGCCTCATCGCCGGCCGCTACGTGGGCAAGGACGACCCCGTGCTCATTGTCCGTTGCCAGTCGGGCTTTCCGGCGGTGGGCGAGGTGCTGGAACCCTTCGCCTTCCCCCACCTGGTGGAGGGCTGGATGCGGGGCTCCCACCATGGTCCCCTGATGCCGGTGAGCTTTGCCGACGCCCGACCCATCCGTTTTGACGGCCCGCCCCGGGTGATCGCCGCCGGCTACCAGATCTCCGACGGCAAGCTCCTGGGTCCGGTGGACCTGTTCAGCGACGTGGCCTATGACGAGGCCCGGCGCAAGGCCTGCGAGATCGCCACCTACATGCGGCGCCACGGCCCCTTCGAACCCCATCGCCTGGGCCTGCACGAGATGGAGTACACCACCCTGCCCCAGGTGATGGCCTTCATCTTTGAGAAATCGGCCATCCCCCGCCGGGGCGACCTGGAGGAACAGCTCAAGGCCAGATACCCGCATCTGCGGGAAGTCCGGGTGGTGGAGCCCGGCGCCCGGGATCTGGACGCCATCCAGAAGACCATCGCCCGGGAAGGGGCCCACTATCTGGAGGAGGTGGTGCCGCCGGGCGCCCGAATCGGTCTGTCCGGAGGCAAGACCCTGTATTACCTCATCACCTACCTGGAGCCGGGCCGGCTCACCGGGCTGCACCTGTATCCCCTGACCCTGACCCCCATCCTCACCATGCCCGGGCTCACGGCCAACGCCCTGGTGGGGATGATGAGCACCAAATACCCGGATGCCACCGCCATCAACCTGCCCTCCATCCCGGGGCTGTCCCAGGAGGAGTATGAGCGGCAGATGGCTGCCAACCCCGAGCTCCTGAAGAGCTACAAGGAGATCTGGGAGGTGGACTTCATGCTCCTGGGCATCGGCTACCTCACCGGGCCGCTGCCGGGCTTCCGGGCCCTGGCCACCCAGGAGCTGGGCCTCACCGCCGAGGATCTGGCGGCCAAGGGAGTGGTGGGGGAGATCAACCACACCCCCATCAATGTCGAGGGCGAGCCGTTGATGGACTCCGAGGATCCGGATCTGCAGGCCCTGCTCCGCCGGGTCATCGCCGTCAAGGCGCCGGATCTGCGGGAGCGGGCCCAGCGGGAGGACCGCACCCTCATCGCCGTGGCCGGCGGCCTGGAGAAGGTGGCGGCCATCCGGGCCTGTCTCAAGGGGCGCTACTTCAACGTCTTCATCACCGACGCCTATACCGCCCAGGAGCTGTTGCAGAGCTGAGCCGGTGATGGCGGCGGGTTCCCGGGTGCCGGCATGGTGACCCTGAGCCAGGTGCTGTTTCTCAGCGCGGTGCTGGGGACCACCATCCTGTTGGGGAGCCTGGGCTACGTCTGGGTGGAGGGCTGGAGCTTTTTCGACGCCCTCTACATGACGGTGATCACCCTGACCACCGTGGGCTACGGGGAGGTGAGGCCCCTGACCCCCGCGGGCCGGGCCTATACCATGGTCCTGCTGGTCTCCGGGGTGGGGGTGATGCTGTATGTGGTGGGCGTCCTGGCTCGGGTGGTGGTGGAGGGGGAAATCCGGGAGGTCCTGGGGAAGCGCAAATTGCAAAAGCGGCTGCAACGGCTGAAGGACCATTACATCATCTGCGGCTACGGCCGCATCGGGGAGATCATCGTCCGGCATCTGGCCCAGGCGGGGTTGCCCCTGGTGGTGGTGGAAAACGACCCGGAGGCGGTGGCCCGGCTGGACGCCGCCGGCTTCAACTATGTGGCCGGAGACGCCACCCGGGAGGAGGTGCTCCTGGAGGCGGGCATCGAGCGGGCCAAGGGTCTGGTGGCGGTGGTGCGCTCCGACGCCGGCAATGTCTACATCGTGCTCACCGCCCGCAGCCTCAACCCCCGCCTCTATATCGTGGCCCGGGGGGAGGAGCCGGGCTCCCGCCAGAAGCTGCTGAGGGCCGGGGCCGACCGGGTGGAGTCCCCGTATGAGATGGGCGGCACCAAGATGGCCCAGTCCATCCTGCGGCCCACGGTGGTCACCTTCATGGAGCTGGCCATGCACCAGGGGGTGGAATGGAGCATGGAGGAGATCGCCATCGGACCCCACTCCCCCCTCGTGGGCGTGCCCCTGAAGAACACCGGCATCCGCCGGGAGCTCAATCTCATTTTGGTGGCCATCAAACGGGCCGACGGGGAGTTGATCTTCAACCCCACCCCGGATACCGCCCTCTTGCCGGGGGACACCGTCATCGCGGTGGGCATGCGCCAGAACCTGGAGGCCCTGGAGCGCATCGCCGGGTAACAGAGGAGGAGGGGGAAAGAAAACCGATTCCTTTCCGGCAGGAGACGGTCGGGCAGCCCCGCCGGCTTCGGCAGGGCGGTTCATCGGCAATGACGGCATCATCTCTGTGATTTTTCCGGCAGGGAGGAGACTATGGCGACAATCGGGCGCGACGTGGCAATCACCTATTATGGCCATGCTGCCTTCAAGCTGGCCGGCCAAGGGGTGAGCCTGCTCATCGACCCCTGGCTCAGCAATCCGCTCAGCACCACCCCCCTGGGCGAGGTGGGCCCGCTGGATTACATCCTGGTGACCCACGGCCACGGCGACCATGTGGGGGAGACGGTGCCCCTGGCGCAACAGACCGGGGCCACGGTAGTGGCCATCCACGAGCTCTCCCAGATCCTCCTGGGTCTGGGGGTGCCCAAGGTGGTGGGCATGAACAAGGGCGGCTCCTTCACCGCCGACGGCCTCACCATCACCATGACCCACGCGGTGCACTCCTCCACTGCCGAAGTGGAGGGTCAGATGGTGGCCGCGGGCGATCCTGTGGGCTTTGTGGTGCGCTTCCCCGACGGCTTCACCGTGTATCACGCTGGGGATACCGCGGTCTTCCGGGACATGGAGCTCATCCGGGAGCTCTACCGGCCGGAGCTGGTCATGCTCCCCATCGGCAGCCATTATGTCATGAACCCGGCGGAGGCCGCCTATGCCTGCCGCCTGCTCATGCCCCGCTGGGTCATCCCCATGCACTACGGCACCTTTCCGGTGCTCACCGGCACCCCGGAGGAGCTGGCGGAACATCTGCAAGACCTGCCCGACATCCGGATTCTCCCTCTTAAACCCGGGGAGACGGTGGAGTAAAGGAAGAGGGGGCCGGGGGTCGCCTGGCCTGGGCCCCCCGTGGCCTCCGGGCCCAGAGGAGCAGGGATGCGACGCAAGGTCTGGCGGCTGGCCCCGGAGCGGCCGGAGCAGGTGGCCCAGGTGAGCGCCCGGCACGGGCTGCCCCCGCTGGTGGCCCGGCTGCTGGTGAACCGGGGCCTGGTGGCGGAGGAGGAGCTGTTGGCCTATCTGGAGCCCACCCTCACCCGCCTGAGCTCCCCCTTTGATCTGCCGGACCTCACGAGCGCCGCGGCGCGGCTGGCGGCGGCGGTGCGGCGGCGGGAGCCGGTCCTCGTTTATGGCGACTACGACGCCGACGGCCTCACCGCCACGGCGCTGGTGGCCGGCTTCCTCACCGAGCTCGGGGTCCCCGTGGCCACGCATGTGCCGGACCGGCTCACCGAAGGCTACGGCCTCAACCTCCCCGCCCTGGAGCGCCTGGCCCCCCGGGCCCGGCTGCTGGTCACCGTGGATTGCGGCATCGGCGACCGGGAGGAGGTGGCCTGGGCCGTGGCCCGGGGCCTGGAGGTGATCATCACCGACCACCACGAGGTGCCCGCGGAACTGCCCCCGGCCCTGGCCGTGGTCAATCCCAAGCGGGTGCCGGGCCATCCCTTCCATCTGCTGGCGGGCGTCGGGGTGGCCCTGCTGCTGGTCCTGGGGGTGCGGGCGGAGTTGCGCCGCCAGGGCTGGTTTGGCCGGCGGCCCGAACCCAACCTGCGCAGCCTCCTGGACCTGGTGGCCCTGGGGACCGCCGCGGATGTGGTGCCGGTGGTGGGGGACAACCGCATCCTGGTCCGGCAGGGCCTCAAGGTGATGGAGGAGACCCGGCGCCCCGGCCTCCTGGCCCTGAAGGAGGTGGCGGGACTGAACGGCCGCCACGTCTCCTTCCGGGATCTGGCCTTCCGCCTGGCCCCCCGCCTCAATGCCGCCGGCCGCCTGGGGCAGGCCCGGGGGGCCCTGGCCCTGCTTACGGCCCCGGAGATGGGCCAGGCCCGCTTCCAGGCCCAGCAGCTCAATCAGCTCAACCGCCAGCGTCAGACCCTGGAGGAGAAGGTCTTACAGGAGGCCTGGGCGGTGATCCGTCGCCGCCATCTGGGATCGCGGCCGGTGATCGTGGCCGCGGGGGCCGGCTGGCACCCGGGGGTGCTGGGCATCGCCGCCGCCCGCCTGACGGAGGATCTGGGGCGCCCGGTGGCCCTGGTGAGCCTGGAGGGCGGCCGGGGCCGGGGCTCGGCCCGCTCCATCCCCGCCTTCCATCTCTTTCGCGGCCTCACCGCCTGCCGCCATCTCCTCCTGAAATACGGCGGGCACGCCGCCGCGGCCGGTTTTCTGATACCTGAGGAGCACCTGACCGCCCTGCAGGCGGGCCTGGAGGCGGCCTTTGAGGAGCAGGTGGGCCGGGAGCCCCCGCCGCCGGCCCTGGAGGTGGACGCCGAGGTCGCCTTGCCGGAGCTGGATGAGGAATTTTTTGCCCATCTGGAGCTTCTCCGGCCTTTCGGGCCCGGCAACCCGGAACCGGTCCTGGTCAGCCGCCAGGTGCGCTGCCTCGGCGCCAAGGTGGTGAACGACCGCCACCTGAAACTGAAGCTGGCCCAGGGGGATTGCCTCCGGGAGGTCATGTTCTTCGACGGAGCCGGCCACTCCCCGGCGGAGGGGGTGCTGGAGGTGGCCTTCAGCCCCCGGGTGGGCTATTTTCAGGGGAAGCTGGTGCCGGAATTCCTCCTCCTGGACTGGCGCCGGCAAAGCTGAGGGGCCGGTCGGGGCCGGCTTTGTGAGGATTCGCACTTGCCCGCGGCCCGTTTCTGTGATATGCAGAGGGGCAGTTTTCGGGTCCCATGGGAGGGGACATGGCAGGCGTCAACCGCGTCATCCTGGTGGGCCATCTGGGAGCCGACCCGGAGTTGAGGTACACCGCCAGCGGCACCGCGGTGGCCAAGTTCCGCATCGCCACCACGGAGACCTTCACGGACCGCAACGGCCAGAAGCAGGAGCGCACCGAATGGCACCGCATCACCGCCTGGGGCAAGCTGGCGGAGATCTGCGGCCAGTATCTGGCCAAAGGCCGGCTGGTCTATATCGAGGGCCGCATCCGCTCCGACACCTGGGAGCAGGAGGGGGTCAAACGGTACTCCTACGAGATTGTGGCCGACAATCTGAAGATGTTGGGCGGCGGCCGGGGGGCCGAACCCCGGGAGACGGAACCGGAATGGCGGGGCCCGGACACCCCGCCGGAGGATGATATCCCCTTCTGACCCGAGCCTCGCGGGGAGGGGCGGCCGGAGCCGTGGGCGCCCTCCCCGGGAAAGTTCCAGGTCCCGACGGAAGCAAGACTCGCATGAGACCGATGCCTCCCCATCTGCTCCGGGAACGCCTCCACGCCCTGCTGGAGGAAGCCGACTTCGGCGGGGTGGTGCAGCTGGCGGCCCGGGAAGGGGCCGTGGTGCGCCTGCTGCTGCAATATCTCTACGACCCGGAGGATCTCTTGCATTGGCGGGCCCTGGAGGGCTTGGGCCATGTGGCCGCCGCCTATCCCCGCCAGGTGCAGAAGGTCATCGGCCGGCTGCTGTGGCTCCTCAACGAGGATTCCGCCAGTGTGGGCTGGGGGGCCGCCGCCGCCCTGGGGGAGATCGGCCGGCACAACCTGGCGGTGGTCCAGGACATCATCCCCATGTTCTGCGGCTTTCTGGAGGAGGAATTCTCCCGGGCCCCCATGCTGTGGGGAGTGGCACGGCTGGCGGAGGTGCATCCGGAGGCACTGGCGGAAGTAGCCCCGTACGTCCTGCCCTGCCTTCAGGACGCCGACCCCAAGGTGCGGGCCCTGGCCGCCTGGTGCGCCGGCAGATTGCACCTCCTTTCGGCCCGGGAGTCCCTGACCGCCCTGAGGGGGGATGCCAGCGGCTTCCGGCTGTATGATCAGGGGCGCTTCCGGCAGACCACCGTGGGGGAATTGGCCCGGGAGGCTTTGGAGTTACTGACCACAAGGTCCTGAGGACAGGGCCGGACACCGACGGACACGATTCCACTTCCAAGAGAGGGTGACAGCATGGGTACGGTCATTTTCGGGCTGGTGTGCTTCATCGCCGGAGCACTGGTGGGGGTGAAGTATCCTGATCAGGTCAACAATGCCGTGGACAAGACCAAAAAGCTGTACTGCGATCTGAAGGACAAGCTCCTGAAAAAGCAGGCTCCGCCGGAGGCCTAAAGGTCAGCCGCCGCACGCTCGGGGGCGACGGGCCGGGGTGCCCGTCGCCTTTTTCCTTTGCGCTGATCCGGGGGCACCGCGGCGGGAGTGGTTCCGGGCTGCCCCCGGGCACGAGGGGATCAGGGGAGGTGGCCTCCCCCCTTGTCCCTCGCCACCGGTGATTTTTTCCGGGACACGGACGCCTGGGCCGCAAACTGCCCAGGTTTCACGGGTGGTGATTTCCGGGGAGCGCAAGCCGGCAGACCTCCGCTGGGACCGGGGCCGGGCTGAATTGTGCAGGGAGAGAGCCGGGCCGGCGCACCCCGCCTGCCCTGACAAGCCCCTCCAGACTTCTGGCAGGTGGTAGAAGTAGAATAAGGTGATGCGGGAAAGGGAGCTAGGGGTCCCAGACCCTCCTCCCCCAATCCCATAAATGGGATGTGGCTTCGCCAGACTGGCCAAATCGCGCAGCCTCATCCCACCAGGCTTGGGGCAAGAGAGTTTTCAACCGCCTGATAGATTTAGGGGAACCGGCCCAGACCCCGATCTCCTTACCTCCGGGGAGCGGGCGGCGGTAAAGGGGCCTGGAAGGTCCCGGTCTCCGGCCCCTCCCCGCAGGCCAGGTGCCCCCGACAGCCGATTTGCCGATGCCGGTGGCTCACCTTTCCGGGTCGCCGCTCAGGGCGATGACCGTGCCGTGGCGGCCGGTGAGGCGGTCCCGGCGGTAGGAATAAAAATCCCCCGGGAGGCAGCGGGTGCAGAGCCGGGCGCATTCGATGTGGTCCGGAGGGACGCCGGCGGCGGCCAACTGGTCCGCGCTCAGGCGCCACAGATCAAAATACCCGGGGCGCACCTGATAGTCCCAGTATTCCCGGGGAAACTCCCGCCGATAATGGACAAACTCGGCACAGCAGGGCCCCAGCCCCGGGCCGATGGCGGCATGCAGGTCTTCCGGGGTGCAGTCGAACCCGGTGCGCAGGAGCCCCACCGCCCGCCCCAGCACGTTGTGCACCTGGTTCCGCCAGCCGCAGTGGACATTGGCCACCACCTGCCGCCGGGGATCATAGAGCAGCACCGCCTGGCAATCCGCGGCGGCGATGAGGAGCCCCACTCCGGGGCGGGCGGTGATGAGGATGTCCGCCGTCTCCGGGGTCTGCCCGGGCAGGAGGGGCCCTTCCACCACCGCGGCGTCGCAGCCGTGCACCTGCCGGGCGCTTTGGAGTGCCGCCAGACCCAGGGCGGCGGCCAGGCGGCGGCGGTTTTCCCGCACCGCCCGGGGGTCATCCCCCACGCCGAAGCTGATGTTCAACGTGGCGAAGGCCCCCTGGCTGACGCCGCCCCGGCGGGTGAAGACCCCATGGCGCACCCCGGGAAGCGCCGCCAGTCCCGGAAAGAGGTAGTATTTCACCCCCTGGTGCTCGCCCGCCAGCATATCCAGCTCCCTTCGGCGCGGCACTCTATCACACCCCGGGGCCGGAGGAAAGACGCAGGCGGGTCCTGACCCGCCCCGTGAATGGCACCCACGGAGGATGAACCATGCCGACATCCCGCCCCGTCATCATCATCCAGCACATGGAATGGGAAGGACCCGGGGAGCACCTGCAGCAGGCCCTCAAGGAATTCCAGGTTCCCTGGCAGGTGGTGGAGGTCTGGCGCCAGCCCCTGCCGGACCCTATCGAGGTGGGCGGCCTTGTGGTGCTGGGCGGCACCCCCAACGTGGACGAAGAGGACCGCTTCCCTTATCTCCGGCCGCTGAAGGCCCTGATCCGGGAGGTGGTGCAGGGGGGAGTGCCCTATCTGGGCTTCTGCCTGGGCCATCAGCTCCTGGCCCACGTGCTGGGCTGCCGGGTAGGGCCTTTGCCCCGCAAGTGCATCGGTTACCGGGAGGCGGAGCTCACCCCGGCCGGCCGGGCCCATCCGGCCTTCGCCGGCCTGCCCCGGCGTTTTCCGGTGTTCAGTTGGCACGGCCAGGGGGTGTTGCCGCCTCTCCCCCCGGGCCTGGAGATTCTGGCCGGCTCCCCGGAGGTGCCGGTGCAGGCCCTGGGGCCGGCGACGACCCCCCAGGTGCTGGGTTTGCAGTTTGACAACCATGCCGGCACCGGGGATGTGGCCCGCTGGCTGGAAGCGGACGCCGCCTGGGCCTTGCTGGGCTCCGGGGTGGACCCGGACGCCCTGAAGGAGGAGGCCGGACGCCAGGATCCGGAAGTGGGTCGCTGGTTCCGCCAGTTTCTGGGAAATTTTTGCCGCCTGGCCGGATGGGGCGCCGCCTGAACCCCCGCGGACCGGGGGAGGTGCACACCCCCGGTTTGGCACTGAAATTGAATACCCCTCGAGGAAAATATCCCGGGGGATGAGGATGAAGCGCAACAAAAGGACGGTGATCCTGGCCCATGAAGACCTGAACCCGCTGACCGAGCATATTCTCGCCGGCATGGGGCGGGAAGGGAACATCATCCGACGCCGCCTGAAGAATTTTTACCGGGAGCGGGCCCGGAACCGGGAGCTCAGCCTTCATCCGGAGACGGAGGCACCGGCCCTGGAATCTTCCGCCGCCTAGAAGGCTGTTGAAAAACACCCCTTCCCGAAATCTGGTGGGATGAGAGGGGCCGATTTTGCCGGTTCGGCGAAGTCACATCCCCTTTCCGGGGTGGGGGAGGGGGTTCAGGGGAGGGGCAGTCTGTGACCCCTGGCCCCTTCCCCGAATAAGCTTTTTTAACCACCTGCCAGGGCCGCCCCGGCCGGAAAGATGAGGGAAAGCAGGCCGACGGGACAGCAAACCGGGATCCCGGTTGCGTCCACGAGGTTGCCCCCGGCCCGCCCCGGCCCCTCTCCGGCCGCTCCGGTTGACGCCGCCCCGGGTGCGCATTATAGTGCAGGTAAGCGCCGCACCACGCCCCTGCCCTCGGGAAGCCCGGGAGGCGGCCCCGTCCCTCACGGCTAAAGGAGGCACCCGCCCAGGAGGGTCGCACTTCCCTGCTCCAGGGCGCGGCGGCGGACGGGCACCTTATTTCAGGGCGGAGGTTCACCCCTCCCGGCGGAAGGAGATCATGGGGCATTTCGGGATTCTGGTCATGGCGGTGTGCCTGCTGGCGGGTTGCGGGGAGGCAGTGCTGACCCAGTGGCCCCGGGAACGCATCTTCCAGGCGTATTTCCGCCTGCAGGAGGTCCGCCCGGGAATGAGCCGGGCGGAGGTGGAAGGCCTGATGGGTCCGCCCCCGGTGCAGGAAGAGGGGGATTTTCGGGGCGGGCGCTTTATCTTCCTGTTCTACCGCACCCATAACATGGATTATGAGGGCAGCAATACCGTCCGGGGCGGTTTTACACCCCTGATCTTCCAGGACGACCGCCTGGTGGGTATGGGCCGGCGGGATTACTTCCGGGCCACCGACCGCCCCTGGATCGAGGATAGCCCGGCCCCCACCGGCGGCCAGCAGGGCCTGCCCGGACCGTGGCAGCGCTCCTGGTAAGGCGGGGCAAGACCGAAGGGCACCGGGGTGGGGAGAGGGGGAGGGAGAAATAGTCTGTCTCCGGGGCTATGAAGCGGAGGCAATGCCCGCAGGGCACCGGGGAAAAGGCAAGACCCCGGCTCCCTGCTCGGGCCCTGTGGCAGGCACCGAGGGTGCGCCGGGGCGAAGGCAGGGCCGGCCCCCACAGCGGCCCCTGTCGGGACAGCCGGGCGGCGCGAGCCAGGCCGGAATGCGGCAAAGGCAACCGGGAAGCCCCGCCTTCCTTTTCCCTGGGCAGCTGCCTCCCTCACCCCGCGACGGGGTGAGGCCCTGACAGGCTGTTGAAAAACTCTCTTCCCCGGGCTGGCCGATTTTGCCGGTCAGGGAAAGCCACAGCCCTCTTATGGGGTTAGGGAGGGGCTCCGTGGAGGGGGCAGAGATCTGTGCCCCCTGGCCCCTTCCCCGATTCACTTTTTTCAACCATCTGGCAATAACCCCGGGGCATCTTCGCCCGGAGCAGCCGGAATCAAAGGAGGCGCCGGGGCGGACTGGAAACGGGGATGGGGTGCCCAGCCCCTGCCTGGGCGAAGGGGCCCATCGGGGGCGGCCTCAAAAGGCAGGGGTGCGGTCTTATCTGCTGGAGGGGAGGCCGGACCGTCCCCGGGCGACCCGGCCGGTGAGTCACAGACCGCCATCCCTCTCCGGGGCAATGAGGCCTCCCCCGGTCTCTTTGGGCTGCATCCCTTTATCTGGTCATCTGGGGCCGCTATCTCCCGCACCACCCGGATATGGGCGGCTCACCCGCTCCCCTTGGCCGCCCTTCTCCCTTCTGCCCCAGGAACATGCCCCCCAGGCAGGATTCTGTTTCAGACCCTAAACATTCGTTCCCCATCCGTTCTTGCGGGTGAACAGAATCAACCCGGGATCCTCCGCCGCCCGGGGTTTCAAAGTCTAGACTTTCAGCCCGCCATCGGCCCCCTTCAGGCGTAAGTCTGGGTCTTCCCACATCTTTTTCCCTGGCCCCTGCCGGGGGAGGTTGGCTTTTCTTTCCTTGGGCCCGCTCTGGCACAGGCGATGCACCTTGGCCGGGCCAGGAGGCTGGGGTTTCAGCCCCGGCCGGAGGTCAAGGGCCTAAGAAGGCATTGAAAAAGGTTATTTGGGGGAGGGGGCCAGGGCTCCTGCCCCTCCCCCACCCCCATAAATGGGATCTGGCTTCGCCAAACTGGCATAATCGGGCCGCCTCATCCCACCAGATTTCGGGGAGGAGTGTTTTTCAACAGCCTCCCAAGAGGCCCGGAAGGGAAGCCCGGCGGGGAAAACGATGCTCACCTATGGCTTTTACGGTTTCCTGCTGCTGTGTGAAGGGGCGGCGGTGATTCTGCTCACCCTGGCCCTGATTCACAAACTGCGCAGTCTGCGGGGATAAAAACCCGGAGTCCCGACGCGATGGGGGCCATCCCTCCCGGTGACGGGAGGCAGAGGGCGTGGCGGCGACCCCATGATCAGAGGGTCCGCCTGGGTGATCATCCGGCCTGGGAACGGGAAGCAAGGGCGCGGCGCCGACCCGGAAGCTTCCCTGAGGTTCCCGGCGGCATCGAGGGAGGGGACCGCCCGCACGTCCCCAGTCAGGAGGCAAGGAGGCATCCCGCCCTGCCGGTGGCCGCCGGGCCACTTCCCGGTGATCCGGCCGCCCCGCTCCCCGGCCGGTGGCGTGCCCTGGGGAAGGGCACGGCGGGCGGTCCCCCGAGCGGCTTACGCCGCCAGGCGCCCCTGTTCATAGAAGACCGGGGCGGTGGGCAGCCCCGCCAGGGCTTGGCGGCCGGCCCGCACCATGAGGCCCCCGATGATGAGGTTGGTCATGATCACCGCGGGGTCGGGCTGATAGACGCAGGCCTCCCGGGTGCGCCGGGCTTCCTCCTGGGCCCGGCCGCTCACAATGGCCTCCAGCCCCAGGAGTTCCGCCGGTGTGGGGCCCCCCTCTGCTGGGTGATAGACCACCACCTGGCCGGCCTCCACCCCGGCGCCGCCGCTCACCAGGATCTTCCCCTGGGCGCGGCAGGCCTCGCTTAAGAGCACCCGGGTCTCGAAATTGTCCACGCAGTCGAACACCGCGGCATAGGGGGTGAGGTCGGTGGCCTCCGTAAAGGACTCCACCCGGCCCTCGGCCCGGGCCCCGTAGAGCTCCTGAAGCCGCTTCGCCAAAGTCAGGGCCT
Organism: Syntrophobacterales bacterium; assembly: GCA_023512475.1. GTDB lineage: Bacteria > Desulfobacterota > Desulfobaccia > Desulfobaccales > 0-14-0-80-60-11 > JAILZL01. The sequence goes on from JAILZL010000010.1 coordinate 40,368, forward strand.
TTCTCTCCCCCACCGCCTCATAAAACAGGATCTGCCGGTTCAGGTTGGTGGTCTCGATGGTGTCCGGATCCATCACCACCAGGCGGTTCAGGCCCGACCACACCAGTCCCAGGGCCACCACATTCCCCAGGGCGCCGGCGCCGATGATGAGAAGAGGGCCCTCGGCCCCGGGAGCCGGGTGCCCTGCGGGCAGCGCCGCCAGTGGCGCCGGTGGCCTCCGGCTCATGAGCCGGTTTTTCACCTCCTCCAGGACCAGTCCTGCCAGGACGAGGGCCAGGGCCGCATCCTCCGGGGCGGGGCGGGGAAAGCTGAAGTCGGGCAGCACCGCGGCCAGCTCCTGAGTCTCCCGGCCGGGGAGACAGGTGAGAAAACGGCCCTCCAGAGCCCTTTCCGGGCCGGTCACCAGGGCCCGCACCAGCGGCATGCCGGTCCGGCGCCCCTCCTCCATCAGGATCTTGGTGGCCAGACCGTAGCGGCTTAAGTCCACCAGCACCTGGCAGCCGGCAAAGATCCGGGCCATGGCCGGGTGGGTGCACCAGCCCTCCAGATGGGCCAGGGAGAAATCCGGGTTGAGGCGGCGGGCGGCCTCCAGCAGGCGGGGTTCCAGCCCCGGGGCCAGCACCGTGAGGCGGTTCAGCCCCAGGGCGGCGGCCCCGGCCACCACCAGGGCGGTGAGGAGATCCGCCTCCCCCACCACCCCCACCCGGGCCTGGGACAGGAGCTCCTGACGCCAGCCGGGGATGCGCAGCTGCCGGTCCAGCCGTTCAGAGAGGCGGATATGGGTCATGGATGGTCAGGACTCCCAGGAGGCCGTGATCCCCCTCGAAAAGGCGGCCGCGGCGATGAAAAAGCCGGCCTGAGGAGTCAGTGGGGTGAGGGAGAGCTTTCCTGCAGGGGGAAAGTGAGGGGGGAAAGTGATCCCGGCGCCGGGACGGTTCCACCCAGGGTGGAGGAGAATGCGCCGGCCCGGACCCATCCTCCCCCTCACACCCGCTCCAGTTTCTCCAGGCGGTAGCGCAGCGGGGTGATCTTCTCCCGCACCTCTTCCAGAAGGGCCGCTTCCTCCAGATGCTCCCCCGGGGCGGAGTCGAGAATCTCCAGCTCCACCTCCCGGTGGCTCACCTCCCGGCGCCCGGTGAGAAGGCCCTGCCGGAGATAGTGGATCTCCTGCCGGTGCCAGCCGTCGTCCCCTACCACCAGGGCATAGCAGAAGCCCCCCAGCACCGTCTCCCACAGCCGGACCCGGCTCACCGGGACATCGGTGACCAGGGTGACGCTCCCCCGGGAGAGATCGGCGGTTTTTTCCTCCTCCTCCGTCAGGAGGGCCACATCCTGGATGACCACCTCCCGTTTGGCCACCGGGCGCTTCACCAGGGTGGAGACGTAATCCAGCACCACCGCCTGGTTGGCCGCGTCGAGGACGGAGAAGGTCTGCAATTCCAGGCTGCCGTGAGAGTGCACCCAGCCGTTGATCACCAGGTGGCCGGGGAGGGCCTCCTGAAAGGCGGCGATGCGCTCGGCCCCCACCCGGGTGAACTCCGCAAAATTGTCATCATTGCGGGGCAGGCCGATGTCCACCACGATCTCCGGCTCCTCCCGGCGGCCCAGGGTGAAGCCGTACCACTCGAAGCTCTCCTGAAAGAGGCGCCGCACCGCCCGGTTGAAGGCGAAGGCCTTCTCCAGGGCCAGGCGGCGGATGCAGAGCTTAAGGGGCAGGCGGGCCAGCTCCACCTCCCGGGCCGGCGGCCGCCGCAGCTCCTGCAAGGATCTCAGCTTCATGCCAGGCGCTCCCGCACAAAGGCTTCATCCACCACCAAGGGCCCGGTGTAGGTGCCGGGGAGGCGGAACATCTCCTCAAAGAGGATGCGGTGCAGCACGCTCACCAGCCCCCGGGCCCCGGCCCCTTCCTGCCGGGCCCGCTCCGCCACCAGGGTGAGGGCCTCATCCGTGAAGGAGAGGTCAATATCCCAGGCCTTGAGATCATTGATGTAGGCCAGCAGGGGGCTGTCCGCGCTCTGGGTGAGGATATTCTTCAGGTCCCCGGTGGTGAGCCCGTGGAACACCACCTTCACCGGGAAGCGGGCCACCAGCTGCCGCTCCATGCCGAATTCCACCAGATCATCCGCACTCACCAGCTCCCGCCATTCCCCGGAGATTTTCTGCCTGGCCAGCCTCTTTTTGACGATGCTCCCCAGGGTCTCAAAGACCCCGCCGGCAATAAAGAGGACATGCTTGGTGGAGAGGCTGAGGCGCTCTTTCCCCATCTCGATGGTGTTGGTCACCCCTTCCACCAACCGGAGGAGCCCCTTCTGCACCCCTTTGCCGGAGACATCCCGGGTGGTGGTGACCTCCGCGGCGATCTTGTCCAGCTCGTCCAGATAGACGATGCCCATCTGGGCCACCAGGGGGTCCCCTCCGGCGGCGATGAGGAGGTCCACCAGGATGTCCTGGGTGTTCTGCCCCACATAGCCGGTTTCACTGAATTTGGTGAGGTCCTCCACCACGAAGGGCACCCCCACCAGTTGGGAGACGATCTCCCCGGAATAGGTCTTGCCCACCCCGGTGGGGCCGATGATGAGGATGTTGGCCTTGGGGGTGCGGGTCTGCTTCAGGGCGGTTTCCCAGTCCAGCACCCCTGCGGCCCGGGCCTCCTTGAGGGCCGCCGCCAGGCGCCGGTAATGGAAGGCGATGGCGGTGGCCAGGACCTTCTTGCCCTGCTCCTGGCCGATGACATGCCGGTCCATCCGGGCCTTGAGGCTGGCCGGGGTGTGGTTGAATTCCAGAATATGCGCCAAGGCGGCTTCGGTCTGTCGGTCCCGGAAATCCGCCAGCTTGGCTTCCAGGCGCCGCCGCCGGGCGTCGCCGAGATGATCGATCATGGGTTCTGCTCCTGACTTTCCTGGGCCTGGGCCACATATGCCTCGAGGCGCACCCTCAGGCGCTGCCTCTCTTCGTCCTCCCCGCCCTCCGTCCGGAGGATCTCCCGGGCCAGCAGGGTGGCGAAATGCACCCGGCCCAGCACCTCCCCGGGGAGATCCGGCCGCCGCGCATACAACGGCTGGGAGAGACGGAGCTCCTCCACCTCCCGGGCCCAGGCCAGATAGGGGTTGTCCCACCGGGCGAGGATGGTCTCCGTCAGTTCAAAAGCCTGCCGGGGCAGCAGGGGGAAAAGGGGCGGCCGCCACCGGGGTTTGGCCCGGGGCAGCCCCCGGGGGAGCAACCGCTCCACCCTGAGCTCCTCCGGGTCCAGGGGCGTCAGCAGCCCCTCCCCGGCCCGGGGTTCCTGAAGCAGTCCCGCCACCACCGCAAAGGCGCTGGCGCACCAGGGGGCGGGGTCCCGCCGGGGCGGACGCAGCCGCGTCTTCATCTCAGAGATAGCGATTCTTCACCTCCACCCGGCCGGAGAGGACCCGGGGATCCTCCGGCGACAGGCGGTAATCTTCAAAACTCACCAACTGCTCCCCGCGGTGGCGGTCCAGGCTGTGGTAGCCGTTGCGCCGCCGGGGGTTGTACCCGTAGTAGAGGGCGTTCAGGCCCGCTTCCAGGGCGGCGATGATCTCCCGGGGCCCCGCGGTCAGCGGCACCTGATACTCCTGGGGCAGACAGATCTCCTGCCGGGGGGCATGGCGCCGCAGGAAGGGGTGCTTGTAGGTCTCCCACACCACCGGCCGGAGGCGCTCCCGGGTGGAGACCGCCACCCGGCAGTCCGGGAAGAGATACAGGCGGCCATAATAGTCCTGAAGGAGATACTCCCCGGTGCGCCGATAGACCCAGTAATCCCCGGCACTGCGGCCATCCGGGAAAAATCCGAAGCCGTCGATCTCCATCCCCCCCTGATCGCGCAGATAACGCAACAGGGCCCTGCGCAGCCAGGGTTTTTCCCCCTGTTGTCGGTTAAGGGCGAGGCGGCGGGCCACCCGCTGGCGCTCCCTGCTGATGATGAGGGCCCGCAGGGCCTTCTCCAGCCACCGGTCCAGATCCGCCCCGAATACCCGGCCGGCAGGAGGAGGCGGGAGAGAGGCGGCCTGGGCCTCCAGGATCGCCAGGCGGCCCTCCAGCTCCTCCGGGGCTGCTTCCTGCCGGGCCCGCTCATAATAAGGGGGGGGGATCTGGAGGCGCCGCACAAGAAAGTCGAGGACCGCGTCCGGGCCCGGGCGGGTCCGGCCGGGGGTGGGTCCCAGGCGGACGAAATGCGGCAGCACCTCAAAGACCAGGGTGGCCAGCCATCCCTCCAAAACGGGGTCGTCCGCCACCGGCAGCCCCAGCTCCCGGCAGACCGCCTCCCGGGCCTGCTGATACTCCCGGGGCCATAAACGGTCATAGGAGGTGACCAGGGAAATCAGACGCAGGGCAGGAACATACTCCCCGGCCTCGGAGGTCTGGAGGGAAAAGGGAAGCGTCGCTGACTCAGGAGAGGCGGACAGGCACCGGAGATCCCGGGCCACCTGGGGATCCAGAAGCAGGGGCAGGCAGAGAAAGCCGTCCGGCGTCACCAGCTGGGGGCCCGGGTCCCACAGGGTCGGAAGGGACGGGACGGCGGTCCTGATGCTACCCTCCCTCCTGCGGCCGGATGGCCCGGATGGCCACATAGAAATAGCGCTCGCCGGCCTCGGTCTCCTCCAGAGTGGCGCACGCCAAAGGAGAGCCCGGCAGCTCCCGGCCCCGGCACAAGAGCTTGCCGCCCTTCAGCTGGCGCCGGATGTCCTCCAACACCAGCTGCTCCTCGATACTCAGGTCCTGGCGTTCCAGGGCCTGCCGGCAGAGCTCCGCCAGGTCGGCATGCTCATAGTCCCCGGCCTCGAAGATGGCCACCAGCCCCTCCGCCGCCTGGCCGGGAAGGATCTCCAGCACCAGAGGCAGCCGCTCGGGAAGCGGCGCCTGGACCCTTTCTTCCTTAAGTTCCGGTGTGCTCATGCCGACCTCCGGGGCGCCGGGTCCGGGGGCCTGTTTTTCTCCGGGCTTCCGGCCCGCCCGCCGCTTTTACACCTAATTTAGTTTAAATTACAGCGGGTAAGCTGTCAAGGCACCCCCAGGGGCGGCACGTTTCAGGAGGCGGACCCCAGAAAGGTCAAGACCCGGGCGGCGGCGGCACTCCCCTGGGAGACGCTGGCGGTGATGTCCCGGGGTCCCAGGCAGGTGCCGGCAAAAAAGACCCCCGGGGTGCGGGCATCCACCGGAGCCAGCACCGGGTCCGCCGCCTGGTAAAAGCCGCAGGGATCCCGGGGTCCGGTCAGTTCCTCCAGCGCCGGCACCGGGGGGGGCGGAGCCAGGCCCACCGCCAGGACGGCCAGATCCACCCGCAGGCGCCGGGGCCCGCCCCCGACCAGGGGCGCGGTCACGACGGTCACCCCCCCGGCCCCGTCCGGCTCGATGGCCCCCGGCAGGCCCTGCTCCAGACGGATGCCCGCCTCCGTCGCCCGGCGCAGCAGATCTTCCGCCCCTTTGCTCACCAGACGCAGGTCATTGAAAAAGACGGTGATCTCTAGCCCGGGGTCGTGCTCTTGGGCGATGAGGGCCTGCTTCAGGGAGGCGGCACAGCAGATGCTGGAGCAATAGGGGAGAAAACGCCGGTCCCGGGAGCCGGCACACTGGATGAAGGCCAGACTCCGCAGGGGCCGGCCGTCGGGGCCCACCAACGCCCCCCCGGTGGGTCCGGTGGCGCACACCAGCCGCTCGAATTCCAGACCGGTGAGCACCCGCCGGTCGTGACCGTAATGATATTCCCCCTTGAGGCGGGGGCTGTAGGGCACCGCCCCGGTGGCCACCACGATGGCCCCCACGTGCAGGCGCCGGGTCCGGGGCCGGGCGGCCAGGTCAATGGCCTGACGCTCGCAGGTCCTCTCGCACAGGCGGCAGTCAATACAGTATTCCCGTTCCAGCGTGGCCCGGAGAGGTACCGCCTGGGCAAAGACGATGCGGATGCACTTGCGGGAGGAGAGCCCCAGATTCCAGCGGCTGGGCAGGATGACGGGACAGACCGAGCTGCAGGCGCCGCACCCCACACAGCGGCTCATATCCACAAAGCGGGGCTTTTCCGTGATCTCCACCCGGAAATCCCCGGCCCGGCCGGTGATCCGCTCCAGCTCCGCCCAGGTGAGGAGCTCGATCAGGGGGTGGGAAGCGGCCTCCACCAGCCGGGGCCCCAGGATGCAGATGGCACAGTCCAGGGTGGGGAAGGTCTTGTCCAGCCGGGCCATGGTGCCGCCGATGGACAGGGCGGTATCGAAGAGGTGGACCTTAAGCCCGCCCTCCGCCAGGTCCAGGGCGGCCTGCACCCCGGCGATGCCCCCGCCGATGACCAGGACCTCCCGGGAGCGGGGTAGGACCTTGGGGGCCGGAGCGGGGGCCCGGGCCAGCGCCGCGGCCACCCGGGCGGCGGCTTCCTCCAGGTCTGCGGCGGTGAGGAGATCCACCACCGGGGGGACCGCTGCCGCCCGGGGGTCCCACAAGGCGCCCAGCCGTGTGGGTCCGCAGGCGGCAATGAGCACTTCCCCGGCCGCCGCCAGGGCGTCCAGCTCTTCCAGCCCCCCGGGCGTGCATAGGGCCGGGGCGAGGTACACGGGGACGCCCAGGTTTTCCAGGCGTCTTGCCAGGGCGGTCACCTCCGCCGGCAGGTCCGGGCAGGGGCAGAGAATCACCCGGGAAATCTTCGTCTCCATGGCCCAAAGCCACCCAAAGGGTTGGAAAACATGTCCGGGGACGACGCCGGACCTATCCCCTGCCCTTCCCCTTCAGCCTCCATGCCAGCTAAGGGAGAAAGGGGCAGGTTTTGGACCGCGGCGGAAAGGGCTGGGAGCGGCCTTCTGCCCTCGGGGGAGGGGGCCAAGGGTCTCGGACCCCTGCCCCCCTCCCCACCCCCATAAATGAAATGGGGCTTCGCCAAACCGCCAAAATCGGCCGGCCTCATCCCGCCAGACCTCAGGGATGTTTCTCACCGGCCTGCTTTAGCAGGGCTGCCGGCAATCTGTTCCCCCCTTCCCTGCCCTCCCCGGCCGGTCAGGGGTCAAGGAAAACTGAGTGACACGGCCCGGGCGGCCCTTACCCCTTTTTGAGTCGCCCTTGCCACCCCGACGTCTTGGCCGTCCGGCTGCCCCTCATGGACGTCGGTTCCGATAGCCCTGAAGATATTCCGGCAGGCTGAGGAAATTGTCCCGGTTCAGGTCCATCCGGGAAAACGCCCGCCCGCCGAAGAGGAACTCCTTCGGGCTCAGGCGGCCGTCCCCGTCGGCATCCATCGCCCGGAACTCCTCCTCCGGCCGCACCGGGCCCTTGAGCTCCTCCCGGGTGAGGTAACCGTCCCGGTTGCGGTCGTATTTGCGGAACTCAAATTCGAAATATTGCCGCCGGGTGCCGCTGACGGCGTTAAAGAAACCGAGGTACTCCTGCCGGCTCACCCGGCCGTCCCGGTTCCGGTCCAGCTCCATAAACCTCCGCTCCTCCGCCCGGCGCACCTGCTCCGGGGTGGGAGTGAGCGCCGCGGCCGGCAGCGCCAGGCTGAACAGGGCCAGGAGGCCGAGCCCCACTGCCCCGCTCCGTCTCCCCGCGCGCCTGCAGGGCGAGGAGGGAAGATCTGCCCGGATGGCCATCCCTTTTTCCTCCCAGGGGCCGCCGGCAGCCAGCCCGCCGCTCCCGTTTACAACCCCAGAGGCGCCAGAAACCGCCGGGCCAGCTCCTGTCCCAGGAGGGCCGGGGAGTCCGCCAGGGCCAGGGTGAGGTCCCGCACCTGGTCGGCCACCCGGGACAGACGCCGCAGGGCCGCCTGCCGGGCCTCCTCCAGGGCCCCCCACTCCCCCTGGGTCACCCGGCAGTAGGCCGGGGCCAACTCCGGGAGCAGCAGGGGGTAGAGCCCCGGCTGAAAGGCAAAAAACAAGGCCACCGCCGGAAAGAGCCGCCCTGCGATGATATAGGCCAGCCGACCGGCATCGCTGACATCCGCCAGGGCATCCTTCAGGGCCCGCAGCCAGAGCTCGATCCGGGTCTGGGGGAAGAGCTCCAGGAGCCGGGGAAAGATCTCCGTAAGCGCGGCCTCCCGGGCTTCCCCGATTTCATGGCGGATGTAGGTCTCCAGCTCCAGGGCGGCCAGTTCCCGGAAGCCCTGCCGATGGGCCTCGGGGTCGGCCAGAAGGCCCTTGAGACTCATCCCGAAGGCCGCCAGCGCCGCCTCCACCCGGGCATCCCCCTGCTGGACCGGGTCGGCCAGCCGGTCCCAGAGATAATACTCCAAAGCCTGGCGCCGGGCATAGATGAGGGATCCCTGCCGCAGGGCCGGGGTGCCGTCCAGATCCCGGGCCCGCTCCTCCCCCAGGATCAAAATGGTGAGGCCGTTGTCCCGGCGGACTTCCACAAGCTCCCCCAGGAAAAAGGTGGGGGCCAGACCCCGGGTATAGCCGGCGCCGTAGGCCAGACCCCAGGGCCGCAGGCGGGCATTGAGCTCCTCCACCTGAAAGGGGGCGAAGGTGGCGTCTTCCACCTGAAGGTCGGTCAGGGAGGCGTCCTCCAGGGCCTCCCAGGCGCTCTCCACCCCCGCCACCCAATCCAGCACGGCCTCGGGCTCCGGCTCCCGCCAGGGCGGCAGCCCCTGTTCCCATTTGTACAGGGCCCGCAGTCGCAGGAGCAGCCCGCACAGGGAATAATACCCCGCCTGGGTGCTGCTGGCCAGGTGGCAGTTATGCCGCAGCCCTTCCAGGAGGGCGGACATGGCCTCCCCTCCCGGCTGCCCCGCCGGCCGTGAGATGCCCTCCGTCACTCCGGCACCGCCTCCTGCCACTGTTCAGCCAACTCCGGGTCCAGGAGTTTCAGGGTCTGGAATTCCCGGGCGGCCTTGTCCTTCTCGCCGCTGCGCACATAGGAAGCCCACAGGCCCAGGCGGGCCTCCGCATCCCTGGGGTTGAGGCGCACCGCCTTGCGGAAGGCCTCGGCGGCCTCCGGGAAGCGTTTCAGCTTCAGGAGGGCCAGACCCAGGTTCTTCTGGGCCGGGGCAAAATCCGGCTTGAGGCTCAGAGCCTGCTCAAAGGCCTCCCGGGCCTCCGCATGCCGGCCCTGCCGCCCCTGCACCAGGCCGAGGTAATAGACGGCCTCGGGGTTATCCGGCTCCAGGGACCGGGCCTTCTCCAGGGCCTCCTGGGCGGCCCGCCACTCCCCCAGCTTGTAGTGGGCCAAGCCCAGGGAGAGAAAGGCCTGCCCCCAGGCGGGGGACAGCCGCACCGCCTGTTGAAAGGCGGCGGCGGCTTCCCGGTAGTCCCTGAGTCCCGCCCAGGCCAGACCCAGGCCATGATAGGCGGCGGCAAAGTCCGGCTCCGCTTGCAGGGCCTTCTGGAAATGGCGGCGGGCGACCTCAAAGCGCTGCTCCTTCAGGGCGGCCTCCCCCTGCCGGAATTTCACCTCCCCCAGGCTGGGTTGGGACTCCTGCGCTCCGCCCCCCAGGGGGGTCAAGAGCATCATCGCTATCAGAACCGCATGCGCACCTAGATGCCAGAGCACCATCTGCCTCCGTGTTATCCCAAAGCGCCTCACCAGCCGCGCCGAAGCAGTGGCGGCGGGGAACGCCGCCCAGCCAGGAAGCGGATGAAGCCGTAGCCGGCGGCAAAGCCCCCCACGTGAGCCCAGAAGGCCACGCCCCCCTGGACCCCGGGCCCCAGGATGGCCAGGGTGCCCGAGAAGAACTGCATCACAAACCAGACTCCGAGAAAGATGTAGGCCGGCACCTCGATGATGAGAAAGAGAAAGAAAGGCACCAGGGTGAGGATGCGGGCAAAGGGAAAGAGGGCGAAATAGGCCCCCATCACCCCGCCGATGGCCCCGCTGGCGCCGATCATGGGCACCGGCGACCAGGGGCCGGAGGCCATCTGGGCCAAGGCCGCCACCACCCCGCAGGCCAGGTAGAAGAAGAGATAGCGTCCATGCCCCAGGGTGTCCTCCACGTTGTCGCCGAAGATGAACAGGGTCCAGACATTGCTGATGAGGTGGAGCCAGCCGCCGTGCAGGAACATGGAGGTGAACACCGGGGTGATGAGCGCGATCACGGGCGCCTCCCCTAACTGAGCCACAAAGCGCCCCGGGATGAAACCATAGGTGAAGATGAGGCGCTCCAGGTCCCCCCGGGGGAGGGTGAGCTCAAAGAGAAAAAACAGGATGTTCGCCCCGATGAGCAGATAGGTGATGACGGGCGGTTGACGGGAAGGGATGTTATCGCGCAGGGGGATCATGGACCGGGTTCATCCTGAGGCCGGCTGCCGCCTCGGCCGCGCTTCACGGGAGGGGCGCCGGCTGATTTCCCGTGGGGCGCTCCGGCCCCGGAAAATTGCCTAGATGATAGTCTTTTTCCCCTTCCGCGGCAACCTTCTCCGGTAACCCGGGGAGGGGCGCCCGGTTGACGAACAGGCGGCGGCCGGGAAAGACGGCCGCGGGGCGGGCCCTCCGCCAGGGCTCCCGGGGGACGGCCGCGGCATCCACCAGGACCCAGACCCGCCCGGGGCCCTCCCACAGGCGCTGCAGCTGCTCCGGGCTCAACAGGTGGTCGGCTGCGGAGGGTACCGGCCGGGGGTAGCGGGGCAACCCGTCCCGGACCACGATGCTCACCCGGCACCCGGCGTACCAGGCCAGGGAGGCGGCGTATTCATACTCTTCCACCGTGTCCATGATCACCAGCTCCTCAGGGCGGGCCTGGTTTTTCAGCCAGGTTCCCGGCAGCTGGTCGCCCAGGAGCGGGGCCAGGGACCGCAGGGCCTGAAAAGAGACCGCGGTCAGGAGGAGGGCCACCGCCCCCAGGCAGAGGGCTGCGGCGTGAGGCCGGCGGCACCCCGCCCAGGCTCCCCCGACAGCCAACCCCGCCATGGTCAGCGTGGCCCCGGGCACCAGCGGTCCCAGAGCGGCGGCGAGGCCGGCGAATTCCCGGCGGTTGGCGGCCAGCATGGCCTCCAGGGCGGGCAGGGCCACACCGGACAGGACGGCCAGACCGGCCAGGACCAGAAGCGTCATGACCAAGGCACGATCCCGGGGGAGGGCCAGCCCCCGGTCCAGACGCCAGCCCACCAGCAGGGCCAGGCCTGGAAGCGCCGGCAGCGGGTAATATTCCACCCGGCAGCCGGAGAGGGAGTAAAACCCGAGGATCACCGCCGGCCAGAGCAACAGCAGGCATCCCGAAAGCTTCGGCGGGCCGGAATCCGCAGCCGCCCTCCACCCCTGGACCAGGGCGGCCGGCAGGAGAGGGGTCCAGGGCAGCAGCCACAGGCCGGTGAGCAGCCAGAACCCCGGAAGCGAAAAACCCTGGAGATCCAGGGGCTCCCGGGCCCCCAGAAAGCGCAGGATCTGCTCATTGACCAGCAGGTGCCAGGCCGCCCCGGGATGGCGGCCCTCCAGGAGAAGCAGCCAGACCGCCAGGGGCAGGGCAGCCAGAAGCCAGCCCCAGGGGGACAAAAGCAGCCGGAGGCCCTCCCGGCGGCCGGCCGCCGGCGCAGTGAGCCCCACGATGGCCACCGGAAAGAGGAGGCCGATGCCTCCCTTGCTCATCAAGCCCCCGGCCAGACAGAGAAAAAAGCCCGCCGCCATCAGCCGGGAGGGCCCGGCAAGCCAGTGGAGCCAGAAAAACAGCGCCCCCAGGAGGAAGAAGGTGATGAGGTGATCGGGAAGCAGTTGCAGATGCAGGACATAAAACCCCAGGCTGGCGGCCAGAACCCCGGCGCCCCACCGGGCCGCCCGTGCCGGGAGGAGCTCCCTCCCCAGGCGCCAGGTGAGCCAGACCTCCCCCAGGGCCACCAGGAGGTTCAGAAGCCTCAGCGTCTCCTCCCGGAGGCCCAGCCAGGCAAAGAGGGCGCCGTTCAGCCAATAGAGAAGAGGCGGCTTGTCGAGATACGGCACCCCCTGGAGGGTGGGAGTGAGCCAGTCCCCCGAGGCCAGCATCTCCCGGGGGATGAGGGCATAGAGGGCCTCGGCGCGGCTGAGAGGCAGGGCAGCCACAGACAGGCCGTAGGCCACGGCCACCCCGGTGAGGAGCAGCGGCAGCGTCAGGCGGACCCGCACTCCCGGGAATAGCCCCAAGGAGGCCCGGGGGCCTTCGCCCACCCCTGGCCCCCGGCTCCCTCAGGAGAAATTCCAGCGCAGCATGCGCCACATGTCCTTCAGGCCCATCCGGCGCACGACGCTGGGCTCAAAGCCGGAATGCATCATGCACTGGCCGCAGCGGGGATCCCGCCCGGGGCCGTATTTCTCCCAGGGGGTCTGCTCCATGAGCTCCCGAAAGGTGGGGTAGTGGGCGTCCAGGATCTGGTAGCACGGTGAGCGCCAGCCCGAGGGGTTGCGGGTGGGGTTGGCCCAGGGGGTGCAGTCGTACTGCCGCTCGCCCCGGAGAAAACTCAAGTACAGGGGCGTGCTGAAATAGCGCACCGGCCGGCCGTTTAAGGTGAGGCGGGTGAACTTTTCCCGGATCTCCTCCCGGGAGAGGAAGAGCTCCGGGGAGACGCCCGCGAAGCTGAAGGCGGGGGAGACCAGGATGCCGTCCACCCCGATCTCGGTGAGGAGCCCGAAGAGCTCCTGGATTTCCCCGATGTCCGTCTCTTTGTAGATGGTGGTGTTGGTGCAGACCCGGATCCCTTCCGCCTTGGCCGCCTTGATGGCTCTCAGGGCAATCTCAAAGAGGCCCGGCCGGCCCAGGAGGCGGTCGTGGGTGGGGGCCAGCCCGTCCACGTGCACGCTCAAGGTGAGCCGGGGGGAGCGGGGCAGGCGGGGCAGGGACTTCTCCAGCAGGATGGCGTTGGTGCAGAGATAGATGTGCTTTTTGCGCTGCACCAGCTCCTCCAGGAGTTCAAAGATAGGGGGATACAGCAGGGGCTCGCCTCCGGTCACCGTCACCACCGGCGCCCCGCACTCCTCCACCGCACCCAGGCACTCCTCCAGGCTGAGGGCCCGGGAGAGGGTCTCCCGGTATTCCTGGATGCGGCCGCAGCCCTGGCAGGCCAGATTGCACTGCAGGGTGGGCTCCAGCATCAGCACCAGGGGGAACTTCTCCTCCCCGGCCAGCCGTTTGCCCAGCAAGTACCGGGTCAGCTCCAGACTGAGACTCAAGGGGAAACGCACCCGCCACCTCCTTGGGACCGGGCCGCGCCGTAGGTGTCCCGGGGCATGTTATTCACCTGGCCCGGATGGAAGAGGCCGGGATTGCCGACCCCTGCCCCTCGCCCAGAGCCTCTCCCCACCCCTGCCAGGCTGAGGAGGGGCGCAGGGGGGAGGGCGGGGCCGCTCTCCGGCTCTCTTTACCCGAAGTAACCAAATGATTGCCCAGGATGCGGCATTTTGCAAGGGGGAAAGGGCAAGAGGCCACTGGACGTTAGGCCGCAGTCCTTAAAGCGGCAGCCCGCCGGCGAACCGGCGCCTGCCCGCTCGTCGCCGCCCCGTCAGACATAGCCCCGTTCCCGGAACCAGGCCACCGCCTCGGCCAGGGCCTGGGAGACCGGGGTCTGGGGCAGCCCCAGCTCCCGCACCGCCTTGCTGCTGTCAAAAAACATGTATTTTCTGGCCATCTTAACCGCGGCCAGGGGCATGCGGGGCGGCCTTTGGCTGATATGGGTGGCCCAGAATTCGTTGACATAGGACATGAGGAGCACCGGGGTGTAGGGGAGGCGGCAGCGGGGGGCCGGCACCCCGCTCAGGTGGCTGAGCAGCCCAAAGATCTCCGACAGCCGCAGGTTTTGGCAGCCCAGGATGTATTTCTCCCCCAGCCGCCCCTTTTCCTCGGCCAGGAGATGCCCCTGGGCCACATCCCGGACATGCACCAGATTGAGCCCGGTCTCCAGATAGGCCGGGCAGCGCCCTTTCAGGAAGTCCACGATCATCTGGCCGGTGGGGGTGGGGCGCCAGTCCCAGGGGCCCACCGGCGCACTGGGGTGCACCAGGACCACCGGGAAGCCGTGGGCGGAAAAGGCCAGTACCTTCTCCTCCGCCAGGAACTTGGAGCGCTTGTAGTGGCCCACCATCTCCGCCAGGGAGACGGGGGTGTCCTCGGTGCCGGGGCGGCCGTCCCCGGGATTGCCCAGGGTACCCACGGTGCTGGTATAGACCAGGCGCTCCACCCCGGCCTCTGCTGCCGCCTGGAGGAGGTTGGCCGTACCCTGGACGTTGGTGGCGTACATGTTCTCAGGGTCCGGCACCCAGAGGCGGTAGTCCGCGGCCACATGGAAAACCCGCCGCACCCCCCTGAGGGCCGCGGTGAGGGAGGCAGGGTCCCGGAGATCCCCCACCACCTCCTCCACCGGCAGGCCCGCCAGGGCCGGATGTCCCCGCTGCCGGACCAGGACCCGCACCTCCCGGCCCCGGGCCAGGAGCTCCACCACCACCGCCCGGCCCACAAAGCCGGTGCCGCCGGTCACCAGCGTCTTCATGGCTTGGCACGCACTCTCTCAGAAATTATCCGGGAGTTCCCCCTGTGGTTCCACGCCGGCAGTCTCACTCTTCCCGGCCGCTCTCCTGCAGATAGCGCCCCAGGGCCATGGTGGGGAAGACGTCCCGGTAGAGATGGTAGCGGATCATGAAATGGGACGGGAAGCCGGTGCCGGTGAAATGCTCTTCGTTCCAGCGGCCATCGGGACGCTGGTTTTTGAGGAGATAGGCGATGCCGGCCCGCACCTCCGGGGAGTGCACCTCGCCCGCCGCCAAAAGCCCCAGCAGGGCCCAGGCGGTCTGGGAGGGGCTGCTCACCCCCACGCCCATCATCTCCCGGTCCCGGTAACATTCACAGCATTCCCCCCAACCGCCATCGGGGTTCTGGACGCTCTTGAGCCAGGCCACCGCCCGCTGCACGTAGGGCTGGCGCATATCCTCGCCGATGGCCGCCAGCCCGGCCAGCACCGACCAGGTGCCGTAGATATAGTTCACCCCCCAGCGGCCCCACCAGCAGCCCTCCGGTTGCTGGGTGCGCTTCAGAAAAGCCAGGGCCCGCACCGCCGCCGGGTGCTCCTTGGGGTAGCCGTATACCCCCAGCATCTCCAGCACCCGGGCGGTGATGTCCTCGGTGGGGGGATCCACCAGGGCCTTGAGGTCGGCAAAGGGAATGAGATTGAGCCACTCCTTGGTGTTGTCCTTGTCAAAGGAGGCAAAGCCGCCGTTGGTGCACTGCAGGCCCAGACACCAGTTGATGCCCCGGGTGAGGGCCTCCCGGTGCGCCTCCGGGTCGGCCAGGGTCTCCTTCAAGGCCACCAGCACCATGGAGCTGTCGTCCACATCCGGGTACCAGTGGTTGACGAACTCAAAGGCCCAGCCTCCGGGCTCCACCCCGGGACACTTCACCGCCCAGTCGCCGGGCCGGCGGATCTGCTGGCTGAGGAGCCAGCGGCTGGCCTTGACCAGGGCCGGATGCTCCCGGGGGAGTCCCGCCGCGGCCAGGGCCCTCAGGGCCAGGGCGGTGTCCCAGACCGGGGAGATGCAGGACTGCAGCCACAGACGCTCCCCGTCCCGGAGCTCGAAGCGCTCCAGGGCCGCCAGGCCCTTCTGCATGCGCTCGTGCCGGAGATCATAGCCCCGGCATTTCAGAGCCAACAGGGAGTTCACCATGGCCGGCTGGATGCCCGCCCAGTCCCCGGTCTCCTCCTGGTGGGTGAGGATCCACTCCTCCGCCCGCCGCAGGGCCAGCTCCCGGAGGGCATGGGGGGGCAGACGGTAATAGAGCTTGAGGAGCCGGTCCACCAGCACGAAGAAGTTTTCCAGCAGGGAGCCGCCGGGGAGCCAGTTCACCCGGTGGCGCCGGAAGGGCTCCTCGGGGCTCAGGAACAGCTCCGCCACCCCCTGCTCCGGGGGCACCGGCTGCACCGGCCGGTAGGCCATGACCACGCTCAGGGGCACGATGGTGGCCCGGGTCCAGCTGGAGAACTCATAGATGCTCAGCCCGGACCACACCGGCAGGAGCACGAATTCCACCGGCAGCAAGGGGATGCCCTCCCAGCTCACCTGGCCGAAGAGGGCCAGAAAGATGCGGGTGAAGACCCGGGTCTTCAGGGCGCCGCCCCGGGAGAGGATGAACTCCCGGGCTTTGGCCAGACGGGGGTCACCGGCCGGCAGGCCCGCCAGCTTCAGGGCGAAGTAGGCCTCCACCGTGGTGCTGAGCTCCCCCCCGTCGCCGTACCACAGGGACCAGGCGCCGTTGGGCAACTGCCGGGACAGGAGATCCGCCACCATCCCCGGAAACTTGTCCTCGCCCAGACCCAGCAGGCGATGCAGCATCAGGTATTCCGCCGTGATGGTGACATTGGATTCCAGTTCGGCCCACCAGTAGCCCTCATCATGCTGGAGGGCCAATAGGGCCGCCACGGCCCGCGCCAGACCGGCCTCCACCTCCACCAGGAAAGGATCCCGGGCTACGGGCGGCGCTGGCACCACCGCCGATCTCCCCCTCATAACGGCTTCACCCCCGAATCTGAGGAAGTTAAAAAGACTTTAAGATTATCTTATTTTTTTCCGGATGGCAAAAAGCTTTTCCGCACCGGACGCCCACCGCACCGGTGGCCCCCGGCGGCGCACAGGAAGCGGTCCCGCCGGACGCGCTTGCCAGGGCCGCACATTGATATTACTATACATTTTAGCTGACTAGTGTCAGGCACCTATCCTGAGACAGATGGACGCGCCGGCCGGCCCCGATCCCGGACCCGTTTCCCGGCGTCACTCTAAGGAGTATCAATGACTCCCCATAAGGACGACGACCCGAGCGACCTGATCATCCCCGACACCCTGCCCCTGCTGGCGGTGCGGGATGTGGTGGTCTTCCCCAACATGGTGCTGCCCCTGTTCGTGGGGCGGGAATCCTCGGTGGCCGCCATCGAGGCCGCCCTGGCGGAAGACCGGTTGCTTCTGTTGGCCACCCAAAAAGACCAGGCCATTGAAAATCCCAGCCCCGAAGACATCTATGAGATGGGCACCGTGAGCCTCATCCTCCGGATGCTCAAGCTCCCCGACGGGCGTCTGAAGATCCTGGTGCAGGGCCGGACCAAGGCCCGCATCCGCCAGTACCTGAAGGAGCGCCCCTACTTCCGGGTGGCCCTGGAGGTGGTGCCGGAGACCCCCCTGGAGGAGATCTCCCCCGAGGCCGAGGCCCTGATGCGCAACGCCCGGGAGATGTCAGAAAAGATCCTCACCCTCAAGGGGGTGCTCTCCCCGGACCTGCTCTCCATCCTGGATTCCATTGATGACCCCGGCCATCTGGCGGACCTGGTGGCCGCCAATCTGCGCCTGAAGATCGAGGAGGCCCAGGCGGTCCTGGAGGAGCTGGACCCCATCCGCCGCCTCATCATCGTCAATGATTTTCTGCGCAAGGAGCTGGAGGTCTCCTCCATCCAGGCCAAGATCCAATCCCAGGCCCGGGAGGAGATGGACCGCACCCAGCGGGAGTACTTCCTCCGGGAACAGATGCGGGCCATCAAAAAGGAGCTGGGCGACACCGACGAAATCAGCAAGGAGCTGGAGGAATACCGGGAAAAGATCGCCCGGGCCCGCATGCCCAAGTACGCCGAGGATGAGGCCTTAAAGCAGCTCAACCGCCTGGAGCAGATGCACCCGGATGCGGCCGAGGCCTCCATGGTGCGCACCTACCTGGACTGGCTGGTGGAGCTCCCCTGGAGCAAAAGCACCCGGGACAAGCTGGATCTGAAGGAGGCCAAGGCCATCCTGGATGCCGACCACTACAACCTGGAGAAGGTGAAGGAGCGCATCCTGGAGTACCTGAGCGTCCGCAAGCTCAACAAGAAGATGAAGGGGCCCATCCTCTGCCTGGTGGGGCCGCCGGGGGTGGGGAAGACCTCCCTCGGCCAGTCCATCGCCCGGGCCATGGGGCGCAAGTTCACCCGCATCTCCCTGGGAGGCATGCGGGATGAAGCGGAGATCCGGGGCCACCGGCGCACCTACATCGGCGCCCTGCCCGGCCGCATCATTCAGGGGCTCAAAAACGCCGGCTCCAACAACCCCGTCTTCATCCTGGACGAAGTGGACAAGATCGGCATGGATTTCCGGGGGGATCCGGCCGCGGCCTTGCTGGAGGTGCTGGATCCGGAGCAGAACCACTCCTTCAGCGACCACTACCTCAATCTGCCCTTCGACCTCTCCAAGGTGATGTTCATCACCACCGCCAACCTGGTGGACCCCATCCCCTCGGCCCTGAAGGACCGCATGGAGATCATCCGCCTGCCGGGCTACACCGAGGAGGAGAAGCTGAAGATCGCCCAGGGGTATCTGTTGCCCCGGCAGATCAAGGAAAACGGCCTGCGGCCCGGGGACCTGCACCTGTCCCAGGAGGTCCTGCGGGAGATCATCGTCCATTACACCCAGGAGGCGGGCCTCAGGAACCTGGAGCGGGAGATCGGGGCCCTGTGCCGCAAGATCGCCCGGCGCATCGCCGAAGGAGAGACGGGCCCCTTCACCATCACCCGGGCCAACCTGCACAAATACCTGGGGCCGCCCCGCTACCTGCCCGAGAAGGAGCTGGACCGGGACGAAGTGGGCGTGGCCACCGGGCTGGCCTGGACCCAGGTGGGGGGCGAGATCCTGGCGGTGGAGGCCTCTCTGCTCCGGGGCAAGGGCCAACTCCTCCTCACCGGCCAGCTGGGGGAGGTGATGCGGGAGTCGGCCCAGGCCGCCCTGAGCTACGCCCGCTCCCGGGCCGACCGGCTGGGGCTGGAGCCGGATTTTTATGAGAAGCTGGACATCCACCTGCACGTGCCGGCCGGGGCCACCCCCAAGGACGGCCCCTCCGCCGGCATCACCATGGCCACCGCCCTCATCTCCGCCCTCACCGGGGTGCCGGTGCGACGGGATGTGGCCATGACCGGGGAGATCACCCTCAGGGGCAAGGTGCTGCCCATCGGCGGCCTGAAAGAAAAGGCCATCGCGGCCTTGCGGGCCCACATGAAAAAGGTCATCATCCCGGAGGCCAACAAGAAGGATCTGATGGAGATCCCCGCCTATGTCCGGCGGCGGCTCAAGTTCGTCCTGGTGACCGATATGGACGAGGTGCTTCAGGAGGCCCTGGTGCGGTCACCCTTCCAGGAGCCCTCCCGGCCCAAGGCCTCCCGGCGGCGGCTGTCCCGGCCGACGCCTCCGGCCCTGACCTGAAGCGCCGCCGGCCCCGGGAGAAGGCCAGGGCGGCCCTCTCCCGGGGAGCCAGGCGGGTGTCCTGGGGCGGGCCGCCCCGGAAGCCCCGGTTTTTCCCGGCCTCCGGGGAAGGGGCCCAGGGGGGCTGCCCCTCCCTGCCTCCGGTCCCCGCCCCAGAGTGGCGGCGGACCGGGGACAGGCACGGTCGCGGGGTCCCGGGCCGCCTCCCCGGTGGCGGGAGGGGGTGACCGGGGAGATGAATCTTTGTCTTCGGATACCTCTGCCTCTCAGGCACACATCCCGTGGATAGCCTGACCTTGCCGCCGCATCTCTGGCGCTGGCTCGCTTTGGGGGGCCTGCTGGCCCTCTACAGCTTCTTTTCCCTGGCCGAGACCTCCCTCTTCGCCTTGACCCCCCTGGACCGCCTGCGCCTGAAGGAAAAGCGGCCCCGCCGGGGGGCAATGGTGGAGGAGCTTCTGGGCCAGTCCCAGCTTTTGCTCATCACCCTGGTGGTGGGGGTGGAGATCGTCACCATCCTGGCCTCCATCGTGGCCACCTCCCTGGCCCTCAGCCTCTGGGGCTCCCAGGGCAAGTGGGTGGCGTTGGCGGTCCTCTCGCCCCTGCTCCTGTTTCTGGGGGAGATCCTCCCCAAATCCCTGGCCTTCACCTACCCCCAGCGGCTGGCGCCCCTGGTGGCCCCAGGAGTGCAGCTGGCCATGCGGCTGCTGGCCCCGCTGCGCTTCCTGCTCCTGCAGGTCAGCCGGGGTCTCCTCGTCACCCTGGGGTTCCGGGACGAGCTGCAGGTGCCGGCCCTGCGCCAGGAGGATTTCGCCCACCTGGTGGAGGAGAGCCATGAACTGGGGGGCATTGCCGCCCTGGAACGGGATCTCATCCACAACCTGCTGCGCCTGGGGGAGGTGCGGGTGAGCCAGATCATGGTGCCCCGCCCGGACATCTTCTGCCTGCCGGTGGACCTGCCCCTGCCCCGGCTCATCCAGGAGGTGAAGCGCTCCCGCTTCTCCCGGGTGCCCATTTACGAGGGCCAGCCCGGCAATGTCCTGGGGATTCTTCACGCCAAGGACCTGCTGCTGGCCGAGGTCCGGAAGCTGGCGGGCCCGGGGCTGATTCGCCAATGGCTGCGGCCGCCCTATTATGTGCCGGAGAGCAAACGGGCCTATGACCTGCTCACCGAGCTCCAGAGCCGCCACCTGCGCCTGGCCCTGGTGGTGGACGAATACGGCACCCTCATGGGCCTGGTGACGGTGGAGGACCTGCTGGAGGAGCTCTGCGGCGAGATCGCCCAGGAATTTGTGGAGGAGGAGAAGCCCATTGAGGAGGTGGCCCCCGGCCGCTGGCGCCTCAAGGCCTCTTTGGCGGTGGAGGACGCCAACGAGGCCCTGGGCACCGACTTTCCCACCGCGGAGTTTGATACCCTCGGCGGTCTGGTCCTGCACCACTTCGGCGAGCTGCCCCGGGAGGGGGACCGGGTGCGCATTCAGGATCTCACCTTCCGGGTGGTGAAAATGAAGGGCACCCGCCTCCTGGAGGTGGAGGCCATCCGGGAGTCGGCATGATTCTGGCGGTCGCCCTCATCTTCCTGCCCCTGCTTGTGACGGAGGCCTTCTTCGCCCTGGCGGAGATCGCCCTCATCTCGGCCAACCCCCGGCGGCTGCAGCGCTGGTCCCAGGAGGGCCGGCGGGGTGCGGCCCTGGCCCTGAAACTGCTGAAGCAGCCGGAACGTCTGGTGGCCACCTGCCTTCTGGGGGCCAACCTGGCGGAGATCTGCAACGCCGTCCTGGTGACCGCCCTGCTGCTTACCTGGCTGGGGCCCACAGGTGAGCTGGTGGCCGCGGTGGCCCTGCCGCCCCTCATTCTGCTGCTGGCGGAGATCACCCCCAAATCCATTGCCCGGCAGCACCCCAACCGGCTGGCCCAACGGGTGGGGGTCCCCCTGTGGGCCGCCTCCTGGCTCCTGGCGCCCCTGACGCTGGTCTTTGCCGGGGCCAGCCGGCTTGTCCTGCGCCTTCTGGGCGCCAAGCGGCGGACCGGGCTCCCCTTCATCACCCGGGAGGATCTGCGCCTGGTGGTGGCCACCAGCGGACCGGAGGTGGACCTGGAGCGCGGCGAGCGGCGGATCATCCACCGCATCCTGCGGTTCAGCCAGCGCCGGGCCCGGGAGGTCATGGTGCCCTTGGTGAAGGTGGCGGCCATCCCCGACACCCTCACCCTCGCCCAGGCCCTGGAGGAATTCCGCACCTCCCCCTTTTCCCGGCTGCCGGTGTACCATCGGCGCATCGATAACCTCATCGGGGTGCTGCACGGCTTCGACCTGCTGGGGGAGTCCCCCTCGGAGCGGCCCATCAGGCCCCTCATCCGGCCGGTGCCCTATGTCCCGGAGATCAAAAAGATCGACGGCCTCTTGACGGAGATGCAGCGCCGGGGTATTCACCTGGCGGTGGTGGTGGATGAATACGGCGGCGCCGTGGGCATCGTCACCCTGGAGGATCTGCTGGAGGAGATTGTGGGGGAGATCGCCGACGAATTCGATCAGGAGGCCAGCCCCCTCACCCGGGTGGCGGAGAACCGCTACCTCATCGACGCCCGTATGGAGATCAGCGCCTTGAACGAGACCCTGAACCTGAACCTGCCCCTGGGCGACTATGAAACCCTGGCGGGGTTCCTCATCGCCCAATCGGGGGATCTGCCCCGGGCCGGCCAGGTGGTGGAGTGGGGCGGCCTGCGTTTCATCGTCCGCCGGGCCGAGCCCCGGGCCGTGAGGGAGGTGGAGCTTGTGCTCCCTCAGTCCTCCTGACCGCTGGGCCTACTTCGACTGCTTCTCCGGCCTCAGCGGCGATATGGCCCTGGGGGCCCTCCTGGAGGCGGGGCTGCCCCAGGCGGAGCTCTCCCGGGTGCTGGCGGGCCTGGGCCTGCCCGGCTTCGCCCTGGAGGTCCACCGGGTCAGCCGCCAGCATCTCACCGGCACCAAAGTGGATTTCCGGGTGGGTCCCCAGCCCGAGCGGCGCTACCGGGAGATCGTCGCCCTCCTGGAGGAGGCCGATCTGCCCCCCCGCACCCGGGAGCTCAGCCTGCGCATGTTCCGCCTGCTGGGGGAGGCCGAAGCCCGGCGCCACGGCGTGCCCCTGGAGGAGGTGCATTTCCATGAGCTGGGCGCCGCGGACACCATCCTGGACATTGTGGGGGTGGCCTTCGGGGTGGAATATCTGGGCATCCGCCGGGTCTTTGTCAGCCCCCTCCCCTTCGGCCGGGGACTGATTGCCAGCGCCCACGGCACCCTGCCCAATCCGGCCCCGGCCACCCTGGAGCTGCTTCAGGGCCTTCCCGTGTATGGCACGGAGCTTCCCGGGGAACTGGTGACCCCCACCGGCGCGGTCATCCTCCGGGCCCTGGAGGCGGAGGACGCCCTCTGTCCGCCCCTCAGGCTCACCGCGGTGGGCTATGGCGCCGGGGCCCGGGATCTCCCCGGCCACCCCAACCTGGTGCGCCTCCTGGTGGGGGAGCCCCTCCATCATCT
This sequence comes from Syntrophobacterales bacterium, assembly GCA_023512475.1. Classification (GTDB taxonomy): domain Bacteria; phylum Desulfobacterota; class Desulfobaccia; order Desulfobaccales; family 0-14-0-80-60-11; genus JAILZL01. The sequence continues at coordinate 62,962 of JAILZL010000010.1, forward strand.
GCCGGGCATGCGGGAGGAGGTCCTGGTGCTGGAGACCCACATCGACGATATGAACCCGGAGCTCTATGAGCCCCTGATGGCTGAGCTTTTCGCCGCCGGGGCCCTGGATGTGGCCTTAGCGCCCCTGCTGATGAAGAAAAACCGTCCCGGAGTCGCCCTGACGGTCATCGCGCCGCCGGCCGCCCGGGAAAGCCTGCTCCTCGCCCTGTTCACCCACTCCACCACCCTGGGGGTGCGCTGTCAGGTGCTGGAGCGGGTGGCGGCCCGGCGCTGGCAGGAGGAGGTGGCCTCCCCCTGGGGGCCGGTGACCATGAAGGTCATGGAGTACGGCGGGCTCAGGCGCCGCCTGCCGGAGTATGAGGCCTGCCGGCGGCTGGCCGTCGAGAACGGTCTGCCGGTGCTGGAGGTCTATCGCCGCCTGGCGGATCTCTGAGGCGGGCGCAGGGCCCCTCCCAAGACCGGCCGCCCCGGAGCCGACTTTATCCCCCTCGGTCCACAGCCCCGCCTCCGGGGGCCCTAGAGGAGATCCTGGTCCAGGAGATATTTCATGGCCCGCTGGGCGTAGGTGGTCATGGTGCTGATGATCCAGGTGAGGTGCTCCTGGATCTGGTTCAGGGGCCCGGAGTCCGCCATGCCGGTGAGGCCGGTCATCACGGTGCGTACCCGCACCAGCTCCGGATCGGCGATGAGGGCCTGGCCCAGGGCCACCTCCCGCTCCAGGGCCCGGAAATACTCCACCAGCACTTTGCGGCCGCCGAACTGCTCCGCCTCCTTGAGCCCCAGCACCGCGTTCAGCATCTGGGAGGCGATGAGAAGCTCCGACTTCATGCGGTCGGCATAGTGAAACATCAGGATGGCTTCCCGGGGGGTGCTGGGCGCCGGGTTGGTCATGATCTCCTCCGTCCGGGTGACAGTTTTTTCAGGGGAGAGCCGGGGGAGGAAGTAGCTCCCCTCACCCTCCTCTCAGATTTCCCCTCCCCTCTCAGGGGTTGGGGGGAGAGGGGGCAAGGTCCCCGACCCTGAGCCCTTGGCGTACGTTGCCTCAGCCCTGCCGGGCGATCTCCTCCAGGCTGCGGCCGCTTAAGGCGGAGTCCGGCTCCTCGGCCACCGGGTCCCGGCGGGCATCGGCCATCTCGTCCTGGTTTTTCACCAACAGCCAGGCTTCGTCCTTGCCGGTCTTGAAGCGGGTGAGGGAGAAGCCGCCCCGGAGCTTTTTCCCCTGCAGCCACACCTTGACATGGCCGTGGGCCACCGCCTCCGCCAGAGGCACGGGCTTCCCCTTTTTTTCCGTGAGGTTGCGGAAGGTGCCGATGTCCCAGACCATCACCGTGCCGGCACCGTATTCGCCTTCCGGGATGACCCCTTCAAAGTGGGCGTACTCCAGGGGGTGGTCCTCCGTGGGCACCGCCAGGCGCTTCTCCGCCGGATTGAGGGAGGGGCCCTTGGGGACGGCCCAGCTCTTCAGCACCCCCTCCAACTCCAGGCGGAAGTCATAGTGGAGCTTCTTGGCCGCGTGCTTCTGGACCACAAAGAGGGGGTCCCCTCTGGAGGGCCCCGAACCGCCGCCGGACGGCTCCGGCGTGCGGCAGAACTGGCGTTTTTCCCGGTAGGGCTTCAGCGGATCATCCTCAGCCATCGGTCACCTCCGGGCCGCAAAGAGGCGCTGTCCCGCCCCCCCGGACCTCTGCCCGCCGGCCGGAGCCGAACCGCCGGGAGGCGGCGTGGCTCCCGGCGCCCCAGTCCCGGAAGGGAGGGGCTTCCACATAATTCCCGCCACATTGACGGAGTCCCCGGGAGTTCTTACCGGTTAGGCAGGATTTTATTACAAAGCGGCCTTCCCGGGAAGGGGAGGGATCAAGCGGACCGCAGGAAGGAAACCCCGAGAACCGGCCGGCAGGGGAATATGGCCAGCCCGCCGGCCCCCGCAGACAAGGAGGTTTGCCATGCCCCCCCAGGAAAGACCGTGTTTCCGGCCCTGCACCACCGTCATCAAGTTCATGACGGACAGAGAAATCCCGGCCAATGTGGGGATCAGCATCCCCCCGTACACCAACATCGACGGCTACAGTTTCATCAATATCTTTGTGAGATTCACCCAGGAGAAATTTGACGAGCCCCCGGTGGATCTGGGGGTGATTTTTGCCTTTGACGAGAAGGGCACCATGGGGGCCCGGCGCTACGTCAATCTGGAGGCCAACGTGCCCTCACCCCAGCGCACCAACTTCATTTCCGTCTCCGGGGAGGGCAGCTGGCACGGCAGCCCCCATAATATCAGCTCGTATGTGGCCCGCTTCCCGGTCATGGGGCCCTTCGTGGAGGTGTTCGTTTACAACCGGGCCCCCTTCCCCCGCAAGGTGAGCGTCTGGGGCTATCTGGTGGGGTAAGATTTGGCCCCGCCCTGACAGGTTATGGCAAAAGTTTAATCAGGGAAGGGGCCAGGGATTCCAGACCCCTGCCCCTCCCCCGAACCGCACCCCCACCCCATAGATGGGATGCGGCTCTGCCACACGGGGAAAATCGGTCAGCCTCCTCCCATCAGATTTAGGGAAGGGGGTGTCGCAACCGCCTGTTAGCTCTCGCCCCCTGAGCGCCGCCTCCCTCCCGGGACCGGGCCGGCCATGCCGGTCCCCGGATGACCCCCAGTCTGTTGGGCCCGGCCGCCGGAGCAAAAACCGGGGCGGGCCGTGCAAAGTGGGCTCTTGACTTTTTTGTTCTGGAAGTTATTATTGGAAGGATAACTTTAAGAGAGGGGGCTGATCGCCATGCGCTGTGAAACTGTGAAACCGGGCCTGGAGTGCACCTTCATGACCAAAAAGGGCTGTTCGTTCAACGGCGGCCGGTGCCATCAGATCGTGGAGAACTGTGAGGGCTGCGAGCGCATCCTCACCTTCGAGGACGCCCGGTACTGCACCTCGTTCCCGGATCCGGCGGTGAAGTGGCGCCGGGGCACCTGCAACCTGGCCACCCACGTCAAGGTCGAGAAGCCGGCGGCGAATACTGCCGTCAAGATCAATCCGCTGAAGGCCTCCAAGCGGTCGGCGGCCCGCCGCTGATCCTGTTGAACGGGCAGCGCGGCCATGGAGGAAGCCCCGCCTGGCCGCGCTTCCCCGCCTCATCCTCCCCGCCCTTGTCTTCGCCACCGGGTTAAAGAAAATTCCCCCTGGAAGCGGCGTGGATTTCCGGCCGGATGCAGAACCGCGCTTTTCAGACGGGAGGGAGGGGTCTTTTTCCCGGGGGCGGCCCGCCCTCCTTCCTAGGGGGCTGCCCCCCGGGGTCCCGGCCCCTCCCTCCCCTCTTTCAGCCGGCCGCCAGTTTCTGCAAGGCCTCGGCGATGCGGCTCACCCCGGTGGCAATGCGCTCCCGGGAGGTGGCAAAGGACAGACGGATGCAGGTATCCTCCCCGAACTCGCCGCCGGGGACCGCCGCCACTTTCGCCTCCTCCAGGAGATACTCCGCCAAAGCCCCCGAAAGGGATTGTCCGGGCGCGGTCCGGAGCCGGTCGAAATAGGCGCTGACATTGGGGAAGATGTAGAAGGCGCCCCCGGGCCGGGTGCTGGTGACCCCGGGGATCTCCAGCAGGCGCCGGTGAATATCGTCCCGGCGCCAGGCGAACTCCGCCACCATCTGCGCCACCGACTCCTGGGGTCCGTTTAAGGCCGCCACCGCCGCCTTCTGGGCGATGGAGGTGGGGTTGGAGGTGCTCTGGCTCTGGAGGTTGGTGGCCGCGGCGATGGCCGGGGCCGGCCCCGCGGCATAGCCGATGCGCCAGCCGGTCATGGCATAGGTCTTGGAGACCCCGTTCACCACGAAGGTCTGCTCCTTCAGCCGGGGATCCACCATGGCCAGGTTGGCGAATTTCTGTCCGTCAAAGAGGATTTTGTCATAGATATCATCGGAGATGACGATGAGGCGGTGCTTCAGCACCACCTCCGCCAGGGCCTCCAGCTCCGCCCGGGGATACACCGAGCCGGTGGGATTGGAGGGGCTGTTCAGGATGAGACCCTTGGTGCGGGGGCTGAGAACCGCCTGCAGTTCCTCGGGCGTCAGGCGGAAGCCGTTCTCCTCCCGGGTGCGGACGATGACCGGGGTGGCCTCCGCCAGCAGGAGCATGGGCGGATAGGAGACCCAATACGGCGCCGGCACAATCACCTCGTCTCCGGCCTCGAAGAGCACCATGAAGAGGTTGTAGAGGGCGTGCTTGCCACCGCAGGAGACCATGATCTGGGCCGGCTCATACGTGAGGCCCAGGTCTTCCTGGAAGCGGCGGATGATGGCCTCCTTGAGCTCGGGGATGCCCCCCACCGGGGTGTACCGGGTGAAGCCCTCCCGGATGGCCCGGATGGCCGCTTCCTTGATGTGCTCCGGGGTCTCGAAGTCGGGTTCGCCCACGCCGAAGTTCACCACATCCACCCCCTGGGCCTGGAGCTGATTGGCCTTGGCGTTGAGGGCCAGGGTGGCGGAGGGCGGAATCTGCCGGATGCGTCGTGCCAGTTCCACGTTGAGGCGTCTCCTTTGGCTGAAGAGTCCGGCGGCGGTGTCCCCAGAGGCGGCTCCTTCCGGGCGGCAGGCACACCCAGGGGCGGCGGGCCAGGCAGGCAACAATGCAGGAGGAGTCGCCGGCAAAAAAGACGGCGGGGAGGTCGTCACCGGCCGACAAGCTTTGATAATTACCGCAGGATATGATATTTGTCAACCCGAGGAGGGAAAACGTGGAGCAGGTGGCCATCTTCACCAAGCAGCATAAGGCCGCGGCCTGGGAGGCGGGCCTGGCCCTCAAGGACTGGCTGGCCCAGCAGGGGGTGCGGGCCTCGGTGACGGAAAATGAACCGGGCCCGCCGGTCACGCCGCTGCCGCCCGGCACCGACCTCCTGGTGGTCATGGGCGGCGACGGCACCCTGCTCAGCGTGGCCCGGCATTACAGCCACCTGGGGATCCCCATTTTGGGGGTCAATGTGGGGGGCCTGGGTTTCCTCACCGAGGTGGCCCTGGAGGAGCTCCATCCCGCCATGGAGCAGGTGCTGGCCGGGCAGTTCGAGGTGGAGGAGCGCCTCATGCTCCAGGCCACCCTCATCCGGGAGGGTCGGCCCTGCTTTGAGGAGGTGGTGGTCAACGACGCGGTGGTGAACAAGGGGGCCCTGGCCCGCATCGTGGAGCTCACCACCTGGATCGACGGGGAATATCTCACCAACTACCGGGCCGACGGCCTCATCGTCTCCACCCCCACCGGCTCCACCGCCTACACCCTGTCCGCCGGCGGCCCCATCGTTTATCCCACCTTAAGGGAGATCCTGCTTCTGCCCATCTGCCCCTTCACCCTGAGCAACCGGCCCATCATCCTGCCGGAGACAGTTACCGTGGCAGTGACCCTGGGGGACAAGGTGCGGGACACCTATCTCACCATCGACGGCCAGGTGGGGGAGACCCTGGGCCCCTATGACCGGGTGGAGATCCGGGCCGCGCCCTTCAACCTGCGCCTGGTGAAATCCCCCCGGCGCAGTTATTTTGAAATCCTGCGCACCAAACTGGGGTGGGGCACCGGGGCTCCCCCCTGCCCCCCCGGTCCGGCTCCGGGCGCTGGCGCCGCCGCCGGCCCCCGGAAAAGCGGGGCTTTTTGCCTCCCATGAGCCCCCCCACCCGGGAGATCCACCTTTGGCGCCTCCACCAGGGCCGCCAGGAATACACCACGGATGTGGTCATTGTGGAGGAGCCTCTGGAAATCCGGTTGGCCGGGGAGCCCTTCCAGGTGCTCCTGCGTCTGCCGGGGCTGGAAAAGGAGCTCACCCTGGGCTTCCTCTATACCGAGGGCATCATCCGCTCCTTGTCCGAGGTCATCACCCTGCATTTCTGCGGCACGGCCACCGATCCCCTCCTGCCGCCCAATGTCCTGGACGTCATCCTCACCCCGGAAGCCAGGGCCCGGGCCGGCCGCCGCCACCTGGAGGTGGCCTACAGTTCCTGCGGCCTGTGCGCCAAGGAAGCGGTGAGCGAGATCAAGGCGACCGTCCCTCGCCTCAGCAGCACTCTGAGCCTGACCCTGACGGACCTGGCCGCCCTGGTGGCCCGCCTGCCCGAGGCCCAGCCCCTCTTTCACGCCACCGGCGGCACCCATGGGGTGGCGTTGGCCAGCCCCGACGGCGCCACCTTTGTCAGCGCCGAGGATGTGGGCCGCCACAACGCCATGGACAAGGCCATCGGCCAGGCCCTCCTGAAGCGGCTGGACCTTACCCGGCTGGTGGCCCTGCTCTCCGGCCGCATCAGCTTTGAGATGGCCCTGAAATGCGTCCGGGCCGGCATCCCGATCCTGGCCGCGGTAAGCGCCCCCACCAGCATGGCCCTGGAGCTGGCCCGGGAGCTGGGCCTCACCCTGGTGGGCTTCGCCCGCCCCCACCGCTTGAATGTCTATACCCACCCGGAACGCCTGAGGAATTTGGAGAGGTAACAGGAACAGGGGGCCAAGGGCCGCCGACGACCCTTATCCTTCCCCCAGACCCCATCGCTTTAGGGGTGATGGGAGAAGGTCAAGGTCCGGCCAGGGCGGGAGCAGAGCCGTGGTCTTCCCGCGGGAGCAGAAGGGCGGCCGGGGTTTTCACCTCCGGCCCCAGGTGCCGCGAAAAACAGCCCTCCCCGAAATCGGGGCGATGAGGCTGGGCGATTTTACCCGTCGGGGGAGCCCCATCCCCTCTATGGGGGTGGGGAAGGGGTTGGGGGGGAGGGGTGAGGGGCAGGGGTTTGCGACCCCTGGCCCTTCCCCGAAGAACCTTTTTCAACCACCTGCTCAGGCGCCGGTGCGCGGGGCGCCCTCCCTCTCCCTCCCGCCCCGGGGCCCGCTCCCTTACACCGGCTGGGTGATGGCGGAAAGCTTCCAGGAGTTGGGACCCACCGGACGGGTGAAGGTCCAGTATTCCTCGAATTTCACCGGCTCGGTCTTGCTGCCCTCCAGCACCTCGCCGGTCCGGTCGTCTACCATATAATCCAGCATGTTGGCGTAGATGCGCACGGTGATGTAGTCCTGGCCGTTTTCCTGCCAGGCTTCGGTGAGGTCCACGGAGCGCACCGCAATATTCTCCAGCCGGTTGATGCGGCCTTCGGCCTTCAGGCGCTCGGCGTCTTCCTGAAGGAGGCGGAACATTTCATCGGTGAGGCGGTCCCGGACCGGGGTCAGGTCCCGGTTGGCCCAGGCGGCCTGAATCTGGAAGAAGGTGTCCAGCGCCTTCTCCCGGATGGCCGCTTCGTTGAAGGACGGGTCAAGCTGGCGGATATAGCTCACCCCGCGCTCCAGGTCCTGCTCGCCCCGGGGCAGTTCATAGTACGGGGGGCTGGGTGATGCCCGGCTGGGGAACGGGCTCCGCCGCCGTGCCCTGATAAGCCGAGGCCAGGGCCGGCTCTTCCTGCCGCCGCCGCTTGATGTAGTAAAACACCAAAAACCCGATGCCCCCCAACAGCAGGATGTCCAGGAGGCCGATGCCGAAGCCGCTGGAGGGTGCCGGGGTGGCGCCGTGAGCGGAGGGCCCGCCGAAGAGGCTGCGGAACAAAAGACCGCCCAGCAGCCCGCCCAACAGCCCGCCGCCGAGGCTGCGCCAGAAGCTGCTGCCGCCGGGGGCCGCGGCAGGTGCAGGGGTGGGGGTGACGGGCCGGGTGGGAGTGGGGGTCACCGACGGCGCGGGCTGGGTGGGCCTCGCCGGCGCGGTATAGGTCTTGGGGGCGGAATAGGTGCGGGAGCCCCGGCTGCCCAGGGAGCCGCCCCGGCCGGCCCGGGCCGCGGCCTCAGAAAAGGTGAGGGTCACAAGCAAAGTGGCGGCCAGGAGCGCCAGCGCCCCTTTCGGCCAGAAAGATCTCCTCATGGTTGGACCTCCGGTGGGATACTCGGGGCGGCGCGTCCTGGGGCCGCCCCTCATTAAGGACTTGTCGGCTGCTCGGTCATCTTCTCCAATTCCCGGCAGCACCAGGGGTGGTCCAGACGGCAGCCGGCCTCAAAGTCGGCCCGGGCCTTGTCAGGGTCATTCAGGTGGTAGCGGTAGATCTGCCCCCGGGCGAAATAGAACAGGGGCGACTCCGGATTGAGGCGGATGGCGGTGGTGAAGGCCGCCACCGCCTCCTGATTGCGGTTGAGGGCGAACTGCACCATGCCCAGCTTGAAGTGGGCCCAGGGGTCCTGGGGCGCCAGAGCCACGGCGTGGTTCATATCCCGGAGGGCCTCGGGGAGCCTGCCTTCCTGGGTGAGCTGCTCCGCCCGCTCCTTCAGGGCCTCCACATTGCGGGGTTGCCGCTTCAGGAGCCGGGTGAGGACCCGGATGGCTTCCGCCCGGCGCTCCAGGGCCGCCAGGGACTGGGCCTGAGCCAAAAGCAGCCCCGGATCCCGGGGGGCCAGCTTCAGGCCGGCCTCGATCTCCGCCAGGGCCTCGGGATATCTCTCCAGGGCCCGTAACGACGCCGCCCGGGCGATGCGGGCGGCGGTGTCCCGGGGCCGGCTTTCCAGATGCCGCCCCAGGAGCTCCGCCGCTTCCTGATGGCGGCCGGCTTTGTGGGCCGCCAGCCCCCGGGTCAGATCCTCGGAGGGGTCTTGTCCCAGGGCCGGCCCGACCCACAGCCACGCCACGCACAGGAGCAGGAGGCAACCCCTCCCGGGCCGCGGCCAGGTCTGTCGGGGTAACAAGGGGGTGCCTGCCATCAATAGGACCGCATGGCCCTGAGGCGCGCCACCCGCTCCTCAATGGGCGGATGGGTGCTGAACAGGCTCATGAGCCCGCCGCCGGTGAGGGGGTTGACGATGAACAGGGGCTCGGTGGCCGGTTTGGCGTCCATGGGCACCGCCTGCACACCGTAGGCCAGCTTCTCCAGGGCCCGGGCCAGGGATTCGGGGTTGTGGCACAGGTGCGCCCCGGTCTCGTCGGCCAGATATTCCCGGGAGCGGGAGATGGCCATCTGGATGAGCATGGCGGCGATGGGCGCAAAAATGGCCACCAGGATGGTGCCCAGGGTGCCCAGACCGCCCCCTTCCTCATCGTCCCGGGCCATGCCGAAGATGGCGCCCCAGCGGGCCATGTCCGCCAGGATCATGATGGCGCCCGCCACGGTGGCGGCCACCGTCTGGATGAGGATGTCCCGGTTTCGGATGTGCCCGATCTCATGGGCCAGCACCCCCTTGAGCTCGGTGGGGGTGAGGATGCGGAGGATCCCCGCGGTCACCGCCACCACCCCGTGCTCCGGATTGCGGCCGGTGGCAAAGGCGTTGGGGCTCTCATCCGGGATGTAAAAGACCCGGGGCTTGGGGATGCCCGCCTCAGAGGCCAGCTCCGCCACCATGCGGTGCAGCTCCGGCGCCTCGGCCTCGCTCACCTCCTGGGCCCCGTACATGCGCAGGACGATCTTGTCGGAAAACCAGTAGCTGAAGACGTTCATCGCCAGGGCCAGGATGAAGGCGATCATCATGCCCGTCTGGCCGCCGATGAGCTTGCCCATGAAGACCAGAAACACGGTCAGCCCGGCCAACAGCAGAAAAGTCTTGATCTGATTGGTCATGGATGTCACTCCACCAAAAGGGTGCAACCCCCGGATGTACAAAAGTAGTCCGCCCTGCCTTCAGAGCGGCAACCTGAATAAAATATGTGGTCAAAAGCCTGACTTGTCAACAAAAACCGGTAGAGGGGCCTCCGATTCCGGCCGGGTAAGGTGCAGGAAATATTCCTGATTTCCCTTGGGGCCCTTCAGGGGGGCGGGGAAGGCGGGCCGGACCTCCAGGCCCAGCTCCCGGGCGCAGGCGGCCACCTTCTCCACCGCTTGCCGCTGCAGCTCCGGATCCCGCACCACCCCGCCTTTCCCCACCTGCCCTTTCCCCACCTCGAACTGGGGCTTCACCAGGGCCAGGATGACCCCCCCGGGCTTCAGGAAGCGGACCACCACCGGCAGGACCAGAGTGAGGGAGATGAAGGAGAGGTCCAGGGTGATGAGGTCCAGGGGTTCCGGCACCTCTGCCGGAGTGAGGTGGCGGATGTTGGTGCGCTCCCGCACCACCACCCGGGGGTCGCGGCGCAGCCGGGGATCGAGCTGGCCCCAGCCCACGTCCACCGCATAGACCCGGGCCGCGCCTCGCTGGAGGAGCACATCGGTGAAGCCGCCGGTAGAGGCGCCGGCGTCCAGGCAGATGGCACCCTGAACCTCCACCCCGAAGTGGTCCAGGGCGGGGGCCAGCTTCTCTCCGCCCCGGCTGACGAACGGCGCGGTCTCCTTCAGGGTGATGGCCGCCTCCGGGGACACGAGCGCCCCGGCCTTGGTCACAACCACCCCATCCACCAGGACCCGCCCCGCCAGGATGAGGGCCTGGGCCCGGGCCCGGCTCTCGGCCAGGTGATGGAGGATCAGATACTGATCCAATCTGACCTTGCTGGATGTCAATCTCAATAGGTGACAAAGGGAGGGCCGGGGGACCGGTCCATCCCCCGGCCTCCCCTCATTCTTCTCTCCCAATCCCCTTGATGATGGTTGGGGGGGTTGAAGGGGAGGGGTAAGGTCCTCATCCTTTGCCCCTTCCCCCGCCGCCCCTCACTTGAAGCTCCCCCAGACCACGTTCTGGACCCGGGCGGGCTGCTCCAGGAGTTCCAGGGCGGCCTTGTAAATCCCCTCGGCGTCCAGGCCGTATTTTTGCCGCAGGAGGTCCGGGTGGCCGTGCTCCACGAACTTGTCCGGCAAGGCCAGGCGCTTCACCGGCACCAGAAGCCCGTGGTCGGCGAAGAGCTCCAGCACCGCACTGCCAAAGCCCCCCTGGGCCACGTTCTCCTCGACAGTGAGCACCCGCCCGGCGCGGGCCGCATAACTGAGGAGGAGCTGCTCATCCAGGGGTTTCACAAAGCGGGCGTTCACCACCGCGGCCTGATAGCCCCGCTTTTCCAGTTCCGCGGCCGCCGCCAGGGCGGGATAGACGCAGGCGCCCACGGCCAAAAGGAGGAGATCCTCCCCCTCTCTCAGGATTTCGCCCTTGCCGATCGAGAGCTCCCTCAGGGTGGGACTGAAACTCACCCCCACCCCCCGGCCCCGGGGGTAGCGCAGGGCGATGGGCCCCGGGTGGCGCACCGCGGTGTAGAGCATGTGCCTCAGCTCATCTTCGTCTTTGGGGGCCATAAGCACCAGGTTGGGGATGTGCCGGAGATAAGAGAGGTCGAAGAGACCCTGGTGGGTCTCGCCGTCCTCGCCCACGATGCCCCCCCGGTCCAGGGCGAAGACCACCGGCAGGTTCTGGAGGCAGACGTCGTGGAGCACCTGGTCGTAGGCCCGCTGCAGGAAGGTGGAGTAGATGGCCACCACGGGCCGGAGGCCCTCCACCGCCAGGCCGGCGGCGAAGGTCACCGCGTGCTGCTCGCAGATGCCCACATCGAAGAAACGCTCCGGGAACTTGGCCCGGAAGTCCACCAGGCCGGTGCCGTCGGGCATGGCCGCGGTGATGGCCACGAGCCTGGAGTCCTCCTCCGCCAGGCGCACCAAAGTGTCCCCGAAGATCTCGGTGTAGGAGGGGATCTCCCCCAGGCTCTTTTTGGCCACCCCGGTGTCGGGATCGAACTTGCCCAGCCCGTGGAAGCCGGTGGGGTCGTTCTCCGCCGGCGGGTAGCCCTTGCCCTTTTTGGTGAGCACGTGCACCAGGACCGGGCCGTCCAGGTTCTTGACATTGTTCAGGGTCTCGATGAGGTGGTCCAGGCGGTGGCCGTTCACCGGCCCCAGATAGGTGAACTTCAGGGCCTCAAAGAGCATGCCCGGGGTGAAGAAGGCCTTCATGGCGTCTTCGCTCTTCTTGGCCAGGGCCAGGAGATCCTCGCCGATGCCGGGCAGGGCCCCCAGAAGATGCTCCACCCGTTTTTTGAGGAAGACCATGGTGCGGCCGGTGAGCTTGCGGCTCAGGAAGGAGGACATGGCGCCCACATTGGGGGCGATGGACATGCCGTTATCGTTGAGGATGACGATGAGGTCCTTGTGCAGGTCCCCGGCGTTGTTGAGGCCCTCCAGGGCCAAGCCGGCAGTGAGGGCCCCGTCGCCGATGACCGCGATGACCCGGCCCCGCTCTTTTTTCAGACAGCGGGCCGAGGCCATGCCCAAGGCGGCGGAGATGGAGGTGGAGCTGTGCCCAGTGTCGAAGGCGTCGTAGATGCTTTCCGCCCGCTTGGGAAAGCCGCTGATGCCCCCGTACTGGCGCAGGGTGTGGAACTGTTCCTGGCGGCCGGTGAGGAGCTTGTGGGCGTAGGCCTGGTGACCCACGTCCCAGACGATCTTATCCCGGGGGGTGTCAAAGACGTAGTGCAGGGCCAGGGTGAGCTCCACCACCCCCAGGCTGGGGGCCAGGTGCCCCCCGGTCTTGGAGACGGTGGTGATGATGGTCTCCCGGATCTCCTGGGCCACCTGGGGCAACTGCTCAAAGGACAGCTTTTTCAGGTCTGCCGGGCTGGTAATGGTGTTGAGCAGACGCCGCCTCTTCTCTCCCGGGAACTTCAGACGCTCTTCCAAGGGTGACACCTCCTTAACTGCGGCGCACAAGCAGATAGCGGCCGATGGCCCGGAGGGGCTCGGCCCGCTCGCCGAAATCCGCCAGCCCCGCGATGGCCTGCTCCATGAGGGCCCGGGCCCATTCCCGGGCCGCCTCCGCCCCCAGGAGGGCCGGATAGGTGGCCTTGCGGCGCTTTTCGTCCTGGCCGGGGGTCTTGCCCATCTCTGCGGCCTCGCCTTCCACGTCCAGTAAATCATCGGTAATCTGGAAGACCAGCCCGAATTTTTCGCCGAAGTCGGTGAGGGAGGTGAGCTGGTGGCGGTCGGCGCCCCCCACCAGGGCTCCGGACCGCACCGCGGCGGTGAGCAGGGCGCCGGTTTTCATCCGGTGGATGGTCTCCAGCTCCTTCAGGGTGATGTGGCGCCCCTCGGCCTGTAGATCCAGCATCTGCCCCCCCACCATGCCCTGGTAGCCCGCCGCCCGGCCGATGAGCTCGATGATCTCCAACAGCACCGCCTCCCGGCCGGCGAAGCGGGGCGCCACCTCGGCCAGCAGCCGGAAGGCCTCGGTGAGGAGGCCGTCCCCGGCCAGGATGGCGGTGGCCTCGTCGAACTGCTTGTGGCAGGTGGGGCGGCCCCGGCGCAGGTCGTCGTCGTCCATGGCGGGCAGGTCGTCATGGATGAGGGAGTAGGTGTGAATCATCTCCAGGGCGCAGGCCACCGGCAGGGCTTCGGTGGGGTCGGCCCCCACCGCCTCGCAGGCGGCCAGGCACAGGATGGGCCGGAGGCGCTTGCCCCCGGCAAAGAGGCTGTAATGCATGGCCTCCACCACCCGGAAGGCGGGCCCCCGCACCCGGGGGAGATAGGCGGCCAGGGCCCGGTTCACCAGGTCCCGGCGCTCGCTGAGATAGGCTTTGAGGTCCACAGGCGTTCCTGACCGTGATTTAGTGGGGGCCAAAGAGCAGAGGGTTCCTGCCCCACTCCCCCCATCCCATATATACCAGAAAATCGACAGTGGCCGCGCTCTTCTGCGCTCCCAGGGTTTGGAGAAGCAAGCTCATGAGTCGGCGGGGCCCCCGATTCCTCCCCCCTCAATTGCCGCTGTCGCCCTCCTCTTCGGGGAAGGGCTTGGTGAAGAAATTGCCGCCGGCGTCCTTGAGGAGGAGCTCCACTTTGCGCTCCACCTCGTCCAGCTTGCCGTGGCAGAAGCGCACGAGCTGCACCCCTTCCTCGAAGGCGGCCAGGGCCTCCTCAAGATTCAGGTTGCCGTGCTCCAACGCCTCCAGCACCGCCTCCAGGCGGCTGAGGGCCTCTTCGAAGGTGAGTGTGTTTTCCTTGTTCGAAGTCATATTTGATAAAGCTTACCCAATCATACACCAGGACAACAATATTTTTTAAAAATTTCCAGCAGATTTTGCATATCTGATTCACTGAGTTCGGA
>JAILZL010000043.1 GCA_023512475.1 Syntrophobacterales bacterium
CACGGGCGCGCCGCTGGCGGGCGCGGCGGTGTTTTTTTTCATGCTGTAGACGGCATACGAGATCGCTCTGTGTCTGGTGGGCTGGGAGTTGTGTATTTGAGACTGGCTTCCTTCAGCGCGGGAATCGGGTTGAGGCCTGTCGTATTTTTACCGGCTCATCCGGTTGATGTATGACCCGGTGACGGCCTTTTCGGCGTCGATTTTATATCTTTCCAGTCCCCTTATTTTATTTCACGCCCGGACCGTCAGTCTGGAAATTCCTTCGGTCAGTCTCTGTCTGATGGCCACCTTTTATTTTTATCGCTATGCCACCCACGGGAGACCCCGGGATGGCCTTCTCCTGGCCATTGCCACCAGCCTGGCCTTGCTTACCAAACAGACCTCGGTCTATTTGCTCCTCTTTTATGCCGCCTTTTCTTTGTATCAATATTATTCCAAGGGCACATTGATCTTTTCATGGAAATCTGCCGCCCTTTACCTTTCCATTATTGCCATAATCATTTTGCCATCTTACGGCTTATCCTTTTATTTTCACAGCAGTGTCATCGCCCAGGATTCTTTTAAGGGAATACAGCATTATCTGGACTATAATAATTATGTGTATTATATTTTAAATCTTCACAAACAACTGAGTGTGACCGCCATCGTGTTACTATGTGCCTCTCTCGTATCTTTTCTCCTCCCCCCCCGCAAACCCCTCACGGATCAGGACCTCTTCCTCCTGGCCTGGGCGGCTTCCTGTTATCTCCTCTTCACCGTGCTCGGCAGTAAAGAGCCCCGCTACATTATCTACTGGGTTCCGTCTCTGTGCGCCGTGGCAGCTCTGCCGGTGACCCGAGGGGCCGCAGGCCTGGCCTCCCGGGTCGCCGGGCTGAGTCAGGCGCGCGGGACGGGGCTGCTGGTCATTCTCCTGACCCTCGCCGCCCTGTCGGAGGCGATGGCCGCCCCCCGGTCTTACATCTCCGGTTATGAGGCGGTCTCCCGTTATCTCCTGTCTCAGGTTCCCCGGGGGCAAAAAGAAATAGTTTTTTATGACGGAGACTTCCCCAGTTATGGCGCCATCACCTTTGCGGCCAGAAAAGCTGATCCGGAACGGCGAATCTTCTTTTTTCGAAGTTCAAAATTTCTCTTTGCCACAGCTATTTTCCCATCTTATGCTTTTTGGCAGATCAGAAACGATGAAAAAGATATTAAAGATTTTTTTAAAAAATATGGTATCCGCTTTATCCTGATAAATTTTTTAGCCCAACCCGAAGAGGAAAACATTTCCGTCATCCAGGTCCTGCGGGACATGCTGCAACATGATCCCGATTTCCGGC
Organism: Syntrophobacterales bacterium; assembly: GCA_023512475.1. Taxonomy (GTDB): domain Bacteria; phylum Desulfobacterota; class Desulfobaccia; order Desulfobaccales; family 0-14-0-80-60-11; genus JAILZL01. The sequence goes on from JAILZL010000043.1 coordinate 1,320, forward strand.
TGGTAAAAAAATTCCCCATCGTTTATCAGATGGATCATGGAGGGGAGATATACTCCCGCCAGGGGGATCTCCTCCTGTATACTTACCTGCAGGCGCCGCCGCTCCCGGCCAACCTGGACCTCGAGATACCCATGCCCAGTATCGGGAAAACCATCACCATCCGCCTGCCCTAAACCGCCGGGACCGGCCGGCGGACGCCGGCCCATGGAAGGAGCGCCGGGCATTGGCCATGACCCCCCGAGTCTATGTGATTCTCGTGAACTGGAACGGCTGGCAGCATACCCTGGAATGCCTGGAGAGCCTGTTCCGCCAGGACTATCACCCTTTCGTGGCGGTGGTCTGCGATAATGCCTCGGAGGATGGCTCGTGGGAGCGCCTTAAGGCTTGGGCCCGGGGGGAACTGCCTTTCCCCGGCCCCCACAATCCGGCCCTCGGACACCTGTTTCGGACCCCTTTGGCCAAACCCCTCCCCTTTTTATGTTATGATCGGGAAGCGGCGGAAGCCGGCGGCCGGACTGAGGGGCAGGCTCCCCTGATCTTCATTCAGACGGGGGCCAATCTGGGCTTCGGGGGCGGCAACAATGTGGGCCTGCGCTATGTCCTGGCCCGGGGTGACGCGGCCTATGTCTGGCTCCTCAACAATGACACCGTGGTGGAGCCGGATGCCTTGGCCCGGGTCGTGGCCCGGGGGGAAGCAGAGCCGCAGGTCGGGGCGGTGGGTTCCCTCCTGCTGGACTATCACCGGCCGGAGAGAATCTCTTCGCTGTGCGGCAAGCGCCTGCGCCCCTGGCTGGGAGTGGTGCATTCCCCTTTCCTGGGCCGGCCGCGGGCGGCGGCTCCCTCGGTCCCACCTCCGGTGGATTACCTGGAGGGTGCCGCCTGCCTGCTCCCGGTCCCCGTCCTCCGCCGGGTGGGCCTTTTTGACCCCGACTATTTTCATTTTTGGGAAGATGTGGATTTGTGCCGGCGCATCGTGGTGCAGGGGTATTGTTTGGTCTGCGAGCCTTTGAGCCGGGTGTATCATAAAGAAAAGGTGAGTATGGCGGGACACAGCCCCCGCGCCGATTATTATGAGTTATATTCCGGGGTCATTTATTACCGCAAACATTTTTCCCCTGCCCGGGTCTTGGGGGTCACCCTGGTGAAATTGACCCTCAAGGTGCTCAACCGTCTCCGGCGGCGGCAGTGGGACCGCATACCGCTGCTTTTGCGGGCCTGCCGGGACGGCTTCCGCCACCCTGTGAGACCCTCATGATTGCCTCTTCCCTGTTCGCCCTCGGTCTCATCCTCGTGCCCTTCAATGACCTGCCCCTTTTCGGCGGCCTGTTTGGGGAGCTGAGTGTGGAGGGGACGTTTCTGCCCTTGTTCCTCCTGGTGATTTTCTTTTTCTTTCGGGAAAATTTCTCTTTTTATCTCCCCCGCACCCGGAGTGTCCACTTCCTCCTCCTGTTTCTGGCGGCGGTGCTGATTTCCGGCATGGTGAACAGCCCCCAGATTCTGGAGGCGCAATTCATGGGCCGCACCGGGCCCTCCAAATATATCTTGCAGCTTGCCGTCCTGCTTTTCGGCGTGTCCTTGGCCATCACTTCCTTTAATCTGATGCAACTGAGAATCATCGGGATGCAGGATATTCGGCGTTTGCTTTGTATCAGCTTTATCCTGGCCGGATCCTATAGCATTATCGAGGTGATACATCACTTGGGATTCCCCTGGGCGGAGGCACTGCTGGAGGCCATCAATCCCCTGCTTCATACAGAGGAAGCCGGGCTTCTTTATACCGGTAAAGTGCGCTCCGTCACTGGGGAGCCGTCATTTTTCGGGATGTACGGTGCCTTGCTGCTCCCCTGGCTGGTCAGTTATCTGTTCACGGAGAAACGGCGCTGGCCTTTTGCGCTTCTCACCCTCTACCTGGTCTTTTTGATGCTTCTCAGTCTGTCCCGGCTGGCTTACGGCATGTTACTGCTGGAAACCCTGCTGCTTTTCTATTTCATTTTCCGGGCCCGGGTCATGTCGCTGAGTGGCACCACCATCGCGCTGACTCTTCTGGCAGTCACCGTCACCGCCAGCATTTACGCCATCCAGCGGATGGCAGAGGCGGACGTGGAGCTTCTCCGGCAGGGGGTGGTGCTTTCTTTGGCCAGCGAGGAAAACCTTTCCAATATCTGTCGGTATGGCACCCAGGTGGCCGCCGTGCACATGGGCCTCGACCACCCTCTGTTGGGGACGGGATTGGGACAGTTCCCCTTCTATATGGAAAAATATCTCCCCACCTGGTCCATGGTCAGTCCGGAGATCCGGGAATATCTGCACGGCGTCGGTCTGCCCCGGGTCCATGGGATGTATGCCCGGATCTTTTCCGAGGCAGGGGCCGTGGGGCTGATCCTGTGGCTGGCCTTTGTCGGCGCCCTGCTTTGGGAGACGTGGCGGACCGTTCGCCGTTCCTTTGCCACCCTGCCGGACTGGCTGGGGGTGGCTCTGGTGGTAAACCTGGTGGCCTTGGCCTCTTTCGGCCTGACCACCGCCACCTTCCGGAAACTGGAAATGTGGGTGCTCTTTGGGGTGGCCTGGGCGTATAACCTGCTCGGACCTCATCCCCCACGCCGAGGGGAGTCCGTGTGAGTGCCCCGCAGGAGGCTCCGGACAGGAATTTCCCGCGACTGTTGGTGGTGGCCCACTCCTGCCCCTGGCCCCCCACCAGCGGCGGCAAGATTGACATGTACGGCCGCCTGCGGGCCCTGCGGGAGCTGGGCCTGGCGGTGGATGCCATCTTCACCGTCAAGGAGGAGGCGGCCCCGCGGGCCCAGATCCTGAAGACGGACCTGGGCCTGGGCTCCTGCCGGATCATCCCCCGGCGACGCAGTGTGTGGCGCAGCCTCCACCCCACCTGGCCCTTTCAGGTGGCCTCCCGCCAGGGACCGGAGTGGGCCGCGGCGGCTCGCGGAATCCCTCCCGGGACTTACCATGCCGTTCTGGCCGAGGGCACCTATGTCCTGCCCATGGCCGCCGCCTTGGCCGAGGAGGCGGGAGCCCTGCTCCTGCATCGCCTCCACAACCTGGAAAGCCGCTACTTTTTCTCCCTCGGCCGCAGCGAGAGCCATCCGGTGCGAAAAGTGTTTTACTATCTGGAAGGGCTGCGTTTCCGTCGCCTGGAGCGGCGTCTTTTCCATACCGCCCTGCACCTGTGCATCTCCACGGAGGAATGCCGGATCCTGGCCGCAGCCTACCCCGGACGGGCTGTCTGGCTCCCCCCGGCATTGGCCCGGTTTCCGGAGCCCCCGGCTCTGCCCCGGCCCGTCGCCGCTCCTCATTTTCTCCTCACCGGCTCCCTGAACCTGCCGGATACGTGGCAAGGAGTGCGCTGGTTCACCGAGCGCCTTTGGCCGGGCCTGCACCGGGATCTGCCCGGTGCGGTTCTCACCATCGCCGGGCGCCGGCCGGAAGCGGCGGCGGTTGCCTACCTGAACAGTCTGCCGGGGGTCAGAGCGGTCTTCGACGTCCCCGAGATGGATCCTTATTTCCGGGAGGCGGATGTTTTTGTCAGCCCCATCCTTGAGGGTGCCGGGGTGAAAATCAAAACCGTGGAGGCCCTTGCCTACGGACTGCCGGTGGTGGCCACCCCCGTGGCGGCCCAGGGTTGCGGGCTTGTCCACGAGCAGCATCTCCTGATCGCCCGGAGCGAAGCCGAGTTTCTGGCGGCCTGCCGACGGTTGGCCCGGGATGCCCAGCTGCGCCGCCGCCTGGCAGCAGCTGGCCGGGAGTATGTCCGCCAGGCCTTTGATCAGCGGGCCCATCTCCAGACGCTGCTGACCTCCCTGGGCCTCCTTCCCTGAACTCCCTGCCCCGTCCAAGCCCGGCGCCGGAGCGGCGATGTATATTTTTCTGAACAAATATGTTCCGATTAGTGAACATTTCGAATTCGGTGTGGCGTTCGGAAACTATTATTGATATTTATTATTGATGCGCCAGGCTGATGGCAATCCCCCGTCAAAAGAATTAGGTTTGGTTATTATCCCAGAGATTTTCACCGTCGGGGAACAAATTTTGCACCCTTCCGAGGCGGATAGTGGCGGAAAATCCATGTTTGTCACCCACTTCGGCAAGTATGCCAGCCCCGTCGGCGGGGGCATGGAAATATTTCTCTTCACCCTGTGCCGGGGTTTGATGGCCCGCCGGGTGGCCTGCGAGGTGATTGTCAGCCAGGATACGGGCACGGGCCAGGAATACCGGGACCTGGGAGTGGCGGTGCGCTGCCTCAGGTCCTTCGGGGAATTCAAATCCCTGCCGCTCTGTCCCGGCGGCCTCCTGGCGCTTACGGGATGCCACGCTGATATCGTGCATCTGCACCATCCCAATCCCCTGGCGGACCTGGCCTACCTGGTGGGGCGTCCCCGGGCCCGGCTGGTGGTCACCTACCATAGCGATATCGTGACCCAAAGAGGGTGGGCAGCGGTGCATCGACCGCTGTTGCACTGGATCCTGAGCCGGGCCGCCGCCATTGTGGCCACCTCGCCGCAGTATGTGGACTCCAGCCCGGTCCTGAGCCGCTTCCGGGAGAAGGTGACCATCATTCCCTTGGGGATTGACCCGCCGCCGGCGGAGTGGCTGGCCCGGCCCTGGCCCCGGCCGTCGGGAGAGCCGGTGTTTCTCTTTCTCGGCCGTCTGGTCCCCTACAAGGGAGTGGAGGTGCTCCTCAGGGCCTTGACCCAGGTCCCCGGGCGGCTGTGGGTGGCGGGGAGCGGGCCCCTGAAGGAATCCCTGCGCCGGCTGGCCCAGGGCCTCGGAGTGGCCCACCGGGTGGAATATCTCGGCCGGGTGACCGAAGAGGAGAAGTGGCGGCGGTTGGCCGCCTGTGACGCCGTGGTGCTCCCCAGCCGCACCCGGGCCGAAGCCTTTGGCATCGTGCTCCTGGAGGCCATGGCCGCAGGCAGGCCGGTGGTGGCCAGTGACCTGCCCAGCGGGGTGCGCCTGTTGGTGCAGGAGGGCATCAACGGCTTCCTCGTGCCGCCGGGGGACGACCAGGCCCTGGCCGCCGCCCTGCGCCGGATAGCGTCGCACCCCGAGGAGGCCCGGGAGCTGGGGGCTGCCGGCCGGGAACTCTTTCAGCGGCACTACACCGCGGACACCATGGTGGCAAACTATTACCACCTTTACCAGCGCCTGATATAAAACCCGGCGCAGCCGCCTCTCCGGCGGAGGCGTCACGAGACCGGTTCCGGGACAATCCCATGGCCATCCTGTCCGACTTTCCCCTCTTGCGTTGGAAATTCGTTCTCCCCCTGGGGGATGTGTTCAGTTTCGGCCTTTCTTTTCTCCTCTGTGCCTGGCTGGATCAGATTTTTGGGGGTTTGGGGACTCCCATCCGTTCGATCCTCGATCTCCATTGCGTTTTCCTTGGCGCTGTTTACCTGGTGATCTTGTATATCGCCGACCTGTATGACTACCAGCGGGACTATTGTGATCTCACTCATCTCCTGAGCGTGGTTCTGGCGGGCACCTCGGGAGCGTTGGCGGCATTATTCATCTATCACCTCCTCTGGGGGGCCTCTTTCAGCCGCAAACTCCTGCTCCTGCAGGCCTTGGTCTTTCTTTTCCTGCTTTGTGGCTGGCGCTATCTCTTTTCCGCCCTGCTGTTCAATCCGAGATTCTTCAAACGCACCCTCATTGTGGGGGCGGGCAATGCCGGGCGCCGCCTCCTGGAGATCATCCGGGAACACCCGCGGTGCGGCCTCCTGCCCGTGGGCCTGGTGGATGATGATCCGGCCAAGGTGGGCACCGAGGTGGAGGGCGTGCCGGTCCTGGGGACCTCCCAGGACCTGGACCATCTGATTGAACGGGAGCAGGCCTCCCTGGTGGTGGTGGCCATCACCCACGAAAAGAACCCGCACCTGATCAACCGGCTCATCCAGGCCTGCTGGCAAGGGGTCTATCTCACGGACATGCCCAGCATTTTTGAGGGGATCACCGGCAAGGTGCCCACCTCGCACATCACCAGCGAGTGGCTCTACCAATGGAATGTCAATTCCACCCGCCTCTACTACCGGCGCCTGAAACGGCTCCTGGACCTTGCTCTGGCCACAGTCTTTTTCCTGGCCACCCTGCCCCTGTTTCTCCTCATCGCCCTGGCCATCAAACTGGACAGCCCCGGGCCGGTGTTTTTCCGCCAGGAGCGTCTCGGGCTGGACCGGCGGCCCTTCCGGATCTTCAAGTTCCGCACCATGTACCACCAGGAGGATCCGGACCCCCAGATCTGGACCGACGCCGACGATGCCCGCCTGACCCGGGTGGGGCGCTTCATCCGGCGGGTGCGGCTGGATGAAATGCCCCAGGTCTTCAATATCTTCCGGGGGGAGATGAGTTTCATCGGCCCCCGGCCCCTGGTGCACTGCGAATACAAGGAGAGCATTCCCTATTACAACTACCGCTTCCTCGTGCGGCCGGGGATCACCGGGTGGGCCCAGGTCTGCTTTCCCCACGGACTGGCAGAGGAAGACACCCTGGAGAAGGTGAAATACGACATCTACTACATCAAAAACCTGAGCTTTCTCATGGATGCCGCCATTTTTCTGAAAACCATCCGCATCGTCCTTTTCGGACAGGGCCGCTGAGAGGAAGTTTTGGTCCGGAGGGATGAGCCATGGCCGGCATAAGTCGGGAATTCTTCGATCAATACAGCCGCCTGTTTTCGCGTCTGCAGCAGGTGTTGGACTGCGCGACCCTCACCGCCCTCCTCTTCGGGTTCGAGTGGCTGTATGGGGTGGAATTCGATTCCGACTACTATCTCCTGGCGGCGGCGGCCTGCGTCACTTTGCTGGTGGTCTTCTCCCTGGCCCAGCTCTATCAGATCTGGCGGGGCTCCCGCCTGGGCCGCCTGGCCACCCGCATCTTCCTGGGCTGGCTCATCGTCTTTGCCGCCCTCACCATTCTGGGCTTTGTCACCAAACGCAGCGAGATCTACTCCCGGCGGCTTCTCCTGACCTGGCTGGTGGTCACCCCGCCGGTGTTGGTGCTCCTCCGGGCCTTGGTGTATCAGATCACCGGCTGGCTGCGGGCCCGGGGCCATAACTCCCGCACCCTGGTCATCGGCGGCGCCGGGCAGCTGGGGCGGATGCTGGGGGAAAACATCCTCCAGATCCGGGCCATCGGTATTTCCATCCGGGGGTTTTTCGATGATGCCCCCCGGGAACCGGAGGTGGCGTTGGCGGGGGGCAAGGTAAGGGTGCCGGTGTTGGGCACGCTGGATGACATGGTGGACTATGTCCAGGCCCACAAGGTGGACATGGTGTATCTGGCCCTGCCTTTCCGGGCCGAGGAACGCCTCCGGCAGATCGTGGAGCGCCTGGGGCACACCACCGCCTCGGTCTATCTGGCCCCGGATGTCTTTGTCTTCTCCCTGCTCCAGGCCGGCCTCACCGATCTGAACGGCATCCCCCTCATCTCCCTGTGTTAGACGCCTTTCTACGGCCTCAACAGCTGGCTGAAGCGGGTGGAGGATCTCCTCCTGGCCAGCCTCATCATACTGTGCACCCTGCCGCTCCTGCTGGTGATCGCCCTGGGGATCAAGCTCACCTCCCCGGGGCCGGTGCTCTTCAAGCAGCGGCGCTACGGCCTCCACGGCGAAGAGATCCTGGTGTACAAGTTCCGCACCATGACGGTGTGTGAGGACGGCCCCGAGGTGCCCCAGGCCAGGCCCAACGACCCCCGGGTGACGTCTTTCGGACGTTTCCTACGGCGCACCAGCCTGGATGAGCTGCCCCAGTTCTTCAATGTGCTGCAGGGGACCATGTCCATCGTCGGCCCCCGGCCCCATGCGGTGGCCCACAACGAATACTACCGCCGCCTCATCCCCCGCTACATGCTGCGCCACAAGGTGCGTCCGGGCATCACCGGCTGGGCCCAGGTCAACGGCTGGCGGGGGGAGACCCAAACCCTGGACAAGATGGAGAAACGGGTCCAGTACGACCTGGATTACCTGCGCAACTGGTCCATCTGGTTCGATCTGAAAATCATCGCCCTCACCATCCTCACCTGGTTCACCTGCAAGGAAGCCTACTGAGACGAAGCCCAGGGGCCCGGCCCGGCGGTCGGCGGCCAAAAGGATGCCCCCGGGCCTCAGCCGTGCTACAATGAGGGACGGAAACGGGATCGGTCCAGGCAGCACCCGGCCGCTCCCCCCGCCCTGGCCCCCTTTTTAAGGTGTGGGGGCAGGAAAAGGCAGCCCGGCGGGCGCCAGCCGCCGATCTTCACCCTATCTCATGCCAAGGTTCCCGAAATGCTGCGCACTCTCCTCCTCAACCCGCCGTCCTTCCAGGATTTCGACGGCGGGGCCGGCTCCCGCTATCAGGCCACCCGGGAGGTGGTCTCTTTTTGGTACCCCACCTGGCTCTGCTACCCGGCGGGCCTCATTCCGGAGTCCCGGGTGGTGGATGCGCCGCCGGAGAACCTGAGCGTTACCCAGGTGGCGGCCCTGGCCCCGGACTTTGATCTGGCGGTGCTCTTCACCACCAGCCCCTCCTTTCACTATGATCTGGAGACCGCGGCCCGGCTGAAGGCGGCCAACCCCCGCCTGCGGGTGGGCATGGTGGGCCCCCACGTCAGCATCCTGGCCCAGGAATCCCTGGAAGCGGGCCCGCACCTGGATTTTGTGGCCCGGCGGGAGTTCGACTACACCCTCCTGGAGGTGGCCCAGGGGCGGCCCTACCGGGACATCCTGGGACTGAGCTATCGGGACGACTGCCGCATCGTCCACAATCCCGACCGCCCCTTCATCGAAGACCTGGACGCCCTGCCCTTTGTCACCGAGATCTATCACCGGGACCTGGACTTTCGGCGTTATCACATCCCCTACCTCAAGCACCCTTACGTCTCCTTCTACACCGGCCGGGGCTGCCCGCACCGCTGTGTCTATTGCCTCTGGCCCCAGACCTTCACCGGCCGGCGCTACCGGGTGCGCAGCGTGGCCAACGTGGCCGCGGAGGTGCGTCGGACCCTGGAGCTCTTCCCGGAGGCGGCGGAAATCTTCTTCGACGACGACACCTTCACCGCCGACGCCCTCCGGGCCCGGGAGCTGGCCCGGGTCTTTCGGCCCCTGCACTTCACCTGGTCCACCACCGGCCGGGTGAACACCGACTACGAGACCCTCAAAGCCATGAAGGAGGGCGGCCTGAGGCTCCTGGTGGTGGGGTTTGAATCCGGAGATGCCCAGGTCCTGAAAAATATCCGCAAAGGGGCCACCCTGGAGCTGGGCCGGCGGTTGGTGCGCTGGTGCCGGGAGCTGGGCATCCAGGTGCACGGCACCTTCATGGTGGGCCTGCCGGGGGAAACCCGGGAGACCCTGGAGGCCTCCATGCGCTTCGCCTGTGAGCTGGACCCGGACACCATCCAGGTCTCCCTGGCCACCCCCTATCCGGGGACGGAATTCTACGACTGGTGCCGGGAACACGGTTATCTGAAGGGCGAGGCCCTGGTGGACGGCGGCACCGGCTACCAGCAGTGCGCCGTGGACTATCCGGGGCTGGCGGCGGCGGAGATCTTCCAGTCGGTGAACACCTTCTACCGCCGCTTCTATTTCCGGCCCCGCTACATGGCCCGGGCCGTGGCCACCATGATCAAGGACCCGGCGGAGCGCCGGCGGCTGCTCCAGGAGGGGCGCCAGTTTCTCTCCTTCTATTTCAAGCGGCGTCAAGGGGAGGCCGCCTGTCGGGGATGAAACTCCGGGAATTCCTGCGGCTGCTGGCGGCGGGCGGCCCGGGGTTCTGTCAGATCGCCCTCACCAATGCCTGCAACGCCCGCTGCCGCTTCTGCCGGTTTTCCGCCCTGCCCCCGGAAGACCGCGCCTTTGCCGACCCGGCCCGCCTGCTGCCGGGTCTGGCCCGCCTGAAGGCCGGGGGCATCCGCTACCTCAGCCTCACCGGAGGGGAGCCCCTGCTTTACCCGGCCCTTTTGGAGGTGCTGGACACCGCCCGGCGCCTGGGGCTGAGGACCCTTTTGGTGACCAACGCCGCCCTCTTGAGCCCCCATCTGCTCCGTAGTCTGAAACAGGCGGGGCTGGGACGCCTTATCATATCCCTGGATGCCGCCGAGCCTGAGGTGCATGACCGGCATCGGGGACTGCCGGGCCTGAGCCGGCACATCCGGGAGCTGGTGCCCCTGGCCGCCCGGGAGGGACTCAAGCCCACGGCCTCGGTGACCTTGAGCCGCCTCGTGAGCGATCCTCGGCACCTCACCGCCTGCCTCAGCCGGCAGGGGTTTGCGGCCGTTACCTTCTCTTATCCCCTGACCCGGCTGGAGTCCTCGTATCTGGGCTATGCGCCGGATCCGCTGGTCCAGTTTTCCCCCGAGGAGCTGCGGAGCCGGTTCCTGGCCCTGATGGCGCTGAAAAGCTCCGCCTCGGTGCCGCTGCTCAATACCCGCTGGGTCCTGGAGGAGCTCTGCCGGAGTCTGGCAGGCCAGCCTTCCCGGCTCCCCTGCCTGGCGGGGGACAGATACTTCTATCTCGATTGGGAATTGACCCTTTACCCGTGTCATCTTCTGGGCCACAGGCTGGGCAGGCTGGAGGACTTTCCCGTGGCCGCACCCCGCCGGAGATGGGCCTGCCCCGGGTGTGTGAGCGAATGCTACCTGGATGCCAGCGCCTGCCAGTATCTGGTGGTGTCCCTGGCCCAGGCCTGGGAAGCCTTCCGGGCGCGGCGTCTGCAGGAGGCCTTGGGGTACCTGCTTCAGGGGGCCAATCTCCGGTCGCTGGCCTCCCTCTGGGAGAGCCGCCACTGGCTAAGGCAGTGAGGGGGCTTGGGGAAGGCGGTGCTCCGCTGGCAGGGAAAGTGGCGGAAGAAGTCGGGCAGGAGGATTCTTCTCCTGCCTGAAAGGACGTCGGTGGCAAGCCAAATCCGTCATCCGAAGTGGGGGAAAGGGCCGGGAGAGGGGCAGAGGTCCACGATCCCTGGCCCCTCCTCCCGCTTCCTGACCCAAGTCTTTGAACCACGGCCATGAAACCGCTCCGGGTGATCTTCACCGCCGATGACTTCGGCCTCTCCCCGGCCCTGAACGCCGCCGTGGCCCTGGCCCACCGGCAGGGCGTGCTCACCTGCGCCAGCCTGATGCCCGGGGCTCCGGCCGCCGGCCAGGCTCTGGCCTTGGCCCGGGAGCTCCCCCGGCTGTGCCTGGGGGTGCACCTCACCCTCATCCAGGGCCGCGCGGTGCTGCCGCCCCACCTGATTCCCGACCTGGTGGATCCGGCCGGCCGTTTCCCTCTGAATCCGGTGGCCGCCGGCTGGCGGTATTTTTTCCGGCCCGGGCTTTTAGGGCAGATCCGGGCGGAGCTCTCCGCCCAGATCGAGGCCGCCTTGGAAGCCGGGCTGAGGGTGTGGTTTCTGAATGGCCACCTCAACCTGCATCTCCACCCCCGGCTGCTGCCGCTGGTCATTGAGGTGGCCCGGGAATACAGCATTCCTGCCCTGCGCTTGGCCCGAGAGGACTGGCGCACCACCCTGGCCCTGGCCCCGGACGGCCCCCTCCCCAAGCTCGCCCAGGGCCTGATCTTCCGCCTGCTGAGCCGCCGGGCCCGGCGGGAACTGGACCGGGCGGGCCTCAGATACAACGATCATCTCTTCGGCCTGACCAACGACGGCCGCATGACCGAAAACCATTTCCTGGCCCTGATCCCCCGACTCCAGCCCGGGGTGACCGAAATCTATTCCCACCCGGCCCTGGGAGCCGAAGCGGAACTGAGGCGCTGGGGGCCCCACTACCGACGGCTGGAGGAGCTGGCGGCGCTCCTGAGCCCCCGGGTGCAGGAGGCCCTCCGAAGCCACGGGGTCAGGCTCACGGATTTCCGGCAGCTGGCCGGCCGGCCGGCTCTCCCGCCTTGACAGCCCGGCGGCAGGCCTTACCTTCAAGGGAAAGATATGTCAGAGAGGTGCAGGATGGCCAAGGAAGAAAAACCCGTCTGCCACGTGGATCCGGTGTGCAATATTGACCTGGAGGCCGGGCACGGCAAATTCACCTACGATTTTGAGGAGCAGACCTATTACTTCTGCTCCGAGGCCTGCAAGGCGGAGTTCGCCGCCCAGCCCGAAAAATACGCCGGCAAAGCCAAATCGGGGTAGAAAGCTGAAGGGAGGGCCGAGGCCGCGGTGCCGCCCTGCCCCCTTCCCCACCCCTTAGCAGGGGAAAAACTCTCGGATGAGGCCGGCCGATTTTCCCCTGTGGCGACGCCACCTCCCATGGGTTGGGGGAGAGGGTTCGGGGGAGGGGGCAGGGTTCTGTGACCCCGGGCCCCTTCCCCGATTCCGTCTCTAGCCCAAAGCAGCCACGTCCTGGCCCCGGAGCTTGGCCCGCATGGCCAGGCTCTCTCTCAGAGCCTGGTCTTTTTTGCTGCCGCCGCTCAGGTAATAGTTGAAGGTGACGCCCTGGAGGCCGGTGACGATGGCTTCCAGCATCCGCTCCGGCAGGGCGATGATCTTCTGGTGCCCCGCCCGGGTGGATTCCGCCAGCTCCAGGAGGCCCGCCTTGCCCCAGCGGCCGAAGATGGCGGTGAGAAGGGCGATGGGCCAGGCGCTGTCCGCCACCACGACGAATTCCGCCGCCGCCACCGCATAATGGTTGCCGTTGAAGGAGATGCTCACCCCGCCTCCGGCCCTGACCGCCCGGAAGGCCTCCACATCGGTGATGCTGTCCCCCACATAGACGACGCTCTCCATTTTCAGGCCGGTGACGGCCAGACTGCGGCGCAGGGCCTCGGCCTTCTCTTCGCCCCCCACCGGTTGCACTTCCTGATAGAGCCGGCCGATGGGAAGGGCAGGAATCTCTGCGAAAAAGATCTCGTCCAGGCGATGGAGGACGGCCCGGGTGGCCGGGGACAGATCGGCTTCGGAGCGGGCCTCAGGGGGCAGGTCGATATCCTCGGTCCGGGCGATTTCCACCAGGAGTTTCTCCAGCCGGGCCACTTCCGCCGGCGTGATCTGGTACCGGTTCAGATCCACCTCGGTGGCAAAGATGCGTTCCGGCGCAAAACCCAGCTTGCGCCCCACCGCTTCGGCAAAGGGCCGGTAGCTGGTGCTGATCTCAAAGAGGGGCAGATTCTGGGAGTGCAGAAAGCGGTAGCAGGATTTGGCCCCGGGCACCAGTTTCATGGTCCGCCGGGAGTACTCCTCCAGTTTCTCCTGGGTCAGACCCCGGGCCAGAAGAAAGGGCAGGATGAGCTTCAGCGTGTCCCCGTTGCGGTAGCCCGGCTTTTTGAGCACCCCGCCCAGGAAGTCGTCATAGCGGCTCACCTGGCGGAAGAAGCGCTCCCCCTCCGGGCCGAGGAAATCCCGGCAGAGCTCGAAGGCATTGTCGTTGAGGGCCAGCGGTCCCTCGCAGTCGGTCACCACCTGCACCGGATGCATATCATCTCCTCCCGGGAATTGCCCCGAAGCGTGAGGCCATCTTTTCCCGGGCCAACATCTCCTCCACCTGGGAGGTGAGGTCCAGTCCCTGGGGCCTCAGCACCCCGTCCACCACCGCGCCCTTTCTGGTCAGCTGGAGGCGCCCTTCCGCCAGACTCTTCAGGGTGAGGAGGATGAGGGGGAACTCCCGCCTGAGCTCCTCGGCCCGGAGGGCGGCAAACAGGGGCTGCGCCTCCCCCTCCCGGGCCCGGATGGCCGCCAGCGGCTCCTGACGGAGCTGCGCCTCCAGCGCGGCCCACAATTCCGGGAGACTCCCCGCCAGGGTGGAGAAGCGGCAGAAGGTCACCGGCGGTCCTTCATCCAGTTCCGGGGTGGCCAGGTGCATCATGGCCCCGGCCTCCGGGAGCCTGCGGGCGATGGTCTGCCACATGACCTCCTGCCAGGTGCCGGTGGGGCCGCCGGGCAGGGCCGGGTGCAGATTGAGGCAGAGAAGGGTGCGGCACAAAAGAGGGCTCACAATGAGCATGTAGCCGGCCAGCACCACTACCTGGGCCTGAAATCCCTGCACCAGCTCCAGCACCCGGGCGTCGAAGGCCTGGCGCCGGGTTTCGGCCTCGGGCCGCCGCTTCCGGAGGGCCTCCCGGACCTCCCGGGAGGACAGGGTCACGAGCGGCAGACCCCGGGCCCGCACCGCGGCCATGAGCCGGTCCGCCGCCGGGCTCTCCCCGGGGTCCCGGTCCACAAATACATAGGCGATTTCCCCGGGGATGAAGCCGCTCTCCATCTCCCGCGCCGCCGCTAGAAACAGGTCCAGGGCCGCCTGATCCCGGCCGCTGGTGAACCACCCGAAGCGCATCATGTCTCCGGAAAAAGGTGACGGTGGCGCTCCAGAAAGGCAGCATCCGGATAGGCCTGCCGGCCCCGGCCGGAAACACTGGCCGCCGCCGCCGCCACCGCCAGGTGCACCGCCTGGGTCAGGCTGAGGCCCCGCAGGCGCCCGGCCAGATACCCCGCCGCAAAGACATCCCCGGCCCCCACGGTGTCCACCGCGCCCACCCGGGGGGCCGGAAAGTCCTCTTGACCTGCGGCCGTCAGCAGCCGGGCGCCGGCGGCTCCCCTTTTTACCAGCACCACCGGCGGGGCCCACCCGGGCCGCCCCTCTTTTCCCCCGCCCAGGAGTTGCCACTCCGTTTCCGTGACCAACAGGGTCTCCACCACCGAGAGAAGCCCGGCCAACGCCTCCCGGCCCCGACGGGCATAGAGCTCCCCGGGGTCCAGGCTGAGCCGGGGACTCCCCTCGACCCCGCCCGGCCCTTCCGGGCGCCCGGGGCCCGGCTCCCTGAGCCTGGCCGCCACCTGGGTCTGCACCGCAAGCGGCCCCGACCCCACAAAGGAGGTGAAATGCACCCGCCGGGCGGCCGCCAGAAACTCCTGGGGGATATCCTCTTCGGAGAGCTCGTCGTTGGTGTGGGGGGCGACAAAAATGGTGCGCTCACCTTCCCGGTCCACCAGGATATAGGCCCGGCCGCTGGTGCCCTCCCGGACGATTCGGCTCACGTCCACTCCGGCCAGGCCCGCCAGAAGGAAATCCCCCGCCTCATCCTCCCCCACCCGGCCCACCAGGGCCGCAGCCACTCCCATGCGGGCCAGGGCAAAGGCGGTGTTGGCCGCCTGCCCGCCGCCGCAGCGCCCCACCGGGTCGGCATACTGCCCCAGAAGGGCCTTCAGGAGTGCCTCGTCGTCGTCCTCCAGCGCCCTTTCGGTCCCGGGGCGCACCTCCGGCCATACTTCCTGGAAGGGCCGCAGATCCCTCACCTGAAAGAGCAGGTCCAGATTCACCGCTCCCAGACAGACCACCTCGGGCTGCATGGGGCAAAGCTATCAGGAATCGCCCCGCCGGTCAAGGCGAGGCCCTCCCGGTCGCACATGGGCCTCCGGCGCCCACCCGCAGGTGCTCCTTGGAACTGAGCTGGAGGCCAGGGCCTTTCCTGACCCGCGGCCTGGAGGAAGCCCGGGAAGGGTGCCTCTGGCGGGACGTCGCCTTCCCCGCCACCCGGGGCTTTGGGGGCCTTTCGGCTTGCGGCCCCTCGCCCCGGAGGCCCTGTCCCCTTTGGAATGCCCCAGGGGCGTGCGAAAAGAGAAGGCGTCTTTGCCCTGCCACCCCGGCCTAACCCGGGAGCGGCCGAGGCCGGCTCATTGCCTGGTCAAGAGAGGCGAAAGAATTGCAGGGAAATCTTTAAGGGTTACGGGCGTTGCCGACCTTGGAGATCAGCCAGGAGGAGAAAGACAGGCAGCAGGACGGCCAGTGACTGGAGGCGGCAACCGGATTCGAACCGGTGT
>JAILZL010000044.1 GCA_023512475.1 Syntrophobacterales bacterium
GTTCGGGAACCGGGGCGGGGGGGGGGGTGGCCACCCCCTCGCCCCCCGTCAGCTGCCGGGCCTTCTTCAGGGCCTTGTCGATGAAACTCACGCCTCCTCCTTCGCCGGCCTCAGGTGAGGCGGCCGAGCCAGCGCCCCAGTTTGGCGGTGACGATCCACAGGTCCATGATGAAGAAGTGAAAGACCACGAGGCCCACCGCCACCGACAGGCCGGCCACGGTCCAGGCCAGGCGCCGGCGCCGGGCCTCCCGGGCCCGGTCTTCGGGGGTGATGATGCGGCTGATGCGCCCCAGGACCGGCAGGCCGGTGAGCCAGGCCAGCTCCTCGGCGCTCTTGATGGTGTGATCCAGGTGCTCTCGCAGGGCCACCAAGCCCAGGCCGCCCCCCATCCCCAGGACCAGCCCGGCCAAAAGGATGAGCAGGCGGTTGGGGGACACCGGCCGCTCCGGGTACACCGCCGGGTCGATGAGGGTGAAGCGCTCCGCCTTCTGGGCCTCCTCCATGCCCTCGGCGATGCGGGCCTCCAGGATCTTGTTCATGACCTCCTGGTGTTTGGCATGGGCGTTCTGGTAATCCCGGGTGAGGGCCAGGTACTCCTGCTCCACCTGGGGGGCCCGCTCCAGCCGGTCCCGGTAGACCCTGAGCTTGGCCTGCAGCTCCGCCCGCTGCTTCTTTAAGGCCGCAATGTCATTGGCCGCCGCCTGGATGCTGGTGAGGAGGTTGATATAGGCCGGGTTTTCGGGCTGGCTCACCGGCGGGGGCCCGGCGGCCTCCGGGAGTTTCTCCAGCTCGTAGTCACTGTCTGGCATGCTATTTTAATTTGCTCCTAGCCGGGGGAGGGGCGAGGAACTTCTCCGCTGCCAGGCAGGCCCAGCACTTGGGCTGGTCATCTGGGGCAGACACTCCCCGGGTGGGGCACCCACAGGCGCAGGGGTTGAGGCGCAGCAGCTTCCGCCCGAACGCGGGCCCGCGGGGCACCCGCAGACGCATGGGGGGAGGGTTTCACGCCTGATCTTCATGGGGCGGGGCCATCTGCACCGGGGGCATGCTCTCCCAGTTTCGCTTTTCCTAGCGGAAATTTCTGCAGGGCTGAGACACGCCGTATCTGCCAGACTTTCAGCAGAAGTGGGGGCGGGGATAAAGTGGGCGCAGTCTCGGCAGAAGCGGTCTGGCAGGGGATGGTCCGGTTTGCGGTCAGACCTGGGCCAGGGGTTGGGCTTGGGGTTGGGCACGTGGCCGTCCCTTTTGTTGCGGCACCACAAACCACCAGTTACACCAAAGGGGCCAGTCGGGATAGCGCGTCCAGGGGTTCTCCCGGCACCGGGGGCAGAGGGTGCAGGGGGGATTCACCACCCCATGGGGGCCCCAAGGTAGGCCAGGGCCTCCGGCTTGCGGGCCTTCAGGAGGGCGAGGAGGGCCCGGGCCCTCTTGGGGTCTCGCAGGCTGTCCCGAAATCTGGAGATGAGGCGGCCCGATTTTGCCAGTTTGGCGAAGCCGGATCCCAGAGGGGTTTGGGGGAGAGGCAGGGGTCTGTGACCCCTGGCCCCCTCCCCAAATAATCTTTTTCAACACCCTTCTAGAGGAAGTGGAGGCGGGTTGGGGTCCTCCCTTTGGTATCGATCAGCCTCTCACTTTCCGGATTTGGAGGACTTGTACTCCTTGCCGGTTTTGGAGGTGCTGGTGGCCGATTGAGGCTGCGAGGCAGGCTGCTGGCGCCGGAGCTGGTCCCGGGGACGCTCACGCCGTCTCAGGTCCTCAGGCCGCGGGCGCCGGGGTGGATACGGCGTCTGGGGCTGCTGGGCCCGTGGTGGACTCCCTTGCACCTGCTCGCCTTGCGGGTTTCCCGCCTGCGCCTGGCTTGGCTGGGCAAAAAGCCCGGTGGCCAAAGTCAGGCTCAGCGCCAGGGCCAGACCCATCGGCCAGGAGTGTCTGAGAATTCCGGGTGGCATTTCTCCTCCTTGGGACCTCGTGATACAGGCCGGATATCCGAAAGGAGGCGCGGCTGAGACCAGGTGCCCTCTTTGGCCTGCCCCGATTCCCCAGCCTGCCCTTAACCTTCCCGGATAGCAGTATCGTGCCGGATAGGCAAGGAAATTTTCGCCCAGGGGGGCCGGAGGGATATTTTAAGGGCCCGAAGCACTGCCTCAGCCTGCCGACGCCCTGAGGGACGCGGCCCGCTTACTCCGGACCCAAAGGGCGGACGGGACGGTCAAGGACCGCCAGGCCTGCCATCCCAGCCATCGCCTCTCCGGTTCCTCATGGATCCCGGGCAATTCCCTGAACAGAATTACAAAAGCAGACGCCAACTATTTACTGCGATTTATAAGATCGATTGATTGCCTGATTGGGACTGAAGAGGGAAAGGAGAGACAGCCCCGGATTCTTTCCGGCCTGGAGGGAGCCGGGCGGAGGGCCCGGGGGGGAGAGAAGCCCGCCGGCGAGGCTGGGCCCCCAGGGTCTTTCCGGAACCCGCCGCCACCGGTGCCGGAAAAGGCCTGAGCCACCCGGACAGCCGACCGGGAAACCGGCCCGCTCCCTTTCCCTGCCGGTGAGGTGGAGGGAGGTGAACACCCTCCCCGACATCCGGTGAGCTGAGGGTGGCCCAAGGTGCCGGTCTGGCGAGGCCAGGGGAGGGAGCAGGGGCTGTGAGTTCTGGCTGTTCCCCGGACAGGCTTTTGGGCCAACCTGCTAGGGGGCGGAGGGCGTAAGGGGCCGGTTGGTGAGCAGGCGGTGGCGGGGGGTCTCCAAAAGGACGTGGGCGGGGGAAGGAGGCTCAATCTCCACCTGGGTCAGGAGAAAGACGCGGGCCGGTGAGTGCCAGGCCTCCAGGAGTTGCGCTTCACTCAGAAAGAGCTCCGGCGCGTCCCCCCGCTGCCAGCCGTAGAGGAGGTCTCCGTCGGCGGCCCGGAACATTTCCGTGCGGCGGCCGGTGTAAAAGGTGACGCCTCCCATGTCCTCGTAGGTGCCGGCCACGATCAGACGGGCCCCTTCCTCCCAGTGCCTCTCCACCAGGCGGGCCGCCTCCTTCTGGGAGCGGTCCCGGGAGACCAGCATGATGCCCTGCTCCAGGCCATAGGCGGCGGGGAAGGCGGCGAGCACCCAGACCAGCAGGGCCACATCCGGCCGGCGCCGCCACGCCGCGGCCGCCCCCCCCACTCCGGCCAGCAGCCAGGCCGCGGCAAAGGGGAGGGCCAGGCCTTCGGCCTCCCGGGCAAAGAAAAAGCCCTGCTCCGGGTGCTTGGTGAAATATTCCCGGTAGTAGCCGTCCAGGGTCATGACCAGGGAGGTGATTTCCCGGGTGAGGTCGGGATGAAAAAGGGAGAGCCCCCCGACGCTGACCCCCAGGAGGCCGAGGAGGAGAGAAGGCAGGCCCAGGGCCAGGCGGCCGCGCCGTTGCGCCCTCAACGCCAGGACATACCCGGCCAGGGCCACGGCCAGGGCGGGATAGGCGGGGTGGCCGTAATACTCCAGGCGGCAGCGGGAAAGGGTGAAGAAGCCCAGGACCAGGCCGGCATAGAGAAGGGGCAGGGCGGCCGGGGCCGGCAGCCGCCGCAGGAGGCCGGGCAGGAGCAGGGACCAGGGGAAAAACCATAGAGCCGCCGCCGCCCAGAAGGCGGGAATGGAGAGACGCTCATAATCCAGGGGCACCCGCAGGTTCAAAAACCGGTAGATGTGTTCGTTCAGAAGATAGTAGGGCACAAAATCCGGGTCCCGCCACGCCAGGGCCAGATGCCAGGGGAGGAAGAGCACCCCCAGGACCAGGAGCCCCAGTCCCGGGCGCAGGCGCCGCCACACCCCCCCCTGCCGATACAGGAGGAGGGCTGTCCCGGCGGTGGCCAGCGGAAAGAGAAAGCCGATAAACCCCTTGGTAAGCGCCGCCAGGGCCGCGCCCAGCCAAAAGAGGAGCGGCCCCAAGAAGGGGGAACCCGGTTCATCTTCCCGGGGCAGGAGACGGACCAGTCCCAGGAGAGAAAGGGTGAGGCAGAAGGTGAGGAGGGCGTCCAGGGAGACGAAGCGGCCCAGGTGGTAGGCCGCTGGGGTGGTGAGAAAAAGGAGGGCGGCCAGTCCGGCCCCCTGCAGACCCCAGAGAGTGAATCCCAGAAAGAAGACCACCGTCACGGTGCCCACATAAGCCACGGCGGCGGGCAGGCGGGCGGCGAATTCGTTCACTCCGAAGATCCGGTAGGACAGGGCGGTGGCCCAATACATCAGGGGGGGCTTCTCATAGTAACGCACCCCGTTGAGGCGGGGGACCAGGTAATCCCCCCGCTCCAGCATTTCCTTGGCGATGAGGGCCACCCGTACCTCCCCGGCGCTGTAGAGCGGCCGGCGCCCCAGGCCCGGGAAGGCCAGGGCTGCAGCCAAAAGCACGCAGACCAGGAGGACAGCGGCAACGCGGCTCACCGGGAGAAGCCCGTGCTCCACCTCAGGCCGCGGCGGCCCGCAGGTCTCGGGGCGCAGGGGCGCCGCCACCTCGGGGGCGGCGGGCTCCGGGGATTGGGGAGCGGTCACAGGGCCTCCAGCACCTGGGGCCAGATCCGCCCGGCAGGCCCCTTAAGGAAATAATCCGTCACCGTGCGGCTGAGGAGGGTGGGTTCCAGATTGTTTTCCACAATCACCGCACCCACCTCCTTGGCCGTCACCGGCAGGAAGGAGGCGGGGGCCACTTCGCCGGAGGTGCCGATGATGAGGAGGAGATCGCAGGCCGAGACCAGCTCCTGGGCCGCTGCCTGGGCCGCCGCCGGAATGGGCTCGCCGAAAAAGACCACATCGGGCTTGATGAGCCCGCCGCAATGGCAGTAGAGGGGCAGGCGGCTGAAGTCCAGGGCGGCCCGCTCCCAGCGGCCGTGGCAGTTCAGGCAGACGAAACGCAGGGCGTTGCCGTGGTATTCCACCACCTTTTTGCTTCCCGCCGCCTGATGCAGATTATCCACGTTTTGGGTGATGACACCCACAAGCTTGCCCCGGGCCTCCAGCTCCGCCAGGGCCAGGTGGGCGGGGTTGGGCCGGGCGGCCAGAATCAGCTCCTCCATCTCCTGAAGCATCACCCAGACCTTGGCGGGCTGACGCCGGAAGGCCTGGATGGTGGCGAACTCCCGGGGGTCGAAACGCTCCCAGAGGCCGCCTTTGCTGCGGAAATCCGGGATGCCGGACTCCACCGAGATGCCGGCGCCGGTGAGGGCCACCGCCCGGCGGCTCTCCCGGAGGAGCCGGGCCGCTTCCAGAGGTGTGATCTCCTGCATGGCCATCCTTTCAGGACCGGAGAGGGACGGGAACACGGAGGGGAGCAGAGGGCGTGGATTCCCCTGAGCCCTCCCCTGGAGCCCCGTTGGCACCATGTCAGAAGGGGCCGCCAGGTCCCCGGCCCCTTGCAGCCTCCCCGGCCCTCAGCCTCAGAACAGACCCCTTCCTGGGTTGAGCCGGTGGCGTTCCTGCTCCTGCCGCCTCAGCGGGACCGGGTGGGAACCTCGGCCAGGGATCGTTGCAGGCGCAGGCTTTTCCGGAGGTCTCGGGCCCCCAGCCAGATGAGGATGGCGGCGAAGATCACCCGCAGGCTGGCCTCCGACAGCCAGTGGGCCAGGGTGGCGCCGCCATACGTCCCCGCCATGATGCCGAGGATCAGCCCCGGAACGATCCCGGTGACCACGTTCCCCAGCCGCCAATGGGTATAGGCCCCGGAAGCCCCGGCGGGCACCATAGCCAGAAGCGAGGTCCCTTGGGCCAGATGCTGGCTGAAGCCCAACAGCAGCACCATGGCCGGCACCATGAGGGAGCCGCCTCCCACCCCCATGAGGCCGGCGAAGAAGCCCGCCACCATGCCGCTGGCCAAAAGGACAGCCACCCGGACCCAGCCGCTGGCGCTGCCGGAGTACTGGGCATAATACGGCTTGAGCACCAGCAGCAGGGCCACCACGATGAGGAAGGCGCCGAAGGCCCCTTTGAGCTGCCACTCCGGCAGGGAGTGGGCAAAGAGCGCCCCCAGGGAGGCGCAGCCGATGGCGGTGGCGGCCAGCAGGGCCGCGGCGGCCACGTCCACGCTGCCGTGGAGCCAGTAGGTGACGGCGCCGGTGAGACCGGTGAAGACCAGGGCGGCCAGACTGGTGCCGTGGGCCTGGTGCTGGTTAAGACCGTAAAACCGGGTCATGAGGGGGATCATGATGACGCCGCCCCCCAGACCCACCAAGCCGCCGAAGGCGCCGGAAACCAAGCCGATGAGCAGACTTTTGCCTTTATTCACACACTCGGTCCTTCACACTCAGACAATTGAGGGGCTTAAGGAAACTGCGGCTCCTGCCCCCTCCCCCCATTCCTTTATTGGCTTGGGAAGGGAGAGCAAGGAAGGGTGGGGAATCTGCCGCTCTTTGGCCTTCCCTATCCCAGCCGCACCCGGGCGTCCAGGGTGAGGATGCCCTTGGCCCCGGGAAAGACCCGCACCGGGTTGAGGTCCACCTCCTGCACCTGGGGGAACTGCACCATGAAGCAACTCAGGGTGGCCAGCGCCCGGCTGAGAAAGTCCAGATCCGCCGGGGGCCGCCCCCGGATGCCGGAGATGATGCGGCCCATGCGGGTTTCCAGGATCATGGTGCGGGCTTCCGCCGGATCGATGGGGGCCACCCGGAGGGCCAGGTCCTCCAGGACTTCCGTCCAGATGCCGCCGGCGCCGAAGACCACCACCGGGCCGAAGTTGGGGTCCCGGCGGGCCCCCAGGATGACCTCCTCGCCGCCCTCCACCTGAGGCATGACCAGCACCTGCCAGGCCTCGCCCGGGGGCACATGCTGCCCGGCGGCTTCCGCCAGGCGCTGAAAGCCCCGGGTGACCTCCTCCTGGGTGGCGAGATTGAGGAGCACGCCCCCGGCCTCGGTCTTGTGCACCAGGGAGGGGGCGGCCAGCTTCATGCACACCGGGTAGCCCAGATCCCCCGCGGCCACCAGGGCTTCGTAGCCGGTGGTGGCCACCTGCCAGCCGGCCACCGGGATCCCCAGGCTGCTGATCAGCTCCAGGGCCGCGGGCAGAGGGAGGAATCCCTCCGGCCCCGGCTCCCCCAGAACGGCCACCACCCGCTCCCACTGGCAGCGGGGGATGAATTCCTGGGGCGGCGCCGGCCGCCGGGTGAAGTAGCGGCTGTAGGCCAGCCCCCGGATGGCCTCCCCCGGAAAATGATAGACCGGGAAGCGCAGCTCCTCCCGGAGGTAATCCTCCTCCTCCAGGGTGGCGCACACCGTGATGGCCAGGGGCTTGCCCGCGGCCCGGGCCTCCTGGATCATGGTGCGCACCATGCGGCGGGCGTCCTCCCGCTCCGGGTCATACACCGGACCGTAATTCAGCAGCACGGCATCCACGTCCGGGTCCTGGCAGAGCTCCCGCATCACCTGGGAATAGACGGAAAAATCAAAGATGTCCCCCAGGTCCACCGGGTTGGTGGTCTTGATGATCTTGGAGCGGGAGCTTTCATGGATGAAATCGGCCAAATGGGGGCGCAACGGCGGCAGACGGAAGCCCCACTGGCGGCAGGCAAAAGCGGCGATGACCGCCTCCCCGCCGCTGCGGGAGAGGACCACCACCCGGTCCCCTCGCACCGGCGGCTGGGAGACCATCTTGGCGGCCACCACCACCTCGGCTTGGCTTTTCAGGCGCAAAATCCCCGCCTGGCGGCAGGCCGCCTCCACCACCCGCTCATCGGAGGCCAAGGAGGCGGTGTGGGACAGAGCGATGGCCTGGGTCTCCTCCCCCACGTTGGCCAGCTGCAGGTAGATGGGTTTGCGGGCCCCCCGGGCCACCTCCAGGAGGCGCCGGCCATCGGTGAGACCTTCCAGGTAGAGGTAGACGGCGTCGGTCCCGGGATCGGCCAGGAAGTACTCCAGGACCTCGTTTTCCGTCACATCCAGCTTGTTCCCCAGGCTGAGGAACTTGTTGACGCCCAGGCCCTCCCGGTCCAGCCAGGCCAGCATGTGCAGGCCCACGCCGCCGCTTTGGGAGATGACGGAGATGCGTCCCAGGCGGGGCGGCGTGAGTTGGGAGAAGGGCAACGACAGGCCCACCTCCATGTTCAGGGTGCCGATGCCGTTGGGGCCCACCAGGCGGATGCCAAAGCGCCGGATGAGCTCCCGGATCTCGTCCTCCAGGGCCCGGCCCTGCTCCCCCAGCTCCGCGAAGCCGCCGGATTCCACCACCACGTGGGAGATGCCCATCTGGCCGCAGTCCGCCACCACCTGGGGCACGAAGCGGGCCGGGGTGAGGATGACGGCCAGATCCACCGTCTCCGGCAACTGGTGGAGGTGGGTCAGGATGGGGATGCCGTGAATGGCGCCCCCCCGGGGGCCCACCGGGTAGATCTTGCCCCGGTAGCCTGCGGCCAGAAGATTGCCCACGATGCCCTTGGCCAGGTTGGCGGGGTTTTCCGACACCCCCACCACCGCCACACTCTGGGGATAGAAGAATTTCTCCATCATCACTCCGGGTATTCCTGATATAATGGGTCGAGGCCCTAAGAAACGCCCCCGGCCCGGTGCCGGGTTTCGGGAGATGGCGACGCGGCGTTCCCGGGGGGAAAGGCCCCGGCCAGGGACCCAGTCCACTCCCGGGCTCTTCCCCCGGGCACGGGCACAATAATACCATTTTACTCGCAATCGGCGGAGGGGGAAAGTGAGGGGCCGCGATCCCGGGCCGTAAGGGGCCTTCCCGGGGGTCCTCCTCGGCCCCTGGGAGGGCGAAGGAGAACTGCCATAGGCGGCAGCCGCCCGAGAAGGGGTGGCCGCAAGCGGTCGGCGCCGGGATGCCGCCCTGATATTGGTCCTGAGCCGCGCCGCCGCGGGAGTGAGGATGCCCTACGAGCTGTGCAGCGAGGTCAACGAGGCCTTTTGGGAGGAGCTGGCCCAGGCGGAGCCGCAGGAGCTCTGTCAGCGCAGCGGCGCCCGGTGCCTGCCCGACGGCTACCTCCTCCCCTTTCTCAATCGGGAGCTCACCCTCCTTCCCCGGGAGCGTCGCCTGGTGGACCCGGCCCGCCCGGGGGCCGACCCCGGGTTTCGCCTCTGCCTCACCGCCCTGCTGTACCTGCTGAAGGTGGACCCCGCCGTCCTGGGGCCCCCGGTCAGCCCCCTGGAGCTGGCCGGCGGGGCCACCTTCTTCCGGGGGCAGCACGGGCTGCCCCACGCCGCCCTGGAGAACCGCTTCGGAGCGGACCCGGAGGCGTTGCTGGCCGCCGGCCGGCGTCTGGGGGGCGAGCCCCGGCCTGCGGGCGACGCGGCCCTGGCCTTCCAGGTCTTTCCGGGCTTGTGGGTGGAGGTGGTGCTGTGGCGGGGGGACGAGGAGTTTCCGCCCCAGGCCTCCTTTGCGGTGCCGGCCCATCTGGACCGGTTCTGGCACCTGGACGCGGTCTGGGGGCTGCTGAACCTCCTGGTGGAGGAACTGGTGGTTGCCAGCGGGAAAGGCACCTAGCTTCCGGGCGCATGGGCCGGGGACGGAAGGCCCCGGGCCCTCTTTGAAGCCCGCTGCGGGGAGACAGGGAAGGGGGGCTGTCCCGGCCCTGGCCACGCCCTCAGTGACGTGCATTTCCACCATGAAGGAGCGCCTCATGTTCTTACGGTTGGCTCTTGTTGTCATCCTGGCCCTGGCGGTGGCGCCGGGGCCGTGGCCGGCCCGGGCGGAGCAGCCCCTTAAGCCGGCGGGCACCCTCACCTTCAAAATCACCTCCGTGGGTCTGGGTCTGGGCGCCAGCTGGGGCCGGGGCACCCTTAACTTCCGGGGCCGGAACTATCCCATCCGGGTGGAGGGCCTGGATCTGGCCAAGGTGGGGGTGGCGGAGCTGGAGGCCACCGGCCGGGTCTTTAACATCAATAAGCCCGAGGAAATCTACGGCACCTACAACCAGGTGTCCGCCGGGGTGGCGGTGGTGGGGGGCATCCAGGGCATCGCCCTGAGGAACTCCCGGGGAGTGCTCATCGACCTGACCGCCACCCAGCGGGGGCTCATCGCCAACCTGGGCATCGGCACCCTGGAGATCAAACCCCGATAAGGCGGGCTTGCCCCTTCACGGTCGGCGCGGCCCCGGGGGCGGCGGACCAAGGAGGGGATTGCCCCAGGGAATCCATGTCGACGGCACTCCTGGAGACCCGGGATCTGTGGCGCACCTTCCGGCTGGCGGGCCCCTGGGGCCGGGGCCCGGAGCTCACCGCGGTGGCCGGGGTCAACCTCGCCCTCTCGGAGGGGGAAACCTTCGGGCTGGTGGGGGAATCGGGCTGCGGCAAGTCCACCCTGGCCCGCCTCATCCTGGCCCTCCTGCCCCCCACCCGGGGGGAGATCCGCTTTGCCGGCCAGAATCTTCTGAAGCTGAACAAGGCCGGGCTCAAGGCGGTCAGGCGGCAGATGCAGATCATCTTCCAGGACCCCTACTCCTCCCTCAATCCCCGGATGACGGTGGCCCGCCTGCTGGAAGAGCCCTTTGTCATCCACGGGCTGGGGACCCGGGCGGAGCGCCGAGCCTGGGTGGCGGAGCTCCTGGAGGAGGTGGGGCTGGCGCCGGAACATGCCGAGCGCTATCCCCATGAGTTTTCCGGGGGTCAGCGCCAGCGGCTGGGGATCGCCCGGGCCCTGGCCCTGAAGCCCCGGCTCATCGTGGCGGACGAACCGGTGAGCGCCCTGGATGTCTCCATCCAGGCCCAGATCCTCAATCTCCTGGCGGAACTCCAGACCCGCTATGGCCTCACCTATCTCTTCATCTCCCATGACCTGAGTGTCATCTCCCAGGCCTGTTCCCGGGTGGGGGTGATGTATCTGGGGCGGCTGGTGGAGGTGGCCCCCCGGACGGCGCTGGCCCGGGGCTATCTCCATCCTTACACCCAGGCCCTGCTGCAGGCGGTGCCCCTGCCGGACCCGGAGCTCCCGTACCGGCCGCCGGCCCTGCGGGGGGACCCGCCCTCGCCCCTGGCGGTGCCCTCGGGCTGCCCCTTCCATCCCCGCTGCCCCGAGGCCCGTCTGCCCCGCTGCCAGGCGGAGGTGCCGGAACTGCGGGAGATCGCCCCGGGCCACCGGGTGGCCTGTCATTTCCGGTAAAGGTGATGACCCGCCGCCTGCGTTTGCCCCACCTGGAGCCGCCGCCCTGGCTCTACACCCTCCTCAGCCGGGGTTTTGTCATGCAGGACATCCACGGCCGCTTCGCCCTGGATCTGGCGGGGTTCCTCCCTCCCCAGGCGGCGCTTCTGGATGTGGGCACCGGCCCCGGCTTTCTTCTCAAGGCCCTGGCCCGGCTGCGCCCGGATGTGCGCCTCACCGGGCTGGACCTGTCCTATCAGATGCTCCGGCACAGCCGCCGGGTGCTGGCCGGGGTGGAGGGCCGCCCCGGTCGCCGCCTGGTGCAGGCCGACGCCCAGGCCCTTCCTTTCCGCGGCCGCACCTTTGAGGTGGTGGTGGCCACCTTCAGCCTGCACATCTGGCCCGAGCCGGTCAAAGGGGTGGCGGAGTGCGCCCGGGTGCTCAAGCCCCGGGGGTGGGGCCTCATCTATGAGCTGCAGCGGGAGGCCACCCGGGCGGGGATCAAGGCCCTGGCCCGCCAGTTAGGGCTCCCCGCCTGGCTGCTGTACCCCGGCTTCCGGATCCTGAGTTTGCAGCACGCCCTTAGGGCGGATGAGCTCAAGGAGATCGCCCTTAAGGCCGGACTGCCCCGGGCCCGGGTGCGGCCGGTGCACCACGTCTTCTGGCGCCTGGAGTTTGAGGCCCCGGCCGCTCCTTAAGCCCCCTCCCGTCCCGGGTTCCCTCCTCCGGCCCGGGTTGCGCCTCCGGCCGGCTCTGCCCCACAAAAAAAGGCCCCTCCCGGGGGAGGGGCCCAGGAAGTCGGAGCCGTTACGCATTAGCGGGGCAGGGCCCGGACGGGAAGCCGGGCGGGCGGCGCCACCCGCACGTCATCCACCCCCGCAGCCTCCGCCAGGATGTGGAAGAGCTGGGTGTTGTCGATGATGCGGGTCCCGGGATACCAAGTCCCCTCGTACTTGCGGAACAGCCGCTCGGCGTGGTGCCCCTGGGCGTAGACATTCACCAGCTCATTGGTGTGCTCGCCGGTGGAGTAGGTCACCTTGGTGGTGGCATTGAACGTGGAGACGCCGGGGACGAAATTCTTCTGGATCTCGCTGGCGGCGGGGAGTTCCCCCTTGCCCAGGGCCTGGCGGTTGCGCATGTAGCTGTTGCCGTGGTCCGAGGCCACGAGGAGGAGGGTGTTCTTCCAGTCGATGTCGTCAAAGGGGTTTTCCACAAACTCCACCGCGGCCTGGACGGCTTCATTGAGATCCCACATGGTGCCGATCATCCAGGGGAAGTCGTTGGCGTGATTGGCCCAGTCGATGTCCCCCTGCTCCACCATGACGAAGAAGCCGTCCGGATCCTGCTTCAGGACCTCCAGGGCCGCCAGGGTGGCCTCTTTCAGGGTGGGGTTCTCGATGGTGGCCCGGTTCACCACCCCGGTGCCGTTGTTGGTGGGCACCGGCGGCTCAAAGTTCCCCCCGGAGCCGCCGAAGAGCCCGAAGAGCTTCTTCCCCTGGCTGAGGGCCTGGAAGGCCCCGGCCTGGATGAGGGTGTTGCCGTCCTGGTCCGCCTGGCGCTCCACCACCACGTATTCCGGGTCGGCCTTCACCGCGTTCAGGGTGGCGAAGGTGATATAACGGCCTTCGGAGCCGGACTTGGCCCAGGTGGGGTGACCGCCGCCGATGACCACCTCGGGCTTGATCTGCGTCAGGATCTCCTGGGCGATGGCGTGATAGTTGTTGCGATTGACGTTATGGCTCACATGCACCGCGGGGGTGGCGTGGCTGAAGGGCACGGTGGAGACCACCCCGATGGCCCAATCCCGCTGGCGGCGCACCTTCTCGGTGATGGTCTCCAGTTCGCCGTTTTCCGGGTCCCCGGGGAGCCAGGCGATGTTGCCGTCATCGGTCTTGTAGCCGGTGGCCCAGGCGGTGCCGGCGCTGGCGGAGTCGGTGGCCGGATAGCGGCCGTTGATCCTGGTGAGGAAGTAGGCGTCCGCGATGTCCGGGTCATCCGGGAAGGGCATCTCGCCGCCCCGGGCCGGGTCATAGCCGAGGCGGGGGTCAAAATTGCGGCGGTCATACTTCGGCTTCCCCGCCGCATCGGCATAAAGGTTATAGGTGGTGACATCCCAGGTGCTCATGTAGCACTGGTAGTCGAAGTCGTGGAAGACCAGGTTCCGATCCTCGCCGGTGAGATAGCGGCTGGCCGCAATCTCATGCTCCAGGTGCATGCCGTCGCCGATGAAGAGGATGATGTGCTTCACCGGTTCGGCGAAGGCCAGGCTTACGGCCAGGGCCACCTGAAGGGTCAGGGCCACCAGCATGACCGTCCACCTCTGTCCTGCGTGCCTCTGCATGTTAAATCCTCCTGTCCTCCGGTGGGATGTGGCTGATTGCCACGTGTCCCTCAAGGTGCCAGGGGGATGTTAAAAGCCAATATAGAGCCGATGAATTTTTCATCAAGGGAAAAGCGCGCCAAAGAGAGGTGGGAAGCCGTTACAGGGTGAGGAGGAGGGGCAGGATCATGGGCCGGCGCTCCAGGGTCTTGAAGAAGAGCTTGCGCAGGGCCTTCCCCACCTGGGCCTGAATCTCCAGCCAGTCCTGGTTGGGCTCCTCCAGGCCCCGGAGGAGGATCTCCTGCATGATGCGCCGGGCCTGGGTGAGGAGGCGCTCATGCTCCTCCTCCAGGGCGAAGCCCCGGGTGATGAGGTCCGGCTCGGTGACCAGCTTGCGGAGCCGGGGGTCCACCGCGGCCACGGCGATGACCAGGCCGTCGCTGGCCAGATGGCGCCGGTCCCGGAGCACAATGCGGGACACGTCCCCCACCCCCTTGCCGTCCACAAAGACCCGCCCGGTCTCCACCGGCTCCAGGAACCGGGCCTCCCCCCCTTCAAAGCGGATGCGGCAGCCGTCCTCCGCCACCAGGACCCGCTCCTCGGGGAGGCCCACCGCCCGGGCCAGCTGGGCGTGCCGCACCAGATGCCGGAGTTCGCCGTGGATGGGGATGAAATAGCGGGGTCGGGTGAGGGCCAGAAGAAGCTTCAGCTCCTCCTGGGAGGCGTGCCCGGACACATGGATGGCGGCCACTCGCTCGTAGACCACCTGGGCCCCCAGGCGGTAGAGATTGTTGATCACCGTGGAGATGGCCCGCTCATTGCCGGGGATGAACTTGGAGGACAGGATGACCAGGTCCCCCTTCTGGATGTGGATGTGCCGGTGGGCCTCCAGGGCGATGCGGGCCAGGGCGCTCAAGGGCTCCCCCTGGCTGCCGGTGGTGATGATGAGGGTCTCCTCCGGGGGCAGGTGCTCCAGCTCGCCCACACTCAGCTCCAGCCCCGGGGGGAGCCGGAGATAGCCCAGCTCCTGGGCCAGGCGGGCGTTCACCACCATGGACTTGCCGCTGAAGAGCACCCGGCGGCCGCATTTTTGGGCGATGTCCACCAGCTGCTGCAGACGATGGATGTGGGAGGCGAAGACCGCTACAATGACCCGGCCCTCGGCCTCCCGGATGAGGTCCTCCAGGGTGAGGCCGATCTCCCGCTCCGACAGGGTGTATCCCGGCCGCTCGGCGTTGGTGGAATCAGAGAGCAGGGCCAGCACCCCCACTTCGCCCCAGTGGGCGAAGCGGTTCAGGTCCATGCGCCGCCCGGCCACCGGGGTGGGGTCGATCTTGAAATCGCCGGAGTGAACCATGACCCCCTGGGGGGTGGTCACCGCCAGCCCCACGCCGTCCACGATGGAGTGGCAGACGCCGATGAACTCGAAGGTGAAGGGCCCCAGGGGGAGGGACTCCCGGGGGCGGATCTCCCTGAGCTCGGCCCCGGCCAGGAGGCCATGCTCCCGGAGTTTTTCCCGCACCAGGGCCAGGGTGAAGGGGGTGCCGTACACCGGCACGGCAAATTCCCGGAGGAAAAAGGGCACCGCGCCGATATGATCCTCGTGGCCGTGGGTGAGGAGGACGCCGATGAGCTTGTCCCGGCGCTCCCGGAGATACGAAAAGTCGGGGATGACGATGTCGATGCCCAGAAGGGGGTCTTCCGGGAACATCAGCCCCAGATCCACCACCACCAGGGCGTCGGCGGTCTCCAGGGTGAGGCAGTTGAGGCCGATCTCCCCCAGCCCGCCCAGGAAGGTGAGATCCACCCAGTCACTCGGCGAGGCTTCCGGGGGCATCGGGGTAGTCCGGGTTGAAGCGGGCGGCGATGGCCTGCCGCACCGCCTCCATGAGCTCTTCCTTGCGCCGGAAGGCTTTGGGGTCGATGGGGGGGCAGAAGATCACCTGGATGGGGTTGGGACGGATGAGAAAGCTCCCGGGCGGCTGGATGCGCATGGTGCCATTGATGACCATGGGCACCACCGGCTTGCCGGCTTTCAGGGCCATGATGAATACGCCCTTCTTGAAGGGCAGAAGCTCCCGGGAGGTGCCCCGGGTGCCCTCCGGGAAGATGAGCATGGAGGCGCCGGCCTGGACCTTGGCGGTGGCCTCATTGAGGCTGCGGATGGCCTCCTGGCGCCGCCCCCGCTCGATGGCCACATACCCCATGCGGGCCAGGGCCTGGCCGAAGAGGGGGATCTGGAAGAGGGAGGCTTTGGCGACAAAAAGGAACTGGAAGGGGATGGCGGCCAGGACGGCGTAAATGTCAAAGGCGCTGCGGTGGTTGGCCACAAAGACATAATTCTGCCCGGGCTTCAGATGCTCCAGACCCTCCACCGTGAAAGGGCAGCGGGCGGTCTTCAACAGAAAGATGGACCAGAACCGGGGGATGCGGTGGGCCAGCTTCCGGCTGGGATCCAGATAGGTCATGAAGATGGCGGCGAGGGAAAGGAAAAAGCCCAGAAAGACCTGCCAGAAGTGAAACCAGAGACTCAAGGCCCGATAGTAGCTGCGCCGGTGATCAGACATGGGTTATCATTACCTGGAATTTCCCGGGGCGTCAAGCGGGAGGGAGGGGGTGCGGGGCTCGCTGCCGCCCTCCTCCCAAAGGCGGGAAGGGCCCTGGCCCGGGGCGGGGGCGGGACCCGGGGCGGCGGTCCGGCGAAACTCCCACCCCGGTCGGGCCGGGGAAGCCCACCGGCATCTGCCGGGTTCGGTGGGGCCGGGGCCTCACCCCTGACGCTCCTTTTCCCCCAGGCCATGGCGATTCCCAAGATCACCCAGGCTGAATTTGTCCTGAGCGTCCACACCGAGGAGCAGCTCCCCAAGGCGGAGCTCCCCGAGGCGGCCTTTCTGGGGCGCTCCAATGTGGGGAAATCCTCCCTCATCAACAGCCTCCTGGGGCGCAAAGGGCTGGTGCGGGTGAGCCGGCGGCCCGGCTGCACCCAGGCCCTCAACTACTACCGCATCAACGGGGTCTGGCACTTTGTGGACCTGCCGGGCTACGGCTACGCCCAGGTCTCCCAGGCCCGGAAGGCGCACTGGGGGAGGCTGATCATGGGCTACCTGGAGAGGCGGCGGCCCCTGAAGGCGGTGGTCTTTCTGATGGACCCCCGCCGCCGGCCGGAGAAGGAGGAGCTCTTTCTCTGGGAGCGCCTTCTGTCCTGGGGCCGCACCACCATCCCCGTCCTCACCAAGGCGGACAAGGTGAAGCAAAGCGAGCTGGCCAAGGCAGTCCGGGAGATCGCCCGGATCCTGGGCCCCTTCGGGGTGGCGGCGGAGGAGCTTCTCTGGTTTTCCGCCCTCACCCACGAAGGCCGGGAC
>JAILZL010000073.1 GCA_023512475.1 Syntrophobacterales bacterium
CCGTAGAGCCAGCGGACGCCTTGGAAAATCGCCCCTCCCACTGTTGCCCCCAGAAAGGCCTGAATGAAACTCAGGTGAGGCAACAGCAGGGCCAGAAGCAGGCCCAGGGCGAGGCCCGGGAGGGTGAGAAGGTCGGGCAACCACTGATACCTTAAGTCCAGATAAGTCAGGACCAAAAGGAGACCAACGAACGGGGCATAGGCCCAAAGGAGCAGGCTGCCGGAAAATTTGCCCCAGAGCCCCAGGGCTGCCAAAGAGGTGGCGGGCTCCAGGAAAAAGCGCCACAGCCGGGGAAAGGTGGAGGCCGCCTCTTCCTCCCAGGGGTCCGGGCTTCCAGGGAGATTGGCCCTGAAGGCCAACCAGGCGGCCGCCAGGTAAAGGAGCCGCCCCAGAACCAGCCCCAAGAGCGCGGCCAGGAGACCGCCTAGTACCCGCATGTATCCGTGCCTCTATGGGCCCGCAGGGTAAAGGGGTGGCTGGACTGACACAGGTCCAACCTTGAACCCTAATGGCAAAAAACCTTAAACGATTATGTCCTTAGCTCTGAGAAAGTGATGGTAGTTGAGTTGAGACAAGCGTGAAGCATCCGGTTAAACATTTGTGGTTCCCAAAAGCGGCGGTTGAAACGGTAGCAAAATTCCGCCAGGTAGCGGGGCAGATGCTTGGGACTGACGCCATGATGGATTCCCCGGATATTGCCTTTAATATTAGCGATCAAGGTATGGACCCAGGGCAAGACCTTCGGCGCTTCTTTCCCAGAACCGGGGACCAGCCACTCATGACGGAGACGGGGAGAAGCATCCAGGAAGCTATAGCCTTGCCAACCATCGGTCTTGATCACCGCCTCGGTCGCCAGGCGCTCCTGTACCAAGGATTGGATCTCCTCGCTGCTGACTCGAGGCACCAGCCGCATGGCGGCGAATCTGGGTTTATCGGAGGGGGTTTCTACGGCTACCACCACCTTGGCCTTGCCGGCGGCGCCACGTCCACGTTTGCCAGGCTTTGGAGCACCGAAGTAGGTGTCGTCCATCTCGATCAAACCAGCCAGTTTGTAGTTCGCATCCCGTTCGGCCAGGGCTTGTCGAATCTTGTGGCCCATGGTCCATACGGTTTTGTAGCTTTTGATTTCCAGCATCCGCTGCAGGGACAACATAGAAATGCCGCTTTTCTGGCGCCCCATCAGCCAGATCATCCAGAACCATTTGTTCAAAGGGGTTCTGGTCTTGTGAAACACAGTGCCTGCGGTCAAAGAGGCTTGATAGCCGCAGGCCTTACAATGGTATAAGTGGCGAGTGCGCTGGAAATAAGCCTCACCATGTTGGCAGCGGGGACAGCGAAATCCCTCTGGCCAACGCAGGCGAAACAAATGTTTCTGACAAGCTTTCTCAGTGCCAAACTTTTTTTGAAATTGCATCAGGCTGAGGGCTTTTTGTTGCATCACCTTGCTCCATTTAGCCAGTTATTTAGGCCAATTATACCATATTCTTCAGAGCAAAGGCAATAATCGTATAATTATTTTGCCATTTTTCACCATAATTCCAGGACAAAAGGGGTCGTCTGGACGGCAGGGGGAGGCCCAAAAGCCTGCTATCCAGGAGGAAACACATGATAAAAAAGTTAGGTGCCTTTGTTAAGGGGGCAGAGGGGACGGTAATGGTCTTGACGGCTTTGGGCTTGGTGGCCTTCCTCGGTTTCGCCAGCCTGGTCATTGACCTGGGCCGCCTCTATGTGGTGCGCAATGAACTGCAGAACACCGCGGATGCCGCAGCCCTGGCCGGGGCGGCCCATCTCATCCGGGATGAAAACGGGGTGGCGGTGCGGGATTCGACCCTGGCCTCCCAGAAGATCCTGGAAGTGGCCCAGCGGCAAAGCGAGCTCCTGGGGTTCACCCCGGTGGCCCCTGAGGACCGCAATGATCTCACCATCTCCTTTGGCCATTGGAACATCTATGCCAACAATCCCGAGACCGCCTGGACGGACATGGGCACCAGTGTGGGGCCCAACTCCACGGCCAACGGCGTCCGGGTCATCATCCGCCGGGGCTCCGGGCTGGCCTTCGGGCCGGTGACCACCTTTTTAGCCGCGGTGCTGGGCTACCCCACC
>JAILZL010000045.1 GCA_023512475.1 Syntrophobacterales bacterium
GAACGGCGCACCTCCTCGGGCGGCAGCTCTACCGTGAGGGTGCCCCAAAACTCCGCGCCCGGCTCGATGACCTCCAGAATTTGATAAGGCCCCCGGGCGGCAAACTGCGAGACCTTTTTCTTTTCATTGACGGCATAGACGATGCGGGTTCTGACCTCACCCACGGGCAAAAAGTCAGAGACCTTGAGGAGACGGAAGGGATCCTCGTCGATCCTGCGGTAAGTGAGAAGTTGCTGTTCCAGGGCCCTGGGGTCCCAGCGGCCTTTCTGGTCTTTGGGGGTGGGCAGGGGTTTTATCTTGGCCAAGGCGTTGAGATACGCGGTGCGCAGCGCCCCCTTCACCGCTGAGCCGGGGATATAAGGCCGGTGATCATGGGGGAGATAGGCGGTGCGGTGGATGGTGAACTGGTTGAGGGCCTGCTTAAGCTCACGGGCCCGGCCCTTCAGGTTTATGACCTCCCGGTAATGCTGCGCCAACCCCGGGCAGACGGCCACAGCCCGGCCCCGGGCCAAGGAGCGGTGTTGATGATAGAAGCGATAGATGTCCACAATGGACTCCACCGTGCCCCGGCGGCAGATCTCTATGAAGCGGTTCCGCTCGGTTTCCGGCAGGCGGTTCAGAAAATCCCCGGGCTCAAAGGCCACCAGGCAGGCATTCCCCTCATCCAGGATAAACCCCAGGGGCTCATAAACCTCATCCGCTCCCAGGTGCACCGGTGCCAGGGTCCGGATGAGACAGGGGATGGATTCACTCATGGGGCACCTCCACTTTGATGGGCAGCACCGGCGCAAAGCCCTGGGCCACGGCATTTGGCTGCACCAGGGAGACCCCGGTAACGGCCCGGCCGAAATACGGGCGGGTGAGGGCCTGGGGCTCGGTGGGCATGAATACCGCGCCGGCGGCAGCCATGACCACCGGGGCCTTGAAGGGGTTTTTCGAGGTGGCCAGGCGGTCGCCATGCTTGCCGTACCGCACCAGGGGAGTAAAGTAGCCCTCCGAAAAGGAACCCGGCGAGGGCACGCAGGGAGCCAGGGTGAACAGGGCGTTGGCGTCCGGAGAGGACGGAACCGTCAATTCCCGGTGGCCGGTGAGCTCAAAGCGGCCCAGACCCAGGGAGGCGTCCTTGCCGAAGCCGGTCCGACCGATGCGGGCCAAGCCCCGGCAGAGGCGCTCAATATCCGTGGCCGCCTCGTCCAGAAGGACAAAGAGGGCCAGTTCGGTTCCCGGCAGGTAAAAATGCACTTCCTGGGTGTAGGGTGCGAAAGGAGGCTCCCCGGTGGTGAGGGTCTGGCGGTTGATGGTGTTGTGGGGCTGCTCCCAGAAGACGAGGGGCTGCTGTGCCCCGGCCCGGCGGCACAGGCGCTGGCTGACCGGCGGGGCCTGGGCCAAGAGGAATTCGGCCAGGGTGCGGTCATCCACCAAGCGGGTGGGGTCAAGGCGCAGGTCCTCTTCCAGAAACAGCCAGGCTTTCCTTTTCACCTCTTTGCGATGCACCAGCCGCTGTAACCGGGAGCCCTGCGGAGGCGGGGACAGCCGGTCCAAAGGAAGATCCGGGCGCCTCAGGGCGTAGGTCACCCGGCCGTTCTGGGTGAAACGGGGCCAGGCAGAGGAAAAGACCGCGAAGGGGGCCTCCCCGTAGCGGGCCAGCTGCGCCTCCAGGCCCCCCGTGAGCAAGGTCGGGTCATAGGCCGCCTGCCAGCAGAACTGGCCAAAGAGGGTGTCCCCGGCCAGAGGTGTCCCGAAAGCGGCCCGGGGCGTAAGGGTGATTTCGTAGAAGCGCATGGCTCAGCCCTCGCCGGCAAAGGGGGTGATGGCGTCAAATTTGGCCTTGATTTCCGGGTCGTGGAATTCCAAGGAAATGCGGCCGTAGCCCCGGCTGCCGCAGCCTCCCAGGGCGTCCAGGGTGAGGAGCTTGAGGCCCAGAAGCAGCAGATTTTCCAGGTTGTCTTTTTCATCTTCGGCCATTGTCTTCAGGGTGACCCGAAAGGCGAAACGGGCGCCGGCGGGAATGCGTTCCATGAACCGGGGATGCTGGGCCACACCCTCGATGCGGTTGATGGCGTTTTCCGATTTGACCTCAGTGAAAGGCAGACCTTCCTCCAGGGCTTTCTGGCGCCACGCCTCCTCCAGGGGACAATCGGCGAAGGCCACCCGGGTGGGACCGATGTCCTGGGTTGCAATCTGCTCTGCCTCGGCGCCGCCAGCCCCGAAGAGCTTAAGGATTCTTTTGGCTTCGGTTTTCTGGGGCTCGCTCAGGCCCTGGAGATCCCTGATCTTCAAGGGCTCGCCCTTGGTTTTGCCCATGAGGCCGCTTTTCATCTCCAGCAGGCTCCGCACCTTGCCCTTGAGGGAGGAGCCGGGGATGTAGGGCTCCAGGGTATGGGGGTGCTTGATGATGGGATTGTCCAGGCCCCCGATGCGCATTTCAGTGTCGCCGGCGCCGATCCGGAGGCCGGTTTTGACGATGAGGGTGCCGGTGATTTCGGTGATGTTGATGAGCTGCATGGCGGCCTCCTGTTACTGTTCCTTCTTGTGTTTGCGGTAAAATCCCATAAAGGCCTCAAAGAAATTGGCGAAAACCGCCAGGTCTTCTTTATTCTGGATTTGCCGCACTGATTCCTTGATGAAATTGACAAAATCTTCCGAAACCAGGTTGTTGCGGCCCCAGGCATAGACGGCCTTCGGCACCAGGAGGTTCAAGCGCACCAGGATATTGGGCCACTGTTCCTCGGGAAGCCTTTTGGCATCCTGATCCAGGCGCAGGACTTCATCATAAAATTTCCGGATCTGCGTTCTTTTATTCGCTTGCCCCTGATTCGCCAGTTTTTCAGAAAGCTTCTCCGCGGCATGCCAAAAAATTTCCGGATTGGGTTCTCTTGTTTCCCGGTTTTTCCAGAACTGGATGGTCATTTTTTCCTCCTTTCATAAAGCAGTTCCCACAGGGGGATTCTGAGGGCGCCGCCGTGGCTGGCGAGCCACTTTGCCAACTTTTCATGAACCTCAGCGACCGTTGCCTCCCGGGCCTCGCCTTTGAGGCTGCGGGCTACATTTCTGCCGGTGAAATAAGCCAGGTGGGAGCGCCACTTGAGGCAGGCCAAATCGTCCAGGTGAGTGGGACCGCCCGCAGTGAGGCGCTTTTCCTCCTCGGCCAGGCGGATGAACTCGTTTAAGCGATAGAGCATGGCTACGGTGAGCCCCTCCTCCGCCAGCCATCGGGTGAGGGTATCCTTGATGTCTCCTAATTCGCCCACCTTCTCCCAGGGAACCGTCTCCCCGAAGAGGGTGAGGCGGTTGCGGCCGGCATTTTTCGATTGTTCCAAGGCCTCCTCGGCGGACGAGGCCAGTTGGTCCATGGGGGTGGGGGCCCTTTTCAGGGTGATGCCGGCGGAGAGATGGACCTGGGGGTTGTGGGCCACATAAGCGGCAAACCGGTCCCGGATCTCCCTGGCCAAGGGGAGGATGCGGTTCCAGGGGCCGATGAGAAACAGGTCATCGCCCCCGGCAAAGACGGTGTAGGTATTCTGGTATTCCAGGCGAGTGGCCAGGAGATGAGGCAGATAAAGACAGAAAAAGAAATGCAGCTGGCGGCTTAAGGTGGCCAGGCGGGAGAGGGTGAACTTGGCCTCCGGCACCCCGCAGGTTAAAAGCAGGCCCAGATGGTCCACATCGGCCTTGAGGACGCCCAGGGCCTCCAGGCCCTGAAACTTCCCCGGGGTATCGGTGTGGGCCAGGGCCAGGGCCGCCAGTTGCCCCAGGGTTTTCGGGGCTCCCGGCTCCGGAGCGTCCTCCCGATCCTGCAGCCTGTCGTCCTGGAGGTCTTCTGGGCGACACACCGGCACATAACCGTTAATGAATTTGCGGGTCACGGGTGAGGCCAGATTATCTCCCGGCGGTGAGATGTCCCATAATTTCAGCAGCTTGCCCTCAGCGGCCCAGTCGGTGAGGAACCCTTCGACAAAGGCCACCTGGTAGCGGCCGAACAGGGGCTCCCGCAGGCGGTTGTCCGGGTCCCGGAGATGCGCCCCCAGGGTGGTGACGGCCAGGCGGTTTTTCTTGACGAGGTTGGTTCCCAGGAAGACATGATCCCGGCAGACCGCGCAGGCGGAGGGCACCTGGCGGAGATAGGGGTCCTCCCCCGCTTCTCCCCCCACCAGGGTCGCGGGCCGCTTGCCGCACAAAGGGCAGAGGGGCCGTGGCAGATCGGCCCGGAAGCTCTCCAGATAACCCCGCACCTCTCCGCCATAGGAGTGGAGGTTCAGGCGGGCCAGCTTCTTTTGCTCCAGGTCCCGCCCCATGGCTTCCCACAGCGCGGTGAAGCGGCCAGCCAGGAGATCCTCCGGCGAGGCTTCCCGGGTGGCCAGCCCCAGGGCGCTTTCCCCCAAAGAAATCCGGAACAGCCACTCGTTCATGGCCGCTTCGGCCGCGGCGACAGCCTGCCGGGCCGCGTCGGTATTGGGGGCCAGGACGGTGAACTTGCCCGCCGCGTTCAATACCACCGACAAAAAGGGCAGGCCCAGCTGGCGGCAGACCAGGTCCGCCGCCAGCTCTGAGAGCAGGGACACCGCAAAGGATCGCCCCCGGAGGAGTTTCGCCCGGTAGCGGCGGGTCTCCCCCCCGGAACTGAAGATGAAATCCTGAATGCCATAAAAATCGCCGCTGACAAAAAGGAATTTTTGGGGTTTGGGGTCTCTGATGGCGGCCACGGTGAGGCTGTTCTGCTGGCGGTGATAGGCATACAACGCCGCAGCCAGAGCCGCAGTGGTGCGGGCGTGATCATACAAAGACACGTCCCGGGAGGCCTCCACCGCCCCGGCCCGAAGCGCCGGGATCAGGGAAGTGTACACCATCAGCAGACTGTCGAAATGCTCCAGCCAGAGCTCCAGATTCTCGTTTCGATGGGCCAATGTCCGTAAGTCTTCCCGGAAGCGCTGAAATAAGCCAAGGTACTCTTCCCTGGCCTTTTCCTGGTCTGGAGGGGTTATTTCCTCCCAGGGCCTGGGGAAAATTGCGGCGGGGGAAAGCTCCCGGAGAGCATACCCCACGCTATGGGAATGGGGGGGAGTCTTCTGGGAGACGCCCATTTCCGGAAGATTGAGCTCGGCCAGCAGGGCGGCCAGCCGGGTCTGCCGGTATTGTCGCCAGTCCACCCACACCCCGCCTTCATCCGCCTCTCCCGGGCGGCGCTCCCAGCCGCTGGAGAGGCGGTCGGCTTCTGCGATGATCCAGCGCAAAGGCTCCTCTTCAGGGCGGTGATGGCCGGCGGCCAGATTGATGAAAGGCTCTCCTTCTCCCCATTTCTTGGCGTTGAATTGGGGGGGAAGCATTTCTGCCAGGTTTTCAATAAACCCGGCCGTATAGAGGGCGTGAGGATGGGTATGTCTGCCCGTCCTTTTATCAAAGGGCTGGTAGAGGTCAGCATTGGCGACCCGGTATTGTTCAGTAATATCCAAAGCCTCACCGTCGGCGAATTTGCCGATGTCATGGAGCAAGGCTGCAGCGGCGATTTTAAGTAAGGTGGGGTCCATAACCGTCTCCTGCACCACGTCTTTCAGTCCATTCAGGCTGTTTAATCCAGGAAGCGTTCGATGATATCCGCCAGGGCGGCGTCCCGCTGGGCCTCCGTTTTGGCGGTGAGGGAGACGGTGAATTTGGCGGTGGCTTTGCCGTCACTGAAGCCCCCCTCCAGACGATCCACCTCCCCTTTGGCCGAGGGCCGGAAATACGGCGGCCGGGACAGGTCGGCATTGTAATAAAAAGTGTGGATCCGGGTGACGTAAGAAACCTCCCGCAGCCGCGCCAGCCAGGTCTCAATCCCCGGGGGCCGGGGGGCCAGCCCTGGTTCATAGGTGATTTTCTTCTCTGCCGGGGCCAGGCCGGAGTCCGGCGGCAGGAGCTGGGACTTTTCCCGGGCGAAGCGATAGCGGAAGGTTTCATGGAAGAGCTGGCCCATGGCGGTGAGGCCCGCCAGTCGTTCCCCGTCCACCTCGATCTCCTCCACCAGGCTGGCGAAGCGGGGGTCCAGGGCCTCCGGCTCCCCCTGGTCTTCGGCCAGGAGGTAAAACCGGTGGGCGTGGGCCAGCCAGAAGCTCAGGTCCAGGGAGACGGGCTGGGGCGGCAGGGTGATGACTTCGGAGAAGCGCTCAAAGAGGTAGCACACCGGGATGTCCAGGGCCTGGCCGATGAGGCCGGCAAAGGAGATCTGGGCCTTGTAGCCGCCGGTGGCGTTGATGACCACATGTTCCGGCCGCCACTTTCGGGCAATCCCGGCCACCGC
This sequence comes from Syntrophobacterales bacterium, assembly GCA_023512475.1. Taxonomy (GTDB): domain Bacteria; phylum Desulfobacterota; class Desulfobaccia; order Desulfobaccales; family 0-14-0-80-60-11; genus JAILZL01. The sequence goes on from JAILZL010000045.1 coordinate 6,275, forward strand.
GGTCACCAGGTGGCGGAGGCCCTCCCGCCGGAACCGCTGGGAGTTGGCATCGGTGAGGCCTTGGAGCACCTGCCATTCGGCCTGCTCAAAGCGGCGGGGGTTGGAATCCTCCAGATAATACAGCTTCAGGAGCTCGCCGATATTCTGGCCGTCCTCCGTGTCCGAGACAAGAAGATAAAGGTAGATAGGGGTGGTGAGAATGCCCCGGGAGATGATGCTGTCGATGGAGTTGATTTCCGCCCCCAGGAGCCGGTCCTGGGGCGAAAGCGAGGTGAGGGCCCGGGCCAGGTCCTTGAGGCGCCCCTGGGCATACAGGTCCGCCCAGGTCTTGCGGGCCGGGTCCCGCTCCAAATTGCTTTTCAGGCTGGTGCCCACGGTGCAGATGAGGGTGTGCCGGGTCGGCGCCATGGCGAGCCTCCTTCCCTGGGATAATGCCGGTCAGTAGGAGAGGTGGATTTTCCCCAAGCCGAAGGTGGTGTTTTTGCCCACATGCAGGGGCGCCGCCAGGGTGATGAGGGGCAGAAATTCCCCCAGCCGGCCCCGGTAGGTGATCTCCCCCACCAACCCCCCCAGATACATCTCCGCCTCCTGGCGGGAGGAGTAACGCCGCCAATCGAACCAGCGGAGATGGTCCCGCACCACCGCCACCTCCTGGGCCCGGGCGATGAGGCCCCGGTAGTCCAGGGCCGGCTCCCCCCCGCCGTAATGCTGCCACAGGGCCGCCAGCCGCCTCAGCACCGCCCGCATGAGGACGTGAAAGGGGAGCTCCGGCTGCAGGTGGTTGCGGAATTTGAGGCGCAAGGGGGTGAGGAGGGTGAGGGTGAGCTCCTGCTCCGGGCCGCCGGGGGGGCCGGGTGCGGGGGGCTCCAGCTCCAAGGGTGGGGGGGCCTGCAGGCTGCCGTCCTCCTCCCGGTAGAGGACCCCGGCGCCGGGTGCGGTGAGGCGGTGCAGGCGGAAACGGCCCCGGCGCTCCCCCCGCCGGCGACCGATTCCCCGGTGCCCCATCTCCCGAAAGGCATAGACGAAATAAGGCAGGCAGTCGTTGGCCCAGCCGAAGAGGAGGAGGGTGAAATCAAAGGCATCCCCGGGCTGATAGTGGGTGCGGGTTTCCGGGGGCGGCTCGATGACGAAGGGCTGGGGGGGAGGGGAACCGGAGGCGGGGGAGGTGGTGTCAAAGATCCGGGGATAAAGGCATTGCTGCCGCAGGAGGCAGGCGGGACACTCCTGTTGGCGCAGGGCGCAGACCACCTGCTTCAGGGCCGCGCCGAAGACCCCCCGGAAGGTGGAACCCTTGTAGGCGGGCAGCAGGGCCTCCTCTTCCAGGATGGCGGTGAAATGGTAGCGGCCAAATCGCATGCTCTCAGGCTTCCCGGGGCGAGAGACCCCGCCATGGCACTGCGAAGGATGTTAGAACAGGGCGGGGATTCCTGTCAAGCTCCGGCACCCCCCCCTTGGGCCGGTCGCCGGGCCGGGGGGAAAGGTGCCGTCTTCTAAACGGGGCGGAACCTGCTCCCGGCCCCGGCCCGGGGAGCCGCAGAGCTTCATTCCGGCCCTGCCCGGTCTCCGGCAGGCGAGTTTGTGGTCAACTCGTGCGGGACATCTCTTCAGGGTGTGGAGGAGAAGCGGCGCGGGCACACCTTACCGCTGGAAGATGGCATGCACCGGCGGCGGGCCTTTCTGTCTCCCGGTCCCATCTGACCCGGACCCGGACGCGTCGGGAGGGAGAGGCTCAGCCGGCGAGCTCCCGCAGCATCTCCGCCTTGTCGGTGAGTTCCCAGGGGAGGGGGAGGTCGGTGCGGCCCACCTGCCCGTAGGCGGCCAGGCGGCAGTAGAAATTGCCGTGGTGCTGGGCCGGCAGATGGCGGAGCCGGAATTGTTTCAGGATGGCGGCGGGGCGGAAGTCAAAGGCGCGCTCCACCAGGTCCGCCAGACGCTCGTCGTCCAGCCTGCCGGTGCCGAAGGTCTCCACCTGGACGCTGGCCGGCCGGGCCAGACCGATGGCATAGCTCAGCTGCACCTCGCACTCCTCCGCCAGCCCCGCGGCCACCACGTTCTTGGCAGCATAGCGGGCGGCATAGGCGCCGATGCGGTCGATGCGCAGGGGGTCTTTGCCGCTTAGGGCATTGCCGCTGTGCCGGGCATATTCGCCGTAGGTGTCGGTGGCGTTCTTGCGGCCGGTGAGGCCGGAATGCACCGCCGGCCCCCCCACCATCAGGTTTTCCAGGGGGTTGATGTAGATGAGGGTGCGGGGGTCGGGTCTGAACTCCTCCCCGGCAAACGCGGGCTCAATCACCGCCTCCCGGATCTCCTGCTCCAGGCGCGGCCGGGGAATGGCGCCCGTCATCTCCCGGCTGAGGCTTACCACCAGCGTGAGGCCGTAGAGGCGATATGGCCGCCGCTCCCGGTATTCCACCCCCACCTGGGTCTTGGCATCGGGAGAGAGATACGGGATGAGCTTCTCCCGGCGCACCGCCATGATCCGGCGGGCCAGCTTGTGGGCCAGCCAGATGGGGAGGGGCATCAGCACCTCCGTCTGCCGGCAGGCGAACCCGAAAATGGTGGCCTGCTGCCGGGCCGGGATGAGATCCAGCTCGTGGTCCCCCAACCGCTCTTCATTGAAAAACAGATCCGCCTCGGCGGGATACTCCTGGAGGCTGGTGAGAATGCTGCAGGTGTGGGCGTCGAAATCCGGTTTGGTATATCCCACCCGGCTGATGACCTTCCGGGCCAGGGTGGGGATGTCCGCCCGGGCCTCCGAGGCAAAGCGGGCCGCAATGAAGAGAATGGAGTTGGCCACCGCACATTCCGCCCGCACCCTCGCATAGGGGTCCAGGGTCAGATAATGGTCCACAATGGCATCGCTGATCTGATCGCAGAGCTTGTCCGGATGCCCCTCGGTGACGGATTCGGAAATGAAGACAAAATCCTTTTTCATAAACACAACCTGAGCCGGGCGTGACTTTTAATCCAGCTCCTTCAGCCAGAGCTGGATGCGGGCGTCGATCTGATCCCGGACTTCCCGAAATTTCGCCAGCTTCTCCTCCTCGGGGCCCTGAAAGGCCACAGGGTCCTCAAAGGGCCAATAGAGGCGCTGGAGCACCCCCGGGAAGATCCGGGGGCAGCGCTCTTCCGTCCTCTGGCAGACCACGATGAGGTAGCGGAACTCCATCACCCCCAGAAAATCCTTCACCCCTTTGGCATATTGGCCTTTCAGGTCCAGGCCCACCTCCGCCATCACCTGCCGGGTCAGGGGGTGGATGTCCTGGGGCTCATACCCGGCGCTGTAGACCTCGAAGCGGTCCCCGGCATATTTCTTCAGGAACGCCTCCGCCATCTGGCTCCGGGCCGCATTGCCGACACACAAAATGAGGATCCTGGGTTTTTCTTCTATATTTTTCTCTGTCGTGCAAAGTGGGGAGGCGTTCACCGGGCACCTGTGCACATGTCTGGTATCAAGGCCGCTGGAGGGCGGGGCCAGGCCACAGATTCAGGAGTCATTCGCCTGGTGGTTTTCCGAATCCTCCTCCAGGGGGCGTTTGGTGGCTTCATTGATCACCAGGGGCAACAGCCCGCTCACCGCAATGACCAGACCGTCCAGCAGGGTCACCGGGGTGAGTCCCAAAAGGCTCCGTAGTCCCGGCACCAGCATGGTGAGGAGCTGTAAGGTGAGGGACCCCCCTATGGCCCAGGACAGGTAGGGGTTGGGGGGCAGACGCTCCTCGCTGAACCACCCCAGATGATCGGAGCGGCAGCTCAGGGCGTGGAGCAGCTGCCCGGTGACGAGGCTGTGGAAGGCCAGGGTGCCGGCCTTTGGCCCCGGGCCGTAGCGCCACAGACCGTAGCCGAAGGCCCCCAGGGCCCCCCCGGTGATGACCGCCGCCTCGGTGGCCATGCGTTTATATTCCGGGCCGGTGAAGATGGGGCGTTGGGGGTCCCGGGGGGGCCGCGCCAGCACATCCGGCTCCGGCGGTTCCAGGGCCAGGGCAAAGCCCGGGAGGATATCGGAAATGAGATTGATATACAACAACTGCATGGCACTGAGGGGGGCCCCTAATCCCAGGGCCAGCGCGCTGAAGGTGAGCATGATTTCGCTGAAGTTGGTGGCCAGGAAAAAATGCACCGATTTTCGGATGTTCAGGTAGATGGTGCGGCCGTCCCGGATGGCGATGATGAGGGTGTCCAGGTTGTCGTGCTCCAGGACCACATCCGCCACCTCCCGGGCCACATCGGTGCCGGTATGGCCCATGGCGATGCCCACGTCCGCGGCCTTGAGGGCCGGGCCGTCATTGATGCCGTCCCCGGTCATGGCGATGACCTTGCCGCTTTTCTGGAGCACCTGCACAATGGCCAGCTTGTGGGAGGGACTGACCCGGGCGAACACCTGCACCCGCTCCGCCAGGGCGGCCAGGGCTTCCGGGTCAATCTGATTCAGATGGGAGGATTCCAGGATCTCCAGGGGCAGGTCCCGGCTGAGATTCAGCTCCTTGCCGATGGCGTAGGCGGTGGAGCCCTGGTCGCCGGTGATCATGATGGTGTCGATGCCCGCCCGGTGAAAGGCGGCGATGGCCTCCCGCACCCCCGGCCGGATGGGGTCCGCCAGGCCCACCATCCCTACCCAGGTGAGGTCGGTGAGGTCTTCCGGCAGCTCCCCTTCGGCAGCCACCCGGCCATAGGCCAGCCCCAGCACCCGCAGGGCCTCCCCCGCCATCTCCTCATTTTCCGCCTCGATGGCCTCCCTCAGATCGTCCGTGAGGATCCGCCGCCGCCCCTGGGAGAGATAGGTCCGGCACCGGGACAGCACCTCCAGGGGATTGCCCTTCACGGCAAACAGCCTGGCACCATTCCGGGGCTGCTCATGCAGGCTCGCCATATACTGGCGGTTTTCTGTGCGATAATTGATTTTCACCAGCGGATAACGCCGCCGCAGGGCGCTGACCTCCAGGCCGGCCCGGAGGGCCAGATCCACCAGGGCCGCTTCCGTGGGGGTGCCCTGGAGTTTATAGCCGCCGTTGTCCTGATAGACCTCCGTTTCGTTGCACAGCACCGCCACTTCCAGAAGACGGCGCAGCTCCCGGCTGGCGAGGGGCTCCAGGGGCCCCTGGGGCCCGAGAAACTTGCCGTCCGCCACCCGGATGGCGGTGTGGCCGGTGTGGATCCGCACCACCGTCATGCGGTTTTCGGTGATGGTGCCGGTCTTGTCGAGACCGAGCTTCTGCACCGAGCCCAGGGTTTCCACCGCGGTGAGGCGGCGGATGAGGACATGGTGGCGCCGCATGTCCCTGACCCCCAGGGCCAGGGTGGTGGTGGCCGCCGCGGGCAGGCCCTCCGGCACCGCCGCGGCCGCCAGGCACACGGCATTACGGAGCATCTCCAGAAAAGAAAACCCCCGCCACAGACCCACCACGAACACCAGGCCACAGACGCCGCCGCAAATGAGGACCAGGCGGTCGCCCACCTGGGTGAGCTGCCGCTCCAGGGGGGTTTGGGGGGTGGCGGTCTCCCCCACCAGGGTCTGGATCAACCCGATTTCGGTGAAGCTGCCGGTGGCCACCACCACCGCCAGCCCCTCGCCGCCGGTGACCAGGGTGCCCATGTACACCATGTTCACCCGGTCGGCCAGGGGGGTCTGGGCCTCCGGGAGAGGCCGGGGGTCCTTCAGCACCGGCAGGCTCTCCCCGGTGAGGGCCGATTCGTCCACGGACAGATGGTGGGCCGCCACCACCCGGGCGTCCGCCGGCACATAGGTCCCGGGGCGCAGCACCACCAGATCCCCCAGGGTCACTTCGGCGGCTGAGATCTCGCTCATCCGGCCGTCCCGGATGACCAGGGCGGTGGGCCGCACCTGGGTCTGGAGGGAGCGGATGGTCTTTTCCGCTTCGCTTTCGGTCTTGTAGCCGATAAAGGCGTTGGCTACCACCACGCCGGCAATGAGGAGGGCGTCCGCCAAACCCCCGGTGAGGAGGGACAGCCCCGCCGCCGCCCCCAACAGGGCCACCGGCAGGGATTGGAATTGACCGAAGAAAATTTCCCAGGAGGAACGGGGCTGGGATTCCGGCAGGAGATTGGCGCCGTAGGTGGCGAGATTCTCCCGGGCCCGGCGGGAGGAGAGACCGGTGTCCGGGGAGGTGCCGAAGCGGGCCAGCACCTCCTCCGGGGTCAGAGTGTGCCAGGCCTCCCGGGGTTGGCCTCCGTGGGCGAACAGCCCCTTGATGGCCTCATAGGCCGGGGTGAGGCCGGGAACCGGGTCCAGCCAGCCGGCCTCCTCCCCCGCCTTGCCGGAGGGCGCCCCTGCCTGGCCGTGATTGTGGTATTCCTCCACGATGGCGGCGATGCGCTCCGCCAGGCTCTCCACCGTGCCGCCGGAATTGAAGCACACAAGAACCGTGCCGGTGAGATCACTGGCGGATACCTGGGTGACCTCCGGATTCCGGGAGAGCCTGAATTCCAGGAGCTTTTTGAGCTCGGGGGCGCGCTTCAGGCCGCTGACCCGATACCTCACCCTGCCCGCCACCGCGGTGTGAACGGCCTCCACCATCCCGGCTTATTCCCAGGGAGCGCGGCCCGGCTCAGGGCTGGGGGCTGGGCCCGGTCTCCGTTTTGGCGCGAAAGGGCTTTTTCTCCGCCGGGGCTTCGCCCTTGGCCTCCACTTCCGCCGGGGGTGCCCCTTTGGGAAGGATGGCCCCGGCCACGTCCTTGACGCCTTCCACCGCGCTCACCAGCACGTCCCGCACCAGGCCGATGGCGCCGAGGCTTAAGGTGCCCACCGCCTCCACGGCACCGCTGACCGCGGCCTTGGCCGCGGCGCCCACGTTGCAGCCGATCTGGCCCGCGGCTTCCATCACCCCGGTTACCGCGCTTCTGGCCACCAGGGCCACGTCACTCCCCACCTCGGCCGCGCCCCGCACCGCGCCCTTCACCAGCTGGGTGGCGGCCTGCTGGACGTCGCCGCCCACGTCCCCCACGCCCAAAAGAATCCCCTTGGCCACGTTCTTGGTGCCCACAATGAGGCCGGTGCCCACCTCCTCCGTGGCCTTGATGACCCCCTTGACCAACTCCTTGCTGACGTTCACCGTTTCCGAGGCCACCGCCCCGGTGCCCTGGAGGACATCAGTGACCGTCTGCCGGGCCAGGGTCACCATCTGGGACTCGATCTCCTGGATCCCTTTGAGGCCGCCGACGATCCCCTCTTTCACCGTGCTCCCGGCCTGGCCCAGCATCTCGCCGACACCGCCTGCCGGTTTGGTTTCCTCCGCAGCCATACGACCCTCCTTTGGGCGGTCATCCCCGTCCTCCGGGACCGCCTGGGTTTTTCATCGCCCCTGCGGCGGGGGCAATGGGGCGCTCAGGTTCGGGGGGCCAGCACCGCCGCCAGCTCCCACACATCGATTTCCGGAAAGAAACGGGTCATCACGTCTTTCAGGGCCCACAGCGAGGTCAGGGAGCTCAGGCGGTCCGGCTCATACCGGATCTCCACCTCCCCGGCCTCAGGGTTCACCGCCACCCCGTTGATTCCCCGGATGGCGAGCAGGCGGGCCTCCACTTCCCGGGCCAGGTCCGGGTTGCCCTTCAGTTTGGCAAGGGCCAGGACCACATGCCCCGGGTGTGACAACACTACGGTGACTCCCTCCAAGGACTCAGCTCTCCTCTCTTTCCCACTTTATAATCTCTTGCCTCCAGAACTGAAACTTTGGCGGGCGATATATGTTTCCGCCCGGATTCCAAAGCCGGGGTGGGGGCGGCGGCAGCCCTCCCCGGCTGGTCAGGATCCCTTCTAACCAACTTTTAACTTTTCCAATATCCTGGTTTAATTCTGGCCCCTTAGATACAAGGTAGCAATGACTGGGAAGGGGGAGACACGGTGAATATCATTTCATCCTATGTCCATGCCTTGGACGGGCGGTTGCGCATCAAGATTCCCGAGGTCAAAAACGCGCCCCTCAAAGCCCGGGAGGTGGAGCAGCATCTCAGACTGTCGCCGGGGGTGGATGAGGTCTCGGCCAATCCCGTCACCGGCAATGTCCTGATCCTCTACAACCCCCGCCTCATCGGCCAGGAAGAGATCATTCTGGCCCTGAAGGAGCTGGGCTATCTGGAAGAAAGAGTTCCCCAGGGGTCCGGGGTCCCTGGCCTGACCCAGGGCCAGAGCGGCTTTTTCGGCAAGGTTACCACCACGGTGGCCTCCAGCCTCCTGGAGGTGGCCCTGACCCGTCTGGTGGCCGCCCTCATCTGAGAGTGTGGCTCTCCTGGCCTGTCCTCCCGGATCATCCTCCGAGGCGTGCTCCCGGCGCCGCCGGCGCCCGGAAGGGAGGCGGGACACCGGAGCTGGTGGAATGGGGGCCAGCCGGGAACGGGCCCTGTCCGGTGGAAATTTTCCTGGGCTGACCGGCCCCTCAGGCGTCTGAATCCTTTTCCTGTCCCCCAGGCCTCCGGAGTCCCGGAGCCCTCCCCGATTACCCCGTTTCCCTCTCCGTCCTCGGGTTCAGCAGCATGAAGGTGCTGAAGCCATACCAGAAATAATCATGCCAGCGGGGGGCGGGGATCTTTTCCGCCCGCAGGAGGCTCCGGATTCCCAATCCGAACAACACCAGGGGCACCAGCAGGTTGAGGCCCAGGCCGCCGGTGAGGGCCGCCACCTTCGCGTTCAGCGCCGCCATGGCCCCCGTCAGTCCGCTGCTGGCGGGGGGTGGGGGGTCGGTGAGGGATTCCAGACTCCCCAGGAGGGTCTGGGGGTCAATTTCGGGAAAGAGTTCGCCGGTGGCCTCGGTCAAGGCCAGCATGGACGCGGGGGTGGTGAGCTCCGGCAGGTGGTAATAAATCAGGAGGCTTCCCGTCACCGGAGAGGCCTCCACTTTCCGGAGGCCCGGGACCCGCTGCAACCTTTCCGCCACCCTTTGGGCAAAGGCCGGGGCGCCCTTGAGCTTCGCCGCCTTGAGGCGCACCCGTCCGGGGCAGGCATGCACCACTCTCAGGGCCTCGCCGGTCATCTCGGGCCCCTCCCCGGAATCAGGCCGCAGGGGGTTCCGTGGGGGCCGCCCCCCGCGAGGCCTGGGCCCGCTCCGCCTGGCATTCGGCCACCAGATCGCTGATCTGCTCCGCGGCTTCCGCCGCGTATTCCTTCACCGTGTCCGCCAGGGCCAGGTAGCCCTTGATCAGGGTCTTGGCCAGAGGGCGGGAGACGGCTGCCACCGCCGGCAGGACAATGGGGGCCGCCAGGGCCACCCCCAGAATCACCAGGATGCTGGGCACCGTCCCCTTGAGGCCATCATCAAACGCTCCCATGGGAGCCTCCTCAAAAATGGTCGGATTGTCTAAGCTAACTAAATTTTAATAAAAATTACAAGATTTCCCAATAGATATATATCAGAATC
>JAILZL010000046.1 GCA_023512475.1 Syntrophobacterales bacterium
ATGGTCGATGTGCCCAATCGTCCCCACATTCACGTGCGGCTTCGTCCGCTCAAACTTCTTCTTGGCCATGAAAGATCCTCCACGTTGTCCGGGTCAGGCGTGCGCCTGGCGCCGTCCCAATATCTCTTCCGCCAGGTTTGCAGAAACCGGCTCGTAATGATCAAACTGCATGGTGAAGGTGGCCCGGCCCTGGGTGGCGCTCCGGAGCACCGTGGCGTAACCGAACATGGTGGCCAGGGGCACCAGGGCGGAGATCACCTGGGTATGCCCCCGGCTCTCCATGCCGGTGATGCGGCCCCGGCGGGCGTTGAGCTCGCCCATGACCTCGCCCACGAACTCCTCCGGGGTCACCACCTCCAGGGCCATGATGGGCTCCAGCAGCACCGGCCGGGCTTTCAGGGCCGCCTCCTTGAAGGCCAGGGAGCCGGCGATCTGGAAGGCCCGCTCCGAGGAATCCACCTCATGGTAGGAGCCGTCCACCAGGCGCACCAGGAGGTCCACCATGGGGTAGCCCAAAACCCCGGTGGCCGCGGCCTCCCGCACCCCTTTCTCCACCGCCGGGATGAATTCCTTGGGGATGACCCCCCCCACGATCTTGTTCTCAAAGACCACGTCGCTGCCCGCGGGCAAGGGTTCCACCTCCAGCCACACATGCCCGTACTGGCCCCGGCCGCCGCTTTGGCGCACAAAGCGCCCTTCGGCCCGGGAAAATTCCGTCACCGTCTCCCGGTAGGACACCTGGGGGCGGCCCACCCGGGCATCCACCTTGAACTCCCGGGTGAGGCGGTCCACGATGATCTCCAGGTGCAGCTCGCCCATGCCGGAGATCAGGGTCTCGCCGGTGTCCGGATCGGTCTTCACCCGGAAGGAGGGGTCCTCGGCGGCGATCTTGGCCAGCGCCAGTCCCAGTTTGTCCTGATCCGCCTTGGTCTTGGGCTCGATGGCGATGTCAATCACCGGCTGGGGGATGTAGAGGGCCTCCAGGGTGAGGGGCCGCCGGTCGTCGCACAGGGTGTCCCCGGTGGTGGTGTTCTTGAGGCCCACCGCGGCCACGATGTCCCCGGCGTAGGCCGCGTCGATCTCCTCCCGCTTGTTGGCATGCATCTTGAGCAGCCGGCCGATGCGTTCCTTGACCCCCTTGGTGGCGTTCAGCACCGCGCTCCCGGAGGTGAGGACCCCGGAATAGATGCGCAGGAAGGTGAGCTGCCCCACATAGGGGTCGCTCAGCAACTTGAAGGCCAGGGCGGCCAGGGGCTGATCATCTCCCGGCAGGCGCTCCACCACCTCGCCCTTGGGGTTGAGGCCCTGCACCGGCGGCTTGTCCACCGGCGAGGGGAGATAGTCCACCACCGCGTCCAGGAGGGGCTGCACGCCCTTGTTTTTAAAGGCCGAGCCCAAAAGCACGGGTACCAGCTTCAGCTCGATGGTGGCCCGGCGCAGCACCTCTTTGATCTTTTCCGCCGACACCGGGGCATCCGAGAGATAGGCCTCCATGAGCTCGTCATCGAACTCCGCCAGGGCCTCCAGGAGGCGGCTGCGCCCTTCCCGGGCCTCGGCGGCCAGCTCCGCCGGGATGTCGGTCACCTCCACCTTGAGGCCCAAACTGGCCTCATCGAAGAGGAGGGCTTTTTGGGTGATGAGGTCCACCACGCCCTTGAAGCCCGCCTCTTCGCCCACGGGCAGCTGCAGGAGCACCGGATGGGCGTTGAGGCGTTCCTCCATCATCTTCAGGCAGCGGCGGAAGTCGGCCCCCACCCGGTCCATCTTGTTGATGAAGGCGAGCCGGGGGACGCGGTAGCGGTCCGCCTGGCGCCAGACGGTTTCGGATTGGGGCTCCACTCCGGCCACGGCGTCAAAGACCGCCACCACCCCGTCCAGGACGCGCAGGGAGCGCTCCACTTCGATGGTGAAGTCCACGTGGCCGGGAGTGTCGATGATGTTGATGCGATGGTCCCGCCAAAAGCAGGTGGTGGCCGCAGAGGTGATGGTAATGCCCCGCTCCTGCTCCTGGACCATCCAGTCCATGGTGGCCTGGCCGTCGTGGACCTCTCCCAGGCGGTGGGTCACTCCGGTGTAAAAGAGGACCCGCTCCGTGGTGGTGGTTTTCCCGGCGTCGATATGGGCCATGAAACCGATGTTCCTGACCCGGCTTAAGGGGGTGGTTCTGGGCACGTTTTCCTTACCAGCGATAATGGGCGAAGGCCTTGTTGGCCTCCGCCATCTTATGCGTATCTTCCCGTTTTTTGATGGCGCCGCCCTTGTTTTGGGCCGCGTCCAGAAATTCTCCCGCCAGTTTGGCCTCCATGGATTTTTCCGCCCGGGCCCTGGCGTAGCTGATGAGCCAGCGGATGGCCAGAGAGATGCGCCGGTCCTGGCGGACCTCCACCGGCACCTGATAGGTGGCGCCGCCCACCCGCCGGGACTTCACCTCGATCAGGGGCTTGACGTTGTCCATGGCTTGGTGGAAGAGCTTCAGGGGGTCTTCCTTGGTGCGCTGGCCCATGATCTCCAGGGCGTTGTAGAAGATGCGCTGGGCCACGGACTTCTTGCCCCGCCGCATGAGGCCGTTGATGAAGCGGCTCACCAGCGGATCATTGTATTTCAGGTCTGGGGGGATGGGTCGTTTGACCACTCCGCCTTTTCTCGGCATCTCGCGACTCCCTGGGGGATGTCTCGGGGGAGCAGGGATCCGAGGAGGCGGCGGTCACCCCCCGCTCCCGGCCCCTCTCCCCCGTCAATCACTTGGGCCGCTTGGCCCCGTATTTGGACCGGCCCCGGCGGCGGTCCTGCACCCCGGAGGCGTCCAGGGTGCCCCGGATGACATGGTAGCGCACCCCGGGCAGGTCCTTGACCCGGCCGCCCCGGATGAGGACCACCGAGTGTTCCTGCAGGTTGTGCCCCACGCCCGGAATGTAGGTGGTCACCTCAATGCCGTTGGTGAGGCGCACCCGGGCCACCTTGCGCAAGGCCGAATTGGGCTTCTTGGGCGTGGTGGTATAGACCCGGACGCACACCCCCCGCTTCTGGGGGCAGCTCTGCAGGGCCGGGGAGGCCGTGCGGCTCTTGATCTTCTGGCGGCCCTTGCGGACCAGTTGGTTGATGGTGGGCATTCTCACCTCTCCTGCTCGCGGCACAAAACCTAGTATGTGTAAAGGTTTTGTCAGATTTTGTCAAGCCCCTTCTTCCCGGGGGAGCATCTCCTCCGGCGCCGCCGCCTGGGGCACCGTCTCCGGCCCCGGCAGGGAGGGCTCCTCCTCCGGCAGGGCGGCCGGGGCCTCCTCGCCCGGGAGGGCGATGGTCAGCTCCCGATAGATGGGCAGGCCGGTGCCCGCCGGGATGAGGCGCCCCATGATGACGTTTTCCTTGAGGCCCCGCAGATAATCCACCTTGCCCTGCACCGAGGCGTCGGCCAGCACCTTGGTGGTCTCCTGGAAGGAGGCGGCGGAGATCCAGCTGTCGGTGGTCAACGAGGCCTTGGTGATCCCCAGCAGCAACGGCTCCGCGGTGGCGGGGCGCTTGCCTTCGGCCATCACCTTCTCGTTTTTCTCCTCGAAGACCCACTTCTCCACCTGCTCCCCGATGAGGAAGTCGGTGTCGCCGGGGTCCACCACCTTCACCCGCCTGAGCATCTGCCGGACGATGACCTCGATGTGCTTGTCGTTGATCTTGACCCCCTGGAGGCGGTAGACCTCCTGGACCTCGTCCACCAGGTAGCGGGCCAGGTCCTTGAGGCCCCGGATGTTGAGGATGTCGTGGGGGTTGGCGGAGCCGTCCATCAGGGGGTCCCCCGCCTTGACATAATCCCCTTCCTGCACCGCCACGTGCTTGCCCTTGGGGATGAGATACTCCTTGGGCTTGCCCACCTCCGGGGTGACGATGATCTTGCGTTTCCCCTTGATGTGCTTGCCAAACGACACCACCCCGGAGATCTCGCTGATGATGGCGGTCTCCTTGGGCTTGCGCACCTCGAAGAGTTCCGCCACCCGGGGGAGCCCTCCGGTGATGTCCTTGGTCTTCATGGTCTCCCGGGGGATCTTGGCGATGACGTCGCCGGGAAAGACCTGATCCCCTTCATTGACCATGAGGATGGCGCCCACCGGCATGAAGTAGCGGGCGTAGGCCGGGGAGCCGGGGATGCGGGCGGTCTCGCCGGTCTCGTCCTTCACCGAGATGCGGGGGCGCAGGTCCGGATCCTTGCTCTCGATGATGAGGCGGGAGACCTTGCCGGTCACCGGGTCCACCCGCTCCTGCAGGGCCTCCAGGATATCCCCGAACTTGATGGTGCCGCCCACCTCGGTGAGGATGGGGTTGGTGAAGGGATCCCACTCCGCCAGCTCCTGGCCGGGCTGCACCGTCTGGTTCTCCCGCACCTTGATGATGGCGCCGTAGGTGAGGGGGAAGCGCTCCCGCTCGATGCCCTTGTCGCTGATGATCACCAGCTCACCCTGGCGGGAGAGGTTCACCAGCTCGCCGTGCCGGTTCTCCACGTAGCGCACGTGGTCGAAGCGCACCCGGCCCGGCACCCGGGCCACATGCCGGCTCTGCTCGGCCCGGCGGGAGGCGGTGCCGCCGATGTGGAAGGTGCGCATGGTGAGCTGGGTGCCCGGCTCGCCGATGGACTGGGCCGCCAGGATGCCGATGGCCTCGCCGATGTTCACCTGGGTGCCGTGGGCCAGGTCCCGGCCGTAGCACTTGGCGCACACCCCCCAGCGGGTCTGGCAGGTGAGCACGCTGCGGATCTCCACCTTCTCGATGCCGGCGTCCTCAATGCGCTGGGCCGCCTCCTCGTCGATCTCCTCGTTGGCCCGCACAATGATCTCGCCGGTGTGGGGGTCCACGATGTCATCCAGGGCGGTGCGCCCCAGGATGCGGTCCTTGACCCGCTCGATGATCTCGCCGCCCTCCACCAGGGGGGTGACGTAGATGCCGTCGATGGTGCCGCAGTCCAGCTCGCTGATCACCGCGTCCTGGGCCACATCCACCAGCCGCCGGGTGAGGTAGCCGGAGTTGGCGGTCTTGAGCGCCGTGTCCGCCAGACCTTTGCGGGCCCCGTGGGTGGAGATAAAGTACTGCAGCACCGAGAGCCCCTCCCGGAAGTTGGCGGTGATGGGGGTTTCGATGATCTCCCCGGAGGGCTTGGCCATCAGACCCCGCATGCCCGCCAGCTGGCGCATCTGGTCCTTGCTGCCCCGGGCCCCGGAGTCCGCCATCATGAAGATGGGGTTGAAGCTCACCACCTCTTCCTGGTGGAGGATGGTCCGCCCTGGATTCTCCGGGTCGGGCTCCTCCACGTTGATGATCTCCCGGCTCATCTCCTCCATCATCCGGGCCGCCACTTCATCGGTGGCTTTGGCCCAGATGTCCACCACCTTGTTGTATTTCTCGCCCTCGGTGATGATACCTTCCTGGTACTGCTCCTCCACCTGCTGCACTTCGCTCATGGCCCGGGTGAGGATCTCCGCCTTCTGGGCCGGGATCACCATGTCCTTGATGGAGATGGAGATCCCCGCCTTGGTGGCGTACTGATAGCCCAGGTTCTTGAGGCGGTCCGCCAGGAGCACCGTCTGCTTGATGCCGCACTTGCGGTAGGCGTGGGCGATGAGCTTGCGCACCTCCCGCTTGGTCATGACGGTGTTCACCATCTCGAAGGGCAGCCCCTTGGGGAGGATCTCATACAGGAGCACCCGGCCCACCGTGGTCTCGTAGATCTTGCCGTCCAGGCGCACCGGGATGCGGGCCTGGAGGTGCACCTCCCCCTGGTCGTAGGCCACCCGCACCTCCTCGGGGGAGGCGAAGGGCAGGGGTTTCTTGCCGTTTTTCGCCACCCGCTCCCCCTTGGCGAAGGGGCGCTCCCGGGTGAGGTAGTAGAGCCCCAGGACGATGTCCTGGGTGGGCACGATGATGGGGTCGCCGTTGGCCGGGCTGAGGATGTTGTTGGTGGACATCATCAGGGCCCGGGCCTCGATCTGGCTCTCGATGGACAACGGCACATGCACCGCCATCTGGTCGCCGTCGAAGTCGGCGTTGAAGGCCGTGCACACCAGGGGGTGCAGCTGAATGGCCTTGCCCTCGATGAGCAGGGGCTCAAAGGCCTGGATGCCCAGCCGGTGCAGGGTGGGAGCCCGGTTGAGCAACACCGCGTGCTCTTTCACCACCTCATCCAGGATGTCCCAGACCTCCGGGGTCTCCTTGTCCACCAGCTTCTTGGCCGCCTTGATGGTGGTGGCGTGGCCCTTGGCCACCAGCTTGTGGAAGATGAAGGGTTTGAAGAGCTCCAGGGCCATCTGCTTGGGCAGCCCGCACTGATGCAGTTTCAGCTCCGGGCCGATGACGATGACCGAGCGGCCGGAGTAATCCACCCGTTTCCCCAGGAGATTCTGGCGGAAGCGCCCCTGTTTGCCCTTGAGCATGTCGGAGAGGGACTTCAAGGGGCGCTTGTTGGGCCCGGTGATGGTGCGGCCCCGGCGGCCGTTTTCAAAGAGCACATCCACCGCTTCCTGGAGCATGCGCTTTTCGTTGCGGATGATGATGTCCGGGGCGTTGAGCTCCAAAAGCCGTTTCAGGCGGTTGTTGCGGTTGATGACCCGGCGGTAGAGGTCGTTGAGATCGCTGGTGGCGAAGCGGCCGCCGTCCAGGTG
Source organism: Syntrophobacterales bacterium (assembly GCA_023512475.1). Taxonomy (GTDB): domain Bacteria; phylum Desulfobacterota; class Desulfobaccia; order Desulfobaccales; family 0-14-0-80-60-11; genus JAILZL01. The sequence continues at coordinate 6,639 of JAILZL010000046.1, forward strand.
CACCAGGGGCCTCAGGTCCGGGGGCAGGACCGGGATGACCTCCAGCACCATCCATTCGGGGCGCTGCCCGGACTCCCGCAGGGCGTCGATGATCTTGAGGCGTTTGCCCAGCTTCTTGCGTTTGGCGTCGGAGCTGGTCTTGGCCATCTCCGCCCGCACCTCCTGGCTGAGGGCGTCCAGATCCAGCCCCTTGAGGAGGTCCCGGATGGCCTCGGCCCCCATGCCCGCCTGGAAGCGGTCCCCGTACTCCTCCTTGAGCTGGCGGTAGCGTTCCTCGGTGAGGAGCTGGCACTTGGCCAGGTTGGGGACATCCCCCGGGTCCACCACCACGTAGGCCTCAAAGTAGAGGATCTTTTCCAGGTCCTTGAGGGTGAGGTCCAAAAGGTTGCCGATCTTGCTGGGGAGGCTCTTCAGAAACCAGATGTGCACCACCGGGCTGGCCAAGTCGATATGGCCCATGCGCTCCCGCCGCACCTTGGACTGGATCACCTCCACGCCGCACTTCTCGCAGGTGATGCCCCGGTGCTTCATGCGCTTGTATTTGCCGCAGTTGCACTCGTAGTCCTTGGCCGGCCCGAAGATCTTGGCGCAGAACAGCCCGTCCCGTTCCGGCTTGAAGGTGCGGTAGTTAATGGTCTCCGGCTTCTTCACCTCGCCATGGGACCAGGAGCGGATCATGTCCGGGGAGGCCAGGGACAGACGCACCGCCTCAATGGAGAGGGGATCCTCCGGCGGGGCGAAGTAGCTGTTCAGGTCTCCCAATTTCACGTCTCTGGGCTTATCCTGCATACTCATTCCTTGGAGGGCTTCTCCTTCTTCAAGAGCTCCACGTTGAGGGCCAGGCTCTTGAGCTCCCGGACCAGCACGTTGAAGGATTCGGGCAGGCCCGCCTCCAGATCGTATTCGCCCTTGAAGATCTTTTCATACATGCGGGTGCGGCCGGCCACGTCGTCGCTCTTCACCGTGAGGAATTCCTGCAGGGTGTAGGCGGCGCCGTAGGCCTCCAGGGCCCAGACCTCCATCTCCCCCAGCCGCTGGCCGCCGAACTGGGCCTTGCCCCCCAGGGGCTGCTGGGTGACCAGCGAGTAGGGCCCGATGGAGCGGGCGTGGATCTTGTCCGCCACCAAATGGTGCAGCTTCATCATGTACATCATGCCCACGGTGACGTCCCGGTCGAACTCCTCCCCGGTGCGGCCGTCCCTAAGGCGCGCCTGGCCGCCGATGGGCAGCCCCGCCTCCGCCAGGCAGGCCCGCACCTCCTCCTCGCTGGCGCCGTCAAACACCGGGGTGGCCATGAAGATGCCCTGGCGGTAGTGCCGGTTCCAGAACTCCCGCAGCTCCTCGTAATCCAAGGCGTCAATCTCGGCCGCCACCGCCGGGTCGTTGAGGATGCGTTTCATGCGGGCCTTCACCGCCTCGGGGGAGTAGTAGCGGTCCAGCATCTCCCCGATCTGTTTCCCCAGCTCGTAGGAGGCCCAGCCCAGGTGGGTCTCCATCACCTGGCCCACGTTCATGCGGGAGGGCACCCCCAGGGGGTTGAGGACGATGTCCACCGGCGTGCCGTCGGCAAAATAGGGCATATCCTCCTCCGGCATGATGCGGGAGACCACCCCCTTGTTGCCGTGGCGCCCGGCCATCTTGTCCCCCACCGAGAGCTTGCGCTTCATGGCGATGAAGACCTTCACCTTCTTGATGACCCCGGGGGGCAGTTCATCCACCTTGCGCAGCCGGGAGAGCTTGGCCTCAAAGACCATGTTCACCAGGTGGAGCTGCTCCTGGTAGCGGTCCAGGAGGTCGTCCACCTGATCCTCCAGGCCCGCCTCCTGGAAGGAGACGTGGCGCCAGAACTCCAGGGGCTGCTTCTTCACCAGCTCCGGGGGCACCGCGGCGCCCTTCTCCAGGAGGGTGGTGCCTTTCACCTCGTCCTCGATGCTCTCCCCCACCTTCTTGCCCACCACCAGTTCCGCCAGCTTCTGGCGGTAGCTCTGGGTGATGATGGAGATCTCGTCGGCCTGGTCCTTCTGGAGCTTGGCCACCGCCTCATCTTCAATGGAGCGGCTGCGGTCGTCTTTTTCCACCCCCTTGCGGGAGAAGACCCGGGCGTCGATGACCACGCCTTCGATGCCCGGGGGCACCCTCAGGGAGGTGTCCTTGACGTCGCCGGCCTTCTCGCCGAAGATGGCCCGCAGCAGCTTCTCCTCCGGGGTGAGCTGGGTTTCGCCCTTGGGGGTGATCTTCCCCACCAGGATGTCTCCGGGCCGAACTTCCGCGCCGATGCGGATGATGCCGGATTCGTCCAGGTTCTTCAGGGCGTCTTCGCCCACGTTGGGGATGTCCCGGGTGATGTCCTCCTTGCCCAGCTTGGTGTCCCGGGCCATCACCTCGAATTCCTCGATGTGGATGCTGGTGAAGACGTCCTCCTTCACCAGCCGTTCGCTCACCAGGATGGAGTCCTCAAAGTTGTAGCCGCCCCAGGGCATGAAGGCCACCATGACGTTCTTGCCCAGGGCCAGCTCCCCCAGTCGGGTGGCGGGGCCGTCGGCGATGATCTGGCCGGCCTCCACCACATCCCCCCGGCGCACGATGGGCCGCTGGTTGTAGCAGGTGTTCTGGTTGGTGCGCTGGAATTTGGTGAGCTTGTAGATGTCCACCGGCGATTCGCCGCTGCCGTTGCCGTCGCTGGCCCGGATGACGATGCGGGTGGCGTCCACGTCCTCCACCACCCCGGCCCGCTTGGCCACGATGGTGACCCCGGAGTCCCGGGCCACCACGCCCTCCATGCCGGTGCCGATGAGGGGGGCGGAGGCGGTGAGCAGGGGCACCGCCTGGCGCTGCATGTTGGAGCCCATGAGGGCCCGGTTGGCGTCGTCGTGCTCCAGAAAGGGGATGAGGGAGGCGGCCACGCTCACCAGCTGGCTGGGGGAGACGTCCATGTAGTCGATATCGCTGGGACTCACCATGACGTACTGGCCGCTGATGCGGGCTTCCACCCGCTCGTCCAGGAAGCGGCCCTCCGCGTCCAGCCGGGCGTTGGCCTGGGCGATGACCTTGCCCTCTTCGTCCAGGGCGGAGAGATACTTGACCTCCCGGGTCACCCGGGTCTCCGTCTTGTCCCCCACCTTCACCTTCTCCACCACCCGGTAGGGGGTCTCGATGAACCCGAACTCATTCACCCGGGCGTAGGTGGACAAAGACACGATGAGCCCGATGTTGGGACCCTCCGGCGTCTCGATGGGGCAGATGCGGCCGTAATGGGTGGGATGGACGTCCCGGACCTCAAACCCGGCCCGTTCCCGGGTAAGCCCCCCGGGGCCCAGGGCGCTCAGGCGCCGCTTGTGGGTGATCTCCGAGAGCGGGTTGGTCTGATCCATGAACTGGGACAGCTGGCTGGTGCCGAAAAACTCCTTGATCACCGCCTGCACCGGCTTGGCGTTGATCAGGTCGTGGGGCATCAGGGTGTCCAGATCCTGGATGGCCATGCGCTCCTTGACCGCCCGCTCCATCCGCACCAGCCCCACCCGGAACTGGTTCTCCAACAGCTCGCCCACGGCCCGCACCCGGCGGTTCCCCAGGTGGTCGATGTCATCCACCGGCCCTTCCCGGTCCTTCTGGATGATGAGCTCCTTCACCGCCCGCAGGATGTCCTCCGGGACCAGGGTGGTCCGGTCCAGGGGCAGGTATTCCCCGGGCTTTCTCAGCTTCAGATCCAGTTTCAGCCGCCCCACTGGGGAGAGGTCGTAGTATTCCGGGTTGAAGAAGAGATTGTGGAAGAAGGCGGTGGCCACCTCTTCGTTGGGGCGGTTGCTGGGCCGCAGACGCCGGTAGATCTCCAGGATGGCCTCCCGCATGCCCTCGGTCTTGTCGGCCAGCAAGGTGTTCCGGAGGCTGGGGCTCACCGTGATGTTGTCAATGTACAGGAGGTCCAGCTCCCGGACGCCCCGCTCCTTGAGGAGCGCCAGCTTGTCGGCGGTCAGGTCCTCGTTGCACTTCACCAGGACCTCGCCGGTCTCCGGGTCCAGGATGTCGTGGGCCGCCACTTTGCCCAGAGGGTATTCCGGGCTCTCGGGCAGATACTCCACCCCCGCCTTTTTCAGTTTCTCCAGGGAGGTCTTGGTCACCCGCCGCATGCGCCGGATGAGGACCTCCCCGGTCTTGGGGTCCACAATGTCGGTGGGCGCACTCTTGTCCAGGAGCATCTCCGGGATGAGCTTGCGCTTCACCGTCTCGCCGTCGATAAAGACCTTCTCGGTGTCGTAGAAGTAGTTGAGCAGAAACTCGGTGGAATAACCCAGGGCCTTGAGGAGAATGGTGACCGGGAACTTGCGCCGCCGGTCGATGCGCACGTACAGGATGTCCTTGGGGTCGAACTCGAAGTCGATCCAGGAGCCCCGCAAGGGGATGAGCCGGGCGGAGTAGATGATCTTGCCGGAGGAGTGGATCTTGGCCCGGTCATGGTCGATGAACAGACCCGGAGAGCGGTGCAGCTGGCTCACCACCACCCGCTCGGTGCCGTTAATGATGAAGGTGCCGTGCTCCGTCATCAACGGGATGGTGCCGAAGTAGATCTCCTGCTCCTTGATATCCCGGATGGGCGCCGGCTTGGTCTCGCCGGGCTCGTACACCACCAGGCGCACCCGGATTTTCATGGGGACCTCAAAGGTCATGCCCCGCTGCTGACATTCGTCGATGTCATACTTCGGCTCCCCCAGGGTATAGTCCACGAACTCCAGGGAGCACTGGCCGCTGAAGTCCCGGATGGGGAAGACACTGCGGAACACCCCCTGGAGCCCGTAGTTCTGCCGGAGCTCCGGGGGGGTGTCCTTTTGCAGGAAACGGGCATAGGACTCCCGCTGCATCTCGATGAGATTGGAGATGTCCACCACCCGCTCGATTTTGCCGAAACTCTTGCGGTAGAGCTTCAGAGGCGATAAGGCTTTGGCCATGGGTACTCCTTATGTGGCTGGCCCTTGCGACTACTTGATCTCGACGGTGGCTCCCTGCGCTTCCAGCTTCTTCTTGATCTCCTCGGCCTCCGCCTTGGAGATGCCTTCCTTGATGACGTAGGGCGCGCTCTCCACCGCCTCCTTGGCCTCTTTGAGGCCCAGGTTGGTGATGGCCCGGACTTCCTTGATCACCTGGATCTTGTTGGCGCCGGCCGCGGTGAGGACCACGTCGAATTCGGTCTTCTCCTCCACCGGGGCCGCGGCGGCGGCCGCCGCCGGCTGGGCCACGGCCGCCATGGCCACCGGGGCGGCGGCGGTGACGCCGAATTTCTCCTCCAGCTCCTTGATGAGCTGGGAGAGCTCCAGCACCGTCATGTTGGCCAGGGCATCGATGATCTCGCTGCGGGAAATGGACATCGTCTCCTCCTTCCATGCACGGGCTGCCTCCAGGCAGCCAGGGGTGTGCGGCTACATTGACGACCGGGGGCAGCCCCGGCCGGGTTTAACTCGGTCAGCCCTCCTCGGGGGCGGGGCCGCCTTTCTTTTCCTTGATGGCCTCCAGCACATTCATCAGGTTGCGGATGACGCCCGCCAGGACGTTCACCAGGCCTTGGGGCACGCTCTGCAGGGTGCCCAAAACCTGGGCCAGGAGCACCTCCCGCCCCGGGAGCTTGGAGAGGGCCTCCACCTCGGCGGCGCTCAGCACCTGCCCCTCCAGCACCCCCACCTTGATCTTGAAGAACTGGGGCTTGTCCTGGGCGAATTTCACCAGCAGCTTGGCCAGATTCACCGGGTCCCCGAAGCCCAGGGCCACGGCGTTGGGCCCGGTCATGCGGTCGCTGAGGGGGGCCAAAATTGTGTCCCCGGTGGCCGCCCGCCGGAGCAGGGTGTTTTTGGCCACCTTGAGCTCACCCTCGGCTTCCCGCACCTGGCGCCGCAGGAGGGTGAGGTCCGCCACCTTGAGGCCGGAAAAATCGGCCAGGACCGTCATCCGGGCCCGGGCGGCCTTCTCGTGCAGCTCCTCTACCAGTTTGGCCTTCTTTTCGATCTGGGGTTTGAGCACGGCGGGCCTCCTTTAGGACAACAGCCTGACCAGGTTCTTCACATCCGCGGTGTCCACCGGCACCCCGGGGCCCATGGTGGTGGACAGGTGGATGCTCTTGAGGTAGGTGCCCTTGCTGGTGGCGGGCTTGAGGCGGATAAGGGTGTCCATGAAGGCCGCCAGATTCTGCAGGAGCCTGTCGGGACCGAAGGAGACCTTGCCCATGGGGGCGTGCACCACCCCGGCCCGGTCCACCCGGAACTCCACCTTGCCGCCCTTGAGCTCCTTGACGGCCTTGGCCACGTCAAAGGTGACGGTGCCCACCTTGGCGTTGGGCATCAGCCCCCGGGGACCCAGGATCTTGCCGATCTTGCCCACCGCGCCCATGAGGTCCGGGGTGGCCACCGCCTTGTCAAACTCCAGCCAGCCGGCCTGGATCTTGGCGATGAGGTCCTCGGCCCCCACGTAGTCGGCGCCCGCGTCCTTGGCCTCCTGCTCCTTTTCCCCTTTGGCGAAGACCAACACCCTCACGGTCTTGCCCAGGCCGTGGGGGAGCACCACCGCGCCCCGGACCATCTGGTCGGCGTGCCGGGGGTTGACCCCCAGGACCACCGCGGCCTCCAGGGTTTCGTCGAATTTGGCGCTGGCGGTCTGCAGCGCCAGGTTGACCGCTTCCGGGAAGGTGTATCGCCGGCCGGGCTCCACCCTGGCCGCCACCTCCCGATACCGTTTGCCATGTTTGGGCATGATGCGCTCCTCACCCTTCCACGATCTCGATGCCCATGCTCCGGGCGGTGCCCGCGATGGTGCGCATGGCCATGTCCAGGTCCGTGGTGTTCAGATCCGGCAGCTTGAGCTTGGCGATCTCCTGCAGCTGCGTGCGGGTGATGCTCCCCACCTTGGTGCGGTTGGGCTCCTTGGAGCCGGAAGCCACCTGGGCCGCCTGCTTCAGGAGCACGCTGGCCGGCGGCGTCTTGGTGACAAAGGTGAAGGAGCGGTCGCTGTACACCGTGATGAGCACCGGGATGATGGTGCCTTCCTGTCCGGCGGTGCGGGCGTTGTAGCTCTTGACGAACTCCATGATGTTGACCCCGTGCTGGCCCAGGGCGGGGCCCACCGGGGGCGACGGGCTGGCCTGGCCCGCCGGCAGCTGCAACTTGATCTGCGCCACAACTTTTTTGGCCATAAAACGCCTGCTCCTTTGGTTCCCAGTCAGCAGCCAAGCCCCGGGGAAGAGGGTGCCCCCGCTCCCCGGAGGGCCGGCCGCCGGCCGTTGATCGACCTGCTCTAAATCTTCTCCAGCTGGGTGAACTCCAGCTCCACCGGGGTGGGCCGCCCGAAGACGCTGATCATTACCTTCACCCGGCCCCGGTCCGCCTTCACCTCATCCACCACCCCGGTGAAATTGGTGAAGGGGCCCTCGGTGACCTGCACCTTGTCCCCGGGCTCAAACTGGATCTTGGGTTTGGGCTTGGCGATGCCCTCCTGGATCTGGGCCAGGATCTTGGCTGCCTCCTCCTCGGGGATGGCCACCGGCTCGGTCTTGGAGCCCACAAAACCGGTCACCTTGGGGGTGTCCTTCACCAGGTGCCAGGTGTCGTCGTTGAGCTCCATGCGCACCAGGACATAGCCGGGATAAAACTTCCGGGAGGTGACCCGGCGCTGGCCCTTCACCATCTCCTCCACCATCTCGGTGGGCACCACCACCTCGGTGATGAGATGGCTCAGACCATGGGCCTTGGCCCGCTCGAGAATGGCGGTCTTGACCTTCTGCTCAAAGCCCGAATAGGTGTGGATGATGTACCACTTCTGGCTCACGTGCCGATATCCCTCATGCCCGGCGTCAGCGGATAAAGCCCTTCACCAGGCGGGCCAGTCCGAAGTCCACCAGCCCCAGGAAGGTGGAGATGACCACGACCAAAAAGAGCACAATGGCGGTGGTGCCCAGGGTCTCCCGCCGTTCCGGCCAGGTCACCTTCCGGAGCTCCTGCAGGGCCTCCCGCAGGAACTGGCGGGCAGTCCGGTACCATTCCCCCACCGCCGGCAGTCTGGCCCGCCAGGAGACCCGGGGCTTGGCCGGGCGGATCTTCACCACCTGGGCGCCGCCCTCTTTGCCTTTCACCTTGTTTTTCTTCATAAAGTGCCTGCCTCAGCGGCTCACCGGGCCCACGACACGACGGAGCCGCCCTTTCGACAGCCAGGCGGTCAGCCAAAAAGGGGTCGCGTCGCCCACCCCGTGCCCCGGCACGAGGCGTCGCCCTCGGTTGCGGTTCTCCTGGGAAAGCTTCCCGGCAAGCGGTCCTGTCCCGGTGGGTGTCCCGTGATGGGGCCCGATACCAGAGGTGTGGCAGGCCAGGAGGGATTCGAACCCCCATCCCCCGGTTTTGGAGACCGGTGCTCTAGCCGTTCGAGCTACTGGCCTGTACTCCGCGGTTATTTGGTCTCCCGGTGCTCGGTATGGGTCCGACAGAACGGGCAATATTTCTTGAAGGACAAGCGGTCCGGCGTGCGCCGTTTATTCTTGGTCGTTGTGTAATTCCGGCGTTTGCAGGTCCCGCAGGCCAAGGTCACAATTTCCCTCATGGCGGTTCTAACCCTGCCTTATTCCATGATATCGGTGATGACGCCGGCGCCCACGGTGCGGCCGCCCTCCCGGATGGCGAAGCGCAGCTCCTTCTCCAGGGC
>JAILZL010000011.1 GCA_023512475.1 Syntrophobacterales bacterium
AACGGGCCCGGCGGCCCAGCGCGATTTTTGGGGGGGGGGGACCGGCAAACCCCCGCGGGGCGGGGGGCCCGGGGGGGCGGGAGGCAAGGCGGGGGGGGATACGGGGGAGGGGAAGGGAAAGGCGACGGAGGGGAAAGGAGGGCCTCTCAGGCTGAGGTTTAAGTCAGAGGGAAATAGCAGGCGGGGGAAAAACTTTCTTCCCCGGAGCCGGGCGGGATGAGGCTGGCCGATTTTACCATTCCGGCGAAGCCACATGCCGTTTTTGGGGTTCGGGGAGGGGCAGGGGTCTGTGGCCCCCGGCCTCCTCCTGGGAATCACCTTTTCAAAACCTGCTAAGGGTCAGAAAGCCGGCGAGGGGCGCAGGGCGGCGGAGGCGGACCGGAAATCCAGGGGAAGTGAGGGGATGGCACGCCGGGGCCGGGCCGGGAAAGGGCGAGGGGGAAACGGCCGGTCAATGGTGAGGGGCTCGGCGGAGGTCGGGGGCGCCTGGCCGGATTACCCTCGGGCGGCGCCGGCCGCCTAGCAGCCTCCCAGCTCCTTGCAGTACTGCAGCAGGATGTCTGTTTCCGTCACCAGGCCGATGAGGCGGTCCCCCTCCACCACCGGCAGGCAGCCGATCTTGTGGTCCACCATCATCCTCACCGCCGTCTTCAGGTCCGTGTCCGGGCTGACGGTGATGACCTGGGTGACCATGACGTCCTTGATGCGCAGGCTCTTCATGAGCTCCCGGGTGGTCTTGGTCTCGTAACCCAGGGCCTGGGCCAGGGAGGAGCGGAACAGGTCCCGCTCCGAAATGATGCCCACCAAACGGGCGCCGTCCACCACCGGGAGATGGCGGATGCGCCCCAGGCGCATGATGTCATTGGCCAGGCTCAGCTCGTCATTGACGTCGAGGGTGGCCACTTCCTTCACCATGATGTCCCGCACCTTCATCTGACCCTCCTGGTGGCCCCGGATCGGGCCGGGGAGACCGCCCGCTCCGGCCCCGGAAACTCCGCCTCCCCCTGCCCCGAACCCGGGGGATTGCCGTCGCCACTCCTTGCCGGAGCCGTCCTGTGCGACCTTTAGGCTCCGGGACATGGCCCCGGGGATCAGGCCCCCACCCGCTCCAGGGTGGTGAGCCATTCCCGGGCCCGGTCACTCAGCTGCCGCAGATACTCCAGGGCGGTGACCGCCGCTTCCGGGGTGAGATACCCCAAGCCGCAGGACGGCGTCAGCAGGGCCTGGGAGAGGACCTGGGCCGGCTCCAGGCCGTGGGCCGCCAGCCGCTGGACCTGCCCGGTGAAGCGCTCCCACAGGCCGGCGGCGGTTTCCCCGGCCAGCTCCTCCCCGGTGGGCACCGCCCCCCAGGCCAGCCAGCCGCCCCGCTCCAGGAACTGGCGCAGAGGTTTTTCATACAGCGCCAGACTCTCAAAATAGCCGTAGGCATCGAAACTGAGAATATCCAGGGGCAGGGAGAGAATCAGGGACCAGTCGGTGTTGCCGCAGCAGTGCACCCCCAGCCGCACCGGGCCGGCATGGCGGGTGGCCTCCAGGGTGTCCTGGAGGATCCGGGCCACCTCCTCCCGGGACACCGGGAAGAAGGCGGAGCCGAAACCGGTGAGGATGGGCTCGTCGAAAAAGACCACCGCCTCGGCCCCCAGGGAGCGGAAGCGTTCCGCCTGCCAGGCCGCCTTTTTCGCCAGCCCCAGGGCCACTGCCTGGGTGAATTCCGCGTCGTAGAGGAGGGGTTTGTCCTGGGAGTCCTTGACCATGCCGGCAAAGGTCACCGGCCCCACCACCTGCCCTTTCAGCCCCAAAGGCGGAGACGGCAAGGCCGCCACCGCCCGGCTGAGGGCAAAAAAGCCGGCGGCCTCCTCCGGCGCCAGGGCGAAGGGCTCCAGCGTGTCCTGCCACACCAGCTCATAGAATTCCGCCAGGGCCATCTCCCGGGAGGTGCCGGGATCCAGGCGCACCTGCCGGGCCTCAGGGTCGGCCAGCAGCCCGGGAAGCCCCCGGGCTCCCTGGGGTACCATGTCTTCGGCGTAGCCCCGGCGCACCATCTGCGGCCAGAACGGCAGCTCCGGCAGGCGGGCCAGGATCAGGTCGACAGCGGCCTCCGGCTCCGTGAAGGGCACAGAGCCGATGCCGGTGGCGGCCAGCGGCGGCACTAAAGACATAACCTCCTCCCTCCGGAAACGGCGCCGAACCCCGAAGATTGCGGCGCGGGTCCGGCGCCCCAATATGGGCCATTATAATCCAACCGGCTCCGGGAGGAAAGCCGAAAGCCGCCGGGGGCCTGGCTCTCTGAAAGGGCCGGGACCATCCGGACGCCTCCTCCCGGCAGCTGAAGTCCGCAAAATTCCAGTTGCAGTCCCCGGGGTTTTTGGGCAGAATGCGAGGGAACAGGGGGAGAAGGGCATGACGACGGATGCCGCTCCGGGAAGGGGCCTCACCGGCTGGGGTGGGTACAAAGGGCTGGCGGTGGGGGCCATCCTCTGCCTGGTGGCCGTCATCGGGGTAGCCGTCTTCAGCCGTCAGGGGGTGTGGGAAATCAGCCGGCTGCGGCAGGAACTGCAGCGGCTGGAGTGGGAAAATGCCCGGCTGGCCCAGGAAAACCGCCGCCTCGCCCTCACCATTGAGCGTCTGCAGCACGATCCGCACCTGATTCAGGACCACATCCGGCGGGAATTGAACTTCCTGCGGAAAAACGAGCTGATCCTGCACCTGCCGGAGGATCAGGCCCCGGTGGTCCTGCCGGCGGAGCGGCACAAACCGCCACCCTCTGCGAAACCGGAGGCGAAGCATCGCTCCCGGGCCGGCCACTCCCCGGCGCCCCCCCGACCGTAAGCTGCCTGGGCGGGGGACGCACCCCCGGCCGGCCGACGATTACTCCCCGCGGACCTGGCGGTCCGGTGCGGCCGACGGGGCGAGTCCCTGACCCCGGGCCGGGACCGCGTGAGGCGGGAATTACTTTGACATCATTGAGGTTAGTCCATGTACTCCACGGCGGATTTCAAGAAAGGCCTCAAGATTGAGCTGGATGGCCAGCCCTATGTCATCATTGACTTTCTCCATGTGAAGCCGGGCAAGGGCGGGGCCTTTGTGCGCACCAAGCTGAAAAACCTGGTGACCGGACGGGTGCTGGACCAGACCTTCCGTTCCGGGGAACGGGTCAAAAAGCCGGACCTGGAGGAGAGGGAGATGCAGTTCCTCTACCGGGACGGCCAGGATTTCGTCATGATGGACACCGAGACCTACGAGCAGCTCAGCCTGACCCCGGAGCAGATGGGGGAGGCGGCCCTCTTCCTGCCGGAAAACCTCACCGTCAAGGTGTTGTTCTTCAACAAGCAGCCGGTGGCCGTAGAGCTGCCCCTGGCGGTGGAGCTCACCGTGGCGGAGACCGAGCCGGGGGTTAGGGGGGATACCGCCAGCGGCGGCAGCAAACCCGCCACTTTGGAGACCGGGGCGGTCATCCAGGTGCCCCTGTTCATCAATGTGGGGGACCGGGTGCGGGTGGATACCCGCACCGGCACCTACCTGGAGCGGGCCAAGTAGCTCCCGCCGGCCTCAGACCAGCTTCACCAGGACCACCTGACGCTTCACCCCGAAGCGGCGGGCCTTCCGGTCGCTGTTCAGGAAGACGTCCACCTTCTTGCGCATCCGGGAGGCCATGCGGTCCTGATACTCAAAGACCCCCAGACCGTGGAGCAGCACCCGGTCGCCGAAGGCCAGGTTGAGGGTGCGCTCCACATCCCGGCTGACCGCCACCATCCCCTCCTTCACCTTCCTGCCCGAGGCCGTGATCCCGTGAGGAGAGGCGCCGCCGTTGTAAGAGTAGGCGGTGACCGTGACGATGGCCATGCTGACGCTGAGGGTGGGGCGGGGGGCGAGAAGGACCCCCAGGGAGATGAGGCACAGGATCGCCGCTTTTTTCATGATCGCCTCGCTTGGGTGCTGAATATGGGCAGGATGGGGGACGCGGCGGGCGTGACTGCCGGGGAGCCTAGGGCCTCCTTGCCCTGGACAGTCAGCCGGGTTTGGGCTCCCCCAAGGTGCAGTCCGGGTCCCCTCCCGGAACATCGGTGCGTCGGGAGAAGAAGAGGGGTGGGGACCCAGCCTCAACCGGCTGTCACCGCCATCCCGTGGGAATTGAAGGTTCGATTGTCTGTGGTGGCTGTTTGATGGCTCAGATTAGTAACCCAGGGGCGGCGGGCTTGTCAAGAAAATTTTTTCAATAAATTTATAACTAATTGATATCCCTGATAAATTATTATGATAATTTTCGTGCTGAAATGAACAAGGACTGGAAAGCCTGGGAATAAGCCTGCTGCAAGGCTTTTAGTGGCGGAATTAGGCTAAATTGGCCCGAAATTTGAGGATAAAGTGGGAGAGAAAAAGGGAAGAATATGTATTTGCGCAAGATATTGCATGGGAATTTGGAATATGCTGTAAAATAAATAAGTTAAATGATTATAATTAGATATATCAGCCTGATCTGAGGATAAAGTGGGACATTTCAACCAATTTTTCCCCATTTTTGGCGGCTAGCAGAGGGTTTGGTGGAAAAAATCGGCGCGGAGCGCCGCAGGAGTGGGAAGGAGACCGGCCGGGGCGCCCCCGGGGGCCTCAACCGGGGCCAAAGGAAAATCTAACGCACTTTTGACCTGTTAGACGCAAAAAATCCATCCGGGTGGCAGAGCAGGGGGGCCGGCCGGGGCAGAAAAAGACGCAAGTGGGAGATGGCTGCGCCGGAAACCGCCATCCTGGACCGGAGTCCCAGGAAGGCGCGAAAAGGGCGGGAGACGCCGCCTGGGCTTCCCCCGCCCCTGCACCCGCCCGCCACCGGCGGGCTGCCATCACACCCCTCAGGTGCCCCCGAAGCCGATGCTCACCTGCCCGCCCTCCACCAGCACCGGCACCTTGCGCACCCCTTTGCTCAGGCGCAGCATTTCGTCCAGATACCTGGGCTCTTCCTTGACATCCCGATAGTCGACCTGGTAGCCTTCCTGGGTCTTGGCCTCCCGGGCCCGCACGGTAAAGGGTCAGCTGGCCTTGCCGTAAATGATGATCTCCTTGCCCATGTCATCCTCCGCTGCCGCCCACATAGTAGGTCCTCAGGTAGAGGAAATCCACCAGATTGAGGATCAGGAGCGGCTCTTCGCTGATGGTGTATTGCACCCCCTCAAACCGGGGGCTCACTTTGGCCTTGATGTGGTTCATGACGGTCTCCGGGGCCTTGGGGTCCCGGGGTACCACCTGGCGCACAAACTCCTGGAGGAGGGGGGCATAGCGCAAGGCCAGGCTCTGGCACTCCTTGCGCAGCTCCACCCGGATGGGCTTGAGGGCGTCGTCGAAGAAGTCGCCGATATCCTCGAAATTCTGCCGGATCTTGGCAAAGCTCCAGGTGCGCATCTCCCGGTACTTGGCCGCCTGGACACTTTTGAGCCCGTTGAAGGACAGATCCAGCAGGGTGATGTTCGGGGTGCCCGCAGCATTCCCCGGCAGGTGCACCACGTTCACCTCCACCTCCGGGTAGGAGGCGTGCGTGAGGGTGAAGGCCCGGCTGGCCCGCACCCCGGGGCGGTCATAGTCATTGGCGGTGCTCACCCGCCAGCCGCTGCGCTCCAGGTATTGCCACACCGCCTGCCCCTGGGGCGCCAGACGCCGCAGCTCGGCAAAATCCCCCCGGAGGCTTTCCCGAAAGGAAGGCGCCGGGGTGGGCTGCCATTCCCGTCCGGGCTCCTCTTCCAATTCCTCCGGCTCCCCGGGGAGCGGCGCCATCTGGGCCCGGTGCGGCGTCGGGGGCGGCGGCACCGAAGGGGCGGTGCGGGCTGACGGGGCGGCGGTGGCCCGGCCCTCGGCTCTCAGCCCCACCACGAAGAGGGCCATGGCGCCGCTGCCGGGCCGGGACTGGCGCCACCAGGTATAGGGCCGCCCCGGCACCAGCTCCAGGGTGATGGTGACCCCGGTGCCCCCGGCCCCCACCCGGGTGAGGGCCCGGGAGACCAGCACCTCATCCCCGGCCAGGGTGGCCGGCAGGCGCCCCGCCCGCACCTGGGGGAATTCCACCACCAGCTGGGGGGAGCCCTCCCGGTCCACGGGGGTGATCCGGGGAGCCGCCGGGCGGCTGAGGACCACGGTGAGGAGGGTCTGCCCCCCCACCCGGCTGAGCCCCACCTGGCGCACCTCCGGGATCTGCCGGGCCGGCGCCGCCAGCCCCGGGGCAGATGAGCTCACCAGCAGCCCCAGGGTCACCGCCATCAGCCCCAGAACCTTACGCCACCTCATCCGCCACCTCCCGACACCCGGGTAAAGATGATGCAGTGCTCCACCGGGCAGCTGGGGTGCCAGGTGCCGCTCATATCCAGGTTGAGGCGGCGGCCGCCCTCGCTGGGGGTGGCGATGATGATGCCGCCTTCCCGGGTATAGAGCCAGATCTGCCCTTTTTCCACCTTCCACTTGAACCTCAGGGAGGTGTGCTGCAGGGTCCAGGTGCCGTCCCCGTTCTCCTTCAGCACCAATTCCACATGCCCCTGGCCGCCGTAGGGCAGCTCGGAGCGATAGGTGCCCACATAGGGAGCCCGGGACTCCCCGCAGCCCAGCCACGCCAGCGAGACCAGGACCCAGACCAGGGGCGTCCAGGGGTGTCTGCGCGCCGTCATATCTCTCTTTCCCGCCAGATGAAGCCGCCCCGGTCCAGGACCAGGAAGCGGTCATACAGGTAAATCTGCCCGGCCATAAGGAGCATGCCGGCATTTTTGGTCACTTTCCACCAGTTGACCGGCTCCCCCACCTCCCCCACGCAGCCGCAGTTGATGGGGAGGCCGGTGAGGAGAGCGTTCACCAGGCCGATAATAAAGATGAGGTTCATACCGCCGATGAGGGTGGCCGCCGCCCGGGTGCGGATGCCCAGGATGAGGAAGAGGCCGCACACCAGCTCCGCCCAGGGCAAAAACAGGGCCCAAAGGTTGACCCCCCAGGGCGGCATGAGGCCGTATTCCACCACATTGAGGGCAAAGACTCCCGGGCGCATGATCTTGCTGAGGGCAAACTGGATGAAGATCACCCCCAACACCAGGCGCCCGGCCATGGCCAGATGGGGGCTGCGCCGCACCGGCGGGATCAGGAGCAGGGCCAAAAAGCCCACCGGCAGCCATTCAATGAGCCCCGGGATCCCCAGGGGCATGGCCGGTGGCGGCGCCGCGGCCTTCTCCTCTACCGGGAAGAGCTTCTCCCAGGCGGCGTGGTGGCCTGCCAGCACAAAAACCTGGCCGTGATCCTTTTCCTGGAGCAGGTGGGCCAGCTCGTGGTCGAAGCGGCGACTGAAATTGCCCCCGTAGACAATGAGGGGGCGGTTCTGCCAGCCCATCTGCTCCAGAATGAAGCGGAACATGGGGTATTGCAGATCAAAGTACAGCCGGGGCAGGTTTATGGCCCCCCGGATGTGGCGCTGTTCGTAAAAATTGGCCTTGCGGGCGTCCACAAAGACCGCGGCCTGCCGCCGGTGCAGCTCCAGGGCCCGGGTGGGGCTGATCTCCGCCACGGTGAGCTTTTCCCCCCAGCCGTGCACCAGGGGGATCTGGTTGTCGTTGTAAAGGTTAAAGACCAGAGCCAGGACCAGGCTTAAGCCCACCATGAGGAGATAGTCAAACCAGGAGATCTGCCGGAGCTTGGCCTGATGCACCACCTCCCGCTCCAGGCGGCCGTCCCCCTGCACCAGCCAGTGGCTGAGCTGCTGGATGATATGCCGGGCCAGCTTGGGGTTGTGGTCCAGGACGTGGTCGAATTCCTCCTTGGTGATCTCCAGGAGGAGGGCATCCTCCCGGGCCGCCACCGAGGCGGTGCGGGGCTGGCCGGTGACCAGGGCCACCTCCCCGAAGTAATCCCCGGGGCCCAGCTCCGTGAGGCGGGTGCGGATGCCGTCGGTGGTCTCCCGGAAAACCTCCAGGCGGCCGCTGAGGACCACATAGAAGCATCGGGGCGGGTCACCCTGCCTGACCACCAAGGACCCCGCGGGAATGCGGACCTCACGGCCGACATTCTCCAGCTTGAGCCCGTCGGCCCAGGTCAAGGGCCGGGAATCCATGGCCTCCGTCATGCGCGCCTCAAGACCCCTCAGGTGGGGAGTAAACCGTCTGACCTCGGGACATCCCGCCGCCTACCCCTCTTCATACCACACCGCAGGCCGGAAGTGAACCGCTTCCGGCCGCCCGCCACTCCGGCCGGACGGGGCCACAGGAAAAAGGCGCCGCCGTGGGGGCATTTTTCTCAAAATGAGAACAAAATCTTCCCCTGGAAGGGCTTTCTCTCAGGGGGAGAAAGCCCAGGGGTTCAGGGGCCTCGGGCAGAGGGGGCTGAATAAATATACATGTGATTTCAAGTAGTTATAAATGGCAGCCGGGCATGGGATTGGCAAGCCCCTTGCATACAGTGGAGGCGATGATCACAACTCCTGAGGAGGAACCGAGGGTATCAACGCCATGCGAGAGCACAGCACCACCCTGACCTGGGTGCCGGGAAAGTGGCGCACTCCGGAAGAGCGTCTGCAGGCCCTGGATCAGATTCTGAAGATTCTGGTGCCGGGGTTTTTGTTTGTCTGTTTCCTGGCTGCCTTGAAGCTGGGCTCTTTCGACGGTTACCTGACGCTGTTGAGCCGCCAGGCCTTCGCTTCGCCCCTCTTGGTCCTGGGGGCCGGTTTCACCTTTCTCGTCCTGGGCTTCCAGGCGGTGCGCACCTGGTTCTGGTGCCGCTATCGGCCCTATCCCCTGCCGGAGGGCGAGCTGCCGCCGGTCACGGTCATCATCCCGGCCTACAATGAGGGGGCCATGGTGGAGAAGGCCATCTACTCCGCCGCGGCCTCGGATTACCCCGCCGGCAAGCTGGAAATCATCGTGGTGGATGACGGCTCCAAGGATGACACCTGGTTTTACATCGACCGGGCCCAACGCCGTTATCCGGATCTCATCCGGGCGATACGCTTCGCCAAAAACCGGGGCAAGAAGGAAGGCCTGGCCGCAGGCTTCACCCTGGGCAAGGGGGAATTTTTCGTCACCATCGACTCCGACAGCGTCATCGAACCGGAGACGGTGAAGCAGATCATCGCGCCCATGCTGGCCGACCCCCGGGTGGGCGCGGTGGCGGGCAACGTCAAGGTCTATAACCGCTTCCGCAGCCTTTTGGCCCGCATGCTGGCGGTGCGCTTTGTGCTGGCCTTCGATTTCCTGCGGGCCTCCCAATCCATGTATGGCTTTGTGGCCTGCACGCCGGGGGCCCTGTCCGCCTACCGCAAAAGCGCCGTGCTGCCCATCCTGGAGGCGTGGCGCCACCAGACTTTCCTGGGGGAACCGGCCATCATCGGCGAAGACCGGGCCCTCACCAATTTCATCCTGCGCCAGGGGTTCACCTCGGTCTATCAGCGCAGTGCCGTGGTGCACACGGTGGTGCCGGAGACCTACCGGGGGCTGTGCAAGATGTTTCTGCGCTGGGACCGCTCCAACTTCCGGGAGTCCTGGGTGCAGCTCACCTACATGTTCACCCGCTACCGAGAGCGGGACCGCTTCTGGCCCATCGTGGACTTTTTCATCACCCAGATCGAGTTCCCGTTGACCTACCTCTTTCTGGGGCTGCTCTTCCTGTCCTTCTACCTCTACCCCATCGTCATGGTGAAGTTCTTCGCCGGCCTGGGCGTCATCACCCTCATCTACATGTATTACTACTACGCCCAGGAACGGGACTGGGAATTCATCTACGGGATTCTCTATTCCTACTTCGCCTTCTTCGCCCTCAACTGGGTGCAACCCTACGCCTTCCTCACCCTCCGCAACTCCCGCTGGCTCACCCGCTAGCGCGGTCAAAATATACTGCCGGGGCCGGGAACCGCGGGTTTCCGGCCCTTTATTTTCGTCGTCCCGCCCGGGCCGGGGAGTTCCGCGGCCTCAGGCCGTGGGTCCTCGGGCGCCGTCTCAGAGGCTTCCGACAGCCGTGGGTCTGGAAATCTCCGCTTCCCGGGTGGGGAGAGCCTTAAAACCGGCCGCCCAAAGGGCCGGCATAGCCGGTGAGTTCCACATAGCCCCGGCCGGTGACCGGGGTGTCCTGATGGCGGCCTGAGACCGCCACCTGACCCTCCCAGTAGGTGATGCGGGTGCTGCCGGTGGTCCGGAGTTCCTGGTCCGGAAGGGTGGGGCTGAGCCTGAGATGATACCCCAAGGCGGGGAGGCGGATCTCCCAGCCCGCGGGGTAGCGGGCGCCGCTGGCGGGCGAGCGCCAGTGTCCAGTGACCGTGAGGGTGACATCCTCCCGGGTGAGGTGGCGGGAGCGGCCCTGGGGGTCGATATAGGTGCCGGAAGAGGCGGGGTCCACCCCGCCGTCGGCGAGGCGCAGCTGATAGAGCATGATCTCCGCGCCGTCGTCCAGGTGCAGGGCGAACCAGTCCCAGCCGGTTTGGTGGGGGGCCAGCTGGCTGCTGGAGAACTCCCGGTCCATCCAGCTCTCGCCGGTAACGGTGAGGTGCCGGCCGTGGACGCTCACCCTCCCCCGGGTATGCAGGCGCGTGAGGGAGTAATAGAGGGAGGCATGGTCGGTGCCGGCGGCCTTGCGGCTGAAGCCGCCCTCCCCATGAAAGACCGGGGGTTTTGTGGGGGTCAGGGTGAGATCCAGCTCCAGGTCCTCATCCCTTGCCACCAGACGCATCGTGTCGCCCTCGGCCTCCGCCCGCCAGTCATCCACCCAGACGTGCAGCCGGTCGGTGGCGGCTCCGGCCAGTCCCAGGGCGCCCCGCTGGGCCCGCTCCCGATAGTGGAAGCGCCGGCCGGGCCCGTCGGTGAGGGCGAAGTGAGCAAAATAGACGGTGCCCGCGGCCCAGGCGGAGGCGCGGCGGCCCGGGGCGGGGGTGAGGGCCACCCGAAAGAAAGTGAGCTGGTAGCCGAAAAGCTCCCCTTGGTCGCCGACAAGATGCCCGGTATAATACCACCACTCGGTGCGATACCCCGGGTGGGCGCCGTGGTCCCGGGGAAACTGCCACTGGTAGCCGGGCCGGGCCGGAAGAAAGCCCCCCGGGTCCGATAAGGCCAGGGCAAACCCGGGCAGCAGGAAGAGCGCGAGGCCCCCCAGGAGGCAGAGGCGCCGCCGGCGGCGGCCCAAGCGGGCAGGGCAGGGCAGCATGCCTTCATCCTACCCGCTTCCCCCCAGTTTGCCAAGGAGGAGCACATGGCGGAGATCAAGGTGGAGCGCCACCCCCCGGAGGCGCGGCTCACAGAGCTGGGAGTGAGGACCTGGCCCATCTGGACCAAGGAGGTGTCAGAATTCCCCTGGACTTATGACACCCAGGAGATCTGCTATTTCCTGGAAGGGGAGGTGGAGGTCATCCCGGAAGGCGGCGAGCCGGTCCGGGTGGGGCAAGGGGATCTGGTCACCTTTCCAGCGGGTCTGTCCTGCACCTGGAAGGTCACCAAACCGGTGCGCAAGCATTACCATCTGGCCTGAGGCGGGCGTCCGGACCCTGCCGCCCATGTTCTCCGGTGGGGTCCGGCTGCCCGGCTTTTCCTGCCATCGGAGGCGGCTGCCCGGGCCGCCCGATCAGCCCCCCACGCCCTCGTAGATGTAGGCCCAGATGGCCTGGCCCATCACCGTCACCGGAATCAGGATGCGCCGGTAATCCTCGCCTTCGAAGTCGTCCAGGTCGGGGAATTTCTCCACCAGGGCCGGGGAGACGAAGAGCCAGGCCTGGTGCTCCTTGCCCCGGGGATCGTAGGTGAAGGACTTGAAGCCCTTGACGATGCGCATGTGCCCGAAGATGCTGCAGCGGTACCAGAACCCGCCCAGCCGGGCCAGGATGAAGTTGTTGGCGCCGCCGGGAGCGAGGCTCCCGTAGACGATGAGGCGTTCTTCGGGACGGTTGCCGAGATAGGGGAGAAGGTCAGCGGTCATAGGGATGAGGGAGCGGGCCACTTGTTCTCTCCTTCACAAAGCCCGTAGCATGATTCCCGCCGGCCTGCCATCGGGAGAGACCTGATTTTTTGCCCGGGATACCACCATAAATGGGGCCGGAAATCCTGAGGGCCGCAGGCTGTCTTTCCCCTTCCCCTGAAGGGGAGGGCGGGACGCCGACGGTATCCTGGCTTATCGGGAGGCATTCGCCGCCCCGGTCCTGGACCCCGCCCTTCGGGACTCCTGGGGGAAGCAGGTGGGGAGAGGAGCTGGGCACCGCGGCCCCCGGCTGCCTCGCCCGGAAGGGGGGAGGGGGCTGAGGCTCACAGAACCCCGCCCCAGCTTTGAACCCCCTCCCCGACCCCATAAATGGGAGTTGCTTCGCCAAACGGGCACAATCGGCCAGCCTCATCCCGCCAAGCTGCCGGGAAGAGGGTTTTTCAACCTCTTGCTGCCTGCCAAAGGACCTCAATCCGGCGGCCGGCCGCCCGGGGCCGTTTTTTCCGGGCCTCGCGGTTGCGGCGCCAGGTAGCGGGCCAGTCCGGCGGCGAAGGGGACCGGCTCCAGGCCGAAGTCCCGGTAAAAGGGGGTGGGGTCGCAGGTGCTTCCCTCCAGGAGCATGCGCAGCTGGCCCGGGGTGAGGGGGAACCAGGCGAAGCGGCCGCACACCCGGGCCGCGGCCCGCATGCACCACACCGGCTGATGCACCTTGATGACCCGGCGGCCCATCACCTTTGCGATGGTGTCGATGAGGTCCCGGAAGGCGATGGGTTGGGGCCCGCCCACCTCATAAGTCCGGTTTTCGGTGTGGGGGAGCTCCAGGGCCAGGGCAAAGGCCTGGGCCACCTGCCACACCGGCACCGGCTGCAGCCGGTACAGACCGTCCCCGATGATGGGGAAGAAGCGCAGCCGCTGGATGTGGCGGGCGAAGAGATTGATGGACTGGTCCCCGGGCCCGTAGATCACCGACGGCCGGAAGATGGTGTAGGTGAGCCCGGAGGCCCTGACGATCTCTTCCGCCTGCCAGTTGGTGATATGATAGGGATCGGCCGGCTCCGGCCGGGCCCCCAGGGCGCTCATGTGCAGGAAGCGGCGCACCCCGGCTTTCCGGGCCGCCTCCACCATATTGCGGGTGGCCTCCACATGCACCCGCTCAAAGGTCACCCCCCGGCCGGGGAACTCCCGGATGATGCCGATGAGGTGGATGGCGGCCTCGCAGCCCGAAAGCCCCGGTTCCAGGACCTCCGGGTGCAGGCAGTCGCCGGTGAGGATCTCCACCTGCTCCCGGTCCCGGAGCTTGTTCTCCGAGCCCGGCCGGATGAGGGCCCGCACCGCGTGCCCCCGCTTAAGGAGCTCCCGCACCACCTCATTGCCCACAAAGCCGCTGGCACCGGTGACAAAAACCCGCATGGACCCTCCTTCGAAGGTATAGCTCACAGACCGGCGCCCCTTCGCTCCTCCCGCTGCACACCTACGCTTCCAGCACCACCATGGCCACCGCGTGGCCGTCTTCATCCGTCAGACTCACGTGCATCCGGGTGATGCCGTGGAGCCGGCAGAGCTCCGCCGCCCGGCCGCTCACATGGATTTCGGGCTTGCCCATCCGATCCGGCAGCACCTCCACCTCCCGCCAGCGGATGCCCCCCTGGCGCAGCCCCACCCCCAGGGCCTTGGAGAAGGCCTCCTTGGCGGCGAAGCGCTGGGCCAGCTGATAGACCCCCTGGCGGTGGCGCCCCTGGCAGTAGGCAATCTCCTGCTCGGTGAAGACGCGGCGCAAAAAGCGCTCGCCGAAGCGCTCCACCGCCCGGGCCAGGCGCTCCACCCGGATGAGATCCACGCCGATGCCGTAAATCATGGGAGAGAAGGCCGGGTCACGGGCAGGCGGTCAGGGCCGCCCCCTGAGCACCCTCAGGAGCCCTTGCCCTGAGGTTTGGGATTCTCCGCCTTGCCCATGGTGCCGCTCTCACTGCACTGGGGGCATTTTTTGGGCTTGCAGCGGGTTTCCACCCGGGCGCCACATTTCTCACAGACAAAGACCGCCATCGCCTGCCTCCAAGATCATGGGAGACCGCCAGGTCCGGAAGAGCCGGAAGGTGGGGACCCCTCCTCCATCCAGTGCGGGTCCTTCGGGGTCCTGGTTTCCGGCCCTGGGCTTACCCTTCCACCGGCCGGTCCCCCTCTCTATGTAGCACATCCGCCCGTCGGGACTCAATGCGAGACCGGGGCGCCCGAGCCGGATTCCTGGGGCGGGAAGGCGATCTCCAGGGCCTGATCCATCTTCTCCACCGGGTGGAAGATGAGGTCCCGGCGCACCGGCTCGGGGATCTCCTCCAGATCCACGGCATTCTGGGCCGGCAGGATGATCTCCCGGATGCCAGCCCGATGCGCCGCCAGGACCTTGTTCTTGATGCCGCCCACCGGGAGCACGTCCCCCCGCAGGGTGATCTCCCCGGTCATGGCCAAGCCCTTTTTCACCGGCCGATGGGCCAGCCGGGAGACCACCGCCGCCAGGAGGGCCAGACCCGCGGAGGGCCCGTCCTTGGGGATGGCGCCGGCGGGCACGTGGATGTGCAGATCCGAACCCTCGAAGAAATCCTCCTCCACCCCCAGGAAGGGGGCCCGGGCCCGGACGTAGCTTAAGGCCGCCTCGGCGGACTCCTTCATCACCTCCCCCAGCTGGCCGGTGAGCTTGAGGGCCCCCTTGCCGGGCATGCGCAGCACCTCAATGAAGAGGATGTCGCCGCCGGTGGGGGTCCAGGCCAGGCCGGTGGCCACCCCGGGTTCGGGCCGGTCCAGGGCCGCCTCCCGGAAGAAGCGGGGCGGCCCCAGATAGGTGGCCAGATCGGGGACGTCAATCTCCACCCGCTCCCGGACCCCCTCCACGATCTCCCGGCCGGCGGCCCGGCACAGGGCGGCGATCTCCCGCTCCAGGTTCCGGAGGCCCGCCTCCCGGGTGTAGCGGGCGATGAGCTGCCGCGCCGCCTCCTCGGTGAGACGGAACTGCTCCGGGGTGAGGCCGTGGGCCTCCAGCTGCCGGGGGATGAGATACTTGAAGGTGATCTCGATCTTTTCCTCCTCGGTGTAGCCCGGCAGCTCCAATACCTCCATGCGGTCCCGCAGGGCCGGCGGGATGGGGTCCAGGAGGTTGGCGGTGGTGATGAACATCACCTTGGAGAGGTCGAAGCCCACATCCAGGTAATGGTCGGAGAAGGAGTGGTTCTGCTCCGGATCCAGGACCTCCAGCAGGGCCGCAGCGGGATCGCCCCGGAAGTCGGCGCCGATCTTGTCCACCTCGTCCAGGATGAAGACCGGGTTGTTGGAGCCGGCCCGGCGCATGGACTGGATGATGCGGCCGGGGAGGGCCCCCACATAGGTGCGGCGGTGCCCCCGGATCTCCGCTTCGTCCCGCACCCCGCCCAGGGACAGGCGCACGAACTTGCGGCCCAGGGCCCGGGCGATGGAGCGGCCCAGGGAGGTCTTGCCGGTACCCGGGGGCCCCACAAAGCAGAGGATGGGCCCCTTCATGTCCGGCTTGAGCTTGCGCACCGCCAGATACTCCAGGATGCGCTTTTTCACCTTCTCCAGGTTGTAGTGGTCCTCATCCAGGATCTTCCGGGCCTGGGCCAGATCCAGGTTGTCTTCGGTGCTCACGCTCCAGGGAAGCTCGATCATCCACTCCAGGTAGTTGCGGATCACCTGGTGGTCCGGGGAGGTGGGCGGGGTGCGTTTGAGGCGGGCCAGCTCCCGCTCCGCCTCCTTCAAAGCGTGGGGCGGCAGTTTGGCCTCCTCCAGCCGGAATTTGAGCTCTTCATATTCCCGGGTGCGTTCGTCGGTGCCGCCCAGCTCCTTCTCCAGGACCTTGATCTGCTCCCTTAAGAAATACTCCCGCTGGGCCTTGTCCATCTCGCTTTTGACCTGGGCCTGGATCTTCTTCCCCAGCTCCAGGATCTCCAGCTCCCGGTTGACGTGGGCCAGGACCTTGTGCAGCCGGGCCTTGACGTCGATGGTCTCCAGGAGGGCCTGCTTGTCCGCCTTGCTGATGTTGAGGCTGCCCGCGGCGATATCCGCCAGCACCCGGGGGTCGCTCAGCTCCCGGACCAGGGGGCCCAGCTCCGAGGGGAGATACGGCGAGAGCTCCAGCATCTTGAGAAAGAGGCCCTTGAGGTTGGAGACCAGGGCCTCCATCTCCATGTCCGGCTCATAATCTTCGCTTAAGCCCTCCACTTCGGCGGTCAGGTAGGGCTCATAGCCCACAAAATGGATCAGGTGGAAGCGATAGAGCCCCTGGATGAGGAGGCGCACCGAGCCGTCCTCGGGTTTGCGCATCTTGAGGATGACGGCCGCGGTGCCGGTGGTGAAGAGGTTGTCGGGGCCATAGCCGGTGGCGCTCTCCTTCCGGGAGGAGAGGACCCCGAAGATCTTGTCATGCAGCAGCACATCGTCCACCAGCCTCTGCCCGGCTTCGTCCCACACCGCCAGGGGCATGATGATGCGGGGGAAGAGCACGATGTCCGAGGTGGGCAGGATGGGCAGGATCAGTCTGCCGGTCGGCGGCCCGCCGGTGGGGACGCCCTTGCTGTTCTGGTTCTGGTTGCCGTCCGAAGTCATATATGGTTACCTTTCCTGTTCGTCTTCCGTCAGGGAGACCGTGACCGGGATGCGCCGGGCGGCGGGCCGGGGAAGTTCCACCTCCAGGACGCCATGGAGGCAGCGGGCCTCCACCGCCTCGGGGTCCACCGCCAGAGGGAGCAGAAAGCGGCGCTCAAAGACGCCCGTCACCATCTCATGCTGCAGGATGCGGGCGGTGCCGGGAGGCGGGCTCAAGCGGCGGCGGCCCTGGATCACCAGCTCCTGGCCTGCCAAGGAGAGGCTCAGCTCTTCCGGGGGGATGCCCGCCACCTCCAGGCGCAGGACCAGCCCGGCCGCGGTCTCAAAGAGATCGGCGGCGGGCCGGAAGGAGGGCCCCGTCGGCCAGCCGGGCCACAGCTGCCTCAGGGCCCGGGCCCGCTCCTCCAGGTTTTCCAGATCCCGCAGAATGCGGATTTTGATGAAGCGGTGCATGGGAGCCTCGAATCATTAATCACTACATTATTTTAAAATAATCGCCCCAACGCCCCGGACAAGGGCAGCGGCGTGATTTTCTCCCCGGCTCGCTGCTTGGCCGACCGGAAGGTTCTTCGGGGAAGGGGCCCGGGTCACAGATCCCGAACCCCATAGATGGGATGTGGCTGCGCCAACCGGCAAATTCGGCCGGTTTCATCCCACCAGAACCGCCTCCTTCCCCCACCTGTGGACTCTGGCCGGCTCAGGGGGTCTTGTTCCTGGCCAGGCGGTAGAAAATCAGGGGCACCACCACCAGGGAGAAGGCGGTGGAGGCAAAGAGCCCGAAGATGAAGGACCAGGCCAGCCCGGAGAAGATGGGGTCCAAAGTGATGACCCAGGAGCCGAACATGGCAGCCCCGGCGGTGAGGAGAATGGGGCGGAAGCGCACCGCCCCGGAGGTGAGCACCGCCTCCTGGAGGGGCAGGCCCCGCTCCAGGTGGTGGTGGATGAAGTCAATGAGGATGATGGAGTTGCGCACCACAATGCCCGCCAGGGCGATGAGGCCGATCATGGCGGTGGCGGTGAAGTAGATGGGATCCGCATACCCCGCCACCCGCCCCGCGAACAGGAGATTCAGCAGGGCAAAGCCGGGCAGAACCCCGATGAGGGTGAGGGGGATGGCCACCATGATCACCAGGGGCATGCCGTAGGACTGGGTCTGGAGGACCAAAAGGAGGTAAATGCCCACCAGGGCCCCGGCAAAGGCCAGACCCAGGTCCCGGAAGACCTCCACGGTGATCTTCCACTCGCCTTCGCCGCTCCACTTCACCTGGAAACCGGGGGGCAGCGGGTGGCGTCCCACCTCCCCCATGAGGTGGAGGATGGCGTTCACCGGGCTTTCTCCGGCGGTGTCCCCGGTGACGAACACCACCCGCTCCAGGTTCTTGCGCAGGATGGGCTGCGGGGCGGTGTCCAAGACGAACCGGCCCAGTTCCGTCAGGGGCACCAGGGCGCCGACGGGGGTGCGCAGGCGCAGCTGTCCCAGGTCGTCGGGAGAGGAACGGGCGGCCCGGGGCCAGCGCAGGAGGATCTCCACCGGCAGGCGCTCGGTCTCCTCATGCAGGCGGCCCACGGGTTCCCCGGCCTGGGCGAGAGCCAGACTGCGGGCGATCTGTTGGGCGCTCAGGCCCTGGAGAGCCGCCTTCTCCCGGTCGATGAGGAAGCGCCAGCGGGGGCGGTCCGCCTCCACTGAGGTGTCCACGTCCACCACGCCCGGGGTCTCCCGGAACCGGGCCGCCAGGGGCCGGGCGGCGGCGATGAGCTCCTCATAGGCGGCCCCCGGCGGGCCGTAGACCTCCCCCACCAGGGTCTGCAGGACCGGCGGCCCCGGGGGCACCTCCACCACCTTCAGGCGCACCCGGTGCTTCTCGGCCAGGCGGGCGAGCTCCGGTCGCAGCCGCAGGACGACCGAGTGGCTGGCGGCGGCCCGGTGGTGCTTGTCCGCCAGCTTCACCCGGATCTCCCCCACCGACGGCCCCCGTTTCAGATAGTAGTGCCGCACCAGGCCGTTGAAATCCATGGGGGAGGTCACCCCGGCAAAGGTGACCGCATGCTCCACCTCATTGACCCGGGCCAGATAGGCGGCCAGCTCCGTCAAGGCCCGCTGGGTGCCCTCCAGGGGGGTGTCCTCGGGCAGGTCCGCCACCACCAGGAGCTCATCCTTGTTGTCAAAGGGGAGCATCTTGACGGGCACCAGCCCCAGCACCGGCAACAGCAGGGCGACCACCAAGAGCAGCACCATGCCCCCCAGAAACAGCCGGGCCAGGCGGTCCCGGGTGAGGAGGGGGGTCATGAGACGGGTGTAGAGCCGGTAGATCCGGGTCTCTTCCAACACCAGGGGGCGGGTCTCCCGGCCGTATTCCCGCTTCAGCAGGTGATAGGCGGCCCAGGGGGTGACGGTGAAGGCCACCACCAGACTCATGAGCATGGCCAGGGGCACATTCACCGGCATGGGCCGCATGTAAGGGCCCATCATGCCGGTGACGAAGAACAGGGGCAGAAAGCTGATGATCACCGTGAAGGTGGCCAAAATGGTGGGGGCCCGCACCTCGTCCACCGCCACCAGGGTGGCCTCCAAGGGCGGATAGAGCCGCAACTGGAAGTGGCGGTGGATGTTTTCCACGTCAATGATGGGGTCGTCCACCAGCAGGCCCAGGGAGAGGATGAGGGCAAAGAGGGTCACCCGGTTGATGGTATAGCCGAAGAGCATATTCCCGGTGAGGGTGATGGCCAGGGTCAGGGGCACCGCCAGGGCCACGATGAGGGCCTCCCGCCACCCCAGGGCCAGGGTGAGGAGCAGGGTGATGGAGAGCACCGCAATGAGGAGCTCCCGGATGAGCTTGTTCACCTTGTCATCGGCGGTCCGGCCGTAGTTGCGGGTCACCTCGACGTAGACGTCCGCCGGCAATAGCTGCCGCTTGAGCTCCCCGATCCGGGCCAGCAGCCCCTCAGCCACCGCCACCGCGTTGGTGCCGGGCCGCTTGGCGAAGGCCAGGGTGACGGCGGGGTAGAAGCGGCCGGGTTCCACCCCCACCGGCAGGCTGCCATGAGCCGGCCCGAAGACCAGGCGGCTCAGCTCCACCGGCTCCTCGGGGCCGTCCTGGATGTCGGCCACGTCCTCCAGATAGACCGGTTTCCCCTGATGCACCCCCACCACCAGGCGGGCCACCTCCCGGGCGGTGCGGAAGAAGGGCCCCGCCTCCAGGAGATATTCCCGGTCCTGGCGGGAGAAGTGTCCCGCCGGCAGGTTGACATTGCCCGCCTCCAGGGCCCGGAGCAGGTCCAGGAGGTCCAGCTGCCGGGCCGCCAGCCGGGGCGGGTCCGGGATGACCCGGAGCTGGCGTTTCCGCCCCCCCACCACCAGGGTGCGGGCGGTGTCCGGGATGTTCTGCAGCCGGTGCAGCAGTTCGTCCGCCACCCGTCTCAGCTCGTCGTCTTCCGCCCGGGGGCTCCACAGGGTGAGGGTGAGGATGGGCACGTCGTCAATGCCCATGGGTTTCACCACCCAGCCCGCCACCCCGGAAGGCACCTGGTCGATATTGGAGAAGACCTGGTTGTAGGTCTTCACCAAGGCGTCCTCCATGCGCTCCCCCACCCGGAATTTGGCGGTCACCACCGCCAGACCCGGCCGGGCCAGGGAATAGAGATCCTCCAGGCCCTGCATCTCCCAGAGTTTTTTCTCCAGGTTGATGACCACCAGGTTCTCCACCTCCTGGGGATCGGCCCCGGGGAAGCGGATGACAATGTCCACCATGGGCACCCGGATCTGGGGGTCCTCCTCCCGGGGGGTGGCCAGGAGGGCCACCGCGCCGGCCAGCAGGCTGAGGAGTATGAAGATGGTGGGGAGCTTGGAGGTCAGGAAGACCTCCACCAGGCGGGCGGTGAAACCCAGTTCAGGTTTGGGGGCGCCGTCAGTCATGCCTCGGTGAGCCCTGCCGCAGACGATGAGCAGGGGCCCGGGGGCGGACCCCGGTCCCCTCTCTTCAGCCCTCCCTTCCACCAGGAGGGGGAGGGGGCGCGGGGAGTGTTTTCCCCGGCCCTCCGGAAAAATCACCTTACTCTTCGGGAAGGAGGATCTGTTCCCCCGGCTTCAGGCCCGCCAGGATCTCCACCAGCTCCTCCACCTCCGCCCCCGGCTGTATCGGGCGGGAAGCGGGCCCGGCGGCGGTGAGCACCGTCACGAAGGTGAGCTGGCCCACCCGGCGCAGGGCCGCCCGGGGGATGGCCACCACCCGGGCCTCCGGGAGGGGCAGCCGCAGGCGGGCGTACATGCCCGGGACAAGGCCGGGGGCGCGCACCCGGCCGGTGCGGACCGTGAAGGTGCGGCTGTCGCCCTGGCTCAGGGGAAAGATCTCCGCCAGGGGGACCCGGGTCTCCAAGCCCGCCGCCGGCGCCGAGACCTCCACCTCCAGCCCGGGGGCCAGGAGCCGGCGCTGATCCTCGCTCACGTCCGCCTCCACCTGCACCTCTTCCGGATCATACAGGGTGAGGAGGGGCCCCCCGGGCTGGGCCAGGTCGCCCACCGCCACCGGCCGGGCCGCCACCACCCCGGTGATGGGGGCGGTGAGGACGGTGTAGCCCTGGAGCACCGCGGCCTCCCGCTCCTGGGCCTGCGCCTGGCTGAGAGCCCCTTGGGCGGCCTGCAGACGGGCCTCCATGGCCTCAAACTCCCGGGGACTCACCGCGCCCTCCCGCACCAGGCGGCGGTAGCGCTCATAGTCCGCCTGCACCTGGGAAAGGTGCGCCCGGGCCTGGACAGTTGCGCCCCGGGCCTGGCGCACCCGGGCCTCGTACTCCGGCGCCTGCAGGCTCAGGAGGGGCTCCCCCTGCCTCACCCGCTGCCCCACCTGCACGTGGATGTGCCGGACCCGTCCCGGGACCTGGGCCGCCACCTGGGTGAGGCTCTGGGAGATCACCCGCGCCGGCACCGTCAGCGCCCGGGGCCAGGGGTGCTCGGTCACCGTCAGGGGCTTCCCGGGTGGCGGGAGGGCGGGCGGCGCGGTCCCGGGCGCGATCTTGCCGAACTCCAGCAGGCCGGCCAGCCAGACCATCACCAGGATCACCCCCCCGGTCAGGGCCAGAGGGGCCAGGATGCGGGTGCGGGAGGCCGGTTCCCGGGTCATGGCGCAGTAGGCCTCCCTTGGGGGTCGGGGCCGGACGGGGTGGAGCCCGCCGGGGGGCCGCTCAACGTTCCCAGGGCCAGCTCCAGGCCGGCGTGGGCCAGGTGGGTGTCAAAGAGGGCCTCCAGGCGCCTGAGATCCGCCTCCTTGGCGGCATCCTCGGCACTGAGGAGATCCAGGAGCAGGGTGAGGCCCTCCTCATACCGCAGGCGGATGAGGCGCAGGCTCTCCCGGGCCTCGGCCACCACGGTGGTGGCCACCTGATAGCGTTCCCGGGCGGTCTTAAGGTGCAGGGCCGCCTCGGTCACCTGATGCCGGATGTGATCCAAAAGCTCCCGCTCCAGCTCCCGGGCCTTGGCTTCCCGGGCGGCGGACTCCCGCTGGCGGGCCAAATCCGCCAAGCCGTTGAACAGGTTGAGGTGGAGCAGGGCCATGACGGTGAAGCTGTCCCCGGAAGGGCCGAAGAGACGGCGCTGGTCCACGTCGTATTCCGCCACCAGTCGGGCCCGGGGGAGGTGGTTCAGGCGGGCCTTTTGGGTCTCTTTGTGGGCCGCCTGGGCCGCCAGCCTGAGCTCTTGCAGGTCCGGCCGCCGTGCCTGGGCCACCTGCAGGAGTTCCTCCATCCGGGGGGGCAGGGGCGCCGGCTCCCTGGGGGCCGGGGCCAGGGGGCGGGAGGCAGTCTCGGGCTTGCCCACCGCGGTGTCCAGGGCGCTCTGGCTGACCCCCACCTGGGCCGCGGCCTGCATCTCTTCCTGCCGGATCTTGGCCAGGTGCACCTCGGCGGAGAGCGCATCGGCCCGGATGGCGGCCCCGGCCTCATAGCGCCGGTGCACCAGTTCCCGGTGGCGGCGGGCGGTCTCCAGGGCCTGGGTCAGGACCCGGTGGCGTTCCCGGGCCAGATGCAGGCCGAAATACGCCCGGATGACCTGGAAGATGACCTCCTGGCGCCGCTTCAGCCCCTGGGCCCGGGCCATCTCCCGGGTGAGTTTCGCCTGCTGATAGCCCAGGGCGGCTTCCCCGGCCTGGAACAGGGGCTGGCTCAGGGTCAGGGCGGTGCGGAAGTTGCCATAGGGAGAAGGGTGGTTGAGGTTATCCAGCAGGAAATCCTCTGCTGCAAAACGCCGCTGGTTGAGCTTGCTCATGAACACCTGGGAGGGACTGTTGGACCAGGTGTAGCTCTCGGTCACCTCCAGCCGGGGGAGGAAGCGGGCCCGGGCCCGGGCCACCTCCGCTTCGGCGGCCGTGACCTCCCAGCCCGCGGCCTTGAGCCCCGGATGGTGCCGGAGGGCGGTGAGGATGGCCTCTTCCAGGGTCAGCGGGGCAGAAGCCGCCCCGGGGCTCAGGATGCCCAGGCCCAAAAGGAAGACGCCGACCCATGGCAAAAGGCGCACCAAGGTTCAGACTCCCGCGGGCATTGTAGCAGCTTGACGGGCCTTTTGACAATGGCCATCCCTCCTCCCCGACTCGCGGGTCCAAGGCGGACTTCATTACCTTCCGCCAATCATTCCCTCAACCTGCCAGCCAAAAACATGCAGAGAAAAAATGTCCCGCCCATTGTGGGCCAATATGAGTTTCGTACTCAGGGAAGGAAAAAGAGAGGGTGCCGGGGGCAGGAAGGCTGGGTGCCGACTCGGACCGCACCGGCACCGGAGGGGCGCCGCCCGGAGGGCATCCGGGCCGCCGGAAAAGGGGGGATTATGGAAGAATTCAGCCTGACGGTGGAGCGTCTGAGGGACATCCTCCACTACGCCAAGCCATTCGGCCACCACGAACATGCCAAGACCCTGAATCTGGGGTTCGGGTTCCTCTACTACGGGGTGGTCCGGGCCCTGCGGCCGCAACACGTCCTGGTCATCGGCTCCGGCTATGGCTTCAGCGTCGTCTGCCTGGCCCTGGGCCTGAAGGACAACGCCAAAGGCCGCCTCAGTTTTGTGGACCCCTCCTATTCCCTGCTGGAAAACGGCCCCCTGGCCACCCTGGGCGGCCGGGGCTACTGGTCCGATGAGGCCCGGGTGCGGGAACATTTCCAGCGCTTCGGGGTGGAAAAGATCGTCCGGCACTATAAGCTGCGCAGCGACGAATTCTTCCCCCGCTATGCGGAGCTGGGGCTCCCGCCCATTGACGTGGCCTTCATCGACGGCAGTCATGCCTTCAAGGATGTGAAGTACGATTTTTTGCAGGTTCTGGAGCATGCCCGGAAGAACACCTACATCTTCCTGCATGACACCAACATCTATTTCCGGGAGCTCCTCAGGCACGCCGGGGTGAGCCGCTGGCTCAGGATCCTCAAACGCCAGGAGCAGGCCTTTGAAGTGGTGAATTTCCCCTTTTCTTCGGGGGTGGCCCTGGTGCGGGTATTGCATCCCGGGGCCGGAAAGGAGCTGAATTGAGTTGGGCCTGGCTTTCTCTGCCCGCCGCCCTGGCGGCCGGCTACCTGTATTGGCGCCATGTCTGGTTTTTCCGCAATCCGCCCCGCACGCCTCCGTCGGGGGAGAATATCGTCAGTCCCGCGGACGGCCGGGTGGTCTATGCCCGGGTGGTGGCGGCCCATGAGGAGGTCATTCTCCTCAAACAGGGGCGGGCCTTGGCCCTCTCCGACATTCTCCGCTTTCAGGTGAGCCTGCCCCGGGTGCATGTGGGGATCTTCATGGCTCCCTGGGATGTGCATTACAACCGGGCCCCCCTGGCGGGCACCGTCACTGCCCTCCTCCACTTTCCCCCTCACCGGGGGAATGTCCACATGACCCCCATGCAGTGGCGCACCCTCCTGAAGCGGCCGCCCCTGTACCGGGGGGCCCGACACCTCCTGTACAACGAGCGCCTGGTGACCACCCTCCGGGGCACCTTCCTGGGGGAGGAGGTGGACTGCCAGGTGATCCAGATCGCCGGCGGCAGTGTCCGGGGCATTGACAGCTTCACCCAGGTGGGGGCCCGGCTGGAGAAGGGCGACATCTTCGGCATGATCCGCATCGGCTCCCAGGTGGATGTGGTGCTCCCCTGGCATCCCGCCATGGAGCTCCGGGTGCAGCCCGGCCAGCGGGTGCGGGCCGGGGAGAGCATCCTCATCGCCCCGGCCGCCGGAAAGGAGTCTGATTCATGAAAATTGACCTGCATGTGCATTCCCGCCATTCCACCCGGCCGTCTTTGTGGGTGTTGCAGAAACTGGGCTGCCAGGAGTGTTACACCGACCCCCGGGAGCTCTACCGCATTGCCAAGGCCCGGGGGATGCATCAGGTGACCATCACCGACCACAATGCCATCGACGGCGCCCTGGAGATCGCCCACCTGCCCGATACCTTCCTCAGCGAGGAGATCACCACCTATTTCCCCGAGGACGGCTGCAAGCTCCATGTGCTGGCCTATGACCTCACCGAGGCCCAGCACCGGGAGATCCAGCGCCGGCGCCGGGATGTCTATGAGCTGGTGGCCTATCTCCAGGAGGAGGCCATCTTCCACGCCCTGGCCCACCCCTTCTGGTCGGTGAACGGCCGGCTCACCCCCCGCCACTTCGAGATGCTCCTGTTGCTCTTTGACCACTTTGAGCTGAACGGCGGCCGGGATCACCGCCTCAACGACGGCCTCCGCCTCCTCCTCTCCCTCCTCACCCCCTCGGATCTGGAGGAGCTGGCGGCGCGGCATCGCCTGCCGGTCACCGCCGCCCGCCTGTGGCCCAAGGGACTCACCGGGGGCTCCGACGACCACAGCTCCCTCAATATCGGCCGCATGTTCACCGAGGTCCCGGGGGCCGCCACCCTGAAGGACTTCTTCCAGGGGGTGGCCCAGGGCCGGGGGCAGGTGGGGGGGCAGGCCTCCACCCCCCTGACGCTGGGGCACAACATCTACAGCATCGCCTACCAGTTCTATCGCCAGAAGTACCAGCTGGCCGACGGCGCCCCGAAGGATATCCTCCTCTTTTTCCTGGAGAAATACCTGCGCCGGCCGGAGGCGGTCTCCGGCCCGCCCCTGGTGCAATACTACCTGGACCGCGTCAAGAGCTGGGTGAAATCCTCGCCGCCGGAGGCGGACTTCCTCCAGCTCCTCAAAAGGGAGGCGGCCAAGATCTCCTGCCCGGAGGACAATTCCGAAACCCAGTGGTACACCCTGGTCTCCCAGTTGGCGGAGGCGGTCCTCCGGCACTGCCACCACCATTTCCGCCAGGCCCTCCTGCAGGCGGACTTCCTCCGGCTCCTGAATGTGGCCACCTCCCAGGGGCTGGTGTATGCCGCCCTGGTGCCGTATTTCGCCGCCTTCTCCTCCTTTGCCGCGGACCGGAAACTGGGGGAGGAGATCGTCACCGCCTGGCGGCAGCGCCAGCTGAAAAAGCCCCGGGAGCACCAGCGCCTGAAGCTGGCCCATTTCACCGACACCTTGCATGAGATCAACGGCGTGGGTCTGACCCTGCGCCGGCAGGCGGAGGCGGCCCGGCGCTTCGCCAAGCCCTACACCCTCATCACCTGCGATTCCTCCCGGTCTCCGGGTTTGGGGGTGCGCGCCTTTGTGCCTGTGGGGGTCTTTCATCTCCCGGGCTATCCGGAGATGAAGCTCGTTCATCCGCCGCTGCTGCAGATCCTCAAGTATTGTGACGAGCACGGCTTCACCCACTTGCAGGCCGCCACCCCGGGGCCCATGGGGCTCACGGCCCTGGCCGTGGCCCGCCTCCTGAAGCTGCCCCTCTGGGGCACCTATCACACCGCCCTCCCCCAATACACCCAGCACCTCACCGACGACCCCACCCTGGTCACCTGGATGTGGAAGTTCCTCCTCTGGTTTTACCGGCAGATGGACGTGGTGCTGGTGCCCTCCCACGCCACCGCCCGGGAGCTTGCCGGGGCCGGCCTGCCGGAGGACAAGATCCGCCTCTACCCCCGGGGGGTGGACCCCCACCACTTCACCCCCGGGAAGCGCAACGGTTTTTTCCAGCGGCGCTTCGGCCTGGAGGACCGGCTGATCCTGTTGTATGTGGGGCGGGTGTCGAAGGAGAAGAACCTGGAGCTTCTGGGGCAGGTCTTCCGGGAGCTCTC
Source organism: Syntrophobacterales bacterium (assembly GCA_023512475.1). Classification (GTDB taxonomy): domain Bacteria; phylum Desulfobacterota; class Desulfobaccia; order Desulfobaccales; family 0-14-0-80-60-11; genus JAILZL01. The sequence goes on from JAILZL010000011.1 coordinate 26,651, forward strand.
CCCCCGGCATCCGGAGCTGCATCTGGTGGTGGTGGGGGATGGTCCCTACCGGGAGGAGATGGAGGCGTCCCTGGCCGGGGCGCCCGTCACCTTCACCGGCTACCTGGAAGGGGAAAGTTTGGCGGAGGCCTATGCCTCCAGCGATCTCTTCGTCTTCCCCAGCACCACCGACACCTTCGGCAATGTGGTGCTGGAGGCCCAGGCCAGTGGGGTGCCCGTCATCGTCACCGATACCGGTGGCCCCCAGGAAAACGTTCTCCCCGGAGAGACGGGGCTGGTCATTCCGGGAAATGATCCGGAGAGCCTGGCGGCGGCCATCCTGCACCTGGCCGCGGCCCCGAAGCGGCGCCAGGAGATGGGTCGGGCCGCCCGGGCCTATGCCGAGTCCCGGGCCTTTGATCACGCTTTCCTCAAGACCTGGGAGCTCTATGAGCAGCTGGCCTTTCCCGCCGGGGAACCCTCCTGACGGTCCCGGGGGGCCGGAGGGAATCGCGCCGCTCCGGAGCTTCGGGGAGGGGCCCTCCAGCCCCGGAGAAGGAGGCCCCGGCTGAGCCCGGCAGGCTGCGAGGGGTGCCTTTCCCGGGAGAGATGGGCTGACTCGGCGCCCTGAGGCCCGGAGGCCGCCTCCCGCCGCCATTTTTTTCTTGACAGGGGGCTTACCTCCAGATATTGTGGTGTCACATCGTTCGGGTGCCCAGATAGGGCATAATAGGGAAGCCGGTGCAAATCCGGCACGGTCCCGCCGCTGTAACCGGGGACGATCCCTGCACAATGCCACTGTCCCTGCAGGGGATGGGAAGGCGCAGGGGGAGGAGGATCCGGAAGTCAGAAGACCTGCCCGAACCCCGGCCGGCGTCGCTACGCGGTATAGCCGACGCCCGGCACGACATTAAGGATCAAGCAAGCTGGGTGCAATCCTTAAGTCCCTCAGTGGCTTAAGGATTTTTTTATTTCCCGGCAAGGAGGGCAAGATGCGGCAACCAAGGAAGAGATGGCATCTGGGGCTGGCGGCCGCCGTGCTGGCGGTGTGGGCGGCCGTCCCGGGGTGGGCGGCGGACAAGCCCGTCATCGTGCTCACCGCCTTCGGCACCACCACCGAGGCCTTCGCCACCTATGACCATTTTGAGAAGAAGGTCCGGGAGCGCTTCCCGGAGCATGAGCTCCGCTGGGCCTTCACCTCCCACAAGGTGCGCCACAAGGTGGCCGCCGAGCAGGGCCGGGAGCTCAAGGATCTGGGCACCGTGCTCCGGGAGCTGAAAGCCCAGGGCCGTACCCGGGTGGCCATCCAGTCCCTGCACATCGTCCCCGGGGAGGAGTGGGAGAAGAAGGTGGTCTCCGTGGTGCGGGAGGTGCCGGGTCTGAAGGCGGCCGTGGGGAAGCCCCTGCTGAGCAGCCCCCGGGACCAGGAGCGGGCCTTGGCGGCGGTGGCGGCCACCTTCCCGCCTGCGGATAAAAAGACCGTGGTGCTCCTCATGGCCCACGGCAGTCCGGCCCCCTCCGGGGAGAAGGCCTATGTCCGCTTCGCCCGGCTCCTCACCTCCCGCTACCCCCACGCCTATCTGGCCTCGGTGGAGGGCAAGCCCGAGGCCCAGGCGGCCTTCGCCCGGGTACGGAAGGCCAACCCGGACAGGGTGGTCCTGATGCCCTTCATGTTTGTGGCCGGGGAGCATGTGAAAAACGACCTGCTGGGGGAGGAGCCGGACAGCTGGAAGAGCCAGCTCCTGAAACAGAAGCCCTACCGGATTGAGGGCATCACCCGGGGCCTGGGATATCTGGACGGGATTGCGGAGATCTTTCTGGACCATCTGGCCCAGGCCCTCAAGGAAGCGGAGGGGAAGAAATGAAAACCGGGGTCATTGTCTATCTGGTGGGCGGCGCGGAAGTGCCTCCGGGGATGGATGTGGCGGCCCGCTGCCGGGAGCTGGGTCTCCCGGCGGACCGGGTGGAGGTGGTGGGCGGCGGCGAGGAGGGGTTTGCCGATGTCCAGGAGGCGTGGCATTTCCTCTTGACCCAGGGCTTCGGCCGCATCCAGCTTCTGGTGGCCCGTCCGGCGGACGACCGCCTGGAGCTGGTGCACCCGCCGCTGCGCCTCTGCGGCTGAGGCGTTTCGGGCGGGAGCCGGGAGTCCGCCCCCAGGATCCCCCATGGGGGCACTTCCCCGCGCCTCATTCACGGCTTTTCCACCCCTGCCGGTCCCACCTGCGGCCGGGGTGGCGGAAGAAACCGGAGGGCGGCATCCTTGCCCTCCGGCTTGATGGCGTCTCCTTATCCGTGGCGGGTGGGCGGCGGGACCGGGTCCTGACCCCGGTTCCGCCATTTTTTCTCATCCGGGCAGATTCAGGTGCTCCCGCAGGAACTCCTTGATATACCAGTCCACAATGCCGTCGGAGAACAGGGCCATGTCCAGCTGCTTGGTGTAGACCGTCAGCTTGCCCAACAGGGTGAGGCGCCCGCACATCTTCTCCAGGGGGTATTTGGCCAGGCGTGCCTCGATGTAATCCCCTTGGCGGGTGTGCTGCAGGTCCATGTGGTCAATGATGGTCTCGATGAGGCGGGTGCGGCGCTCCCGACGCTCCGGAGTGGAGCCGCCCCCCCGGAAACTGAAGGTGAGATAATTATCGTTCAGCACCTCGGACACATAGGCCTCCACCGTGGAGAGGTGATACCCCAGGCGGATGCTGAAGTTCATATAATTGCGGGAGAGCACCACATAGCTCTGATCCCGCCAGGGGTCGGCGCCCTGGGCTACCTCCGCCTCTTCCTTGACAAAGACGGAGGACAGGCTCTTCACTCCCGGGGCGGGTTTGGGCCAGGGCATGCTTCTCAGGCCCTGCCAGAAGGCCTTGAAGGGGATGGATTCGATATCCGAGGGCCGCACCCGCCGGCGCCGGCGTCTGAGGCCGCCCCCCAGATCCAGGAGGCGGAGTTTCAGGGGGATGTCCGCCTCCAGTTCCTGCACCTCGCCCGCCTCGGTGAGCTCCAGTTCCGTCATGCGGAAGAGCTCCCGCATGGCGTACTCATGGCCGTAGCGCACCACATCGTGCACCGTGCGGCAGGCCTCGGGGGTGAAATTCTCCGCCCGGGGGTTGATGAGATTCAGGGGGATGACCTTCTGGAGCACCGCCTTCAGGGTCTGGAACACGGGGCTGTCCGCCAGATCGCTGTCCCGGCGCTCCCGGGCCTCCAGCAACTCCGGGATGAGGCCGTCATAGACGTTGTTGTAGTCCGCATCCACGGTGACCAGCTGGCCGGGGGTGAGGATCCGGGTGGCCTTGCCAGTGTCCAGGATGGTGGGCACCTGAAATTCCCGGGCCAACAGGGCCATATGCCCGGTGACGCTACCTGCGTCGGTGATGATGGCCGCGGCCTGGCGCATGACGGTGACGAATTTGGGGGAGGTGAAGCGGGAGACCAGCACCCCGCCGGGGGGGAAGTTTTTCAGGTCCTCGTCGGTCTTCACCAGGACCACGGGGCCGGCGCCCACCCCCCGGCAGGCCACCTTGCCCGAATCCAGGAGCACGGGATACTCCTGCTTCAGCCGGGGGCGGGCCGAGGGAGCCCTGCGGGTCTGGACCCTGAGGGGCCGGGTCTGCAAGAGCCAGAGGCGGCCGTCCTCCCCCAGGGCCCACTCCACATCCTGGGGTTTGCGGAAGTATTCTTCCAGGCGGCGGGCCCAGTCGGCCAATTGGGCCAGGTGCTCCCGGGTGAGGCAGGGCGCGGTGGCCTCCTCCGGCGGCACCGGTTCCTGCACCTCCCCGCCCTCGGGCCGCCATCCCAGGCGCACCGGCTTGGGGGGAATGACCTGCTCCAGGATCTCTCCCGGCGGCTCGTAGGCGGCCAGATAATGATCGGGTTGCACCTTGCCGCCCACCGCATACTTCCCCAGGCCCCAGACGGCGTTCACCAGGATGGCGTCCCGCTCCGGCGCCTCGGGCTGCCGGGTGAAGAGCACCCCGCTGGCTTTGGCCCGGATGAGGGGCATGACCACCACCCCCATGGCCAGCTCCTCTTCGTTGAAGCCCTTGTCTTTGTAGTAAAACAGGGCCCGGGGGGTGAAGAGGCTGGCCAGGATGTCCTTGTAGCGGGCCGCAAGGTCCCCGGGCGGCACATTGAGAAAGCTGACGTACTGGCCGGCGAAAGTGAAGGCCAGGTCCTCCCCCACGGCGCTGGAGCGCACCGCCAGAAAGGGGCGCTCCCCCAGGCGGCGGCAGAGCTCCTCGTAGGCCGCGGCCAGGGCCTCCTCCAGCTCCGGGGGCACCCGGGCCCCCAGGATGATGGCCTTGAGTTCCTCGCTCACCCGGGCCAGGGTGTCCAGATCCTCCAGGCTCCAGCCCTTGAGGAGTTCGGTAAGGCGCTGGGAGAGTTGGTTGGCGTCCAGAAATTTTTTATAGGCCGCGGTGGTGATGGCGAAACCCGGCGGCACCGGCAGCCCCAGTTTCCGGATGACCTCCCCCAAATTGGCGGCCTTGCCTCCCACCAGGTGCGCCTGCGTCAACTCCACGGCCGCCAGGTCCAGGACCAGCGGGCCGGCGGGGATTTCCCGCCGGTGTTCCAGGAGGGCCTCCACCTCCCGGCTGATGCGGGCCGCGGCTTCCTTCAGGTGGCCGTAGCGCCCCTCCCCCAGGCCGTCCAGGGCCTCCGCCAGGGCCTGGGTCTCCTGCCGCAACTCCCCCACCGCGGCCCGGATATAGGCCATGTCGAAGAGATAATCCCCGGAGAGCTTCTCCTCCATGTCGGCCATAAGGGCCAGGGTGCGGTTGTTGGCCTGCAGCAGCCGCTGGAACTGGGCATAGCGGGAGGCCAGGCGGGCCGAGGGAGGGGTTTCGGGAGCGCCGCCGGTGAGGCGTCTGAGGGAGCGCTTGATGACTTTCATGAAAGACCGCAGCACCTACTGAGTCTCACGGGTCCCGGGGAAGGGGTTACCAGGTGCGGTCCAGAACCTCCACCTGGCCGTTGCTGAGAGAGTATTTGCTCACCACCAGGTGCAGGCGGCCCGCGGCCAGGGCCTCCCGGATGATGGCGCTCTCCCGGGTGAGCTTTTCCTGGAGGCGGCGCAGATGGGCCTCCGTGGCCGCCTCCACCAGTTCCGGGCCGCTCAGCCCCCGGGCCTGGGCCTGGGCCGCGGCCGGGGCGATCTCTCTCACCACCGCGGTGATATGCCCTTCGTCCAGGTCCGGATGCTGCACCGCCGCGCTCACCGCGCCACAGGCCTCGTGGCCCTTGATCACCAGCAGGGGCACCTGCAGATGGGCCACCGCATACTCCAGACTGCCCAAACCCGCCGGCTCCAGCACCAGGCCGGCGGTGCGCACCACAAAGAGGTCCCCCAGACTCTGGTCAAAGATGATCTCGGGGGCCACCCGGGAGTCCGCGCAGCAGAGCACCGCCGCCAGGGGGCTCTGCCCCCGGGTGAGGGAGCGGCGCAGCTCCACCAGATCGCGCCCCTGGAAGCAGCCCTGGATGAACCGCGTATTGCCTTCCGAAAGCCGTTGCCAGACTTCCTGGGCCTTGGGGCCCGGTCCTGAATGTCCCGTCATCTCCTTTTCCTCATCTCCTCCCGAGGTGGTTGCGAAGGTTTGGCCCGGGGACCTTTTCTCCCTGCGGACCCCTGAGCTATCGGGGTTGCCGTCCTCGGGGCCCCGCGGTCAGGGGGTGCCGCCCTCCAGCTGGCGGCGCAGGGCCTTGTTCTGCTCCACCAGCTCCCGCCAGCGCATGGCCTTGTCGATGGCCAGCAGGAGCTGCTCCTTGCGGAACGGCTTGGTGATGTAGTCGAAGGCCCCCTTGGCCATGGCCTCCTCGGCGGTCTCCAGTGACCCGAAGGCGGTGATCACCAGGACCAGGAGGTCCGGATCCTGCCGCCGGGCGAACTCCAACAGCTCCAGGCCGTCCATGCCCGGCATCTTGAGATCGGTGAGCACCAGGTCGAAGCGCTCCTTTTCCAACAGGTCCTTGGCTTCCAGGGGGTTGTTGGTGACCACCACCTGGTGGTCGGTGTAGCCTTCCACCATCATCTTGAGCAGGGAGAGCATATCCAATTCATCATCCACGGCCAGAATGCGTCCCATGCGATCCTCCTCCCTGCCTCAGGCCGGAGGCAGGGTGACATAAAAAGTGGTGCCGGTGGGGCCGCCGCCCGGGTCCTGGGCGGTTTTGGTCTCAAACCGGATGGTGCCGCCGTATTTCTCCACGATGGCGTGCGCCACCGACAGCCCCAGGCCGGTACCCTCCCCCTGCTGCTTGGTGGTGAAAAAGGGATCGAAGATGCGGTCCACATACTCCCGGGGGATGCCGGTGCCGGTGTCCGCCACCACCGCCTCCACCCGGCCGGTGGGATGGAGCCGGGTGCGGAGGGTGAGGCGGCCTCCCTCCGGCATGGCGGCAATGGCGTTGGTGATGAGGTTCAAAAACACCTGCTGCAGCTCCCCCGCATCCCCCCTAACCCGGGGCAGGTTCGGAGTGAAATGGGTCTCCAGCTCCACTTTCTTCACCATCAGGGTATTTTGCACCAGCTTGAGGAGATTTTCCAGTTCCTGGTTGAGGTCACAGGACTCCTCGGGCTTGGCCGGGGTGCGGGCGAAGCTCATGAGATTTTCCACGATGCGCTTGCAGTTGAGGCCCTGGCGCTCGATGGTCTTCAGCATCTCATACTGCCTACTGTCCCTGGGGGTCATATCCAGGAGCATCTCGGTGAAGCCCAGGATGATGCCCAAGGGATTGTTGATCTCATGGGCCACCCCGGAGGCCAGGGTGCCGATGGAGGCCAGCTTCTCGGTGCGGGCCATCTGCTCTTCCATGAGGTGCCTATCGGTGATGTCCCGGGCGAAGATGAGGACCCGCTCCACCGTGCGGCCGTCTTCCCCGTACAGGGGCACAAAATGGCTGGAGAGCCAGTACGGGCGCCCCTGGATGTGCATCTGGCCCTTATGCTCCACGTTGCGCCCGGTGGTGAAGACATAGTGCACCTGATCCAGGATGGTTTTGGCGTCGTCGGGGGCGAAAAACTCATAGAGCGAGCGGCCCTGCAGGCCGATGGCCGGCATGTTGAAGGCCCGGGCGGTGGCGGTGTTGGCCGCCCGGATGAGCCCCTGGCTGTCCACCATGAAGATGAAGTCCGGGGAGCGCTCCACCACCGAGCGGTAACGCTCCTCGCTCTTTTTCAGGCGGGCGGTGGCCCGCTCCACCTCCTCCTGGAGGCTCATGGTCCAGCGGCGCTCATGGTAGAAGATCACCACCGCCACGCCCAACAGAGAGAAGATGAGCAGCCCCTGGATGAGGAACTGGCGGATGTAGAGAGAGGAGATGGTGCCGGCCACCTCCTCGGTGGGCGCCACCACCGCCACCGCCCAGATGCGGGTGCCCACGGGGTCCACATGGGGATAGTAGCGGGGCCCCTCGGTGTCCACGTGGGCGTGGGTGAAGGCCACAAACTTCTCCATGCGCTGGATGACGCCCCGATGCCAGCCGGAGATGTAGCGGGCGGTGCCGTCCTCGCCCTGCAGCATGCGGGCCTTCTGGATTTCATTGATCTTGTCGAAGCTGATGGCGGGGTTGCGCCGGCCCCGGGCGGTGAAGGCGTCATCGCCGATAAAGTCCCGTTCCGGGTGGTAGAGAAAGAGCCCCTGCTGATCAATGACCCAGCAATAGCCGGTGCGGCCGGAGCGGATGGTGCCGCAGGAGCTGGCCAGAAAGGCGCTGAGGTCGATCTTGAAGACCAGCACCCCCCCCAAGCCTCCCGGTGCCCGGGGATGGGCCTCATCCACGCTCTCCAGATAGATGGGGGTGGCCATGATCATCACCGGCACCCGGAAGGCCCCCTGCTGGTCCACCTCCACCGGACCGTGATAGATGCGTCCCTTGTTCACCGGCTCCTGGGCCCAGCAGTACTGGGGGGTGGCGGTGAAATCCTCCTTCACCACCCGACTGCCCTGGGCATCCAGCATGTAGGCCCGCTGGCCATCCTGGGACAGGCGGAGAATGGCGGTCACCCCCAGGCGGGCCAGTTCGTCGAAGCTGACCTGCATACGGTTGGCCCAGGCAGGGGTCTCCAGATACTGGATGGCGGGGGAAAAGGCGAGGATGCGCAGCTCCCGGCGCAGGAAGGCCAGGTCATCCTCGATCTTGCGGGCCGCGGTGCGGGCCAGGATGAGCTGCTGCTCCTGGAAATCGTTGGCGATGATCTCCTGGGTGCGTCGCAGGGACAGGAGCCCCAGGATGAAGGCCACCGCCAAAAGCACCACCACCAAAATGCCCAGGAACTTGAGCAGGCGGGGAAAGCCGATTTTTTCCACCAGGTGGGCCATGCGGGGCCTGAATTATATGACCGTTTTTATAAAATTTTAGACCGGTTAAGCCTTAAGGTCAAGGCGTCTCGCCCCCGGCGCCCGGAGGCTGGAACAGGCCGGATAAGGGGCCCTGCCTCCCGGCTCCCAAGGCCGGGACTCGGGAGGACGGCGCCCGCTGGCCGAAGGGGGGCCTTGCGCCGGGCCCCCTCCGCTTCCTGTTAACAAAATTTTAACGGGGCTCCCCCTCTTTTTAACCCTTTTTTTACACCCCCTTTGTTATCTCCTCAAGCAGATACCCCCGCGGCCGGCCCGGTGGGGCCGGAGGCGGGTGACGGCCAGAGAGACTCAGGAGGCTGCCATGCCGCAAGAGAAGAAAGTCAAGGATTTCATGATCCCCCTGGAGGATTACCCCCACATCCCCTACTGGTTCACCCTGAGGCAGGCCATGGCCATCGTCCGGGAGGCCAGCATCAAGTTTGAGGGCTCCTTCGAACCCCGGGCGGTGCTGGTGTTTGACGAGAAATACCAGCTCATGGGGATGCTCACCTTAAGGGACATCGTCCGGGGTCTGGAGCCCCGTTTTCTGCAGGAGACCGCCCTCATCAAGGCGGATCCCAGCCTGACGGTGCTGCTCAAGGACCTCTTCGGCCCCGGCCTCAAGGAGGCCTCCCAGAAGCAGGTGAGCGAGGTCATGAGCCCCATTCGGGTGACGGTGAACGCCGATGACCCCATCGCCAAAGCCCTGGCCCTGATGATCCTGGAGAATGTGGGCATGATGCCGGTCCTGGAGAACAACAAGGTGGTGGGCATGGTGCGGATGAACGAACTCTTTCAGGAAATCTCCAAGATCGTCCTGGGTGACTGAGCCCCCACGCCCCGAAGGAGACAAAACCATGGCGGAAAAAACCAAAAAGGTTCCCATCAGCGCCGGCCTGCCGGAAATGCCGGAAGAAATCGTCCTGGCGCCCCCGAAAAAAATCATTGACTGGAAGCGCATCCTTTTCATCTGTCTGGGTCTGGGCCTGTTTTTCCTCTTTTACGCTATCCCCGCGCTGCCGGATGCGGTGGATCCCATGGGCAAGGTCTTCAAGCTGTCCTGGGAGGGCAAGATGGCCCTGGGGCTCTTTCTCATGGCCGGCACCTGGTGGGTCCTGGAGGTCATGCCCATCGGCGCCACCGCCATCGCCATCGGGCTCTTTCAGGTGCTCTTTTACATCCGCCCGGCGGAGCAGGCCCTGAAGGATTTCATGGATCCCGCGGTCTGGTTCATCTTCGGCTCGGTGGTCATCGGCTCCGCCTTCACCGCCAGCGGCCTCACCAAGCGCATGGCCTATAAGATGCTGGACCTGGTGGGGGAGAACACCAACTTCATCCTGTTGGGCACCTTCCTGGTGACCGCAGCCATGACCCTGCTCATGGCCCACACCGCGGTGGCCGCCGCCCTCTTTCCGTTGCTGATGGCCATCCACGCCCTGTATAGCGAATCCGATCAGCCCACCCGCTTCGGCAAGGGGCTGTTCATCGGCATGGCCTGGGCCGCGGGCGCCGGCTCCATCATCACCTACCTGGGGGCCGCCCGGGGCGTGGCGGCGGCGGGCATGTTCAAGGAGTTCACCGGCATGGATGTCGGCTTCTTCGAGCTCACCTGGTACATGTTCCCCATCGGCTTCCTCATGGTGATCCTCATCTGGCTCATCATCATCCTCTGCTTCAAGCCCGAGCGGGAAAGGATTGAGGGCCTGCGGGAGAAGGCCCGGGAACTCACCCGGGAGCTGGGGCCCATGAGCACCAAGGAAAAATTCGTCATCTTCGTCATGGCCGCCATCATCGCCCTCTTCATACTCAAGTCCTTTGCGCCCTGGAAAATCTTCCGGGACCTGGACCGGGCCGGCATCATGCTCATCGCCACGGTGGCCTTCTTCCTCACCCGGGTGCTCTCGGTGGAGGAGCTGGAGCTCATCCCCTGGAACATCATCCTGCTCTTTGGCGGCGCCATGTCCATCGGTTTCTGCCTGTGGAAGACCGGCGCGGCCCAGTGGCTGGCGGTGCATTGGCTCACCATGTTCCTCAAGGCCCACCCCCTGGTCTTCATTCTGGGGATCGCCTTCTTCGTTTTGGCGATGACCAACTTCATCATGAACGTGGCCGCCATCGCCATTTCCCTGCCGGTATCGCTGGTCATCGCCCAGTATCTCGGGGTGGCGCCCCATGTGATTCTCTTCGCCTCCCTGGTGACCGCGGGCATGCCCTTCAACCTCCTCATCGGCGCCGCGCCCAACGCCATCGCCTATGAGAGCCGGCAATTCACCACGGGGGAATTTTTCGTCTATGGCCTCATCCCCAGCGCGGTGCTCATGGCGGTCCTGGGGGTCTTCGTCTGGTACATCTGGCCCCTGCAGGGCATGCCGGTGCTCCTGCGCTGAGGCCGCCCGGCAGCTGGGGATTTCCCGAGGACATGTGAGGGCATCGGTATGAAACGGATCGGACGATTGTGGTTGCTGACCGCCCTTCTTTTGGCCCTGACCGGGGTAAAAGGGGGCTTGGCGGCGGAGCCGCCGGCCCCCGGCGATCACCTGACCCTCTCCGGGGTGGTGAAAAACCCCCAGGGCAAGGGCGTGAAGGAAGTGGAGATAGAGGTGCGGGTGAACGGTCAGCCCGTCCACCCCCGGGGCAAGGAAGAGGAGATCGTGACCGGCAGCAATGGCGGCTTTGTGGCCGAGTTCCTCCTGCCGGCAGGCACCCTGCCGGCGGCCCGGGTGGAGGTGAGCGGCCGCAAACCCAGTTGGCGGGATCTGCCGCCCACCCCGGTGCAGGTGGTGGAGACCGGCAGGGATGAGCAGGGCCACCGCCGGTTCACCGCCACCCACACCTTCACCCTGAACCGGGCCGTCACCCCCGCCTTCTGGGTCGCCACCCTCATCCTCCTGGGGGTGTACGTGCTCATCGCCGCGGAGATCATGCACCGCACCCTGGCGGCTCTTTTGGGCGCCGCCCTGGTGCTCTTCATCTCCTACACCGCCGGCACCTTCGACAAGAGTTATTTCATCCTCTCCTTTGAGGATGCCATGCGGGCCATCGACATGAATGTCATCTTCCTCCTCATGGGGATGATGATCATCGTCGGGGTGCTGAAAAAGACCGGCCTCTTCCAGTGGCTGGCCTACAAGTCCTACGCCCTGGCCCGGGGCAACGTCTTTGTGCTGAGCTTCATCCTGCAGATCGTCACCGCGGTCACCTCGGCCTTTCTGGACAACGTCACCACCATGCTGCTCCTCATCCCGGTGACCATCGAGATTGCGGTGACCCTGAAGATCAACCCCATGATCCTCCTCATTCCGGAGGTCTTTGCCAGCAACGTGGGCGGCACCGCCACCCTGATCGGCGACCCCCCTAACATCCTCATCGGCTCCTACGCCAAGCTCACCTTCGCCCAGTTCGTGGTGAACCTGGCCCTGGTGTGCCTCGTCTGCCTGGTGGTTTCAGGTCTGTGGTATCTGTGGTGGTACAGGAAGGGCTATCTGGAGGCGGACGTCAAGGATGTGAACCGCACCATTGAGTATCTCCGCCAGGAATACCGCATCACCGATACCCGGCTGACGGTCATGGGCCTGGGCATCCTGGCCTTTGTCATCTTTCTTTTCATCGTCCACGGGGTGCTGCACATGGAGCCCTCGGTGGCGGCCCTCATCGGCTCCATGCTCCTTTTGGTCATCTCCCGCATTGACATCGTGGAGATGCTGGAGCATGAGGTGGAATGGCCCACCCTGATTTTCTTCATCGCCCTGTTCATGGTCATCGCCGGGGCGGAGGAGACCGGGCTCATCCAGATGATCGCCGAGTGGGTGCTCCAGGTCTCCCAGGGCAACCTCACCATCGCCATCGTCATGATCCTGTGGGTTTCGGCCATCGCCAGCGCCTTCATTGACAACATCCCCTTCACCGCCACCATGCTCCCCATCGTGCTGTTTCTCAACGAGAGCATGGGGGTGACCAACAATGTGCTCTGGTGGTCCCTGGCCCTGGGCGCCTGCCTGGGCGGCAACGGCACCATGATCGGGGCTTCCGCCAATGTCGTGACCGTGGGCCTGGCGGAGAAGGCCGGCTACCACATCTCCTTTCTGGGCTATATCCGGGCCTGCTGGTGGCCCATGATGATCACCGTGTTCATCTCTATGATCTATCTGCTGCTTTATTATTAAGGGCTTAAGGGAGGGGGTTTGCCGCCGCCCGCGGATCTGTGGTAACATAGACCTGCCTCCCCGGCCGGGGCCACCCGGCGGGGCGGAGGTTAAGGGGGCGGGATCGAAGGTGCGTCCCCCGACATACGGCCGCAGAGGGAGGGCCTGCCAGGCGGAGTCTGTCACCCTGGCAGGCCTTTTTCTATCAGGGAGGAGGACACACAGATGCGGAGATCTGGCTGGACCGGGGCTGTGGTGGGGCTGCTGACGCTTTTTTTGGGGCTGGCGCCCGCCGTCCTGGCCGCCGACCCGCCGGGGGACCGGCTCACGGTCTTCGGGGTGGCGAGCGACGCCCAGGGCAAGGGCATCAAAGAGGTGGCGGTGGAGCTCCAGGTGAACGGGCAGACGGTGCCGGCGGTGGAGAAGGACCCTCCGGAAACCGGCCCCCGGGGCAGTTTTGTGGCCCACTACCTCCTGCCGCCGGGGACCCTGCCGGGGGCGAACCTCACCTTGCGGGTCCACAAACCCAGCTGGGAGACCCGGGAGATCCGCCTCACCCCGGTGGCCGCCGGCACGGACGCCGCCGGCCGCCGCCTCTTTGAGGCGGAAGCCGAGGTCACCCTGGGCCGCCGGATCACCCCGGCCTTCTGGATGGCCGCCTTCGTCCTCCTCCTGGTGTATGTCCTCATCGCCGCGGAGGTGATGCACCGCACCCTGGCCGCCTTCCTGGGGGCCTCCCTGGTGCTCTTCGTCTCCTACACCCTGGGCACCTTCGACCGACAATACTTCATCGTCTCCTTTGAAGACGCCATGCAGGCCATCGACCTCAATGTCATCTTCCTCCTCATGGGGATGATGATCATCGTGGGGGTGCTCAAAAAGACCGGCCTCTTTCAATGGCTGGCCTACAAATCCTACGCCCTGGCCCGGGGGAATATTTTTCTCCTCTCCCTCATCCTGCAATTCATCACCGCGGTGGCCTCCGCCTTCCTGGACAATGTCACCACCATGCTCCTGTTGCTGCCGGTGACCATCGAGATTGCGGTGACGTTGAAGGTCAACCCCCTGGCCCTCATCATTCCGGAGGTCTTTGCCTCCAATGTGGGGGGCACCGCCACCCTGATCGGCGATCCCCCCAACATCCTCATCGGCTCCTACGCCAAGCTCACCTTTGTCCAGTTCGTCCTCAATCTGGGGCTGGCAGTGGTGGTCTGTCTGTTCGTCAGTTCCCTGTGGTATCTCTGGTGGTACAAGAAGGGCTACCTGGAGGCGGAGGTCAAGGATGTGGCCCGCACCATTGCCTATCTGCGCCACGAATACCGGATCACCGACCGGAAACTGGCGGCCCTGGGACTGGGAATTCTGGCCTTCGTCATCCTCCTCTTTCTCCTCCACGGGCTGCTGCACATGGAGCCCTCCATCGCCGCCATTTTGGGGGCCATGCTCCTTTTGGTCTTCAGCCGCACCGACATCGTGGAGATGCTGGAGCATGAGGTGGAGTGGCCCACCCTCATCTTTTTCATGGGTCTGTTCATCGTGATCGCCGGCGCGGAGGAGACCGGCCTCATCCAGCTCATTGCCGAAGGGGTGCGGGACCTGTCCCGGGGCAACCTGGCCCTGGCCGTCGTTTTGATTCTCTGGGTCTCGGCCATCGCCAGTGCCATCATTGACAACATCCCCTTCACCGCCACCATGCTCCCCATCGTGGCCTTTCTCAACACGGCCATCCCGGGGGCGGAAAGCGGCGTGCTCTGGTGGGCCCTGGCCCTGGGGGCCTGCCTGGGCGGGAACGCCACCATGATCGGCGCCTCCGCCAATGTGGTGACGGTGGGGCTGCTGGAAAAGGCGGGCTATCACATCTCCTTTCTGGGCTACATCCGGGCCTGCTGGCTGCCCACGCTGTTCACCATCATCATCTCCACCATCTATCTCCTGCTTTTTTACTAGGTCCCCGGGGGCCGCGGCCCCCGGTCCCTGACAGGTGGTGAAGAGGTGATTGGGGGAAGGGGCCAGGGGTCAGAGGCCCCTCCCCCGCCCCGGAGAGGGGTTGCCAGCCCGGTGAAAAGGGCGGGCCCTGGCCGGCCGCCCCTTTGGCTCCTCTGCCTGCCCCCATTTAAGGGGAGAGAGGCTAAGAGGGCCGCTTTTCCTTTTCCCCCGCCGAACTAATGGTGCCCGCCTCACACCCTCTTTTTGCCCGGGAAGGCCGGGAGAAAGGGCCGGCCCCTGGGCCCGTCAGGCATCCCGGGGCCGGCCCGGCCTTGATTCCCCCGAGGTTTGGGGGTATCTTTCCTTCAAGGGAATTCTCAAGGGAATCAAAATGGATATGGCCGTGGAGGGGAAGGGCCACCCCGAGGGGACGCCCGCCGGCACCGAAGAGGTGAGGCCGCGACTGGCGGTCTGCCTGCCGCCGTCGGCCGCCGCGCCTGAGCTGGTGCGGGCCGCCCACCGCCGGGCCGCGGCCCTGGGGGCCGAGTGGTTCGCCCTGAGCGTGGAGACCCCGGAGCAGGCCCGCCTCGCCCCTGAGGGGCGGGAGGCCCTCCTCCAGGCCCTGGAGCTGGCCGCCAGGCTGGGGGGGCAGGTGGCCCAGGCCTCCGGGGTGCATGTGGGCCGGGCGATCCTTCGCTTTGCCCGGGAGCACCGCCTCACCGCCCTCCTGGTGGGGCGGAGCCGGAGTGGCGGCTGGCGGCGCCTTTTCCATCGGCCGCTGGCGGAGGATCTCCTCCGCCACAGCGGCCTGGAGGTGGTGGTCCTGCCGGTCCCGGAAGGAGAGCCCGGGCCCGCCGCGGCCCGGTCTGCGTTCGCCCCCTCCCGGCGGCTGCTGGCGGAGTACGGGCTGGCCGCCGCCGGGGTGGCCCTGGTGAGCGCGGCGGCCGGGCTGGTCTCCCCCTGGCTCTCCTTCACCGGCGTGGTGCTCCTCTATCTCTTCGGGGTGGCGGTCCTGTCCGCCACGCTCAGCCGGGGGCCCGCCCTGGTGGCGGCCGGGGCCGGGGTGGCGGCGGTGGATTTCCTCTTTGTGCCGGAGTACTGGTCCTTCCGCATCGCCTATCCGGATTTTGCCCTCACCCTGGTGGTCATGCTCACCGTGAGTCTGCTCATCAGCGGGCTCACGGCCCGCAGCCGTTTCCAGGCCCGGGTGGCCCGGCTGCGGGAACGTCAGGCCGCAGCCATGTACGACCTCAGCCAGAAACTCAGCCTCGCCGCGGACCGGGAGACGCTTTTGGCCACCGCGGTGGCCCATCTGGAGGAGGTCTTTGAGGCCCGGGTGTCGGTGCTCCTCCCCGGGGCGGACGGGGAGCTTCGGCTGGCCGCGGGGCCGCCTTTGCCGGACGACGTGCGGGAGGCCATGGTGGCCCGCTGGGTCTATCGCTACCGCCATCCCGCCGGGGCCGGCACCGCTACCCTGCCGGCGGTCCAGGCCCTCTATGTCCCCCTGGGCCCGCCCCAGGAGCCGGTGGGGGTGCTGCGGCTGGAGCTGCCGGCCAAGCCCACTGCGGTGGCGGAAATCCTGCCGCTGCTCCAGGGTCTGGCCCGGCAGGTGGGTCTGGCGCTGGAGCGGGAGGAGCTCTCCCGCCAAGCCCGGGCGGCCCAGGTGGAGATCGAGGCGGAGCGCCTGCGCAACGTCCTTCTCAGCTCCGTGTCCCATGACCTGCGGACCCCCCTCGCCGTCATTGCCGGCTCGGCCAGCACCCTGCTGGAAAGCCCCGGTCTGGAGGACGCCACCCGCACGGAGCTGATCCACACCATCTATGACGAGGCCCGCCGCCTGGACCGGCTGGTGCACAACCTGCTGGAGATGAGCCGGCTGCAGTCCGGCCGGGTGGAGCTGAACCGGGACTGGCATGACCTGGAGGAGGTCCTGGGGAGCGCCCTGCACCAGCTGGAGGCCCGGCTGCAGGGGCGGTCTCTGACCCTGGACCTGGACCCCGACCTGCCCCTGGTGAAACTGGATGCCCTCCTCATCGAGCGGGTTTTCATCAATCTGTTGGATAATGCCCTCAAATACAGCCCGGAGGGTCAGCCCATCACCCTGAGGGCCTTCCGGAGCCCGGGGGAGGTGGTGGTGGAAGTGGCGGATGCCGGGCCGGGTCTGCCTCCCGGGGCGGAGGCCCAGGTCTTCGACAAGTTTTACCAGGCGGCTCCGGGACGTCACCGGGGGGTGGGTCTGGGATTGAGCATCTGCCGCAGCATTGTGGAGATCCATGGCGGCCGCATGGAGGCGGCCAACCGGCCGGAAGGCGGGGCGGTCTTCCGCTTCACCCTGCCCCTGACGGAAGATGCCCCCCAAAACGGCCGGGAGATGCCCCAGCCGGAGGGGGGACCGCCCCATGAAGCCCCGTATTCTCCTTATTGAGGATGACGTGCATATCCGCCGGTTCTTGCGGGCCAGCCTGCCCACCCAGGGGTATGAGCTCCTGGAGGCGGCCGACGGCCGGGAGGGCCTGGCCCTGGCCGCCTCCCAGCCGGTGGAGGTCATCCTGCTGGACCTGGGACTCCCGGATCTGGAGGGCATCGAGATCATCCGGCAGGTGCGGCAGTGGTCCCGGGTGCCCATCATCGTGCTCTCCGCCCGGGACCAGGAGCGGGAGAAGGTGGTCACCCTGGATGCGGGCGCCGACGACTACCTCACCAAGCCCTTCGGGGTAGGGGAGCTTCTGGCCCGCATCCGGGTGGCCCTGCGCCGTTCCCTGCAGGACCGGGAGGGCCGGGCCGAAACCTTCTTTGAGGTGGGGAAGATCCGGGTGGATCTGGAGAAGCGCCGGGTCTTCCGGGCCGGGGAGGAGGTGCACCTCACCCCCACCGAATACAAGCTCCTCACCGTGCTCATCCGCCACGCCGGCAAGGTGGTGACCCACCGCCAGCTCCTCAAGGAGGTCTGGGGGCCCTCCTTTGTGGATCAGGGGGCCTACCTGCGCATCTTTGTGCGCCATCTTAGGCGCAAGCTGGAGGACAACCCCGCCCGCCCGGCCTTTCTCCTCACAGACCCCGGGGTGGGCTACCGCCTGCGGGCCCCGGAGGAGTGAATCTCCACCCCATCCCCGGCCCTGGGGTATCAGGATCCTGATGGCTGAGGGCCGGGCCGGTTCGAGTCCGGAGGGGGGAGGGTCTGGCAGGCTGGCGGTCCGCCAACGGGAAGCCGCTTGGCCTCAAGCCGTCGGGCGAGCCGGGACGGAAACCAGGTGAAGGGCGCCCCGGGGCGTCTTTGCCCTGTGGAGGGAACGAAAGAACCAGGGCAGGGCAACCCCCTGGGGCAGAGAAAGACACGGGGAACGGGCTGACCGGCCCCACCGGGCGCGGGAAGGACCTTGCCGGGGCCGGCCCTGTCAGGACCCCCCTTCCGTCTCTTTCCGGCCCGGGGGATCGTCCTCCGGGCACGGGCAGAGCCCGTGCTTGTGCACCAGCTGTCCCAGTTTGTTGCAGTACAGGGCCGCAAAGGTCCGGCAGGAGCCGGCTCCGTCCACTGCCTCGGCAGTGGGGAAGGAGGCCTCCGGACAACTCAAGTCACACCACCTGGGCATCCGTCCTCCCGTATCACCATGGCGGGCAGGCTGTTTCCGGGGAAGACCCAGGCCCCGGAACCGTTTTTCTCGCCCCTGCGCCTGGATGTGGCCCGGGCTCTCCCCCTGCCCGGTTATCAGCGGGCTTACGGCCGGAGGATGATTCTGCCGGGGCCGGTGCCGCTCACCTCCCCGATGCGGGCCGCCTGGGGGAAGCCCTCCCGCCGCAGGGCCCCCAGGAGGGCGTCGGCCGCCTCCGGGGCCGCGGCCAGGAGGAGCCCGCCGTTGGTCTGGGCGTCAGCCAGAAGATCCAGGAGCACCGGATCCACCCCCGGGTCCACCGTGAGGCTCCGGGCGCAGAAATTGCGATTGGCGAAGCTCCCGGCGGGCACCAGCCCCATGGCGGCGTAGTCATAAGCCCGGGGCAACAGGGGCACCTGCCGGGCGGCCAGGGTGAGTTCCACCCCGCTGGCCACCGCCAGCTCCAGGGCGTGGCCCAGAAGCCCGAACCCGGTGATGTCGGTGAGGCCGTGCACCGCGCCCGGGGCCAGGCACTCTTCGGGGAGGCGGTTCAAGGCGGTCATCACCGCCACCGCCGCGGCCTCGGCCTCCGGGTCGGCCAGGCGGCCTTTCATGGCCGTGGCGATGACGCCGGTGCCCACCGGCTTGGTGAGCAAAAGCACATCCCCGGGGCGGGCCCCGGCGTTGGTGAGGACCCGGTCAGGATGCACCACTCCCGTCACCGCCAGCCCGTATTTGAGCTCGGTGTCCTCCACGCTGTGGCCGCCCACCAGGAGCGCCCCGGCCTCGTGGATCTTGTCCAACCCCCCGGCCAGGATGTCTTTGAGCACCTCCTTGGGCACCGTGGCGCTGGGGTAGCAGACGATGTTCAGCGCCGTCAGCGGCCGCCCGCCCATGGCAAAGACATCGCTGATGGCGTTGGCCGCGGCGATCTGCCCGAAGGTGTAGGGGTCGTTCACCACCGGGGTGAAGAAGTCCACCGTCTGGATGAGGGCGATCTCCGGCGTCAGGCGGAAGACGCCCGCATCATCCGCGGTTTCCAGCCCCACGAGGAGATCCGGGTGCGCCCGGCGGGGGAGCGTGGCCAGGATTTCCTCCAGCAACCCGGGAGGAAGCTTGGCGGCTCACCCCGCGGCCCGGACCTGCTCCATCAGCGGCTTGTACGATTGTTCAGCCATGGCGTCCTAGATGGTGACCGATGTCAGTCTGGGGGAGCGGGCCAGGGCTCGTGGACCTCTGCCCCTCTCCCCCACCCTCTTCCCCTTTGAGCGGGGATGGAAAGGGTAGGGAGCCAGGCTCGCGGCTCCCTTTTACCTCCACTTTATCTGAGATTGTCCCCTGGGACAAGGGCGGGGGCAGGGTTTGTCCTGGCAATTCTTCCGGGTTATGTGGTACAGAGCAGGGGAGGTGCCCATCCTCTGTCAGGGGGAGTTCCTCATGCTCTCGCCCGCCCTCCTCACCGCCGGGGTGGCCCGCCGGGTGGCGGAAGCCGGTGCCGCGCCTGACCCGGCCGCCCTTCTGGCCGTCACCCGGGAGGTTTATGCCCTCTGGGACTGGACCGTGCGCCAGTTTGAGGCCGGCCAGCCGCTGCCTGAGCCGGTGGCCTGCCGGCCGGGCTGCAGCTTCTGTTGTTACAACCGGGTGGAGCTGACCCCGCCGGAGGCTTTTCTCATGGCCGACTTTCTTTTGCGGGGGGTGGCGCCGGCGCAGCTTCCCGGGCTTCTGGCGGCGCTGGAGGAGGAGCTGGCCCGGCGTCGGGGGCTCAGCCCCACGGAGTTGGCCCGGCGGCGCCGGGAGTTCCCCTGCCCATTTCTGAGCCGGGACCACTGCGGCATCTACCCGGTCCGGCCTCTCATGTGCCGGGCCATGCACTCTCTGGAGGCGGAACACTGCCGGCGCTCCCTGGAGTCCGCCGAGCTTCTCCCGGACCGCTACTACGAACATCGCCATGACTTCGCCCGAGCCCTCAGCCGGGGGCTCATCGAGGGAGCGGCACGCCGCGGCTGTCAGGTGCTGCCCTTGGACCTGGTGGCGGCGTTGCGGCAGATCCTGGCCACCCCGGAGGCCCTGCCCCGCTGGCTCAGAGGGGAGCCGGTGTTTACAGCGGAGCGGGGCTGAAGGAGCGGACCCGGCTCGCAAAAGCCGCCACCTCATCCCGCTGGGCCTGCGGGGCGGAGCTCAGGGCCCCTCGCTTTGCTCCAGGCGGTTAATCTTGGCCAGGCGGCGGCGGTGGCGCTCGGCGCCCTGAAACCGGGCCTGGAGAAAAGTCTTCACCAGCTCCCAGGCCAGGGCGAAGCAGGTGACCCGCCCCCCCAGGCAGAGGATGTTCATGTCGTCGTGTTCCACCCCCTGGCGGGCGGAGTAGATCTCGGTGATGAGGGCGGCCCGGGCCCCGGGGACTTTGTTGGCGGCGATGGAGGCGCCCACCCCGCTGCCGCAGATGGCAATGCCCCGGTCCACCTCGCCGGCGGCCACGGCCTTCGCCAGGGGGATGACGAAATCCGGGAAATCATCGGCGGGGTTGTACTCCAGGGCGCCGAAATCCCGCACCTCATGGCCCAGGCCCCGGATCTCTTCCTTGAGCTGTTCCTTGAGTTCAAAGCCGCCGTGGTCGGCGGCCAGTCCGATGCGCATGTTCTCTGCTCCTTGGGGCGAAGGTGGGTGGCGGCCGTTCCTGCCGCCCCGCACCTGACCCTGCCGGGCTTGAATTGAGGGCCCCGGGACGGCGCGTGGCTCCTTCAGCCGGCCGCCAGGATCTCCTTCACCTTCCGGACGATGGCGCCGGCGGAGATCTCCTCCAGCTCCAGGAGTTCCCGGGGGGTGCCGCTTTGGGGTTTTTTGCGCACCGCCAGGGAATAGACTGGGGTGGGCACCGTGGCCAGGGCGCTTAAGACCGCCTCCCCCAGGCCGCCCTCGGGGAAATGATCCTCCACCGTGACCAGGGCCTGGGTTTCCCGGGCGGCCTGCCCCAGGGTGGCGGCATCCACCGGTTTCACCGAATACAGATCGATGACCCGGATGGGGATGCCCTCCTTTTTGAGCTCCTCGTAGGCCGCCAGGGCCTCAAAGAGGGTGATGCCGGCGGTGACTACGGTGACGCGGTCCTCGGGGCTCTTTCTCAGCACCTTGCAGCCCCCGATGGGAAAGCTCTCCGCCGGGTCATAGATCACCGGGGTGGCCTCCCGGGTGGTGCGGAGATAGGCAATACCCGGATAGCGGGCCATCTCCTCCACCAGCTTTTCGGTGGCCACCGCGTCCGCCGGGTAAAGCACCACGCCGTTCAGGAGGGTGCGGAACATGGCCAGGTCCTCCAGGCCCATCTGGGAGGGGCCGTCGGCGCCGATGGAGACCCCGGCGTGGGAGCCCACGAACTTGAGGTTGGGCTCGGCGTACTGGGCCATGCGGATCTGGTCGAAGGCCCGGGTGAGAAAGGCGGCGAAGGAGGAGACGAAGGGGAGTTTCCCCCGGCGGGCCAGCCCCAGGCCCACGCCCACCATGTTCTGCTCCGCCACGAACATCTCAAAGAAGCGGCCCGGCTGCGCCTCCCGGAAGATCTCCGCCATGGTGGAGTTGCTCACCTCGCCGTCCAGGCTCACCAGCTGGGGGAACTGGGTAAAGAGGCGGACCAGGGCGGTGCCGTAGGCCTTGCGGGTGGCCACCTTCTCTCCGGGCTCATAGGCCGGCGGCGGCGCCGGCAGACTCTCCGGGGTGGGAGGCAGAAGGTGCGCCGGCCGGGTGATCTCCCCCCGGGCGGTATGATCCACCGGACCCAGCTCCCCCAGGGCCCGCTCCAGCTCCAGGGGGCTTAAGGCCTTGCCGTGCCACCCGTTCACATCCTCGAGAAAAGAGACGCCCTTGCCTTTGACGGTCCGGGCGATGATGGCCACCGGGCGGCCGGTGACCCGGGCGGCCTCCCGGTAGGCGGCCAGAATCGCGGGATAGGAGTGGCCGTCGATGGTATAGGTCTCCCAGCCGAAGGCCCCCAGACGGCGTTCGTAGGCGGCCAGGTCGTGGCCGTACATGGTTTCGCCCCGCTGGCCCAAGCGGTTGACGTCAATGACGGCCACCAGGTTGTCCAGGCGGTAGTGGGCGGCAATGGCCACCGCCTCCCAGACCGAGCCCTCCGCCATTTCGCTGTCCCCCAAAAGCACATAGGTGCGATAAGGCAGGCGGTCCAGGTACTTGGCGTTCAGGCCCATCCCCACCCCGATGGACAGGCCCTGACCCAGAGAGCCCGTGGCCGCCTCCACATATGGAAAGGCCACGCTGGGGTGGCCCTCCAGGGGCGAGCCCAGTTTGCGGTAGCGGGAAATGAGCTCCTCCTCGGACAGCCGCCCGGCCGCCACCCACAGGGCGTAAAACAGGGGGGAGGCGTGCCCCTTGGAAAAGATGAGGCGGTCGTTGTTGGGATGCCGGGGGTCGTCGGCATAATAGCGAAAGGTGCCGCCGAACAGCAGGCCGGCCATGAGCTCCACCGCCGACAGCGACGACGTGGGATGGCCGGAACCGGCCTCGGTGGTGCAGGCGAGGATGAGGTAGCGGATATAGGTGGACAGACGGGCCAGGTGCTCCAGATCCGCGGGCATGAGGGCTCTCCTTCGGGCACGGATGGGCGGTCCCGGCCGGGTGCCCTCACCGGCGCCCGGAGCCACCCGGACCGCGGCCCCATTATACCGCGGCCCCCCAGGGAATCAACCGCCGGCTCCCCGGCAGCCCTGGCTCTCCGGCGGCGACCCGGCCAGCTCGCAGGTGGCGGTGGAGTAATCCAGCGAGCAGCAGTGGTCCAGCTGATACAGCACCACCGTCAGCACCAGGGCCCCGAGAAACATCCACAAGGGACCGAACAGCCACAGGGCCACCGGCACCGCCAGGTAGTAGGCCCGCATCCCCAGGGTATAGTGCAGCATCCCCAGATCCAGGGTGTGGGCGATGAAGCCGGGGGTGAGCACCGGATCGCAGGCCGCCGGCACATTGATGAGAAAATTCACCTGGTTGAGATAACGGATGGCCAGGGTGAAGCTGAAAAAAGCGAAAAAGAAGTGGAGGCTGAGGAGCATCAGCTTCACCAGAAACAGGGTCTGCACCCGGGTGAAGATGGCGGTGAGTTCGAAATTCAGCTCCGCCAGCAATTCAGCCCGGAAAAGGAAGCTCAACAGTCCCAGCCCGATGAGGATGGCAGTGGAGGCCAGGAAGCTGGCGGCCATGATCCAGTTGCGCAGGGTCTGGACCGCCAGGATGTCCCGCCGCTCCCGGATGATGGATTCCACCCACATGAAGCGCAGGTGCCGGGTGACCCCCAGGTAGGTCAGTAGCGGCGCCCGGCGCACCTGATAAGCCCAGAAAAGATGGTAGCCGGTCAAGAGCACACAGGTGAGAGCCGGAAAGACGATCTCCGACCACGGCAGGCCTGGCATGGCTCCTCCTTGTCCCGTTCCCGAAAAAGAGATTCCGGGGCCGCCGACCCCTGCCCCTCTCCCACATCCTCTGCCCAAAATAAACATAGCACAACCGGCAGGTCCGGGGCAGGGGGCAGCGCCCCGCATCCACCGGGAAGTTGCCCTCCGCTTGCGGAATGCAGGCGGCAGGAGCGGGGCTTTGGGGTATAATGGAACGAGGGCGCAGGGGAATCCCATGCCCGCCCGTCATCTCCGGGGAGGTGCCCATGGCGCATCCGTTGGATGCCCTCTTCCAGCCTGAGGCGGTGGCGATTGTGGGGGCCAGTCCCCGGCCGGACAGCTTCGGCCGCCGCCTGCTGGAAAACCTGCTGGACTACGGTTTCCCGGGGCGGATCTACCCCGTCAACCCCCGGCATGAAGAGATTGTGGGGCTGACCTGTTACCCGGGGGTGGCGGCCATCGGCCAGCCGGTGGATCTGGCGGTGATCGCCGTCCCCATCGCCCAGGTGCCGGCGGTCATCGGGGAGTGCGGCACCGCCGGGGTGCCCGCGGCGGTCATCCTCTCCACCGGGGGCCGGGAGGTGGGACCGGCAGGGGAGAAGCTGGAGGCGGACATCCGGGCGGCCGCGGCCAGAAGCGGCCTCAGATTCCTGGGGCCCGGCTCCTGGGGGGTGCTGTGTCCGCCCTCCCGCCTGGCGGTCACCTTTTTGCCCCTGTGCGCCAAGCCGGGGCATCTGGCCTTCATCTCCCAAAGCGGCGCCATGTGCAGCTCCATCCTGGGTTGGGCCACCCAGAAAAATATCGGCTTCAGCCATTTCATCAGTCTGGGGTCCAAGGGCGACCTGGACTTTGCCGACCTGATCGACTACCTGGGCAATCAGGAGGCCGCCCGGAGCATCATCATCTACATGGAGAATCTGACCCGGCACCGGAAGTTCATGAGCGCCTGCCGCTCGGTGTCCCGGGTCAAGCCCATCATTGTGGTGAAGGCCGGGCGGCGGCCGGCCGGCGGGGCAGGGGAGGGGCTGGGGGATGAGGACGCCGCCTACGACGCCGCCTTCCGCCGGGCCGGCATCATCCGGGTGGAGACGGTGGGGCAGCTGTTTCGCTGCGCCGAAGCCTTAGGGAAGATGGCCCCGCCGGTCCGGGGCGATCTGGGCATCATCACCAACGCCCGGGCCCCCGGCCTCATGGCGGTGGACGCCCTGGCCCGCTGGGATCAGGCGCCCGCGGCCTTGCGCCCGGAGACCCAGGCCGAGCTGGCGGCGGTGCTGCCGCCCCATTGGACCCCCGGGAACCCCATCGACATCCTGGGGGACGCCGACCCGGAGCGCTATGCCCGGGTGCTGGACGTGGCCCTGAAGGCCCCGGAGTTCGCCGGGCTGGTGATCATCTTAAGCCCCCTGGCCCAGACGGATCCGGTGCAGACGGCCAAGGTGGTGGCCGCCCGGGTGCCCCCGGGCCGCCCGGTGTTCGCCGTGTGGATGGGCGGCGATGAGATGGCCGGCGGCCTGAAAATTCTGAACGAAGCCGGCATCCCTACCCTGGAGACGCCGGAGCAGGCGGTGGACACCTTCATGGAGATGTACTCCTACTCCCGCCGCCTCAAGGTCCTGCAGGAGACCCCGCCCCGTCTGCCCCGGGAGATCACGGTGAACACCCGCCAGGCCCGGGCCTACCTGGATCACTGCCTGTGGGAGGGCCGCTCGTCTTTGACGGAGCTGGAATCCAAGGCGGTTCTGGCGGCCTACGGCATTCCCGCCAACCTGACGGTGGCCGCGGCCAGCGCCGCGGACGCGGTGCGGGAGGCCAGAAATCTGGGCTACCCGGTGGTTTTGAAGATCCACTCCCCGGACATCCTCCACAAGTCCGAGGTCCATGGGGTGCGCTTTTACCTGCGCACCGACGAGGAGGTGCGCCTGGCCTACGACGAGATGATGCAGGCGGCCCGGGCCCGCTACCCCGAAGCCACCATCTGGGGGGTGACGGTGCAGACCCAGGAGCCGGAGGCCGACTGCGAGCTCCTGCTGGGCTGCCGCCAGCACCCCAACTTCGGACCCCTCATCCGCTTCGGGCTGGGAGGCGTGATGGCGGAGGTGCTCCAGGACTGGGCCGTGGATCTGCCGCCCCTGAACCTGCACCTGGCCCACAGCCTCATCCGCAAGACCCGGGTGCACCGGGTCCTGTTGGGCTACCGGGACATCCCGCCCGCCAACCTGGACCTTTTGGCGGAGATCCTGGTGCGCCTCTCCCACCTGGTCACCGATTTCCCGGAGATTGTGGACCTGCTCATCAACCCCCTCATGGTGGTGGGCGGCCGCTTCGTGGCGGTGGACGCCCACCTGGAGATCCGGTCCGCCGCGGTGCCCGCCCCCCGGCATCTCATCATTGCGCCGTATCCCAACCAGTATGAGACCGCCTGGATGCTCCGGGACGGCACCCCGGTTCTGCTGCGGCCCATGAGGCCCGAAGATGAACCCCTGGTCTTTGAATTCCTGCAGAAATGTTCCGACGACACCCTGTATTTCCGCTACTTCCGGCGCATCAAGAACTGGACCCACGAAATGCTGGTGCGCTTCACCCAGAATGACTATGATCGAGAGATCGGCCTCATGGCGGTGGGCCAGCCTCCGGGGCCGGAGGTGATGATGGGGGTGAGCCGCCTGGTGATGGACGCCGACCATCGGACCGCGGAGTTCGCCATCATTGTGGCCGACCCCTGGCAGGGCAAGGGCCTGGGGCCCCGCCTGGTACAGGGGGCCATTGACATCGCCCGGGACCAGGGGATCAGGAAGCTTTACGGCGATGTCCTCCCCCAGAATCAGCCCATGCTGGATCTGGCCCGCCGCCTGGGCTTTACCCTGAAACGCCGGGATGACATGATGCGCCTGGAGATGGACCTGGAGGCCGCCCCCAGTGCCTGAGGCAAGCCCCCAGGAGGAGCCGATGCATAAGGAAAAGGCGCAAACGCCCATGACGCCCCTGACGGAGGCCCAGGCCAGGGCCCTGGCTTACTGGTGGGGCGGCCGCTATCGCCGGCGGCCGGAGGACGGCCGCCATGTGGTCGCCTTGCCCGATTTCCCGGGGGAGATCTGGACCCGGGAGCAGGCCCGCCGGGTGGAGCACCGGCGGCCCGAGGTTAACCCCCAAGCGGTGGATTGGGTGGGGTGATGAGTCCTGGGCCGGCCCGGCGGGCCGGCAGCAACCCGGGCGGAGGGTGGGGCGCGATTTCCTGGAGGCCGGGGCAGATGCCCCCGGCCCAACAGGCCGGTGACCCATGCGGCTGGATTGGCGCTATAAACTGAGCCTGGCCCTGGTGGCCGCCTCCCTGGCCATCTACGGGGTCAACTACCTCATCTTCCGGGATTGGGGCTACATGATGCGCCTGTTCTTCGGGCAACTGGGGTTTTTGCCCCTGTCCATCATTGTGGTGACCCTGGTGATCAACCAGCTTTTGGCGACCCGGGCGCAGCAGGCCCGCCTCCACAAGATGAACATCGTCATCGGCGCCTTTTTCAGCGAAGTGGGCGTGGCCCTGCTGAAAAGGTGTCTCCGGTTCGATGCCCAGCGGGAGGAGCTGCAGGAGGCCATCGGCGCCCTCAGCCGCTGGTCGCCGGCGGACTTCCGGCAGGCCGCCCAGGTGCTGGCCCGCCACCCCTACGCAGTGGACTGTGGCCGGGGGGACCTGGCGGAACTCAAGCAGTTTCTCCTCAGCAAGCGGGATTTCCTCCTGCGCCTCCTGGAAAATCCCACCCTCCTGGAGCATGAGGCCTTCACCAATCTGCTGTGGGCGGTCTGTCATCTGGGGGAGGAGCTGGGTTACCGCCGGGAGGTGACCCAGCTTGCCCCGGCGGACCGGGAGCACCTGTCCGGCGACCTGAAGCGGGCCTACCAGCTGCTGGCCGCCCAGTGGCTGACCTACCTGGAATATCTCCAGCGGGCTTACCCCTATCTCTTTTCCCTGGCGGCCCGCATCAACCCCTTGCACCCCCGGGCCCAGGCGGAGATTGCCCTGCCGGGGCCCGGGGCCTGACGGACCCGGAGGCGGGAAAGGAGCTCCGATGTATTACATGGCGGTGCGGCGGGATTTCGTCGCCCAGCACTACCTGGTGGGGGGCGACTGGGGGCCGGAGAACCTGCGCCATTCCCACCACTATCAGGTGGAGGTGGAGCTGGCCGGCAGGAAGCTGGATGAGCACGGCTACCTGGTGGACATCGTGGACCTGGAGGTCTATCTGTCGGAGGTGATCGCGCATTTCCGGGACCGCACCCTCAACGAGCTCCCGGAGTTTGCCGGCCTCAATCCCAGCATCGAGCACTTTGCCCGGATTTTTTGCCAGGCCCTGAAGGAGAAGCTCCGGGTCCCCCACTTGAGCAGCATCCGGGTGAAGATCTGGGAGACGGGCATCGCCTGGGCCGCCTACCAGGAAGACTTCTGATGCACCTGGCCCTGGTCCTCTACGGGGACCTGGATTTCATCAGCGGCGGCTTCCTCTACGACCGGCGGCTGGTGGAGCACCTGCGCCGGCGGGGGGTGAGGGTGGAGGTGATCTCCCTGCCGTGGCGGATCTACCCCCGGGGGCTGCTGGACAACCTCTCCCCGGCGCTGTACCGCCGGCTCGCGGGGCTGACCCCCGACCTCCTCCTCCAGGATGAGCTGGCCCACCCCTCCCTCTTTCTGGTGAACCGGCGTCTCAGGCCGGGCAAGAAACTGGCGGCGGTGGTGCACCACCTGCGCTGCGACGAGCCCCGGGCCTCCCTGCTGAACCGCCTCTACGCCCAGGTGGAGGGCCGCTATCTGGCCACCCTGGACGCCTGCATCACCAACAGCCGGGCCACCCTGGCCAGCGTGCGCCGCCGGTGCGGCCGGGAGCTGCCCGGGGTGGTGGCGCCGCCGGGCATTCAGGAGTTCCCCCGCCTCCCCGGGCCGGCGGAGATTGCCGCCCGGGTGAGGGAGAAGGGCCCCCGCCGGCTTTTGTTCGTGGGGAATGTCATCCCCCGCAAAGGGCTGCATCTCCTGGTCCGGGCGCTGGCAAGCCTGCGGGCCCGGGAGTGGCAGCTGACCGTGGCGGGCAATCTCACCCTGGCGCCGGGATATGTGCGCCGCCTGAGACAGCGCCTGGCCGCCGCGGGCCTGGCTTCCCGGGTGGAGTTCACCGGGCTCCTCCCCGCCCCGGAGCTGGCCCGGCACCTGGCCCGCAGCCATGTCCTGGTGGTGCCTTCCCTGTATGAAGGCTTCGGCATCTGTTATCTGGAGGGCATGGCCTTCGGGCTGCCGGCCATCGGCAGTGAGGCCGGGGGAGCCCCGGAGATCATCACCCCCGGCCGGGACGGCTTCCTGGTACCCCCCGGGGAGGTGGCCGCGCTGGCCGCCTGCCTGGAGCGCCTCCTCACGGACGATCGCCTGCTCCTGGAGATGAGCCTGGCGGCCCGGGAGCGCTTCCTGGCCCACCCCACCTGGGAGGAGAGCCTGGAGGGCGCGTACCGGCTGCTTCACTCTTTGGCGGATTCACCATGACGAACTTCGATTTTCTGCGTTACCTCCGGGCCAAGGTGCCGGTGGACGACCGCAGCCTGAACCGCGTCGTCTTTGACACCCTGGCCCGACGGCTCCTGCCGCTGATGGAGCACCGCACCCTCACGGTCCTGGAGGTGGGCTGCGGGCTGGGCAGCATGGCCGCCCGCCTCGCGGACTGGGGGCTGTTGCGCCGGGTGCGGTATCTCGGGGTGGATGTCAATCCCGCCTGCATCACCGCCGCCCGGGAGGAGCTGCCCGGCTGGGCGGAGGCCCGGGGCTTCCAGGTGAGCCTGACCGACCGGGGCGACTTGGTCCTCCGCGGCGGGGGCCGCCACCTGGAGTTGGCCTTCCGGGTGGGGGAGGCCCTGGAGTTCCTGCACCACCCCGCCCTGAGCGGCGCCTGGGACCTGGTCCTGGCCCACGCCTTTCTGGATCTGATGCCCCTGGAGGAGACGGTGCGTCGGCTCCTCACCTGCCTGGCCCCGGGGGGCGCCTTTTATTTCACCCTCACCTTCGACGGCACCACCATCTTCTGGCCGCCCCTCAGTCCGGACCTGGATGAGCGGGTGACGGCGCTTTATCATCAGAGCATGGAGGAGCGCCGCTGGGCGGGGCGGCCCACCGGCGGCAGCCGGGCCGGCCGGCAGCTGTTCCACCTCCTTCCCGCCGCCGGAGCGGAGATGTGGGCCGCGGGCGGCTCCGAGTGGGTGGTGTGGGCGGGACCGGCGGGCTACCCGGGGGAGGAGGCCTTCTTTCTGGAATGCCTCCTCGCCATGGTGGCGGACTCCCTGAGCGGCCGCCTGGACCCACGGGACCGGGACTTCTGGCTTCAGGAGCGCCGGCGCCAGGTGGAGGCGGGGGAGCTGGTGTTTCTGGCCCGGCACCTGGATTTCTGCGGCATCAAGGAATAACCGGCATGACGGCGCAGCTGGGGCATCTTAGGGTCATCATTTATGACTGCGACGGGGTGCTGGTGGATTCCTCCCGGGCCAACCGGGCCTTTTACGACCACATCCTCGGCCGCTTCGGCCTGCCGCCCCTCACCCCGGCGCAGTGGGAGGTGGTGAAGCCCCTCACCGCGGTGGCGGCCCTGGACTGGCTCTTCCGGGATCACCCCTTCAGGGAGGCGGCCCAGGAATACCAGAAGACCTTGGACAATACGCCCTTTCTCCCCCTCCTGAGGCCCGAACCGCAGGTGAAGGAAACCCTGGCGCGGCTGCAGGGGCGCCGCCACCTGGCCATCGCCACCAACCGGGGGAAGAGCCTGCCCCTGGTGCTGGAGACCCTGGGCCTGGCCGGCTTCTTTGAGCTCACGGTCACATCCCTGGAGGTGCGCCACCCCAAGCCCCACCCGGAGTGCCTGGAAAGGATTCTCAGCCATTTCCGGCTGTCTCCCCGGCAGGCCTGCTATATCGGAGACAGCCGGGTGGATCATGAGACCGCGGCCCGTGCCGGGATGCTCTTCGGGGCCTACCGGGCCCCGGAGTTGCCCGCGGACTTTCATTTGCGCGATCATCTGGACCTTCCGGAACTTTTGGGTCTCTGAGGCCAACCGGGTTTTTGCGCTCCCCCACCGGGCAAGAGGGCCCGCCGGGCTTATCTTCTCCAAAACCCTTGGCGCCGGCCGGGAAATTGATACAATATGTCGTTTTTTGATTTCTGGCAGGAGAAGGGACATGCATGCAGGCAAGAACGGAGAGAAAGTGACGGTGGCCGGGGGCGCTGCCACAGCGGTGCCGGAGCAGCCCGTGATTCTGTTCATCGAAGGGGACGGCACCGGGCCCGACATCTGGCGGGCGGCGCAGCCGGTTCTGGACGCGGCGGTGGCCAAGGCCTACGGCGGCCGCCGGGCCATCATCTGGCAGGAGGTGCTGGCCGGGGAGAAGGCCTTCCAGGCCACCGGCAGCTATCTGCCGGAAGAGAGCCTCACCACCCTGAGGGAGTATCGGGTGGCCATCAAGGGCCCCCTCACCACGCCGGTGGGGGGCGGCTTCCGCTCCCTTAATGTCACCCTGCGCCAGGTGCTGGACCTGTACGCCTGCATCCGGCCGGTGCGCTACTACGAGGGCGTCCCCAGCCCCTTGAAGGAGCCCTGGAAGATTGACATGGTGGTCTTCCGGGAGAACACCGAGGATGTCTATGCCGGACTGGAGTGGCCGGCCCACTCCCCGGAGGCCCAGCGCCTCATCCGCTTCCTCAACGAGGAGCTGGGTTGTCAGGTGGACCCCGGCGCCGCCATCGGCATCAAGCCCATGACCGCCCGGTGCAGCAAGCGTCTGGTGCGCATGGCCCTGCGTTATGCCCTGGAGCGGGGCCGCAGAAGCGTCACCCTGATGCACAAGGGCAATATCATGAAATACACCGAGGGGGCCTTCCAGAACTGGGGCTATGAGGTGGCCCTGGAGGAGTTCGAAGACCGGGTCATCTCCGAGGCCGAGGTGGCCAGCCGCTATCACTGGCAGGTTCCTGAAGGCAAGGTGGTCATCAAGGACCGGCTGGCGGACAACCTCTTCCAGCAGGTGCTGCTGCGGCCCGAGGAGTACGACCTCATTGCCACCCCTAATCTCAACGGCGACTACATCTCCGACGCCCTGGCGGCCCAGGTGGGGGGGCTGGGCATGGCCCCCGGGGCCAACATCGGGGATGAGTGCGCCATCTTCGAGGCCACCCACGGCAGCGCCCCCAAGTATGCCGGCCAGGACAAGGTGAATCCCAGCTCCGTCATCCTTTCCGGGGCCATGCTCCTGGAGTTCCTGGGCTGGCACGAGGCCGCCCGGCTCATCCACGCCGCCATCCCCCGGACCCTGAAGGACGGCATTGCCACCTACGATCTGGCCCGGCAGCTCCCCGGGGCCCGGGAGGTCTCCTGCTCCGCCTTCGGCCAGGCCCTGGTGGAGAGGATGTAACGGGAAGGGAAGGGGGGCCCGGGCTCGGGCGCCCCGGGGGGCCGGGAACCGGGCCGCGCCTGGTCACCGGCCGGTGGGCGGGAAAGAGACAGGAGGGGGAGAGGCCGGTGGTTTGCGCTCTCCTGGCCCTCCCCGGAAGGGCACAACCTGTCTCTCTGAAAGAGGCCGCCCCCGGAAGGGCTGAGGGGCGGGAGTCCCTGACATTCCTTAGGGTGGGAAAACCGATGGTGTCCCGGCGGGGGAACGGCTCGCAGGCTGAAATCCTGGATCTCCCCGCACCCCCTGGGTATGACAACCCCGCCTTTCTGAAGCCGCCGGAGGCCGCAGCCAGGCAGGAGCCGGCCTCCGGGGAGGAGGCCCGAATCCTGCGGCCGGGTCTCCTCTCCGGCCCCCTGGTCCCCTCCTGCTAATGCCGCAGGGGCTGGCCCCAGCCCACCTCCTCCAGGCCGGATTCCTCCACCACCTGGGCCAACACGGCCAGCTTCACCGCCTGCACCTTGCGGTAGACCTCATTAAAGGGCCTAAGCTCGCCGTCCACGGTGAGGAGGTCCCGCGCCACCTGAATCCCGAAAAGGCGCTCGTTTTCTTCCAGATAGGGCCGGATGAGGTCCCAGTCGGCCTGGGTCATCTCCACCAGCTCCCCGCCGTTGAGCTGATCCTCCCCCACCAGGCGGTAGGGGTCCCGGATGTAGATGGCCCCGCCGGAAGCCAGGGAAAAGAGGTTGGAGCCGGGATACGGGGTGGCCTGTTCCCGGATCCGGCCCCGATGATCGAACTCCAGGCCGTTGACGATGACGAAGCCGCCGCCGTGCAAGGGATCGCCGGCCATGAAGGATTCCGCCAGAAAATCCAGGGCGGTGCCGTTGATCACCACCCGGGGGCGGCCCACGGCGTTGATGAGGGGCCGGCCGGCGGCGTTTCCCAGGACGTACACCTCACCGCCCTTGGCGCCGTACATGAAGGTCTGGCCCACATCGCCATAGACCACCAGCTTGCCCCGCTTCATGATCTGGCCCAGCTGATCCTGGCCGTTGCCGTGCACGTAAATCTCCATGCCGTCGATGCCGCTGGCCAGGTAATCCCCGGAGCTGCCATAGACGTCAATGCGCACGTCGTCGGTGCCCGGCCCGAAGCCGCAGCCGGTGAAGCGCTGGCCCCGGTAGCCGTGGCAGAGGAAGCGCCGCCAGCCCAGGGCATGGGCCTGGCAGAGCAGCCGGGCGTCGCACTCCTCGCCCTCGGGGGGGAACTGGGCGGCGTCCAGCACCAGGACCGCATCCGGCCGGTGGGGCGGGGTGAGTCTCTCCCGGGTCTCCCAGTTAATGGCCCGGTAACGGCTGGGGTGCTCCACCCCCATGGGCGGCGAGGCGGTGAAGATCTCCGTCAGGGTGTCCAGGAGCAGGCGCACCAGGTGGCTGCGCTTTTTGTCGCCCGGGTCGTAGCGCCGGTCCAGGAGCAGAGTGAGGCCGTGAATGAGGGCCTCCTTCAGGGCGTCGTCCTCCCCGGCCAGCCGGGCCGCCAGCTGGATGAATTCGAGAAAGCGGGAGTAGGGCCAGGTGGGCACCCGCACCCGGACATGATCGTAAAAGGCATAGCCGCTGGCGTCGGCCAGGAGATCGGTGAGGAGGGGCGTCATCTCGCTCAGACGCTCGGGATCCAGAGGCAGCACCGTCCCCTCCCAGGGCTTCTGGAACCAGGGCACGGTCTTGGGCTTGCCGAACTTGTCCTGGCAGCTAAGCACCATTTTGCCGTTCTGGCGCTCCAGGGAAAAGATGAAGGCGCCGCCGTCGGTGTGGCTGCCGCCCCGGGCGTTCCAATAGAGGTCGGCCACCGGGCAGAAGCGGGGGTCCTCCGCCGCCAGGGAGGCCAGGGTGGCGTCGATGGCCTGTTTTTCCGAGCACACCAGCCCGATCTGCACCTGGCCCTCGGAGAGGGCAAAGACCTGGGGCCGGAGCATGCTGGTGTCGGTGATACCGATGAGCTCAAAGCGCTTCTTCACCGGGTCATTTCTGGCGATGATGAAAAACCAGGGGCCGTCCGGGGAGCCGTGGATGTGGGCCGCCTGCAGCTGCCGGTAGACCTGTTGCTTCTCCGGCGGCAGGAGGTCAAAGTCCCGCTCCGTGGTGGGGGCCAGGGCCTCGATGACGTACTCCAGGGGATAGCCGTAGAGGCGGTGCCAGAGATCAAAGAGGAGGACCGCCACCTCGGTGTCAGTGAGGAACTGGGGATAGAAGTGGCGCTGGCTTAAGTATTCGCTCACCGAGAAGTAGTTGGCGAAGTCGCCGTTGTGCACCAGGGCCACATTCAGGGCGGCGAAGGGGTGGGCGCCTCCCGGGTGCCAGACCCGGCCCCTGGTGGGATAGCGCTGGTGGGCGATCCAGATGTGGGCCTTGACCTCCAGGAGGTTATAATACAGGGCGGCCTCCTCGGCGTAGCCCACAATCTTCAGGATCATGAGGTTCTTCCCCTGGGAGAGCACAAAGGCCTTCTTCTCCCCCAGGGAGGCGTAAAAGGCCTGGTTCAGCCGGTAGCAGTGCTGGGAGAGGAACTCGTCCTCCACCATGGCCCAGGGCAGCTCATAGAGGCGGTGCCGGTGGATGAAGTATTGGAGCACCTCGGGCTTGACCCGGACAAAATAGCGCCAGACATCCGGGGGCCGGACTTCCAGGCCCGGCAGGTCCCGCCAGTCGGCCAGGGTGGGCACCGGGGCGGCATGATCCACCCGGAAGACATTGGTGATGAACCGGGTCTCCACCTCCCGGCGCACCTCGGGGTCCAGATAGGCTATCTGGAGGAGGTAGTCGTCCTCCAGGAGCTCTTGGGAGACACCCAGGGAGGGGGCGTCCAGCCCCACCGCGGCAATGCCGCCGCCCTTGCCGTTGCCCCGGTTGTGCATCTGCACGGAGGGGAGGAAGATGTGCTTCCCCGACACCGGCACGCTGGCGGCAAAGCCGGTGACGCCGCAGCCGCCTTCGTCCTCGCCTTTGACGATACGGTCGGCCGGGTAGGGGCGGGGGAGATCCCGGCGGGTCTGCCAGAGTTGGAGGCCGGGATGATGAAGATGATTATGACACTGCATTTTGACCTCGAAATGTGCTGATGCGTACATCCGTGGGGCATCCTCTGGCCGCCGGCACCGGGGCGCCGGGCCCTGGATGCCCTCCAGGCCGTGCCGTGAACTAGGTCCCCCGGCGGATGTCGTCATCCACGGGCAGGTTGTAATAATCCAAATGGACTAACGTATCAGTCCGGCCCACCAGCTCCCGGATGCTCCGCATGCCGAAGCGCCGGAGGATCTCCTTCAGCTGCCAGCTCCAGGCGTGGTACAGGTTGCAGACCCGGCGGGTGCCCCAGTCCACGGTCATGAGCTCCACCAGCTCCGGGTCGGTGGTGGCAATCCCCCGGACGCAGCCCCGGCCGGATTCGCACTGGTAGCAGCGGATGCACTCCAGGGCCACCATCTCTGCGGTGCCCACCTGGCAGCCGTCCGCGCCCAGGGCGATGGCCTTGGCCACATCATAGGCGGTGCGGATGCCGCCGGAGGCAATGAGGGTCACCTGGTCCCGGATGCCCTCCTGCACCAGGAACTGGTGCACCTTGGGGATGGCGAACTCAATGGGCATGGCGATGTTCTTCTTGGCAATGTCCGGCGCCGCCCCGGTGCCGCCGTAGCTGCCGTCCAGCTGCACCACATGCGCGCCGGCATAATAGCTCCCCACCGCCACCATATCCACGTCCGTGGGGGTGGAGACCTTCACCGACACCAGGGCCCGGGGGTTGACCTCCTTGATCCAGTCCAGGTGCTTTTTGTGGTCCTCCACCGAATAGACGCTGTGGAAGGGGAAGGGGCTGAAGAGGGCGCTCCCGGGCACACTCTCCCGCATGCGGGCCACCGCCGGGGTGACCTTGTCGCCCAACAGGTGCCCCCCCAACCCCGGCTTGGCGCCCTGGGCATATTTGAACTCCACCATGCGCACCCGCTGGATGGTGTCCTCCCGGACCCCGAAAAGCCCGGTGGCCACCTGGGTGACGACATGGTCGTCATAAGGGTAGAGCTCCTCGGGGTAGCCCCCCTCGCCGGTGGACAGCAGGGTGTTGAAGCGGGTGGCGGCCCGCACCCGGGAGAGGATGGTGTTGATGCTCACGGAGCCGAAGGACATGCCGGCGGAATACCAGGGCACCGACAGCACCACCTGGGGGCGGCCGTCGTGGCGCCGGTTCAGGGGGAGCTCCAGGGAGATGTCCTCGTGCCGGAGCTTCAGGTCCTTGGGCTGCGGCGGGAAAAAGAAGCGCAGCTTGTCAAACCCGCCTCCGGAATTCCCGGTGCGGTACTCCAGGTCGGCATAGGGGAGGGTGCCGAACTCCGCCATCCACCAGGTGCTGAGGAGCAGATCCGCGGTCCAGCGGTAATCCCCCAGGGTGGTGTAGACCGGGTGAAGCCGGAGGCTCAGGGCCTGGGTGGGGCAGCGGCGCACGCAGTAAAAGTCGTTTTTTTCGCAGGCGGGCCCCAGACACAGGTAACTCAGGGGCTTGCGGATGAACTTCCCCGCCCGGGTGTGCACCCCGTAGGGGCAGACCTCCACACAGGTGCCGCATTGGATGCACTTGGCCTCGTTGCGCCACACCCGCCATTTGGACAGGGGGTTTTTAAACCGGCAGGGGGTGCGCACCGGCGTCCAGGGGCCGGGGCCCCAGGCTTCAGGGTCGATGTTCAGGGCGAGTTCCATATGATCCGTTCAAGATCCCATCTCAAGGGGTGAAAGTTCAAGGGTGCCCCCAAGGCACGGGGCGACACTTTGCCGGCCGCGGAACAAAAGATTCGGGACGCACTGACTTTGATCAGGGAACCTGACCGCGGCATCGTGTTATTCCCCTTCCCGCCGCTGGCCCTCAGGGCCCGGCCGGGAGAACAGGGGCGCAAAAATCTCCCGCTGCAGCTCCTCCACGAACATGGCCCGGCCCACCTCCCCCCGCAGGCGGCGCACCTCCCTTAAGCCCATGGCGCCCAGGACCTCCAGGAGCTGGTTGTTCCAGGCCCCCATGAGATTCACCTGGCGCTGCGCCCCCCGGCGGGGGTCCAGGCTGTCCATGGCCACGGGGCACTCCCCGCCCCGCTGGCAGGCCCGGCACAGCCGGCATTCCAGGGCCAGAAGCAGGGGCAGGTCCACGATGACGCCGTCGGCCCCGCAGATGATGGCCTTGGCCACATGCTCCGCCAAGGCGATGCCTCCGGAGGCAAGAAGGGTCACGGTATCCCGCAGGTGGTCCTCCACCAGCTTCAGATGCGCCGCCCGGATGAGGTCCTTCAGATGCCGGTCCTGGGCCTGAAGGAACCCCCGGGCGTGGTGGTCGGCGAAGAGGTGGATAACCTCCGCCCCGGCGTGGGCCAGCTCCGAGAGCCGGGCGGCGGCCCGCTCATCCGCCGGCACCTTGATCATGGTGACCAAGCCCGGATACCGGCGTTTCAGGGCCTCCACCTGGGCCAGCACCCCGTCGTGGTCGGTGAGCTCCACTACCCGAACCCGGGACAGCAGGGGGTCCTCCGGGTCCACCCGGCCGGTGGGGAAGCTCGGGGCCAGATGCTCGGCCGCGGCGGTCAGTTCCGGGGTGAGGTTCCCCCGATTCACCAGGGCCAGGGTTTTGAGAGACCGGGCCGCGGCCGCCAGCGCCTCACGCACCAGCTCCGGGCCGGCGCTGAAGGGCGGCTCGGCCAACAGGACCGGGAGAGGGATATCCACCTGGGGCGGCGGCTCAAAGGTGAGCCGGCCCTGGGCGTCGAACACCAGAAACAGGGGTTTGCGGCCCAGATCGATGGCGGTGCTGATGTACTCCCGGCCGTGGATGCCGTCCCGGGTGGGCCGCACGATCTCGCTCATGTCGGTCCAGATGCTGTCAAAGCCGGGCCCGGCGAAGGGGCCGCCGTATCCGGCGCCGGACACCGGGATCTTGCCGGTCTCCGCCTGTAACCAGGTGGACTGGATGACCGCCGGGGTCCAGTAGTCGTCCCCCAAACGGCGATACTGGGGGTTGGCGGCCTTCACCACCAGCTCCCGGGGACAGCCCTGGACGCAGCGCAGGCAGTTTTTGCAATAGGTGTCGATGGTGTCCGAGAGACTGCGGTCGTCAAAATCCCGCTGCCGGAAGGCATTGTAAGGGCAGGTTTCCTTGACGCAGCGGGTGCACCTCAGACACCCTTCCCCCCAATCCAGGACGGTGGTCTTGCCCACCGAAGGATAGCGGGAGGGCGTGGGCCTGACATGGATGTGATACTTCTCCGGCATGGGCAATCCCTTACGGCCGCTGATCCGGCCGGAGCACCCGCCGGGGCCCCCCGGCTTCGCCCTGGGACCAGTCCTTGGGCGGGGCCAGCTCCAGGAGGCGCTCCAATTGCCCCAGGGCGCTCAGGCGGTCATAAATCTGCAGCCAGGCGCAGGGCACCTCGGGGTCGAACTTTTTGGCCTTGTTGATCTCGCATAAGCCCCCGGCGGCGCCACCACAGGGGCCATTGAGAAGACTCTTGGCACAGCGGGAGATGGGGCAGATGCCGCCGGTCAGCCCCAGCATACAGTCGCCGCAGCCCCGGCAGTTCTCCAGCCACAGCCCCCGCTCGGCGGTCTCGCCGATGAACTGGGTGTTTAAGGCCGGAAAGACCGGGGTCTCCGGCAGCCGGGCGGCCAGGGCCTGGACCCCGGCCCCGCAGGCCAGGGAGATGACCGCCTCGGCGCCTGCCGCGGCCTCCACCACCTCCAGGAGGAATTCATGGATGCACTGCCGGTCCACGCTGGTCTCCCGGATCTCCACCTCCTGCCCGGAAAGGCGGAAGGCCATCATCAGGGCCGCGGCCAGCTCGCCCACCTCCTTGCGGCCGCCGGCCACGCACTCCGCCACGCAGGTGTCGCACCCGGCCAACAGCAGGCGGCGGGCGCCTCTGACCATCCCCTGGATCTCCGCCAGGGGTTTTCTGGTTCCCACAATCACTGCGGTTGCTCCTTTTTGGGGCCGCGGCCGCGGCAGCCCGGGTTGAGGCCCAGGGTGCGGGCGGTGTCGGCCATGTCCGTGGCCAGCCGAGTAAGGTCCACGGGTTCCCCGGGGGACAGGCGGGTCAGGTTCAGGCGCTCCGGTTCCAGGCCGATCTCCCGCAGGTACTCCCGGGCATGCTCCAGGCGTTTCCCCAGTCGGCGGCTCCCTTCCCGGAGCAGGCAGGCGTCTTCGGGGCAGGCCAGCACCCAGACGCAGTCCGCCTCCACCGCCAGGAGGCGCAACAGATGGAAGGCCTCGATCTTGCTGCTGCAGGGCTCCGGCAC
This sequence comes from Syntrophobacterales bacterium, assembly GCA_023512475.1. Lineage (GTDB taxonomy): Bacteria > Desulfobacterota > Desulfobaccia > Desulfobaccales > 0-14-0-80-60-11 > JAILZL01. The sequence continues at coordinate 65,748 of JAILZL010000011.1, forward strand.
CGCCCGGGCCCTCAGGCCCGCGCCTTCCAGGGCCTCCACCAGGGGGCCCGTCTCCGGCAAGGCCTGCTGGCAGGCCAGCACCACCACCTCGGGTTTTTTGCTCATTCTCGCCACCACGGCTGTGGGCGCGGAGACACGGGCCGGGGAGGCAGTTTCTGCCTGCTCCCGGCCCCATCTTCTACCCAATTAAGTGTCTAAACAGATTTTATAAGATAGGGAGGTAGCGTTCAATCTCAAAGTTGCTCACATGCATCCGGTAGTGGTCCCACTCGATCTTCTTGTTCTCGATGAACTTGGTGAAGATGTGGTCGCCCAGGGTCTCCCGGATGAGCTCGCTCTTTTCCGCCTCCAGCACCGCCTCATAGAGGCTGCCGGGCAAAGCCACGATGCCCCGGCGGTTGCGCTCGGCTTCGGACATATGGTAGATGTCCTCCTCCACCGGCTCCGGGAGCTGGTAGTTGTTTTCGATGCCCTTGAGGCCGGCGGCCAGCATCACCGCGATGGCCAGGTAGGGGTTGCAGGCCGGATCCGGGGCCCGGTACTCGCAGCGGGTGGCCGCCTCCTTGCCGGGCTTGTACATGGGCACCCGCACCAACGCGGAGCGGTTGCGGCGGGCCCAGGCCACATACACCGGGGCCTCATAGCCGGGCACCAGGCGCTTGTAGGAATTGACCCACTGGCTGCACACCGCGGTGATCTCCCGGGCATGCTTCAGGAGCCCGGCGATGTAGCTCTTGCCGATGGGGGAGAGGTGATATTCGTCCTTGGGGTCGTAAAAGGCGTTTTTGTTGCCCCGGAAGAGGGACTGGTGGGTGTGCATGCCGCTGCCGTTGATGCCGAAGATAGGCTTGGGCATGAAGGTGGCATACACTCCGTTGAGCATGGCGATGACCTTCACCGTCACCCTCAGGGTCATGCACTTGTCCGCCATGCGCAGGGCCTCGTCGTAGCGCATGTCGATCTCATGCTGGGAGTCGGCCACCTCATGGTGGCTGTACTCCACCCGGATGCCCAGCTTCTCCAGGGCGAAGATGGTCTGGCGCCTCAGATCGTTGCCCACATCCAGGGGCGGGGCGTCGAAGTAGCCCCCCTTGTCCAGGACCTCGGGGCAGGTGTTGTTGGCAAAATAGAAATACTCCAGCTCCGGGCCCATGTAGCTGGTGAAGCCCTGCTCCGCCGCCTTGGCCAGCACCCGGCGCAGCACATAGCGGGGATCCCCGGGGTAGGGGGAGCCGTCGGGCTGCAGCACGTCGCAGAACATCCGGGCCACCGGGGCCTCCTCCGGCCGCCAGGGCAGGAGCTGGAAGGTGGTGGGGTCGGGCTTGGCGATCATGTCCGACTCCTCGATGCGGGAGAAGCCCTCGATGGAGGAGCCGTCAAACCCCATGCCCTCGGTCATGGCCTCCTCCAGCTCGGAGGGGCGGATGGAAAAGCTCTTCAGCATGCCCAAAACATCGGTGAACCAGAGCTGAATGAAGCTGACATTCTGGTCCTTGACCGCTTTGAACACATCTTCCACTGTCTGGCAGTTCACGGAGAGTCCTCCTTGGCCGGTTTTTCCTGGGGTGTGGCTCTTATGCTATCATGAAAGCAAGAGCTGTGCCGGGAAAAAACCGGCACACATCCCCGGCTGCCACCAGATAGCCTGACAATAATGTAATAAATAGAAAGTTTAATTAACAAAAAAGTGATAATTGTCAGTGCCAGTGAAGGCCGCGGGGGAGGGAGCCGGAAAAAAAACCGCCCGGGGTGACAAAACCCGGGCGGGGCAGGGACAGTCCGGGAGGGGCCGCGGCGACCGGCCTCCCCGGATGGGGCCGGGTGAGAAGCGGGGCGGGGGCGGGAGGGCCCGCCTGGCCGGGTTTGGCGGGGATCGGGGGTGAGGCGGGCGGAGGTGTCGGTCCCCCCGGCCCGTCCCTCACCCCCTTCGGCCCCGGCCCGATCTTAACGCCGGCGATAGCCCAGGATCTTCTCCACGTCCTCGGCGTCGGCGTCCATGACGTAGGGGATGCCGGAGACCTTGGCCGCCTCCTCGGTGAGGGCGCACAGGTCATCCCGGCTGATGAGGGAGAGCTTGAACTTGCGGATGCCGGCCATGAACTGCTGCAGCCCCTGGGTCATGCGGGAGATGTAGCTGTACATGCCGATGGCCCCCGGCGGGATGCGCTCGAAGTCCTTGCCGAACCGGGCCTTGAGGGTGCCGGCCTCGGCGAAGGTCTCCAGCAGGGCCTCGGTGAGGTTGCGCTCCTCCTCGGCGCACTTGGTGGCCAGCTTCTTGCCCTCGGTGTTCCCCACCATGGCCGCAGTCATGATGGAGCGGCCCATGCACACCAGCTTCACATAGGGCGCGCCCAGGGCCAGGGCCTTGTAGACATGATCCTCCAGGGACAGCCCGCCGGCGATGGCCAGATCCGGAACGAACTCGCCCTTCTGGGCCAGATGGTGGGCATACTCATAGAGGAGGCATTCGATGTACACGGTGGGGATGCCCCATTCGTTCATCATGCGCCAGGGGCTCATGCCGGTGCCGCCGCCGGCGCCGTCCACGGTGAGAAGGTCGATCCTGGCCTGGGAGGCGAATTTCAGGGCCCGGGCCAGATCCGCCGGCCGGTAGGCACCGGTCTTCAGGGAGACCCGCTTGGCCCCCACCTTCCGCAGGTGCTCCACGGTGCGGTAGAAATCCTCCTCATCCACCATCCCCAGGCGGGAGTGGCGCTCGAATTCCTTGATGCCCCGGGCCTTGTAGACCTCCTGGGTGACCTTGTCCAGGGGGTTGGGCAGGACGATGTAGCCCCGCTCCTTGAGCTGTTTGGCCCGCTCCAGGGTGGGGAGCTTCACCTCGCCGCCGATGTTCTTGGCGCCCTGGCCCCACTTGAGCTCGAAGAACTCCACCCCCAGTTTTTCAATGACATACTCCGGGACGCCCAGCCGGGTGTCCTCCACATTGGCCTGGACGATGATGTCGCCTTTGCCCTGGTACCAGTCCTTGAAGGTCTGGACCCGGCGGATCATCTCCGGGGATTTGACCACCCGGCCCTTTTTGATCTCCGCCTGGGGGTCCATGCCGCAGACGTTTTCCCCGCACACCAGGATGATGCCGGAGATGGCGGCGCCCACCGCCATGGACTCCCAGTGCACCCGGGCGATTTCGGTGGAGCCCAACGCTCCGGTGAAGCAGGGGAAGGAGAGTTCCACCTTGTGGGTGGTCCCCACCTGGACGCTCACGTCCACCGCCGGGAAGATGGCCTTGTCCGGGTCGGGCTCGACCCCCTGGGCGCCCACGCAGGTGCCGTGGATGTTGAAATGGGAGAAGTCCACGGGGTAGTCCTTGTCCGCCCCGGCGGTCACCTTGCCGAAGGGGCTGGGGTAGAGGACCTCCCGGCCGCGGATGGCGGAGCGGCCGATCTCGCAAGGCCCGGGACAGCCGTCCAGACAGGTGACGCAGATGCCGGAAATGGGCGCCGGCTGCACCCGGGTCTTGGTCTGGGTGGCGGCGCTGCGGTTGGGATTGCTCAAAGCCATGGATGCACTCCTTTTGCGCTGATGAAAATCTCGAAAATTCAGTCTCACTAATGCAAGAAATGCACCACGGACTGAAAATAAAAGAAGTAAAGTAATCAATGAGTTATGATATAT
>JAILZL010000047.1 GCA_023512475.1 Syntrophobacterales bacterium
CACCAGTTCCTTGACTTCCTGGGAACGGTCGCGATGGCAGATGAGAATTGCATCCGGGGTATCGACCACAATGGTATCTTTTAGCCCTAAAGTGGCAATCAGACGGCTTTGGGAATAGAAGAGACAGCCTTCGCTTCCTAAATCCACGGCATTTTGGCCCAAAACTAGGTTTCCCTGCGGGTCGGCCGGGAACAGGTCGTACAACGCCCCCCAGCTTCCCAGGTCGCTCCACTTCATTTGGACGGGAATGGTCACTACTCCTTCGGCTTTCTCCATGACTCCATAATCGAACGAGATGCTGGGAAGGGTGGCGTAGATCATAGGCAAATCGTAGCCGGTCCCGTTTGCCAAGGGAGCCAGTTTGGCAGTCAGCTCCGGCAGGTGACGTTTTAGAGCCTCCCAAATGACATCCCGGCGGAACATGAAAATGCCGCTGTTCCATAAGAAGCGGCCTTGGGCCAGAAACTCCTTAGCCTGGCTCAGGTTCGGCTTTTCCACGAACCGTCGGCAGTGATAAGCTTTTCCCCTTGGATCCAAAGGCTCCCCTAATTCCAGGTAGCCATATCCGGTTTCGGGTTTGTGAGGGGTGATTCCGAAGGTAACCAGGTAACCGTCATCCGCCCACCGGGCCCCATAACTCAGGGCCGCCAGCAGTTCCTCAGTTTCCACGATGTAATGGTCGGCCGGAAAGACCGCCATCACTCCGTCTGGCCACTTATCCTGCAGATAGACTGTAGCCAAGCCAATGGCCGCGGCGGTGTTTCGGCCTTCGGGCTCCAGCCATAGGTGTATCCCCTGCCACTCTCGGTGGTTTAATTCTAAGCGGATGGCATCTTCTTGGGCGGCGCCGGTGACAATAGCCAGCCTTTCTGCCGGGATCAGCGGCAACAGACGGGCTATGGTGGCCTGAAGCAGCGATTCCTCTCCTAGAAGTTTCAGAACCTGCTTGGGATATTGGGATCGGCTCAGGGGCCAGAACCGCGTCCCTGAACCCCCCGCCAAAATGACCCCGAAAATGGGAATCTCAGACACTTCCGAATTCATAACTCACCCCTTGGGCGGACAACTCCTCCTGCAGCCATCCACATACGCGGTCTTGAATCTCCTGGAGATGTTCGGGGGTGTCTGCTTCAAACCGCAGCACCAGGGCGGGTTGGGTGTTGGAGGCCAGGATCAGACCCCAGCCCTCGGGGAATTGCAGTCGCAAGCCGTCAATCGCCACAAACGGGTATTTGCCTGCCAAGCGCTCGCGCAAATTGGCTATGACTTCAAATTTTGTGTCATCCGGGCAGGGCATTCTGATTTCCGGCGTCACTACGGTGGCGGGAATATCGTTCAGGAGTTCGGTGATGGTCCGGTCCGTGGCGGCCAAAATCTCCAGCAGGCGCCCGGTGGCGTAGATAGCGTCGTCGTAGCCGAAGTAGCGATCGGCGAAAAACAGGTGGCCGCTCATTTCTCCGGCCAAAAGCGCCCCCACCTCCTTCATCTTCTGCTTGATCAGGGAATGCCCGGTCTTCCACATCAAGGGGCGGCCCCCCAGGCGGGCGATCTCCTCGTAAAGCCGCTGGGAACACTTGACCTCTCCCATGATGACCGCCCCAGGATGGCGGGACAGGATGTCCCGGGCAAAGATGATCAAGAGCTGATCCCCCCAAATAATCTCACCTTGCGGTCCGACCACCCCCAGGCGGTCGCCGTCGCCGTCGTAGGCCACCCCCAAGTCAAGGCCTTGGGTCTGCACCACCTGCTGCAACTCCGTCAAGTGGGCCGGGACCGTCGGATCCGGAAGATGCGCCGGAAACCGGCCATCCATGTCGCAATAAAGTGGCCAGACCTCGCAACCCAGCCGTTCCAGCAGGTTTAGCGCCACCGGACCGGCGGTGCCATGGCCCCCGTCCACGGCCACCCGGAGGGGGCGTTTAAGGCGGAAATGCTGGCTCAGGTAGTCCAGATAATGCGGGATGATGTCCTCGCGCGCTTTGCGGCCGTCACCTCTTATGAAGTCGCCCGTTGCGGCAATCTCCCAAAGGCGCTTGATCTCGGGACCAGAAATCGTGTCCCCCTTGAGACAGATCTTGAAGCCGTTGAATTCGGGCGGGTTGTGGCTGGCCGTAACCATTACGCCGCCGTCGCTCTGATAATGATGGTGGGCAAAATACAGCACCGGCGTGGGGCAGACCCCCAGATCAACAACTTCGCAGCCACTGGCGCATAAGGCCTCCTGCAGCAAGGTAGCGATATCCGGAGAACTGAGACGGCAGTCCCGCCCCACCACCAGGCTCCGGGCTCCGTGCCGGCGGAAGTAAGTCCCCAGGGCCAACCCCAGGATCCACACCTGCTCCGGGGCCAAATCGGTCTCCACCACGCCCCGGATGTCGTATTCCCGAAAGATTGCAGGGTTAAGAGAACAGCCCAAGGCTTGAGTTTCCGCTAATTATGATCGAGACAAGTAATATTGTACCTCGGAGTGACCCTGACATATACCTACCTCTCGTTAATGCGGTAAAACTTGGTTTATAAGATTTCCTCTAAAACTCGTACAATGCGGTCTGCGGCTTGGCCGTCGCCGTATGGGTTGTGGGCCCGGGCCATGGCTTGGTAAAGGGTCGGGTTGTCCAGGAGTTCTGAAACCCCTTGAAAAATTTGGTCGCGATCAGCGCCCACCAGCTTTACCGTGCCGGCCCACACACCCTCGGACCGCTCCGTGACCTCCCGCATCACCAACACCGGTTTACCCAAGGCCGGAGCCTCTTCCTGGATGCCCCCGGAGTCGGTGAGCACCAAGTGGCAACGGCTCATCAGATAAACAAAGGGAGCATAGTCCAAAGGGGGAAGCAGGGAAAGACGTCCGCCGCTTCGGGTATTCAGGTGATAGACACCCCCAGGCCCGGCGGCAAACTGACCAGGCTTGGCCAACAGTCCGAAGACCGGGCGTTGCACATTGGGGTTCAGGTGTACTGGATAGACTAAGTGCAGGTCCGCATGGCGCTCCACCAGATCCCGCAGGGCCAGGCAGATGTTTTCCAATGGTGGCCCGAAGTTCTCCCGCCGGTGACCGGTGACCAGAACCAGGCGGCGGCCGTCCAGGCTAAGGCCATAGGTTTCTGCCAGGTAGAGGCGCCACCGTTCTTCCTCCGCCTTCACCCGGTCTGCCACCATCTGCAGGGCATCAATCACCGTGTTGCCCGTGACCCAGATTCGGTCCGGAGGCACCCCTTCTGCCCGGAGGTTGTCCCGGGCCCATTGGGTAGGGGCGAAGTGGTAGTCGGCCAGCACCCCGGTGAGGCGGCGGTTCAGCTCCTCAGGAAACGGGGCGTATTTATTTCCTGTGCGCAGACCTGCCTCCACGTGGGCCACTGGGATTTTTTCGTAATAGGCCGCCAGGGCCCCGGCAAAGGAGGAAGTGGTGTCGCCCTGCACCACCACCAGGTCCGGGCGCTCGTGGCGCAGAATGTCCTTCAATCCCGCCAGGGCCTTGGTGGTCACGTCAAACAGATCCTGGCCGGGCTGCATCAGGTCTAGGTCGTGATCCGGGACAATGCCGAACAGCTCCAGCACCTGGTCCAGCATCTGGCGGTGCTGGGCGGTGACCGCCACCTGAACCTGGAACCGTCCAGTTTCTTTCAAGCGCACCACCACCGGGGCCAGCTTGATGGCCTCGGGCCGGGTGCCGAAAATTACCAGGATTTTCTCCATAAGTCTGCGTTAAATGTGGTGATTATACCTTTTCAAGCCAAAAAGCAGCGTTATTGGATTCCGGATATTCCGGATGACGCTTCAGAACCTCTTCCCTATTAGCAATAATCCAGTTCTTTTTACCCTTGGGAATATGGAAGCGTTCTTCCCGCAATCGCCAGCCGGTTTCAAATAGACGTCCTATTTGAGCAAAATCATAAATGCGTTGAAAGTTGTCCTGCGAAAAGGTGGCAGCAAAAGGAACCGTTAAAAGAAGTGCCCCTCCGGGCTTCAACAGGCGATGCATGGTGGCTACTGCCAACTGATCCCCTGCTGCCTCCCTATTCCCGCCATAATAGCCCACCCCGATATGCTCCAGTGTTGATACACAGGTAATTACGTCAAATGGCAACAGGTCAAAACCAAAATGGCTTGCTGTTATATCACCGGAAATAAAGGTCAGATTCTTATGAGTCAGGGGATACGGCCTTATATCCACGGCAACCACCTGATGCCCTTGTTTGGCCAGCTCCACCGGGATATAGGAACTTGCAGAGCCGATATCCATTATCCGCAGGGATGATGCATTACTTTCCTTTTTTATCTGTAAAATACAATAGTTAATGAATTCTCTCTCTCTCTCTCTCTGACAGTTATCCGGCCCGCCCATCTGAGGAGTTTGCGAATAAAATAGCGGGCTTTTATTTCCATGCCGCCGATCCCGGCTGAATCATGAGCCATGATTATTGGCCATCCTATTTTAGTCTCACGGCGGATGATACCCCCGGTTCGAAGCGGGCCGCAGCTGTGATGCGCTCCCAATTCTCCTTGAACCAGGCGATGGCCTGCAGCAGTCCTTTCTCCAAGGGCGTGCGCGGTTCGTAGCCGATGAGTTTTCTGGCCCGGTCCACCGAAGCCAGGAGGCGGCTCTTGGTGTCCCATTTGCGTTTCGGGACAAAGACCACGCCGGCCTTGTTCCCCACTTGGGCATTGATCATTTCCGCCAGATCAATAATGCGGGTCTCCTTTCCCGAGGCCAGGTTGAACTCCTGGCCCAACGCCGCGTCAAAGTAGCCGGCCCGCAGGAGTCCGTCCACGATGTCGCCCACGTAGGTGAAGTCCCGGGTCTCCTCCCCGGTGCCGGTGATGGGGAGCGGTTTCCCCTGCATGGCCCAGTAGATGAAGTTGGGGATGACGTTACGGTACTGGCCGGGCAGCTCCCCCGGGCCATAGGAGTTGAAAAACCGGGCCTTGACTACCGGCAGGTCATATTGGTGGTGGAAAAAGTTACAGTAGAGTTCTCCCAGCATCTTGGTGATCTGGTAAGGGGTGCTCAGGTGCAGGGACACAAATTCCTCGGTGAGGGGCAAGGGTGCGCTACTACCGTAGATGGAGCAGCCGGAGGAGGCGTAGACAAAGCGCTTTACTCGCGCCAAGGCGGAGTATTGCAGCATCTTCAAGGTGCCCAAGCCGTTCACCAGGAGGTCAGTTTCCGGGTGGTCCAGGGAGTTCTGGTTGGCAAACAGCGCCGCCAGATGAAAGACAAGCTCCGGGCCCTCAAAAAAGACCCGTTTCAGCTCCACCTCGTCCAGGATGCTCCCCTCTACAAACAGCACATTGGGCAAGTCCGGCACATTCCAGCGCACCGCGGAAGAGAGGTCGTCCAGGACAATGACCAGACGGGCACCCAACTCCCCCAGGGCCCGCACCAGATTGCTGCCAATGGCCCCGGCGCCGCCGGTGACCAGGATCGTTTTGCCCTGACAGAACTGCAGATAATCTTCCAAGGCTCCCCCCTTAGAAAACTTTTGGAATAAAAGTCAAATACGGGACTTCAGGTGCCCCGCCCGAACAAAACTATGCGCACGGTTTTCAGCAAAATGATGAGGTCTAAAATAAATAAGCCGCCCCCATCAGGCTCAGAGGAATGAGATTTTTTGTTACAAATTGAAGAGCTGAAGGTCCTGCTTTGGGATTCAGCCAGGAGGCCAAAAGCGCTGCCAGCCAGTAAAGGCAAAAGTCCCCTGCCAGCAGACAGAGATTCCACTTGGAAAAATGGTGGCCGAACAAACGGAACATAACCTTCAGGGATGGAGGCTTAAGGTTGGCAGAGCTGCTGGAAAAGGGCTTCCAGCCGGGTAACACAGTTTTCCAAGGAAAGATTAGCCACTGCGTAACGACGTCCGTTTACGCCCATTTCGTGGCACAAATGGGGATCTTGGGACAACCTCAAAATTTCCTGGGCTAAGAGGTAAGGTTCTCCCGGTGGCAGACAGACCCCACATTGAGCTGTAGCAATCAGTTGCGGGGCATCGCCCTCCAGAGGCAAGCTAGCCAGAACCGGCCGGCCGGCAGCCATAATGCTCAAAATCTTGGAGGGAACCACCGGGGTCTTCACTTCCTTCCGCAGGGTGACTAGACAGAGGTCGGAGGCCGCCAGCACTTCCGGATATTTATCTTTCGGCTGCATGGGCATGAAGTACACGTTATGCAGATTCCTCTGGTGGGCCATTCGAACCAGTCTTTCTTTTTCCACGCCATCCCCCACCAGCACAAAAGCAATCTTCTCCTGGCCCCGCAAGACGTCAGCGCTTGCCAGAACTGTGTCCAGATCCTGGGAATATCCCATAACTCCCGCAAAGGTGACGATAAAACGCTGGTGAAGCCGCAGAGCAGCCCGGAAACCATTATTTTTCGGGCCGGGCTTGATGGATTGAGTGTCAACCCAGTTGGGGATGACGACGACCCTTTCAGGCCTGCCGCCAGCTTTCAGAATATGGCGCTTGTTTCCTTCAGAATGGACCATGACAAAATCGGCCCGCCGATACAACAAAGATTCCAAGCGCCTGAAAATGGCGATCAGATGGGGGTCGGTAAGGATGCCCAAGTCAATGGCACTCTGGGGGAAAAGGTCTTGGATGTTGACGACCAGAGGACGTCCCCTAAGGCGGCACAAACCCAGGGCTGCCAAGGCCAACGGTAGCGGGGGTGAATACACCAAGGCTGCATCAAAATCCGGCAGGCTGACTCCAGCCAAACCGGTATTGAGGGCCGTCACCCATTGATCAATACCGCGTAGCAAGGGTGAGTTCCAGGGAATGTCCAGGTTAAACACCCTCATTACCTGCAAGCCCTGATAGTCTTCCTTGGCCAGCAGACGCCGGCGATATTTTTCCTTGGAGCCCACCACATGGTACCGGGGTAATCCGGTGAGAACAAAAACTTCATGACCCCGCCGGCGCAGCTCCTGTCCCAGCTCAAAGTAAAGATGGGAGGCCGACCCCACCTCGGGTGGGAAAAATGGCGTAACAAGGAGTATCCTCATGCTCAAACGCCAGGATTTGTTACGCGGAGGTGGAAATTGAAAACGCTAGGGATGCCTTAAAGCAGCCGCCGCCATGAGGGTGGCGCGGCTGGAAGCGAGGTAACTGGAAAAATTGATTTGGTTGTCTCCCCACAGAAATGCCACCAGTTCGGCCCGATATCCCAAATCCATGGAGAATTTCTTTATCCTCCGCTTGCGGCCTCCCTGGACGATTTCAGCCCGGCGGAAGTCTTCAATCATCCCCACAAATTCATCGCCGTAAACTTCCAGCCTTTCCCGGGAAAAGGTCTTGCTGCCCTTGGCGGTGTACAGGATGGTGCCCACCGAGCCGTCCCGGAAGGTCAGGGTCAGGCACAGGTTGTCGTCGGGTCGGTATTTGCCAAGTTCCCCGGAAATGGGTGTGATGCTTACCTGCACCATTTCTGAGTCCGTCAGGAAATGGAAAAAATCAATGAAATGACAGACCTCCCCCACCAGGCGCCCGCCGCCCACCTCAGGGTCGTGGACCCAATGGTCCGGGGGAATATAGCCCGCGTTTATGCGGTAAACCATCATCAGGGGGGTGGTGCGTCCGGCCAAAGCGGCCTTGAGCTTTTGGGCCAAGGGGGCGTAGCGGCGGTTGAAGCCCACCATGAGTATCCGGGAGCCGTCATAAGCCGCCTGGATTTCATCCAGCTCTGTCAGGGTCAGACACAAGGGCTTTTCCACAAAGACGTGCTTGCCCGCGGCCAGGGCCTCCAGCACCAACCGGGCATGGCTGTGGTGCCGGGTGGTGATGAGGACACTGCCGATGGCTGGGTCCTCCAGGATTTCCCGATAATCCGTGGTGGCGTAGGCAAAGCCGAACTTCTGCGCCAGGTGCCGGGCCGTTACCCCGGTGGTGGTGGCCGCGCCCACCAGCTTTGTCCCCGGTACTTTTTTGAGGGCCGGTAGGAGAATGTTCCTGGTGAACATGCCCCCGCCGATCACCCCCACGGCTTGGCGTTCCGCCGTCATTGCCACAGAGGGGCCGGTTTTGATAAAGACCCTGCGATCGGAAGACAGACTCGCCCCAGTTTCCCCACCCCCCTCCGGATAGGTCAACAGCACCCCGATGTAAGGCTCCCGGTTTTTCAGGATGAGGTCATACGCCTGCAAGGCATCGGCGATGGGGAACCGGTGGGTGATAAGGGGCCCAAGCTTGACCCGCCCTCGGGCCACCTGGTCCAGGAAGGCCTCCAGATTGCGCCGTACCGTCCAGCGCACGTGGGCCGCGGGATAGTCAAAGCCCTTGGCTTCATAGAGGGGTGCCAAGCTCCCCGGGCCTCCGGCCTTGGAGACGGTGAAAAGCAATTCCTTCTCCCAGAAGGTCTTGCGGGTGAGAGAAAGCTCCGCCATGCCCACCAGCACCAGGCGGGCCCGCTCCCGGGCCACCGCCTCGGCCAGGCGCACCGGCTCCGGACCCGGGCTGGCCGTGCAGATGAGCACCGCGTCCGCCCCCAGGCCCCGGGTGAAGTTGGCCGCCGCTTCTTCCACTTGGTCCCGGCCGGAAACCAGGGCCAAGTCGGCGCCCAGCTCCAGGGCCAGCCGACATTTGTCCGGCTGCAGATCCACGCCCAGCACCCGGCAGCCTTGGGCCGCCAGCAACTGCACGCTCAGAAGACCCAGAAGGCCCAGGCCGATGACCACGGCGCTCTCCCCCAGGGTGAGCTCCGCCAGGCGCACGCCATGCAGGGCGATGGCTCCCAGCATGCCGAAGGCCGCCTCTTCATAATCCACGCCGGGAGGAATGGGGACGCACAGGTTTTCCGGAACCCAGAGCACCTCGGCATGGGAGGCGTAGCCCGCCCCGACGGCAGCCACCCGATCCCCCGGCTTGAACCCGGTCACCCCGGCCCCCACCTCCAGCACTACCCCCGCGGCGCTGTATCCCAAAGGAATGGGCTCATCCAGCCGGTTCATGGCCTCCTTGAAGACGCTGAGGAACCCTTCTTTTTTGGCCTTGGCCCAAGCCTGCCGCACCAGGTCCGGCCGGGCCCGGGCCTTCCCCAGGAGGCTCTTTTGCCCCATCTCAATCATGTACTTCTCGGTGCCCGGGCTGATGAGCGACACCTTATTGCGCACCAATAGTCCCCCGACCTTGGCCCCCGGTGCCGGCACGTTCTGCAATTCAAGTTGTCCGTCCTTATAACTCTGGATAATCTGCTTCATGTAAACGGTTAGCGGTACTATTTTGTGACCGTTGCAAAAAGGTTGATTCCTCGGCTTTTCTGTTGCTGGAAAGAAGTCCGGTTACGGGTTCGGGTTGCTGCCTTGTTGGCTGTTAAGCAGGTTTCACCTCGGGTTTTAAAGGTTAACCGGTTCAGTTTTTCCTGTTATGGGTTGCAATTCCACCTTTAAGCCGCAGGAGCCCACGAGAGGGCCGGACTTCGCAATTTGAAGAGGGTGACCCAGCGTTTGAGGTTGACCACCAGGGCCACCATGAGGGTTTGGATGGTCACTTGGACCAGCCCCCAATAGCGGGCCCGGGCAAGACCGTGAAACTGTTTGCACTCGGCGAACTTTCTCTCGATTTGGGGGCGTTCCTGCCAGGACTTGGCGTGGTCGTCCGGGCCGCGGCCAGCGGGGTCGTAGACCGGGAGCCACCCCCAGGGCGGCCAGGTGGGGTTGGCCTTGCTGTCATAGGCCTTGTCCTCGGTCAACTCCTGGGCCTGGGACTGGGCCAAGCAGGGCAGGATGGCGCTGTCCGGGACATTCCCCTGGGTGGTCTGGACCTGGACGATGAACTCGGAGTCGGCACCTTGAGCCACGTGGCATTTGTAGCCGTAGAAGCCTTTTTTGGGGGTCTTGCGGCCAAAGCGGGCGTCCGGGTCCGGAGAGTGGCGGTCCACATAGTGATCGTCGTCATCACCGTGCCGGTGCTCCTTCTTCAGGCGCAAGAGGTCCACCTTGGCCCTTATGTGGGTGGCGTCAATGATATGCAGACGGTCGGAGACCAGGCCCTTCTCCCGGGCCTGCGCCACCACCTGGTTGAAGAGCTTTTGAAAGCCCTCGGCCCCCAGGCGCATCCGGAAGCGGCACAGGGTGGTGTGATCCGGGGGCAGCTCCTCGGCGCTTAAGCCCAGGAAATACTTGAAGGCCAGATCCCAAGTGGCCCGCTCCTCAATCTCCCGGTCCGAGAGGTCATAGAGGAACTGCAGGAAGACCATTTTGAACATGAGCACCGGGTCCCAGGGGTCCCGGCCCCAGTCCACGTAGAAGTCCTTTAGGGCTTCCTTGACAAAGGCGAAGTTCACCGCCCGGGACAAGTCGTGGAGAAAATGGGGGCGCCGATGCAGGAGTTGGTCATAGATGAAGTTGCCCAACAAAGAGCCGTTGGCGCTACCGGTCTTGCTCATCCTGGCCTCCAGGGAAAAAATTATTTCCCTGATATTACAACAGGTTGAGCCATTTCGCGAGGGTTTTTTAGCCTGTTTTAAACAATTTTTTCGATGTATTTCGCAACAGTCTATTTTGCAACAGTCTCAGATTATTTTTTTCAAAATGTTATAAAATCCATCCACAAATTTTCCCTTGGTATAATTCTCTAAGTAAATCTGCCGGCTGGCATCTCCCATGGAGAGTCGTAACTTGACATTATCTTTTAATAATCTCAACCGATCGGCTATTTCTTCAGGATTTTTTTCCGAGACAATAAATCCATTATGTTCATCCCTGACCATTGCGGGTATGCAGCCCCGGGTTGTGGCAATCACCGGCAGGCCCGCAGCCAAGGCTTCAATAATGACGAAGGGTTGTCCCTCGGGATGATAATAAGTAGGAAATACAAAAACATCTGAACATAATAAAAGCTCATATTTCTCCTTGCCGACAACTTTTCCTAATATCCGCACTTGCCCTTCCAGCTCATGGTTTCCAACAAATTCCCTTACCTGGTTTGCGATAACGGGGTTGGCAGGGGCACCGGCCAGGTTAAAAATAAAATCTTCATCACGCAACAGCGCCGCAGCTTCTAAGAAGGTGTCAAATCCTTTGCCGGGGATGAGATTGCTAAGATAAGTTACTCTTAATTTTTTCTGCTGGGCCCGCTGGCGATTGACTTCCGCTAAATGATGGATGTTGTAAGGGTCAGGAATCCCATTGGGGAGGACGAAAATGCGACTTTTATCTACCAATCCGTGGAAAAGATACGCCAGACTATGATCCAAAACAATAATTCCCTGCAAACGCTCTAAGGTCTTTTCTACAAATCTCTTACTCAGTCTGTCCAATTCATACTCAAACAGATATCTGAAATGGCCGCCATGCATATGAGACAGAACTTTGCTTCCCCGCCAGGTTGCCAGCCTGATCCAGGTTCCGTCACGCCATAAGCCCAACTTTGTCTGAGCAATACCTACATAAGTAAGGTGTGGCTTGAAGAAAGTTAGTTCTCTTAAAATGTTAAATGTGGTGCCAAAATCTGAAGACAAAGTGGATACTGAGAATTTTCCTCCTGGTTGCAATTTGGGTTTCCTTAACTGAACTATTTTTATATTAAAATTTTCATGAAGCAATTTGCTCTTGAGTAAAATCTCGTTAGCTATGCTGACGCCATGATAGGGAGGCGGCAGGGCGCTTATGCAAAGTATCCGGGGTTTTTCCATACTGTCTCTTCAAACATTATTTGTTAGGCTATGGCAGCCTCAATGGCCTTGAAAAGATTTTCGGCAAAGACCTCCGGCGTCCAGTTGGCGATAATCTGGCGGGAGGCCTCGCCCATAGCCCCAAGATCCACTTCCCCGGACGACATCATCAGAATCAGGCGAGCCAAGCCCTCCACATCATAAGGATCAAAGGTAAAGCCGTTCACCCCTTCCTGCACCAGATCCCGGGCGCAGCCGCAAGCCTTACTCACCAGCACCGGCAAGCCGCTTGCCATGGCCTCGTTAACCACCAGCCCCCACTGCTCAGAATGGGAACTGGGCATGATAAAGGCTTGCGCCAAGCCGTAAAAGATGGGCAACTCCTCGACCTGCCGGAAGCCGGCAAATACCACGCCGGACAAGTTAAGATCTTGAACTTCCCGGCGGAGCCTGGTTTCCAAGGGGCCGGAACCGCAGAGCACCAGGCTCCAGGGATCTGCGGGTGACCGGATGACATAATGGTGGTAAGCCTGCAGTAGACCGGAAACATTTTTTTTCTCATCGAAGCGGCCCACATAGAGGAAGTAATTTTCCGGCAGGCCGTAACGGTCTCTGAGGGAGACGACATGGTCCCGGGCTTGGGCTGCCCCCCGGGCGAAATGGTCGTTGTCCACCACGTCGCAACCCAAAAAAATGCGCTCCGGAGGCATGCCTAACATCGCGGCGTATTCTTTAGCCTTGTGGCCGGAAACCAGCGCCGCGTCGTACAGACCCATAAGCCTTTTCTTGACCCATTCCTTCATGGGATGGCGAGGATAATCGTCATATTTGCTGACCATCATGATAATGGCCACCCGCCGCCGCTGCCGCTTCCAGGCCAAAGCCGCCGCCGTGGCCGGAAAGGTCTCTCGGTTTAAGCCCAAGGCTATGGCCTGGGGATTTAGCCTCTCCAACGCCGCCCAGGTGCCCCGAGCCAGTTCTAGGGGAGGGATTTCTTCCGCAACACGATCCGGGAATACGGTGAGCAACTCTATCCCCGGCGATTTCTCCCTCCGCCAGTCCCGGATGGCCTCCTTGGAGGCCAGCTCCAGGCCCACCACCTCAACCCCCTGCTCCTTTCCAAGCCGGGCGGTGGTCTTCAGCCGGGCCAGATGATAGGGGCCGTAATTGACATAGATAAGGGCCAATTTTTTCATACACCGGTACCTTGATCAGTAGCATCTATTAACATTGCAAAGGCCGCTTGAATAAAGCATTTCTTCATGATACCCGAAAGTGTCTGTTTCTCTGATGCAATTTCGTGATGATAATCTCCCTGATATCTTTTTCCACCAGTTCTTCCGGGGACTTGGCGGTATGTAGGGTGTACGCCGGGGGCAGAAGAGCGATCAGTGCCTCACAAATCTTGGCCTGCCGGGCTATCTCTGCAACCGAGCGCTCGGCTTTGCGGACATGGATGGTCTCTGGGTCATTTTTCAGGTAAATCAGGGCATCCGGCCGGGGAACCAACCGGGCCAAAAACTTGAGCAGCCAGTCCGGGGCGCAGCCGCAGGCGGTGCTCACCAATACCGGCAGGCCAGCAGCCATGGCCTCATTGACTACCAGGCCCCAGGGTTCAATGTGGCTGGGTAGAATGAAAATCCTGGCCAAGCCATAGTAGACCGGCAACCTTTCATACTGTTGCCAGCCGACGAAGTGAATTTTATCACCGGCCACAGTTGCAGCCATTTGCCGCAGAGTCTTTTCCTCCGGTCCGGTGCCCGCCACCACCAAATGCCAAGCTCCGCCATGAGCCCAATATTGGGCAAAGGCCCTGATGAGTCCTGCCAGGTTTTTTTCTGAACTCAACCGGGATACACAAAGGAAGTAATGTTCTGGGAGGCCGTACCGGGAGCGATATTCAGTGGATTGATCCCGCGCCGCCGCGGCACCGCGGGCAAAGTAGTCGTTGTCTACCACGTAAACCCCTTTCCAGATCTGCCGCACTGGAAGACCCAAAGAAGCTAAATACTCCTGACCAAGAGACCCTGGCACAAAGGCGGCATCAAACAAGGGGCGCACTACCAAGTTCTTTTTGAGGAACTCTTTCCACCACGGACGGCTCCCGGCGCCCCGCCAAGTGTCGGCATGGAGAATCACGGCGGCCCGGTTTCTCTTCCCCCACAAAGCCGCGGCGGCTTGGGAAAGACAATTATATCCCATGGTTACAATGGCCTCTGGTTTATGTTCCCTCAACCAGGAAAGGGTTGCCCAAGTGATCCTCCAAGGACTCCCAGGAGGTAACATGGTTAGATGAGAGCCTAAGACATTCAGATCAACAGTCCATGGACGGGGTGGGAACCAACCCGGAACTCCCACCACCCTGGCCTGTGGATTACACTCCACCAATCGCCGGAAACGAGCGACGTGATATGGACCAATCTGTCCGGGAGTGAAGTAAACGACCTTGCATTTAATTTTTGGGAGCATAAGACATCTTGATATAAATCAAATGAGATGCCTATCACTGGATGTAGAGTTGAAATACTTTGCCGGTCTCGTTGGTTATTTTAACCACAGCTTATGTTTTTTCCCTACCTTATCGGTGTAGACAATTTTTGCGGAACTGGTCAATTTTTTTTCTGCCAAATAAGTGAGCATAATCGGCACCCCGAAGAAATAAAGGTCACTGGTCATGGAGGCCAATCCACTGCGGACGGCGGTGATCGCCAAGGGATACGTCAAGGCAAAAATAACTTTTCCGGTAAAGGGGAAGGTTTTCCAGTGGCGGGTTCTCTGGGCCAGTCAGCCCAAAGCCCCGGCCAAGGAAAAGAAAAATGCAATCCCTAACCACCCTGCGTTCTGCCAGGCAT
>JAILZL010000048.1 GCA_023512475.1 Syntrophobacterales bacterium
GGGCGCACCTTGATATATGAGTCAATTACGACCAGGCGGCAGTCATTGTTTTCTTTGAGAAACAGGGTCAGGTCCTCCAGGCCGCCCTTGTCCAGGCGGGGCCAGGTCTCGGCTATTATCAGGTTGTCGGGGAAGGGGACCTCGGGGAGCAATTTTTGCAAGCGTTGTTTCATGCGGTGCAAACGATCTTCAAGGGCCAAATAGAGCACTTTGGCCGGTTCCAGGCGAAGGTCCGGTCGGCTCAGGGCGCACCCCCCCGTGGCTTTTGCCACAGCGAAATTGAGGGCCAGCAAGCTCTTGCCTTTTTTGGGCCGGGCGGCCAGAAGCACAAATTCCTCAGGGAGGATATCGGGGACTATCCACATCGGCATGCGAAACTCCATTGTCATTAGTTCGGCACCGGTGACCAGGCGGATGCCTGGGTTTCGGGGTGCGCTCCGGTGGGTCTGGCTTCTCTCGTGTCGGGTCTCTCCCTCAGGCCCCTGGCCGTGCTCTCCTTGGGTGTCTTTCCGGCCTCCCCCCCTTTTAACCCCCTCCTGCCCCCCTGGTGTGTAGAATTCGGTCATTCGGGCCAGGGCCTCCCGGATGGTTCTATCCCGGTAGTCCGCCCGCTTTTGCCACTTATCCCGCTGGCCCAACCCAGACTGTGAAAACAGCCGCTCGATGCGGGCCGAGTCCGGGCCACACCAGAAGGCCAGCATTTCCGCCAGGGCCAGGTCGGCCTCCGATTGACTGGGATAGCCGGCCGCCTCCCAGTTCCCGGCCCACAGTTTTGCGAATTTGGCTCCGTTGGCCGCCTGGTGGGCCCGGTCGATGATCTCCTGGTCGTCCAGGTCCAGGGGGGAGGTGGGGCCGGACCGGGGGTCCTCGGGTCGGGGTTTTTCCCGGTTGTCAAATAATTGACGGTGGAGGACCTCAAGCTCCGCTTGCCGGTTTTCGATGGCGAGGGGGGTGCCAGGCAGGTGGTGGCCGGTGAGGGTGAAGAAGCGGTCCCGGTCGTAGGTCTCTACCCCCAGGCCACATGGGAGGGTCAACCGGCGCCGTCCGGGGGGTAGTTTCCCTCGAACCCAGATATGGAGCCCAGAACCCGATGGGCTCGCTTCAGAGTAGCTCCGAAGGTGGTTTAGGAGCACCTGGGCGCACAGGCGGGGGTGACCGTTCTCCAGAGCGTGGTCTAGGTCGATGCCGGTAAAGGGGTCATCGGAGGAGAACACGAACCCGATGCCGGCGGCGCCGTTCCGTTGCCAGGCGGCCACCGCCTCCTGGAAGGTCCCCCAGGTGGCCGGGTCATTGCTTTTTGCCGGCTCCCCCGTCTTCGTAATCAGCAGGTCGGGGGTTCGAATCCCCCTGCCGGCTCCAGCGTCCTCCTGGCCCCATGGAGGGCGTGCTTCCGGAGGAAAGCGGCACCTTAACCCTTGGCCTCGTCCGGGGGTTCATGCCTTCGGAGCGAGCTTTACCCACCCCTCCCCTTCCCCTCCACCCGCCCGGTGGGCGGCTCAGGGAACCGTTTCCGCCGAACGCAACCCGAGGACGGAAAAGACCCGTCGACCCACCCGAAGCTGCAGCGCCCGGTGCTTGACCTCCCGGGGCAAAAGGAGGATCTCATGAAGAGATTCGGCCTTTGGGTTCTGATGGTGTCGGTGCTGGTCTGGGGGCTCAACTTCGCCCCGGCTCTGGCGGCCGACTGCGAGGAGGGCGAACTTCCCACCGGCGCCCTCTATCGCATCTGCCTGCCCGTTTCCTGGAACGGCAGGCTCCTGGTCTATGCCCCCGGGTATGTCAGCCCCTTAAGGGACTTGGCCATCCCCGAGGACCAGCTGGTCCTGCCGGACGGCACCAGCATTCCGGAGCTGGTCACCGACCTGGAATACGCCTTTGCCGTCACCAGCTTTCGCGATAACGGCCTGGTGGTGCTGGAGGGTCTGGCGGACCTTGAGGCCCTGGTGGAAAAATTTAAGGCGGGCTATGGCAATCCCTCCCGTATCTATCTGGTGGAGGTCTCCCAGGGGGGCCTCATGGCCGCCCTGGCGGCGGAAGGACGGGCCTCCGGATTTGACGGCGCCCTCTCCTGCTGCGCCGCCATCGGCGACTTCCCCGGCAGATCAATTACTGGGGGGACGTGCGGGTGGTCTTTGATTATTTCTTCCCGGGGGTGCTGCCGGAGAGTCCGGTGGCTATCCCTGGGGAATTACAAGAAAATTGGTATGGGAGCGGCGGCTACCTGGAAAAGGTGACCGAGGCCCTGGGAAGTAATTCCGATGCCACCCGTCAGCTTCTGGCGGTCACCCGGGTGCCCCCCGGCCCCAACCCCGAGTCCCGCCTCCGGGCCGTCACCGACAACCTCTGGTACAACGTCTTCGCCACCAATGACGCCATCGACAAGCTCAGAGGGCAGCCCTACGACAACAGCCGGCGCTGGTACTCCGGCTCGGACAACGACCTCCTCCTCAACCGGGGGGTGCAACGTTTCCGGGCCGACCGCCGGGCCCTGCGGGAGATGCAGAAATACCAGGCCTCCGGTGGCCTGCAGATTCCGCTGGTCACCCTGCACACCACCCAGGATCATGTGGTGCCGTATTGGCACGAATCTCTTTATTTATCCAAGGTCCTGGCCCGGGGCGCTGCCCGCCATTATCTGCACCTCCCGGTGATCCGCTGGGGGCATTGCAACTTCACGGCTGCGGAAGTCCTGGCGGCCTTCGCCCTCCTCACCTTAAAGGTGGAAGGGCTGCCCCTGGGCGGGGTCCAGGCGGCCCTCCCCGACCCGGAGGCCCAGGAAACCTTTGAAAATCTCCTTAAGCAGCACCGCCCGAGATAGCAAGGCTTCCCGGACCCGCCCCTTCCCGGCCCCGGGAACCCGCCGGCCCCGCCGCCGGGGGGTTTCCGGGGGCAGGGAAAAGGCGCCTCCGGCTGAGCTGCTGTCCTGAGCCCGCGGGCGCACGGCCGCCGCTTAAGCCCGGCCGGGCCTCTCCCGGGAAAGATTCAGGCCGATCCGGGGGCGCTCCGGCGTGCCCGAGGCGGCCGGCCTCCTCAACGCGGGCCCCCCTCTACAGGAACTTGAGACGCACGGTTTTAAACCGGGCGGCGGCCGTCCCGTGCCCCCAACATGGCGCAGCAACCAAACCGGCCGGCGGCCAGGGGGTGCAGCAGCAGGAACCGGTGGGCCGGCAGGAGGGGCAACTCAGGCGGGCGGCCTTGAGCTCCGGCTTTTCCGGATTAAGGGTGAACCCCTTTGCCCCTTACCGGCTCCCCAGCCAGGTGAAAAACCGGCTCAGGAGCCGGTTGGCCAGGGTGCGCTCGCCCCCGGCCTGAAGAAAGAGGGCATGCTGCAACGGCCGCAAAGCCCGTCGGGCCGCCTGCATGAAGGCCGAGCGGGACTTGTGGGTGAAGTGGCTTTCGTCCATGTAGGCCCCGGCCATGTAGAGCAGATTGCCGAAGTAGTCGTTGGCATCCAGCCCGAAATGGGTGAGGATGGTCATCACCGCCGGCACGTTGAGCCAGGGCCGGTAGAGGTTGGGGTCCCCCACCAACCGGATCTCCGGCTTGCCGAAGGCCTGAACCGCCAGCTCCATATAGCGGCTGATTTTGGGATTCAGCCCCATCTTGCTGGCCCCCACCCAGTCCACCGCCACCAGATCGGGGCCGGCGATGACGGTCTCGGTGCGGTTGGGCTCCGGGTCGGCAAAGACCCCAAAGGGCCCGTCGGCGCTGAGATGGGCGTCAATGATGCCAAAGTGGACCGGAAAGGCCCTCAGATACTCCATGGTGGTGTGATAGATGTCCCGGCCGGTGTGGTAGGCGGAGAACTTGTCCGCCAGGGGCAGGGCGCCGTAAATGTTTTTCAGGGTGAGGGAGTAATAGGCGTAGGCGTGGGTCTTGTTCTTGGCGAAGGAGATGCGGAAGTCGGCGTCCCGCCAGGTGCGGGGCACCGGGTGCAGTCCCAGGTGGGGCCCCAGGTAGCGCTCCTCCCATTCGTCCAGGGTGAGGTCCACCAGCCGGTAGCCGGCGCTCCCGTCAGTCACGTAGCCCAGGTACTGCGCCACTTCCCGGACGCTCCGTTTGTCGAAGTACTCCCCGTAGGTGCTCTGGGCTTCGGCCACGGTGAGGTTGACCCAGCCCCGGCCCTTGAGCTGCCGCACCAGGTGGTGCACCAACTCCGGGTCGGTGAAGGTGCTGCGGTCGCTTTTGTTGTAGGCGAACATGAAGTTGGGCTTGATGACCAAGGCGAAGTCCGCCGGGGCCTTGCCGGAGGCCTGGCAGGCGGCGGCCAGCACGTCCCAGAAGCCGCTCTCCTTCAGAGCCGTCTCCAGGGCCTTGAACTTGTCCGGATCCCGGATGGCCGCCACCGTCACCTGGCGGCGGCTGTTCTCCGCCTCCAGGCGCATCAGGTTCATGTCCTCCTCCAGGGCCAGGCAGAGCCAGCCCGCGGGATCCGCCACCCGGATGATGCGCCGCTGAAAGACCGCGGTGGGGAAGTGGTCGTTGTTCACCTCCAGCACCGGCTCCCCCAGCTTGCGGAAAAGCCGCCGCTTCTCCTCCCCCTCCTCCCGGGGCCCCAGGTTGCTCACCTTCAGGGTCCCCCCTTCCAGCAGGAACTCCCGGGAGGCCACCCGGTCTACCACCGCGCCCAGAAAGGCATCGAACTGATCCTTGGTGAGGCGCTGCCGCTCATTCCGGAGGGAGTTGGCGTGGATCTGCACTTGGGCGGCCCGGGCCTGGGGGCGCACGGCGCAGATATAGCCATACAGCAGGGTCGGCTCCTTGAGGTTGCGGAAGGTGGTCCGCTCCGCCTCCCCGAAGGACCCCTCCGGCAGGAGGCCGCCCCGGAGCTCCTCCCCGGTGCGGCGGAGGGCCAGCCGGCCCTCACGCACCGCCACCGTGTGGGGGGTGATGAACACCCCCAGGAGGGCCTCCCCCGGCAGGATGCTCCGGAGCACCCACTTGAGGCTGGAGGCCATCTGGGCCAGCACGGAGTGGGAGATGGCGAAGGGGAGCGGCGTCACCGGGAAGGGGGTGGCGGTAAAAGTGAGGTCCAGGTCGGCCTGCCAGGGGATCAGGGAGGGCTCGCCCCTTTGCATCTCGCTGCGGGACGCGGCATAGCCCCGGGTCAGCTCATAGAGGGGCCCCTGATAACGGTAGGTGCCGGCCTGGACATTGAGCTTCAGGCCCGGAAGGAAGCGATCGGTGACCGCGAAGCGCCGCCAGCCGCCCCGGCCGTCTTCGATGACCAGCAGCACATCCCAGAAGATCTCCCCATCCCCCCAGGGGAAATCCCGGTCATGGATGCCGGAGACCAGGAAAAATTCCCGGGGCTCTCCCTGCAGGTCCACCTTCCCCGCCAGCACCAGATTTTCATATTCGGTGTCATACAGGGGATTGAGGTCCCGGAGGTATTCCTGGCGGATCTTTCCCCAGGCGAAATCCAGGAAAGCCAGGCGGGCCTGGATCTTCTTGTGCAGCTCCCACCAGCCGGCCCCGGTCACTTTCAGGGAGGACAGCAGGGCCGGGGCGTCCTTGAGGTCGAAAAACAGCTGCCCCGAACCATAGAGGGGAGCCCTCTCATCCGGCCCGGCATGGATGCGGGTGAAGAGGGTGGTCATGTCTTCCACCAGATCAAAGCCCGGGTCATCCTTGAGGTTTTTATACCCGAAGAGGAAATACCTCCGGCCGTCGGCGGCGGTGAAGCGGAAGGCGTAAGTCATGCGCCGGATGCCCTCGGCGCTGACCGAAAACAGGTTGAAGACCCCGTCCTCCATGGGAAAGGTGCCCCCCAGGGGGGCGAAGGTGACGGTACCGGTGAGCCGGGCTTCGTGCTCCGCCAGCTGGATGAACTTCTCCAGATCGTCAATGGTGATGGTGGCCTCAAACCGCAGGGGGGTGTGCTCCCGTTCCCCAATGATCCGCCCGGCGAGAAAATCCTCCTGGCCCACACCCAGCCAGCCGGACATGGTTTCCTGAAACTCCAGCCCCAATCCGTGCAAGCTTCCCATGGTGCCCTCCTGGGGTGATCCCCGGCAGGAAATGTGAGAGGCAAGAACGCCGTCCGGCGTGCAGAGGGGGAAAGGCGGCCGCCGCCGGCGCCCGGCGACCCGTCCCGGCCCGCTCCCCCTCGGCGGGTCCAGCCAGGATCTCCGCCGGCGTGCCTCCATTATAAATGAAATCGCAGTTCCAACCCTTTAGCAATTAGTTGAAAAGGTTATTCGGGGAAGAGGGCCAGGGATCCCAGAACCCGCCCGCGCCCCGGTTTCGCCAGACTGGCACAATCCGCCGCCTCATCCCCACAGATTTCGGGGAGGGTGGGTTGCACCCGTGTGGGCGGGGCGGTCCGGGGGCCCTGGCAAGGGGGCCGTGGCGGGTGGGGCCACGGGCGGGGCCATGGGCCTGACGCCCCAGGGAAAAGACGGGCGGAGGGGCAGACGGCGAAGGGAGGCAGGGACAAAAGGTCCTGAGGGCCGGCAGACGCGGATATTCCCGCCCGGGGAGGGAGGCGGCGGCAAAACAAAGCGGGCAGGCCGCCTCGGCTGGCCGCCGCTGCAGAGCCGCTGGTCGGGAGGAGAGGATTGGAACCTCGGATCCCCTGGACCCTGGTCGGTTGAGGGCTTACGGGAACCGCCCGTGTATGTTACGGGCGGAGTGGCATCGGTCGCAATCCCCTCTGATCGGGTCAAGGATTCCTACGATGATGATTGCCTTGGTCATCTCGCTCTGCCCTTAGTCGCAATCCCCTCTGATCGGGTCAAGGATTCCTACTACCGCCTTGCGGGGGTAGAGCCGGCTCCGCCGGATGAGTCGCAATCCCCTCTGATCGGGTCAAGGATTCCTACAGGAGGCAGGGATGATCTGTAAAAAATTGCGGGGATTTGTCGCAATCCCCTCTGATCGGGTCAAGGATTCCCCAGCCTTTTTTCGCCCAGAACTGGTGCGGCTCCCAGGGGGCAAAAATGCGGCTCACGGGGGGGGACCCCCCCCAGGCGCGGACCCATCTGGAAAAAATCGGCGATTTGCCATACATTTCAATAGCTTCCCTTCGCGAGGCTCATTTTTGCCCCACCTAATGATTTCAATAAGTTAGGCCACGGACACCATTCGGGCGCTGAGCCTCGCAAATGTGCCCTTGTGAAAAAAGGGCCGCTCACCCCCCTTATAGCACACCCCGGGAGGGGAGGCAAGGGAAAAAGTTCTCGCCATGAAAATATTGGGGCTTCGGGGCTATCTGAACGCCCAAGCGGGCATGCAGCTCCTTTTCCCGGTTGCCCCTGCTCTGAAAAAAATGGTTTACAAGGACCACCCTTTGTGCTAACAGAGGTCCAGGCATGGGTGCCCAAGGGATTCCTCAGGCGGATGGGTGTCAGCCTTGCTTTTTCAGAATATTAGCCTGATGCTCTTCGGATATTACCGGTTCACCGTCTTCCTGGGGGATGATGCCTGCCTGCCCCCTGGCACGGGTTCCACGTCCCGCGGGATGTTGGGGGGACCCACCCTGATCTGCACCGTGGGGACCAGCCGCCAGAACAATCCTGAAAGAAGCCCGGGACATCACGATCGGCTGGATTGGCAGGGTCCGGCCCGGGCCCTCGCCCCGCTTGCGCCCCAGGACCGCCTCCCGGAGGGGGAAATCACCTCCACGGACAGCATGCTGGGCAAGGGCATCCTCCCTGAGGCCCTGCACCTGGGATGGAGGCCGGGTTGGCCCGCCTGCGGAAGGTCCCCCACGTGACCCGGGGCCACACCTTTTATTCCCTCCCCGCCTGCCGCTATCCCCGGGTGCCCTCAGGACCCGGGGAAATGACCCCGACCGCCTGGAAGGCGGCTGCAGCGACGGTACGGCCACCACCGAGTTTATGAGGTATCCCCGCTGTCGTCCTCTCACCAGGGGACGCCGCCCTGGCGGCCTTGAGTGAGCCTCTGCCGGCCCCATCGCAAGGAGCAAGGTATGGCTGAGACCAAAAATCCTGGATTTTTCAGGCATTACCGACGGGAGCGCCTGGAAGTGCAATGCCGGGTGCTCACGCCCCTGTTTCTGGGGAACGCCCACCAGGAGGCGGAATGGCGGGCCGCGCCCTTCAAGGCCCTGCTGCGCTACTGGTGGCGGGTGGCTCAGGTGGGTTGCGGCAATCATCAAGAGTTGCTGAAAAAGGAAGGCAAATTATTTGGTATTGCGGGGGAAGAAAAGGAAAAAGAAAGCGGCAGAAGTCTGATAGAGGTTATGGTGATTAGAAATGCCCCAGGATCCAAAAACAATCTGGGCGGACATCTCCCCAAGATTGTTCACCCTGAGCTGGACAAGCCGGCAGATAAAAAAATTCTTCCCCTCTCCTATCTGGCCGGGATGGGCCTGATGAAACCGGATGGAACGGTAACGCGCGCTTATTTTCCGGCGAATTCAGATTTTACCCTCTGCCTTGATTTCCCCGGGGCCCTGAGAGAGGAGCTGCGGCCGGTGCTGGCTCTGATTGCCGCCTTCGGGGCCCTGGGGGGCCGCTGCCGCAACGGCTGGGGGAGCATTCAAATAAAAAATGGGCTGCCGTGGACCAAGGAGAAGCTGGCGCAATCGCTGGCCCAATGCAGCCAAAACTGGCACAAAGGTTTCGACCGGGATTACCCCAACTGTTTGGGAAAGGATAATAACCGGCCCCTGCTATGGCGAACTAAGCCTCACGGTTCCTGGGAGCAGGCCATGCGGGAGCTGGCCGAAGCGTATATTGCCATCCGGGCCGGGAATAACAATATATCTAAAATGGATCCGGGAAAGCTAATAGACTCTAAGAAAAAAATAGTTAATTTTGCGGAAAGACATCTTTTGGGGGTGCCATTAACCAACCATAAATTGGCGAACATCGATCGCCATGCCTCGCCGTTGCGCTTTGTGGTGCGGCGGACCCCGGAGGGGAAGTTTGTGGGCTGGGTGTTGCATCTGCCGTTCCGGTTCGCCGGGGCTCCTGCTCCCTTTAATGACAAGAGCAAACAAATAAGTGTTTGGCAAAAGGTCCATGCCGGCCTGGACCAACTGCTCATTCGGGCTGCTTCTTATGGAGAGAGCCTATGAGTGCTTCAGGATTCCGGGACGACCCTGATTACTGGAATCGTAAACTGGCTCATTATCTGCATGACCCACCGGACAAGGCCCTGGCCATCCCGGGGCATGCAGAGCGGGCCAAAGAGCTCCGGGAGCTTGGGCACCTGCCGGCCCCGGATGAGGGCCTGTGGCAGCGGGCCGATGTGGTGGCCGCCGGGTTGGACCGGGCCTGGCTGCCCGGGTATGACCCGGACCCCCGCCACAGCGGGGCGGTGGATTTCCGCCTGGCCCCCAAACTCACCCATCCGGTCAGCGAGGTCCCGGCCCTGGAGATTTCCGGGCCCTTGGCGGAATCCAGGGAAATTTTTCCCCTTCTGACAAGGAAACTGGATGAGGCTTTGAAGCCCCTGGAACAGGCCTTTTCCGGCCAGCCGACCCACATGGCCCCGGCCCGCTTTCACCTGGTGCACCATGCCTTACGGGAGATTCTGGCCCGGGATCCGGCGGCCCGACTGGGAGGCCTCTGGTACCGGCTGCCGGCGGACACCCGCATTCCGGACCACAGCATCTGGCAGCACTGCGCCCTGGTGTCGGCCCTGGCCTCCTGTTATGCGGACTCCCCCGACAAGCGGGCCAGTCTATTGGTGTTCAGCATCACGCCGGTGCAGGACTTTCTCCTCCGGGCCCGGAAACTTCGGGATTACTGGACCGGCTCCCTGATTCTGTCGTGGCTGGCCTTTGAGGGCCTCAGGCAGGTGATTTACTTTTTGGGCTCCGACCATGTGCTCTATCCCAGCCCCATCGGCCAGCCCCTGGTGAACCGGCTCCTCCGTAAGGAGTGTGCCATACCCAAAGAGTGGCTGAAACCCCAGCCGGAGGATTTCGGCGGGGTGGCCTCCCTGCCCAACAAGTTCGTCTGCCTGGTGCCCGGAGGTCGGGAAGAGGAGGTGGCGGAAAGAGTCACCCTGGGCATCCTGGCGGCCTGGAAGAAGTTGGGGGAGGCTACTTTGCATCAGGTCGAAAACATTACCAGGAAAACCGATGCCTATCTAAGAGATCAATTCCGGCGCCAATTTGAGCATTCCTGGGATCTGCGCTGGGCCGCCGGGCCCCTTTTGGAGAAAGATCAACAGGATTTGCTCCAGAATCTGTTGCCGGAAAATGTCTGGCAGACCTGCATAAAATTCCGGCAGGAAGCTCAAAGTCTTAGAGTAGGTGGTTTAAGCCTGAGCAGGGGGGAGGAGGGCTACTACGGCCCCAGCCATGCTTTGGTGCAAGGCTTTCTGGCCGCAGGAAAAACCCACCGGGAGGAGCAGCGCCCTCCAGAGCCGGGCATCAAATGCGACCTGCACGGGGACCTGGAAATCCTGCGCTACTCCTGGAACGGCGGCGACCGAAACCCCCGGCCGGGCCGGGACCCCTTTTGGGCCCCCTCTGACACCGACCCTCAGACCAAAGACTCTTTCAAGGCCAAATGGCAGCCCGTTGCAGATTTCAAGGATTCTGAGCGCCTGTCCGCCGTGGGCTTGGCCAAACGCCTCGCCTATCGGGTGACCCAAAGGGAGGCGAACCATCCCCTGAAACCATACTTCGCCGAGGGAGAGCGATTTCCCAGCACCACCGAGGTGGCCTTGAGCGACTGGCTGGACCGGGTGGGCCAAAAGCTGAAACCCCGGGAAAAACTGGGGGAAAACTGGCGCCGGGACCTAGCCAATTTTCTTCATGATCAGGAGCCGGAGGTGACGCCCGGGGAGCGGGAGGCTGCGGACCAGACGGAGGAAACCCGCAGAATCTGCAAAGAGCTCGTCAGGACCATGGACAAGCTCAAGGACCCGCCCCGGGCGGAGGACCGGTATCTGGCCATCCTGACCATGGATGGCGACCGTCTGGGACGCCTGGTGAGCGGTGAGAGCTTGGGCGCCGTCTGGAAGTCGGTGCTGCATCCGGACCTGCAAGCCAAGCTGGCAAGCCCGGCATTTGCTTCGGACTATCGGGAATTCTGGCAGGAAAAAAACTTCCTTTCCCAACCCCGGCTTCTGGCCCCCCAGGTGCATGCCGCCATCTCCGAGGCCCTGGCAGATTTCTCCCTGCACTCGGTGCCGCAAATCATCAGGAAGCATCGGGGACGGCTGATTTATGCCGGCGGTGACGATGTCTGTGCGGTACTGCCGGGTTCCCGGGCGATGGATGCCGCCCTGGAGATTTCCCGCTGCTATCGGCAGGCCTTTCTTTTTCAGGATACCTCTGGTGCTTTGCCCCAGGAGGCGGGCCACGGCTCCTGGCAGCCCCAGCCGGGCCGTCTGTTGCTGCATCTGGGGCAGGATCACACCATCTCCGGCGGGATTCTCCTCTGCCATCACAAAAAGCCCTTGGCGGCCGCCATGCGGCGGGCCCAGGAGCTGCTGAAAGAGGCCAAAGGGTATGGCCGCAACGCTCTGGCGGTGGAGCTGGACCGGCGGGGCGGCGCCCCCAGAAGGTTTTTCTGCCAGTGGGACGAAAAACCCTGGGAGGAATTGGGGTTGCCCGCCGGCCTCGGTCAGCGCCCCCTGCCGGACCTCTTCCTGGAACTGGCCGCCATCTTGGGAGACCCGGACAACCTGGAACTCAGTTCCTCCCTCCTTTACAGTCTGGAAGAACTTCGCCCCGGCCTGGAGGCTTTAGCGACGGCGGCCCCGGAGAAACTGGTGCCCTTCGTGGCCAAACAGGTCTGGCGGACCAGGCGGGCGGAAAGGGAGGAGTCCGAAGAAAAAGAGCCGAGGCGGCAATATCACGCCGGTCTGGTGACGGCCCTGGCCGTGCGGCCTCCCGGCAAGGAAAAATCCGACTGCGAAGCGGAAAATAGGGTGAAGATCCAGACGGAGGCGTTGATCGTGGCCCGGTTTGTGGGCTTGCTCAGGCAGCGGGCCCCTGTGGGACAGGAGGTGGTTCATGCCTGAGATCAAGCAGTGGCTGCGCTTGGATCCCCTGGACACCCTGTTCTTTCGGGGCTCGGAACCCATGCTGGCCGGCGAAAGCCATGAGGTGGCCTCCCGCTTTCCGCCGCTCCCCAGCACTCTGGTGGGGGCCTTGGTCACGGCCATTCTGGCCCAGCGGGACCTGCTGAAGGACTGGGTGTCCGGGAACATCCAGGAAATTCATAACGACTACCCCTTGTTAGGGAAACCGCCCGAGACCATTGAGGAATCCTACCAGCCCGGATTTCAGGTGGCCGGGCCGATTTTGCTGGCCACCCTCCAAAATACCCAGCAAGAATGTTTCTTCCCGGCCCCGGCTCATTGGTTTGCGGCCAATGGGAAGGGGGGAAGCTGTATAGACGTCCAACGAGCTGACCTCCCGGACGAGATGTTCGCCGCCTTGCCCCTGAAAGGCACCGTGCCCCGGCCGGTCTGGGTGAAAAAGCCCCTGGCCAGCGACCTGAAAAGTGTCATCGGCCGTTGGGCCAATCGGGCGGCTTTTGAAGTGATGAAAAAAGGGCAGGGGAAGCTTAAACAGTATGAGTGCCTGAGCAAAGTTCCTTCGGGAGTGCCGCTACTAATGGAACAGAGGGTTTTTACCCAGCCGGAGAAGCGGATGGGCATCGCCCTGGAAGCCCATCGCCGGCCCCGGCGGGGTCATCTGTATCTGGCCGCCCACCAGCGCCTGGCCCCCGGGGTCCAGCTCCTTTTGGGATTGTCAGAGGAATTGGCGCCTGCCTATCTGGATAATTCCGGGCTGTTACAGCTTGGGGGGGAAAACCGCCTCGTCCATTATGAAGTCCTGACTCAAGCCCCTCCCCTGCCCCAGGGGAACGGTCCCTGGCACCTGGCCCTTACTGCCGTTCCTTTAACCAGCCTGAAAAAGTTCGGCCTGGATGGCCGCCCGCGGGTTTCCGGCTCTCTTCTCCGGGTGGCCGGCTGGGATGTGAAACACGGCTTTCACAAGCCGGTGACTGCCTATCTCCCCGCGGGCACCGTCATCCATCACCCGGAAGGGAACCTGCCTTTCGGCTTCCTGCCGCTTTAGTCCAGGAGGTGTGCATATGCTTTTTGATCCGAGACTTACTCAATTGTGCGTGTTGTATGCCATCACGCCCCTGCATGCCGGTTCCGGCCAGGCCATCGGCGCGGTGGATCTGCCCATCCAGCGGGAGCGGCACACCCGCTGGCCCATGGTGCAGGCCTCCGGGGTGAAGGGGGCCTTCCGGGATTGGTTCCAACGCTATTATCTGAGCAATGGCCCGACGGTCCCGGAGAAGGAAAAGCAATGTGAGCAAGTAACCGAGCGGGTCTTCGGACAAGCCGAAGAGGGGGAGGGCAAAAAGGGGCAGGCTGGCGCCGTGGCCTTCACCGACGCCCGCATCCTGGCGTTCCCGGTGCGGTCTCAGGTGGCGCCCTTTGTCTGGGTCACCTGCCCGGCGGTGCTGGCCCGCCTGCGCCGGGATCTGGCCTTGGGCGAGTTTTCCCTGGAAATCCCCGACCTGGCGCCCCAGGGCCAGGACGGCTTCCTGTGTGTGGCCGGCAATATCAACACCCCGGTAGTGCTGGAAGATCTGGCCGTCTCCCCGGAAACGGGTCCTTCGCCTGAGGCGATTAAGGAGCTGAAAAAGACTTTTGCCACCCTCACCGGAGGCCAGGTGACCCGCTTGCTTCTTATCTCCGATGCCAATTTTAAGTTCCTGGTGGAAAACGCCACCGAAATCCAGCCCCAGATCGCCATCGACTTTGACACCGGCGCCACCAAGGAAGGTTCCTTGCGCTACCAGGAGCTGCTGCCGTCAGACTCGGTTCTCTATTGCCTGGTCTTTTATGCTCCGGAGCGGATCAAGGGCAACAACGGCCTTGACCCCAGGGTCATTCGGAACTGCCTGACCGCGGCCATTTCCAGCCACCTGCAGCTCGGGGGGGACCTCACCTTGGGCCGGGGCCTCATGGAGGTCCACTGGCATCCCCCCAAGGAGGGCAGCCATGCCTAACACTCTGGCCCAACAGCGCTCCGCCTTCGCCCTGGAAAAAGTGAAAAATCTCCGGGGTGACCGCAAGAAATTCGGCACCTTTTCCCAAGGATTGCCGGCCAGGATCAAGCAGAATGGCTTCGGCCAGACCCTGGCCTTTTTGCTGAACAAGGGAACCGACAAACAGGGGCAACCGGATGACGCCAAGGAACACACCCAGGCCTTCCGGATTATCGCTGAGTGGCTTAAACAGCGGAATATCCTGACCCAGACGGAGCCTGTGGCCCTTATGGCCGAGCTCTCCCGGATGGACCAGCAGGAGTATCTCCGGGCCCAGGAGGAGGCCCTGGCCCTGTGGGAGTGGGTCAAGCGCTACGCCAACGCCGGGTTATTTTCCTAATTGGGGCAAGCCATGCAATTCGGGAAGACCAAGCAAGAACCTACGGCCCATCAAAAAGTTTTTCGCCCGGTTTGCCAAAATGTTAATCTGGTAT
>JAILZL010000012.1 GCA_023512475.1 Syntrophobacterales bacterium
CTTTTATTCAGGCCCTTCATTTTATTTTTATCAAAACAAATCCGTTCCTCTGGGGCGAGGGCCGGATGTCATCATGACTTTCCGTCCGGAACTCGACCCACGCACCGAGCCGATCGCCCAGCTGCTGAAACGACTGGAAACCCTCCCGGACCTGGAGAATTTCCTGGTCGTGCCCGAAGGAGTGATGCTGAATTACCAGCTCCGGAAACCCAGCAGCAGCAAGTATATCAACTTCATGCCCCCGGAGATTATAATATACGGGGAAGAGACCATCCTTCAGGACCTGGCTGACCATCCCCCCCAATATGTGGTGGTGATCCCGAAGGACACCCGGGAATATGGGGTGGGGGAGTTCGGACAGGATCCCCGTTATGGGGCCCGGATCATGTCCTGGATCGCCTCCCGATATGAACCGGTCTGGCAGGTACCCATGGGGGAAGATTCCCATATCCGCCTCCTGAAACGCAAATGAGGGGGAGAGCCCTTTGGCTCCGGAGCAGACACGAAAAGGCAGTCACAAAACGGAACCCAGAAGATGCATCCCAAGATCATCCAGGCAATCCAGGCCCGGCTCGGCCCGGGGCAGGTGCTGACCGACCGGGAGGACCGCTGGACCTATGCCTTTGATGCCACGGAGCTGGAGTGTCTGCCGGATCTGGTGGTCTTCCCGGGCTCGGCGGAGGAGGTGGCCGCCATCGTGCGCCTGGCTAACGAACACCGCTTCCCGGTCATCCCCCGGGGCGCGGGGAGCGGTCGGGCCGGGGGGGCAGTGCCGGTGGCGGGCGGGGTGGTGCTGGTGCTCACCCGCCTGAACCGCATCCTGGAGATCAACCCGGCCGACTTTGTGGCGGTGGTGGAGCCGGGGGTGATCACCGGGGAGCTCAAGCGGGCGGTGGCGGCCCAGGGGCTCTATTACCCGCCGGATCCGGGGAGCTCCGAGTTCTGCACCATCGGCGGCAACGTGGCCACCGGCGCCGGGGGGGCGGTGGCGGTGCAGTACGGGGTCACCCGGGATTACGTCCTGGGGCTGGAGGTGGTGCTCCCCACCGGGGAGATCATCCAGACCGGGACCCGCACCATGAAATCGGTGGTGGGCTATGACCTGACCCACCTGTTGGTGGGCTCCGAAGGCACCCTGGGGGTGATCACCAAGATCATCCTGCGGCTGGTGCCGCCGCCCGCCGCCCGGCAGACCCTGGCGGCGGGCTTCCGGGATGTGGCGGCGGCCACCGCCGGGGTGGGGCGGCTACTGCGGGCCGGGGTGGCCCCCGCCTCCCTGGAATTTCTGGACGCCCCCACCCTGAAGTGCGTGGCGGATCTCCTGCCCTTTCCCCTGCCCCCGGAGGTGAGCGCCTTCCTGTTCGTGGCCCTGGAGGGGCACCCCCAGGATGTGGCACAGCGCACCGCTGCCAGCCGGGAGATCCTCACGGCCGCAGGGGCGGCGCCTCTGGTCCTGCCGGCCGACGACGCCCAGGCCGAGGAGCTCTGGCGGGCCCGCAAGGCCGTCTCCCCCGCCACCCGGAAGCTGAAACCCCACAAGATCGCCGAGGATGTGGCGGTGCCCCTGGGGGCCATCCCGGAGCTGGTGGCGGCGGTGCAGGAGATCTCCCGGGCCCGGGGCCTGCCCATCCTCTGCTTCGGACACGCCGGGGACGGCAACATCCATGTGAACATCATGTTTGACGCCCGCCGGGAGGAGGAGCGCCGGGCCGCCCGGCAGGCGGTGGAGGATCTGCTGGCTGCGGTGCGCCGGCTGGCGGGCACCCTCTCCGGCGAGCACGGTATCGGCCTGCTCAAGGCCCCCTTTCTCAGGCAGGAGCTCTCCGAGGCGGTCATCGCCCTGCAGCGCCGCCTCAAGCAGGCCTTCGACCCCCGCAATATCATGAACCCGGGGAAAATCTTCCCCGGGGAGGCCGCAGGCCCGGAAAAGCCTGCCGCCGGGCCGGGGGATTTTTTTAATACTTGACAAAATTTTCACAATGGCATAGCCTGAGTGAAGGAACGCCGGCACAAATATCCCAAGGAGGATTGCAGAATATGGCCATTGTGGAACATATGGGGAAAAAATTCGAGGTGGACGAAGACGGCTTCCTGGCCAACCTGGATGACTGGGGGCCGGAGTGGGTGGATTATGTCAAGACGCAGGAAGGGATCACGGAGCTGACGGAGGACCACTGGAAAGTCATCAACATGCTCCAGGATTACTTCAAGAAGAACGGCATCGCCCCCATGGTGCGGATCCTGTCCAAGGTGACGGGCTTCAAGCTGAAGTACATCTACGAGCTTTTCCCCTCCGGGCCCGGGAAAGGCGCCTGCAAAATGGCGGGGCTGCCCAAGCCCACCGGCTGCGTTTAAGGCCGCAGTTTCCCCCCCAGACCTCAGCTCACGGACGGCGGCAGATTCCCATACACCGGTATGGGAATCTGTCTGCCAGTCCATGCCTCTTTATCGCCCCGCGGCGGCCGGCGCCGGATGGCGTAAGCGTGCCGAAAAATCGGCCGGCGGCGGCAAAGTGTTTGACAAATCCCGCCGCGCTTCTTAGATTGACTGTAATAATCAGGGAGAAGCGGCGGCCGGCTGCTCTCCTGTCGTCCTGCCGTTTCTCTTCCCCGGAAACTCTCCGACATCCACGCCCCGTCGCGGTCCGGCAGTGCGGCGGGCCAGCCAGAGGGGGAGGTCATGTCCCGCCCCATTCAACGTGTTCTGTTCATTGAGCCCCGGGCTCCCCGGCCGCATATCTTCAGCCGGGTGGTGATCCCCCGCCTGGGAGCTGTGCTCCTGGGCACCATCCTGAAGCGTCAGGGCCTGGACGTCAAGGTCATTGTGGAGGAGATCGAGCAGCCGGATTACCGCCGCCTGGATTTCCGCCCGGACCTGGTGGCCATCTCCACCATCACCTCCACCGCGCCCCGGGCCTATGAACTGGCCCGCTTCTATCGCCGGCAGGGGATACCGGTGGTGCTGGGGGGGGCCCACCCCAGCTTTCTCCCCGAAGAGGGCCTGGAACACGCGGACTATGTCATCTGCGGGGAGGGGGATGAGGCCCTGCCGGAGCTGGTGGCGGCCCTGCAAGACGGCGGGGACCTGGCGGCCATCGGCAATCTGGCCTGGCGGGAGGGGGAGACGGTGCGTCTCAATCCCTGGCGCCCCTTCGTGGCCGACCTGGACGCCCTGCCCATCCCCGATTACCGCCTCATCCACAGCTGGGAGAAGACCGGCAACCGCTATATTTCCATCGCCACCTCCCGGGGCTGTCCCTATAACTGCAGCTTCTGCTCGGTGATCCTGCTTTTCGGCCGCACCTACCGCTACAACTCCGTGGACCGGGTCATGGAGGAGCTCCGCCTCCACGGCACCCGGGCGGCCCACGTGTTTTTCTGCGACGACAATTTCACCGCCCGGCGGGAGCGCATCAAGGAGCTCTGCGAGCGCATCCTGCGGGAGGGCCTCCGGGTGGAGTGGAGCGCGCAGGTGCGGGTGGAGGCCGCCCAGGATGAGGAACTCCTCCGGCTCATGGCCCGCAGCGGCTGCTTCATCGTCTTTGTGGGTCTGGAGTCCATCAACCCCGCCACCCTGCAGGCCTATAACAAGAAGCAGACCGTGGAAGGCATCCGGGAGGCGGTGCACACCTTCCATCGCCACGGCATCCGGGTGCACGGCATGTTTGTCTTCGGCGCGGAGGAGGATGACTTTCAGGTGATCCGGGATACGGTGACCTTTTCCCGGGAGGTGCACCTCGATTCCCTGCAATACCTCATCCTCACCCCGGTGCCCGGCACCCGGGTCTTTGCCGAGTTGGAGCAGGCCGGCCGCATCCTCTGCCGCGACTGGAGCCTGTATGACGGTCACCATGCCGTATTCCAGCCCCGGCATTTCACCGCCTATGAGCTGCAGTACGAGACCGTCCGGGCCATGCGGCGCTACTACAGCTGGCCCGCCATCGCCGGCCGCCTGCTTAAGGGGGACTTTCTGGGGGTGCAGCTGTGGACCTACGCCCGGCTGCTCACCCGGCATGCCTGGAAGAGGGCCAGTTATCCCAATCAGCTCAAGGAGCAGCTCCTGGCCCGGGTGCGGCAGCTGCGCCAATGGCTCCCCTCCCGCCGCCGGGTGACCCGGGTGGGCATCCCGGCGGATATCTGGTCGCTGTCCACCTGGGACCACAAAGCCCGGGAGTTCCTGGTGCGTTTCCTGGAGCGCCTGGGAGTGGAGGTGGTGCAGGAGACGGTGAGCGAGGCCGCCCCCGGCCCCCTGCAGGCCCTGCAGGGGGAGATCGCCCGCCTGCAGGACAAGGCCGATCTGGTGCTCCTGCCCCTCTGGGCCGGGCTGGAGGAGGCCCGGCAGCGCCTCAAGGAGCTCCAGGACCTCACCCAGGAGACCACCGCCCGGCTCCTCACCCTGGAATTTCATCCCGCCACCTTCTATAATGCCTGCATGGAGCTGGGGCTCTGTTTTCAGACGCGTCTGGACCGCATCCGGCGCATCTATTTCCAGACCCTGGCGGAGGTGGGAGCCGCCCTGTGAGGGGGCGGGGACCACATCCGGGGGGCCGCTTCGGTTCCGGGGCGGCTTTTCCTGTGCCGGGAGGCGGGACGGAAATAATGGCTCCCCGGGGCGGGGCGCCGGGAGGGGCCCCGGCCTCCTGAGGAGCTTCCCGGCCGCAGCCTGATGGAGACCTTCCGGCACAACCTCACCCCGGTGGAGGTGAAAAAGTTCCTGCAGGCCACCGCCCGCTTGACGGAGAACCTGCTCCTCCGCTACTGTTGGAGAACCGAGGCCGCCTGTCCGGTCTGCGGGGCGGTGGGGCTGCTGCGGGCCGCCGGCCTGAGCCTGTACAGCAGCTCCATCGACAAACTGACCCATGAGCTCAGGTATTGCCTGAGCTGCGGCTTCCAGGAACTGAACACCCTGGAAAGCTGCGAACGCTTGTGAGGGAAGGGCGGGCCAGCCTCCTGCCCTCCCCCTGCGGACTAACCATCGGGGGAGCGGGTGAGGATGGGAGGCTGCCGCCTGGTGGCCTTCCCCAGCAGACATCACCGGAAGCTGAGCGGCGATGCGCGCCTTTTTTGACCCCCGTTCCGTGCTGCTGGTCGGCGTGCCCCGGGCCACCGGGGTGGGGGCCTACAACGGCCTGGAGATGCTTCTGCGCTATGGCTACCGGGGGAAGATCTTCGTGGTCCACCCCGAGGCCACCGAGATTCTGGGCCACCCGGTCCACCGCCGGGTGGCGGACCTGCCGGAGGTCCCGGAGCTGGCGGTCATCTCCCTCGGCCGGGACCGGGTGCTGCCGGCGGTCAAGGAGTGTCTGGACCGGGGCCTGAAGCGCTTCGTGGTCATCTCCCAGGGCTTTGGCGACGCCGATGAGCGGGGCCGGGAGCTGCAGGCGGAGCTGGTGGCCCAGGTCAGGGCCGCGGGCGCCCGGCTGGTGGGTCCGAACACCATGGGCAGCCTCAACAGTTTTGTGGGCTTCACCACCGCTTTTGTGGACCTCTCCCGGCCGGCCCACCCGCCGCCGCTCACCCTGGTGGCCCAAAGCGGCGCCCCCCAGGTGGGCTCGGAATCCTTCACCGGACCGCTGGGCCAGGCCCTGGATCTGGGGAACGCCGCCGACGTCAGTTTCGCCGAGGTCCTGGAATATCTGGAGGGGGACCCCTTAACCCGGGTCATCGCCCTGCACATGGAGGGCCTCCCCGAGGGGCGCCGGTTTCTCCAGGTGGCCTCCCGGGTGGGCCGGAAAAAGCCCATTGTGGTGCTCAAGACCGGCCGCAGCGCCGCCGGGGCCCGGGCGGCCCTGTCCCACACCGGCTCCCTGGTGGGCGAGGATCAGGTCTTCAGCGCCGCCTTTGCCCGGGCCGGGGTGCTGCGGGCCCGGGACACCACCGATTTCAAGGACACCCTCCGGGCTCTGGTGAAGCTGCCGCCCCTTCAGGGTCCCCGGCTGGGGATTGCCACCCCCAGCGGGGCTCTGGGGATCATCGCCCTGGATGCCCTGGAGGCCGCCGGTTTGGAGGCCGGACCCCTCCCCGAGGCGGTGCGCCGGGCGGTGGAGCCCCTGGGCCCTTACTGGCACCGCCTGGGCAACCCCGTGGACCTGTGGCCCATCGGCATGAAGACCGGGGATTACCTGCTGGCGGCGAAAGAGACGGTCCAGGGCTTTCTGGCGGCGGACGAGATCGACGGGGTATTGTGCATGCTGCCGGCCCTGGCCTCGCCGCTCCACGCCAATATCGTGCGGCCTCGGGAGTTCATCGCCGAGCTGGATCTCCCCCGCTTCGGCAAGCCCCTGGTCCTCTGTCTCTACGGGGACGGCCGGGACCACGTCATGCAGGAACTGGCGGAGGTGCCGGGAGTGGCCTGCTATGTGGCGGTGGAGCGGGCGGTGCGGGCCCTGGCCCGCCTTGCGGCCTGGGAGCGGCTGCGGCGCCAGCCGCCGGAGGAGTTCCCGCTGCCGGCGGCGGCCGGGGCGGCCGATCCCCGGATCCTGCTGGGGCAGGGGGCGTTGGAGTATCTCTCCCGCCAGGGGCTGCCGGTGGCCCCCGGCCGGCTGGCCGCCACCCCCCGGGAAGCGGTGGCTGCGGCCCGGGAGCTGGGCTTCCCGGTGGTGCTGAAGGCCGTCTCCCCGGCCCTGGTGCACAAATGGGAGGCCGGGGCGGTGCTCCTGGGGCTGACGGACCCGGAAGCGGTGGAGGCGGGCTGGGCGACGCTGTGGCCACGGGCCCGGGAAGCGGCCGGCGGTCAGGATCCCCAGGGCATCCTGGTGCAGAAGCAGCTCTCCGGCCGGGAGGTGCTTCTGGGGATCAAACGGGATGCCACCTTCGGGCCGGTGGTGGTCTGCGGCCTCGGCGGGATTTACACCGAGGTCCTGGCCGACACCGCCCAGACCCTGGCCCCGGTGACCGAGACCCAGGCCCGGGAGCTTCTGACCTCCCTGCGCGCCTCGGCGCTGCTGACCGGGGTGCGGGGCGAGCCGGGGGTGGATCTGGAGGCGTTGGCCCGGATGCTGGCGGCCCTCTCCCGTCTGGCCGTGGCCGAGCCCGGGCTGGCGGAGGCCGACCTCAATCCGGTCCTGGCCACCCCTCACGGCTGCTGGGCGGTGGACGCCCGGCTGGTGTGGCGGCCCCGGTGAATGTGGTATGATAAGGCGGGGCGCAACTCCGGGGGAGCGGGGCCCCCGGTCTGCCGATAACCTCCCCTCCCGGGGAGGGGGTGGGGATGAGGGGTGAGGGAAGGCTCCAGGGGTTGGCGACCCCGGGCCCCCACCCGGAGGGTTTTTTGCCGCCGAGGCTCTCGCGTTCCGAGTCGCCGGTGGATTCGGCCAAGGGAAGGAGGCAGTTATGCATAAGGTTCAGCGGGTGATGCTGCTGGCGGCCCTGGTGGCCGGGCTGCTCATGGCCTGCGGCGCCAGTCAGGGGGCCAAGGGCTATGTGGCCAAGGATTTTTCTCACCTCAAGGGCATGAAGGGCTTCAGCGACAAGCTGCTGGAGATGCACTTCGCCCTCTATCAGGGC
The DNA here is from genome assembly GCA_023512475.1 of Syntrophobacterales bacterium. GTDB lineage: Bacteria > Desulfobacterota > Desulfobaccia > Desulfobaccales > 0-14-0-80-60-11 > JAILZL01. Next base: position 7,506 of record JAILZL010000012.1, read on the forward strand.
TATGTCAAGAATGCCAATCTCCTGGCCGAGGAGCTGGCCAGACTGGCGGCCCAGGGCCAGGGGGGGACGCCGGCCTATGCGGAGCTCAAGCGCCGCTTCGGCTGGGAGCTGAACGGCATGCGCCTGCATGAGCTCTACTTCGGCAACCTGGGGGGGAAAGAGCCCCTCAAGGCGGACAGCCGCCTGATGAAAAAGATTCAGGAGGACTTCGGCAGCTATGACAAGTGGGCCGAGGACTTCAAGGCCACCGGCATGATGCGGGGCATCGGCTGGGCGGTGCTGGTCCAGGACCCGGAAAGCGGCCGCCTCTTCAATCTGTGGATCAATGAACACGATGTGGGGCATCTGGCCGGCGGGCTGCCCATCCTCATCATGGACGTCTTCGAACACGCCTTCATCACCGACTATGGCCTGAAGCGGGCCGACTACATCCAGGCCTTCTTTGACAACATCAACTGGGCCGCGGCCGAAGCCCGGCTGATGAAGTGAGACGGATACGGCAGTGATCCGGGGCGGGCGGGGAGCCACCGCGGTCCCGCCTGCCCGGGACTCTTATGCAGCCTCCCGGGAGGGGCCGCCGCTCTTCGGCCCCCGCTCCCGGGGTCGTGGGGCATGATGGACCGGCAGGAATCCCAACTAGCGCCGCCACCGCCGGAGACCGCCCCGGCCCCGCCGGGCGGTCCGCCCCTGGAGGACTGGCAGGACTTCCCCAGCCGCTTTGCCCGCCTCTTTTTCGGGGCCCTCACCCTCCTGGTCCTCTATTATTCCTACGAAATCATCAAGCCCTACCTGACGGACATCTTCCTGTCCCTGGTGCTGTTTTTCACCGCCCGGCCCCTGCATCGGGGCCTGACCCGGGCGCTCTTCGGCTTGCGGGCCCTGGCCAGCTTCCTCACCTGCCTGCTCCTGGCCCTGGTCATTCTTCTGCCGCTTTTCACCCTGGTGAGCATCATCGCCAACCAGGCCCTGGAGTTCAGCGCCTGGGTGAGCAAAGGCCTGGAGAGCGGCGCCCTGTGGCAATACCTGACGAGCAAGGTGACCGCGGTCAAGGAGCTCCTGAAGCGCCTCAACCTGCCCCTGCCGCCGGAGCAGTTCAAGCTGGAAGATGTGGTCAAGACGGTGCTCACCAACGCCAGTGCCTTCATTTACACCAACGCCGTCAGCCTCCTCAAGGGCTTCACCGGCTTTCTGATGGACCTGGCCCTCATCCTCTTTGTGACCTTCTTTCTCTTCCTTCAGGGGGAGGACTTCATCGAGGAGATCAAGAACCTCTCGCCGCTGGATCCCCGCCACAACGAGGAGATCCTGGCGGAGATGGAGGCCACCATCAAGGCCACCCTGTGGAGCACGGTGGTGGTGGCCTTCATCCAGGGGGCCCTGGGGGGCGTGGGCTTTTACCTCACCGGGGTGCCCCAGCCGGCCTTCTGGGGCACGGTGATGATCCCCGCCTCGGTGATCCCGGTGGTGGGGGCTGCCCTCATCTGGGTGCCGGCGGTGGTGTATCTCATCTTTCAGGGCGCCTGGACCAAAGCCGTGGGCCTGGCCCTCTTTTTCATCCTCGTGGTGGGCAGCATCGACAACCTGCTGAAGCCCTGGCTGATGAAGGGCACCCGGCCCACCCCCGCCATCTTTATCATGTTCAGCATCCTGGGGGGCATATCCTATTTCGGAGTCATCGGCTTCATCATCGGCCCCCTGATCCTGTCCTTCCTCCTGTCGCTGCTGAACATTTACCGCCTGACCATCCTGGCGGCGCACGCCCAGCGGGCCCCCGCTGCGGCACCCACCGAGGCCCCCCGCCAGCGCGAGGGGTAGGGAAGAGGGCCAACCCCGGCGGTTTTCCCCCCGGCCCCGGGGCGCCATTTACGCTCGCCACCACCAAGCCGCCTGCGGGGAGGCAGAAAAAAACCCACCACCCGGAGGTGATGGGTCGGGACAAGGCCGAAAAGCGGCCGGCGGGAAGTCGCGGTTCAGGCGGCGCCTAAAAGTTCCTGCTTGATCTCCCTAAGGTCAAACTCGCCCTGGCTGATGGCGGCCCGGCTCTCCAGCTGCTCCAGCTCCTGCTGTACCAGCTCTTTTTCCAGCTGCCGGTCTTCGTGGATGAACTGGACATATTCCTCGAAGAGTTCGCCTTTGAGGTCAGGGGAGAAGAGGGCCTGCCCCAGGCGCTCTTCCAGGGCCAGGATGTTGTCCAGGAGATAGAAGTAAATGGAGCGGGCCTCCGAGAGGCGGCCGCTTTGGGCCAGCCGGTCCGCCTGGGCCTGGGTGCGCCGGAAGCGCTCCTCGGCCTCGGAGATTTCCAGGGAATCCTCCAGGACCTCCTCCACCACTGCGTCCACGGATTCCAGGATCTCCTCCAGCTCCAGTTCCTCTTCCTTGAGGACGGCCCGGGTCTCCGGCACCTTGGCGGCCAGCTCCAGGATGATGTCCACCAGATCCTTCTTGGAGTATTTTTTCAGCCGCTCCCTCAGGTCGGCCTGGTGGAGGAATTTCTGGGGCTGCTGCACCCAGGCATGGAGGAGGGCCAGGATATGGTGGCAATTCTCGCCGGCGGCAAAGGTGGGGCACTGGCACTCAAAGCTGAGCTGCTCGTCCCGGAGACGCACCTCCACCGGGAAGGGCTCTTCCTCCATCACCACGGCGTGCAGCCGCTCGGGGCTGTGGTAGGGGTAAAGGACCTGCCGGTCCCGCACCAGTTCCTGGGCCCGGGCGTTGGCCTCAGGGGTGCCCAAGCGTTCCAGGGTATGGCTGTGCAGTTCGTCGAAGCGCATGATATAGTGAATATTCCTTCTTTTTTTTAAATGTAACACATACACCGGGGAGGGCAACTGCCTGAAGCGGATTTTTCGGCGCGGAGGGCAAAAAAATTACCGGGTTGCGGCCGCCAGGCGCGACAGGGACTCTTCCAGAGCCCGGCGGCGCTCCTCCAGTTCGGCGGCCCGGGCGCCCGCCGGCACCCAGAGGGGGGGCCCGGCGGCGTAGGTCAGGCGGCAGCCCGGCCAGGGGATTTCAAAGCGGTCCCAGGTATTCAAGGTGAATTTCCGGCTGGCCGCCGCCGCCACCGGGATAATGGGCACCTGGGCCTCCCGGGCCAGATAGGGGACGCCTTTCTGCACCCGGCGGGCCGGGCCCCGGGAGCCGTCGGCGATGAGCCCGGCGGGGTGCCCCTGCCGCAGGTAGTCCACCAGGGTGTGCAGGGTCTGGAGCCCTCCCTTGTGCCGGGAGCCGGCGCAGACGATGAACCCCAGGCCCCGGGCCACCTCGCCGATAAACTCCCCGTCCCGGCTGGGGCTGGCCATGAGCACCGGCGGTTTTGCCGCCGGCACCAGGCGCGGCCAGGCGAAGATGGTGCTCAGCAGATGGCAGTGCCAGGCGGTGAAGATGAAGGGGGCCCCGGATCTCACCCAGGTGAGGGCCTCGGGGTGGGCCGCCACCCGGTGAACGCAGGTGGCCAACAGGAGCCGGCACAGACCCCGGACCAGGGGCGGGGCGGTGCGCCGGAACCAGGGATGCTCCAGACGCAGCTTCATTTGGCCGCGGATGCCTGGGCCTGTGGCCGCCCCGCCTCCAGGCGCTCGATGATCTTGGGGGTGTACACCTCGTGCTCCTCCAGGAGCGGCGAGGTCTTGCGCATCATCCTCAGCTTCATCACCAGGAAGTTGAGTTTGCGCATGTGGTGCAGCTTGGCCTTCTCATCCGGCAACGCCGCCAGCAGGTCCTGCAGCTGCAAAATCTCCTTTTTGAGCTCCAGCTCCGGGGGCAGGCAGTCCGCCATCTTCATGATGCGGTAGGCCAACCGCAACTCCGGGGGGACGTGGCTGTCGTCCTCCAGCTTCAGGGGGCGGCCCTTGCCGGGCAGGTTGTTGAAGGCCCCCGCCTCCATGGCCTCCAGGATCTTGTTTTCGGCGATGCGCTCAAAGATGTTCATGCCTTCTCCGGCCGCGGGGGCGGGGTCGGGGGGAGCCGAAGGGAGAGGCCCGGGGCCGCCACCCCTGGCCGTCGCTCCCAAAGCTCCGGGTCACTCCTCAATAGCGTCTTTTCCGGGCCCGCTCCAGCTCCCGCTGCTCCTCCCGGCGGCGGATGGTCTCCCGCTTGTCCGCCTTCTTCTTGCCTTTGGCCAAAGCCAGCTCCACTTTGGCGTATTGGTTTTTGAAATAGAGCTTCAAGGGGATGAGGGTGTAGCCCCGCTCCTGCAGCTTCCCCAGCAGGCGCTTCAGTTCCCGGCGATGCAGCAGGAGTTTCCGAGGGCGGTCCGGCTCGTGGTTGTCGGTGCTGGCGAAGGGGTAGGGGCTGATGTGGGAGTTGAAGAGGTAGAGCTCGCCGTTGCGGAAGCGGGCGTAGGCATCCTCGATGTTGGCCTTCCCCAGGCGCAGGGACTGCACTTCCGTGCCCGTCAGCACCAGGCCGGCTTCATAGAGCCCGTCCACCGTGTACTCAAAGTAGGCCTTGCGGTTGCGGCAGACGAGCTTGATGTGTTCGGGCTTGACGGGCATGGGCGTGACTCTGGGCCCTCCCCTGGATTTTGGAAGCCGAGGCGGGGAGCGATGCCCCTCTCCCTCCCCCAGGCCCTCTCCCCCTCACCCGGGAGGAGATGCGGGCCTTTGAGCCATTAATATATCATGGCTCCGGTTTCCCCCCCCACAAGAAAGGGAAGGCTGAGGCCCCCGGACCCGGAGGACCCCTTCCCCTTCTCCGCCCCGGGGCGGAGGCGCTGACCGCCTGGCTCCAGGGGCGCGTCTCTCAGATCCCCGCCAGGGCGGAGCCGAAGCGGTAGATCTCGGGGAAGCGCTCCTTCAGGAACCGGCTGGCGTAGGCGTTGATCTCCTCCACCGAGACCATCTCCAGGACCCGGGAGGCCATGGTCTGGGCCTCGGCCAGGGTGATGGAGCGGATGACCCGCTTGATCACCGGGATGGCCAGGGGATTCATGGAGAGCTCGGAGACTCCCAGGCCCAGGAGGATGGGGAGATGCAAAGGGTCGCCGGCCATCTCCCCGCACATGGCCACCGGCACCCCCGAGACCCCGGCCGCGGTCACCACCTGGAGCACCATGCGCAGCACCGCCGGGTGCAAGGGTTGGTACATGGCGGCCACCTGCTTGTTGCCCCGGTCGATGGCCAAGGCGTACTGGATAAGGTCGTTGGTGCCGATGCTGAAGAAGTCCACCTCCGGGGCCAGCATCTGGCACAGGGTCACCGCCGCGGGCACCTCGATCATGGCCCCCACCGGCATCTCCTCATCGAAGGGGAGGCCCTCCCGCCGGAGCTCCGCCTTCACTTCCTCGATGAGAGCCCGGGCCTCCCGGACCTCCCGAACGCTGCTGATGAGGGGGAACATGACCCGCACCCGGCCGAAGGCCGAGGCCCTCAGGATGGCCCGGAGCTGCCGGCGGAAGATGTCTTTTTCCTTCAGGCAGAAGCGGATGGCCCTCAGCCCCAGGGCCGGGTTCATCTCCGGCACATAGTCGGTGCGGTGCAGGAACTTGTCGCCGCCGATGTCCAGGGTGCGGATGGTGACCAGCCGGGGGGCCAGGGCGGCCACCACCTTGCGGTAGTCCTCGAAGAGCTCCTCCTCTGTGGGGAGGTGCCGGAGGCGCAGGAAGAGAAATTCGGTGCGGTAGAGCCCCACGCCGTCGGCACCGTAGCGGCCCACCAGGTGCACCTCCTCCGGGAGCTCGATATTGGCCATGACCCGGGTGGCGAAGCCGTCGGGGGTGGTGGCGGGCTCCGCGGCGGTGGTGGTGACCTCCTCCCGGAAGGCGGCGAACTCCTCCTGGCGCCGGCGATAGCGCTCCAGAACCTCGACATCGGGATGGAGGATGACCCGGCCGGAGAGGCCGTCCAGGATGATCTCTTCGCCGGGGGCGATCTCCCGGATGGCGTTGTCCACCCCCACCACCGCGGGGATCTCAAAGGACTGGGCCAGAATGGCGGTATGGGAGGTGCGCCCGCCCCGCTCGGTGATGAAGCCCACCACCCCGGAGCCCGCCATCTGGGTGGTCTCCGCCGGGGACAGGTCCCGGGCTACCAGGATGACTTCCTCGCCGGGGGGGATGAGACGCCGGGGGCTTTGGCCGATGAGGATGCCCATGAGCCGCCGGTAGACCGACTCCACATCCTGGATGCGCCCCCGGATGTAGGGGTCCTCGATGCGGCTGAAGAGCTCCCGCACCCGCTCATAGGCCCGGTGCAGGGCCCATTCGGCGTTCAGGTTCTCCTCCCGGATGAGCCGCAGGGGCTCATCGTAGAGCATCTGGTCTTTGAGGATGAGGAGGTGCAGTTCCAGGAGGTGGGTGTGTTCGGGGAATTCGGCCGCCACCCGGTCCCTCAGGCGGGTGAGGTCCGCCTGGGCCTGCTCCACCGCCTCCTGGAAGCGCCGGACCTCCGCCTGGCGCTCCTGGTCGGTGTACAGGAGGCGGAAGGCGGCCTGCAGGTCGCCGAAATCGCTCACCACCCGGGCCCGGCCCACCACAATGCCGGGGGAAGCGGGGATGCCGGTCAGGATGCGGGCGGTGTCGCTCATGTCTCCCCGAATTTGCGGGCGAAGAGTTGCACCATGGCATGGGCCGCATCCCGGGCATCGGCGCCCTGGGCCCGCACCACCAGCCGGGTGCCCTGGGGGCAGTCCAGCGCCAGGACCGCCAGGAGCTCCCGGGCGTTGGCCACCAGGCCCTCCTTTTCCAGGAGGATCTCCGCCTCAAACTGCCGGGCCAGGTTCAGAATCTGGGTGGCCGGCCGGGCATGGATGCCCAGGCGGTTCTCCACCCACACCTCCCTCTCCACCAGATGGGACTTCTCCTGCATGGTCTCCCTTGCAGCCACGGGCGAGGCTCCCCCGCCATCGGACGGGGGGCTTCCCTGTCCCCGTCCGCGCCGGCGGCACCCCTCCGGAGGGCAGGTCCGCCCTGCCGGATCAGGCTCACACGCTGCTCATAATTATGACCGAACCGGGCCGAAAGGGAAAGGCCCCTCCGCCCGCGGCGGCCTTGCGGCCACCCCCGGGAGGGCATATAATGTAGGAGAGCGCATGGATAGACATCAGCGCCGCCGTTTCCGGCCCCCCCGGGCGGGAAGCGGACATCCTGCACCGAAAACGGGGGCTTTGACATCGTGACTGCCCAGACCACGCTCCACGGGGAGAGGGATTCCCGGGAGCGCGCCCGCGCCGGCAAGCTCAGCCGCATCAACTTCTCCCTCAAACCGGAGGAGCTGGAGGCTTATCTCAACGAATACGTCATCAAACAGGACGAGGCCAAAAGCATCCTGGCCACCAAGGTCTGCACCCACTTCAACCGCATCCGCCACTTCCTGGAGCGGGGCCGGGAACCGGAACCCGGGGTGGGCGCCATCAAGAACAACATCATCCTCATCGGCCCCACCGGGGTGGGCAAGACCTATCTCGTCAAGCTCATCGCCAAAAAACTGGGGGTGCCCTTCGTCAAGGGGGATGCCACCAAGTTCAGCGAGACCGGCTATGTGGGCGGCGATGTGGAAGACCTGGTGCGGGATCTGGTGCACGCCGCGGACGACGACATCGAGCTGGCCCAATACGGCATCATCTATCTGGATGAGATCGACAAAATCGCCTCCTCCCACTCCTACTGGGGGCCGGATGTCTCCCGTACCGGGGTGCAGCGGGCCCTCCTCAAGCCCATGGAGGAGACCGAGGTGGACCTCAAGGTGGCCCACGATCCGGTGAGCCAGATCCAGGCCATCGAGCATTACCGCCGCACCGGCAAGAAAGAGAAGCGCACCATCAACACCCGGCACATCCTCTTCATCGTCAGCGGCGCCTTCAACGGGCTGGACAAGATCATCAAGGAGCGGCTGGCCAAGCAGGAGATCGGCTTCGGGGTCAAGGCCACCACCAAGGAATACACCCAGAACCTCCTCAAGCAGGTCACGGCCCAGGACCTCATCAAGTACGGCTTCGAATCCGAATTTGTGGGCCGCCTGCCGGTGATCGCGGTGCTGGAGGAGCTCACCGCCGAGGATCTCTATGAGATCCTGGCCAACCCCAACAATCCCATCATCAACAGCAAGAAGCGGGACTTCAAGGCCTACGGCATCGACATCAAGTTCGAGGACGAGGCCCTGCGCCTCCTGGCGGAGCGGGCCGCCCGCCACAAGACCGGCGCCCGGGGGCTGGTGAGCGTCATCGAGCGGGTGCTCATCAACTTCGAAAAGCGCCTGCCCTCCACCCCCATCCGCCGCCTGGTGGTCACCCCCGAAGTGGTCACCAACCCCGAGGAGGAACTGGAGCGCCTCCTGGCCCATCCCGACGACCCGGCCTACGCTGAGCGCTTTGAGGCTGCGGCCTTGCGGGAACGGGAGCTCCTCCGGCAGTCCATCCGCCGCCGGGAGCAGGAGATCCTCACCCTCTACCGGCTGCCCCTCACCGCGGCCCGGGTGGAGCTCATCATCGACCAGTACCTGGGTCTGGACGGCGATCTCAAAGCCGCCCTGGAGGAAGTCTCCCGGCTCCTCCACGAAGTGCGCCGCTTCGAGGAGAAATTCTTCGAGGAGCACCTCCTGGAGATCCACTTCGATGACGAGGCCCTGGATGAAATCCTGCGCCAGGCGGTGGCGGAGAACACCTCCGCCCGCCAGATCTGCCAGGGGCTGGCCAAGGACCTGGAATACGCCCTGAGGCTGGTCCGGGATCGCACCTCCCAGGACGTCTTCCTCCTCACCCGGGAGGCCATCCAGGACCTGGACGGCTACCTCAATGAGCTGATCCGGCAGCACTACCAGAAGACCCTGTTCCGGGAGTAAGCCGGGTGGGTGAAAAGGGTGATTCGGGGCAGGAGCCAGGGCCCTGAACCCTCCCATAACCCCACACATGGGTTTTGGCTTCGCCGGACCGGCAATCGGCCGGCCTCATCCACCGATCTCCGGGGGAAGGGCCTGCAACGGGGGAGCGGGGCGTGGGGAGGGCTCCCTGGCCCCTTCCCGCTCCATAAGAGGAGACCGCATGGTCGGGGTGTCCAAGTTATACTGCGGCGCGGTGGAGGCGGGGGATGTGCTGCGCTACGGCCACGGTGCCCGCCGGGCCCGGGAGCTGCCCTCACACCTGCTCCAGTTTTCCGCCGACAAAAAGCCGGTGGTGGTGTGGAATGTCACCCGGCGCTGCAATCTCAAGTGTCTGCACTGCTACGCCCAGGCCACCGCGGGCGCGGCCCCGGAGGAGCTCAGCCACGTAGAAGGGCTGGCCCTGCTGGAGGACCTGGCCGGGTTCGGGGTGCCGGTGGTGCTCTTCTCCGGGGGCGAGCCTCTGATGCGGGAGGACCTCTTTGAGCTCATCGAGCGGGCCGTGAGCCTGGGGATGCGGGCGGTAATCTCCACCAACGGCACCCTCATCACCCGGGAGGTGGCCGGCCGCCTGCGCACCCTGGGGCTTTCCTATGTGGGCATCAGCCTGGACGGCACCCAGCCCACCCACGACCGCTTCCGGGGCCAGCCCGGGTCCTTCGCCGCGGCTATGGCGGGGGTGCGGCACTGCCAGGAGGCGGGCCTCAAGGTGGGGCTGCGCTTCACCGTGAGCCGTCTCAACTACCGGGAGGTGCCCGCCATCTTTGACCTGGTGGAGGAGTTCGACATCCCCCGCATCTGCTTCTACCACCTGGTGTACACCGGCCGGGGGAGCAAACTCCTGGACCAGGCCCTGAGCCACGCCGAGACCCGGGAGCTGGTGGACCTCATCTGCGCCCGCACCCGCCGCCTCTTCGACGTCGGCCGCCCGGTGGAGGTCCTCACCGTGGACAACCACGCCGACGGCCCCTACATCTACCTGAAGCTGCTGAAGGAGGATCCGGAGCGGGCCGCCCAGGTGCTGGAGCTTTTGAAGATGAACGAAGGGAACAACTCCGGGCGGGGCATCGGCTGTGTCAGCTGGGAGGGCTCGGTGCACGCCGACCAGTTCTGGCGGCACTACTCCTTCGGGAACGTGCGGGAGCGCCCCTTCAGTGAGATCTGGACCGACCTCTCGGAGCCCCTGATGGCCAGACTCAAGGACAAGAAACGTTATGTCACCGGCCGCTGCGCCCGCTGCCGCTGGCTGGACCTCTGCGCCGGCAACTTCCGGGTGCGGGCCGAGGCGGTCACCGGGGATCTCTGGGCCCCGGACCCCGCCTGTTACCTCACCGACGAGGAAATCGGCCTCGCCTGACGACCACCCGGGGACGCCGGGCGGGAAGGCCCGGCCTCCAGGAAGTGCTGTCCGGCAAGCAAAAAAGGGGCCGGGGGAACTCCCTCCGGCCCCTTTCCGGTGGATCAGACCTTGGTGACGTTCACGGCCTGGAGGCCCTTGGGCCCTTCGTTCACTTCGAATTCCACCTCATCGTTCTCCTTTAAGGTGCGGAAACCCTTGCCCACGATGTTGGTGTAGTGCACGAAGAGGTCCGGCCCTTCCTCCCGCTGGATGAAGCCGTAGCCCTTGGCCTCATTGAACCACTTGACCTTGCCGGTGTACCGCATACTTCCTCCTGACTGAAACGCCACGTCCGTCTGCCGGCAACAAGAGCGGGGGGGCCAGAAAAAAAACGGTGGGCACACGCCCCACCGTCGTTTTTCACGTCCTCAACGAGATTCCCCGGACACTGCCAGCATCGCCCGAACCAGAAAGATGCCCCTCCTTACCACGGAAATCCGGGGGATGTCAAGGAAATTCCGCCGGATTTCAGGCTTCCGCGGCTTCCGCCGGTTTTTTCAGCTCCCGGCCCATGAGCAGGCGCAGGTGATCCTCCACGCAGTCGGCCAGCACCTCCAGGTTGTAGCCGCCCTCCAGGACGCTCATGATCCGCCCCTGGGCCGTGTCCTGGGCCAGCTTCAGGAGCAGGCGCCCCATGGCGGCATAGCCGGCCCGGGTGAGGTTCTGGTGGGCCAGGGGGTCCAGCCGGTGGGCGTCGAAACCGGCGGAGAGGATGAGAAACTGGGGGGCGAAATCATACAGGCGGGGCAGGCCCTCCTTTTCCAGGGCCTCCAGATATTCCTCGTCACCGCTCCGGGGCGGTAAGGGGAGGTTCAGGGTGTAGCCTTCCCCGGGCCCCCGGCCCTTCTCCTTGCGGCGGCCGGTGCCGGGGTAGCAGAAGTCCGGGTCCTCATGCAGGGAAAGATAAAAGACCCGGGGGTCGGTCTCAAAGAGATGCTGGGTGCCGTTGCCGTGGTGCACGTCCCAGTCCACGATGGCCACCCGCTCCAGGCCGTGCTGCTTCAGGAGGTAGACCGCGGCGACGGCCACGTTGTTGAAAAAGCAGAAGCCCATGGCCCGGTTGTATTCGGCGTGGTGGCCGGGGGGCCTGATGGCGCAGAAGGCGTTGGCCACCTCCCCCCGCATGATGGCCTCGGCCCCGGCCAGGACCCCGCCCACGGCCAGCAGGGCGATCTCATAGGACTTCTCGCAGATGCCGCAGTCCGGCACCATGAAGATGCTCTGCTTTTTCCGGCAGGCCTGCTCGAAGCGCTTGATATAGGCCGGGTCATGCACCGCCTCCACCCAGGGGAGGACCCCCTCCTCCCAGGGGGGGAGGAGCCGGAGTTCCTGCCACAGCCCCCCTAATTTGAGGCGCTTGAGGATGGCCTTGAGGCGGTCCGGCCGTTCCGGATGCCAGGTCCCCGGGTCGTGCAGGAGATATCGTTCGTCCGTCACCAATCCGGTGTTCCCTGTCATTGACTCCCTCCCAGGCAAAAAAAGACCGTCCGTGATGGACGGCATTGAATTAACATCGCGTTTTTGCCGCCGGGAGTAAAGGAAATTTGCAGCCCTCACCGGAGAGGCGCCGGTCTGGCCCGAGTTCAGGCTGGAGGGAGAGCCCGAGGCCCCGGGCCTCCCCCGGACACGACCGCTGTTACTTTTTCACGTAGCGTTTCTCCACTTCCTCCCACTTGATGTTCTTCATGAAGGCGGCGATGTAGTCCGCCCGTTTGAGGCCGTAATCAATCATGAAGGCGTGCTCGAAGCAGTCCAGCACCAGGATGGGGTTGAGGCCGGCCAGATTCCCCACATCATGTTCGTTGATCCACTGATTGATGAGCAGACCGTGGGCGATGTCCTGATAGACCACCACCCAGCCGATGCCCCGCATGGTGGCGGTGGCCATGAAGTCCTTGGCGCAGGCGTCAAAAGAGCCGAACTGGGCCTCGATGGCCTTCATCACCGTGGGGGCCTTGGTGGGGTCGCCGTCGCCGCCCAGGTTTTCGAAGTAGAGCTCATGCAGGCGCATGCCGTTCCACTCCCAGCCCAGGCGCCGCCTGAGTTCCGCCGCCTCGTACTCCGCCTGTTTGCCTTCCCGGAGCATGGCCTCCAGGGTCTCCAGGACCTTGTTGGTGTTGTTCACATAGCCCTGATAGAGGGTGAAGTGGTTCTTGAGGAGGGTCTCGCTGAAGCCCGGCATGCCGATGAGATGGGAATAGTCCAGAACGGCGTATTTCTTCATGCTGCACTCCTTTCGGCCCGGAAAAGTTTCCCTAAAGATAGTCCCTAAGCGGGAGAAATCAAGGCGCCGCCGGAAAAATATCGGGAGATGTTCCTGGATAGGAATAAAATCAAGGATGGCCGGGGCTTTGCCTTTTCCCGGATTTTGGCGTAGAATGACCCTGCAGAAGGCTGGCGGAAGAAGGGACTCACGGGGGCCCAGGCTCCCTGGCCCACCCCCTGGCTCACCGCCTGCAAAGGGTGGGGAGCCTGGCGGGCTGCTGAAAAACATCCCTCCCCGACATCTGGTGGGATGCGGCGGGCCGATTTTGCCGGTTTGGCGAAGCCACATCTCGGGGAGGGGCTCGGGAGAGGGGCAGAGGTCTGTGAGCCCTGGTCCCCTCCCCGAATAATTTTTCAACAACCTGCTCAGGGAGGGAGCCGGGGTTACTGACCCTGGCCCCCTAACGGGCAGCCTTTACCCGAGGCCTTCCAGGTCTTCCGGGTCCAGGAGTCCCTGGGAGATGAGGGCCTGCTCCAGCTGGGTCAGGGCCTGTTTGAAGGCGGGGTAGAGGCCTACTGCCAGGGAGACCCCCTTGCGGGTGGGGACCCACTCCTCCTCCCCCTCCCCCGGGACGTGCACCCGGATATCGATGAGGCGATGGCCTTTATATTCGGAGAGGGAGAGGAAGATCGTCTCCCGGGCGTTTTTGGGAACCTTGCTGATGGGCTCGGACATGGCGCTCCCCCGGAAAGCTGGCCGGCGCATGACCGGCTTGGCAAAGACTTCGCCCATCCCGGCGGTTTTGTCAACCCCCGGGCTGGGCGGCAGGGCCTCACATGATCCTGACGGACTGACAGCATGCAGCTTTACAATACCCTGAGCCGCTCCAAAGAGGAATTTGTGCCCCTCGTCCCCGGCCGGGTGGGCCTGTATGCCTGCGGGGTGACGGTCTACGACGACGTGCACCTGGGCCACGCCCGCTCCGCGGTGGTCTTCGAGGTGCTGGTGCGTCACCTGCGGCGCCGGGGCTATCAGGTCACCTGGGTGCGCAACTTCACCGACATCGACGACAAGATCATCCGCCGGGCCCAGGAAACCGGCCTCACCTGGCAGGAAGTGGCGGAGAAATACATCGCCTCCTTCTCTGAGGACATGGCGGCCCTGGGGCTCCCCCCCGCCGATATCGAACCCAAGGCCACGGAGCACATCCCGGAGATGCTGGAGATCATCCGGCGGCTGTGGGACAAGGGCTTTGCCTACCAGGGCCGTCCCGGGGGCGATGTCTATTTCCGGGTGCGCCGCTTCCCGGGGTATGGCAGGCTCTCCGGCCAGAGCCTGGAGGACCTGGAGGCCGGGGCCCGCATCGAGGTGGACGAGGCCAAGGAGGACCCCCTGGACTTTGTCCTCTGGAAGGCCTCCAAGCCCGGGGAGCCCACCTGGGAAAGCCCCTTCGGCCCGGGCCGCCCGGGCTGGCACATCGAATGCTCCGCCATGAGCATGAAATATCTGGGAGAGACCCTGGATATCCACGGCGGCGGCCGGGATCTGGTCTTTCCGCACCATGAAAACGAGCTGGCCCAGTCCGAGGCGGCCACCGGCAAGCCCTTCGCCCGCTATTGGGTGCACCACGGCCTCCTCACCCTCGACCAGGAGAAGATGAGCAAATCCCTGGGGAATTTCTTCACCCTCAAGGAGGTCCTGGCCCGCTTCCCGGCGGAGGTGGTGCGCCTCTTCCTCATCCACGGCCACTACCGCAGCCCCCTGGATTTCTCCGATGCGGCCCTGAAGGAGGCCACCGCCGGGCTGCTCCGCCTCTACACCACCCTGGCCAGGCTGGAGGAGCTCTTCCGGGAGCAGCCCGAGCCCGCCGGCCCGCATCCCCGGGACTTCGCCGCCGCGGTCCTGAGCGCCGAGGAGACGGAGCGCCTCCTCTCCCTTTCGGCCCGCTTCGACGCCGCCATGGACGACGACCTCAACACCGCCCAGGCCCTGGGCTATCTCTTCGATGCGGTCCGCCTCACCAACCGCCTGCTGGAGCACCCCGAGCCGAGCCCGGCTTATCTGTCGGTGCTGGCCCAAGTCCGGCGGGAGCTGAAGGATCTGGGCGGGGTCCTGAACCTCCTGCAGGCTCCCCCGGACCGGATGGTGCGCACCCTGCGTCAGGCCGGGGGGGAGCTGCCCCTGGCCCCGGAGGAGATCGAGGCCCTCATCGCGGCCCGGGCCGAGGCCCGCCGGGCCAAGGATTACGCCCGGGCCGACGCCATCCGCCGGGAGCTGGCGGAGAAGGGCATCGTCCTGGAAGACACCCCCCAGGGCACCATCTGGCGGGTCCGGATCTGAGGAGGGGCCGGAGCCACCGGCCCCGCCTGAGCCTCACCTTCCCGCCCTGGCCCCACGGCCTTTGGGTCCCTGCGGCTGGGGCGCGGGCAGGGCGCCGCAGGGCCTTCGGCCTCCCTCGCCCGAAGGAAAATTTTTACTCCCCCCTTGTTTTTTTCTCCTCCCATCTTTAACCTTTGTGCAAATCATCTCCACCACGAGGCGGTTGTCTCCGGCGCACCCGGGTCCCTGACCCTCCCCGCGTCTTTCCCGCCTGCCCCGCCGCGTCCCCGGGTGAGCCTCCACCGGCGCCTGCCAGGAGGATGCCATGGCCCTGCCCCTTCCTCACACCCAGGTGGCCATCCGGGCCGCCACCCCCGAGGATCTGCCCCAGGTTCTGGAGATCGAGTCCCTGGCCTTCGAAAAACACTGGGGACCCTTTGAATTCAAGGCTTCTTTGGAAGACATCTTCTTGGTGGCCGAAGAACCGGCCGGCGGACACCTCCTGGGCTTCATTGTGGCCTGCTGCTGCCGCCTTTCCCGCCGGGGGGTGATCCTGCGCCTGGCGGTGCACCCCGACTCCCGCCGCCAGGGGGTGGCCCGGTCCCTCCTGGAAGCCGCCTTCGAAGAGCTGCGCCGCCAGGGCCTCAGTGAGGTGGTCCTGGATGTGGACGTGGTGAAGGGCGGAGCCCGGAAGCTCTATGAGGAGATGGGCTTCCAGGTGGCGGAGGTCATCTCCCTCTGCCAGGAGGACGAAGAGGAGAGCTTCTACGTCATGCGCCGCCCGTTATAAGCCGGAGCCGGCATACCGGCGGCGCCGCTTCCCACGGGGTGGCCCTTTCCCTGTCCCCCTCCCCGGCCCGGCCTCTCTTCCCCCGCGGGATGTGATATATTGAAATTGTCCAGATCTCTGCGCTTCCTGCATTCCGTCCGGTCAGCTCAGGGGAGGGGAGGGGCGGCGCCCCCGGACCCTGGCCCGCAAGTTTGCCGGGCGGCTGCCGATGAATCCGGTATGGCGGACAGGTTTCAGCTGCGCACCCCCTTCACCCCCACCGGCGATCAGCCCCGGGCCATCCGGGAGCTGGTGGCGGGGCTCCGGGCCGGCTACCCCCACCAGGTGCTCCTGGGGGTGACGGGCTCCGGCAAGACCTTCACCATCGCCAATGTCATCGCCGAGATCAACCTCCCCACCCTGGTGCTGGCCCCCAACAAGACCCTGGCGGCCCAGCTCTACGGCGAGTTCCGGGACTTCTTCCCCGACAACGCGGTGGAGTATTTCGTCAGCTACTACGACTACTATCAGCCCGAGGCCTACCTCCCCGCCGCCGACCTCTACATCGAGAAGGATGCCAGCATCAACGAGGCCATCGACCGGCTGCGCCACTCCGCCACCCGCTCCCTCCTGGAGCGCCAGGACGTCATCATCGTCGCCTCGGTCTCCTGCATCTACGGCCTGGGCTCCCCGGAGGCCTACCACGGCATGCTCCTCTACCTGGAGGAGGGCATGGAAAAGCCCCGGAAGGAGGTGCTGCGCAAGCTGGTGGACATCCTCTATGAGCGCAACGACGTGGATTTCCACCGGGGCACCTTCCGGGTCCGGGGGGACCGGGTGGAGATCTTCCCTGCCTATGAGGAGGATACGGCCATCCGCATCGAGTTTTTCGGGGACCAGGTGGAGGCCATCCGGGAGATCGACCCCTTGCGGGGCAAGGTCCGGCGCACCCTCCCCCGGGTGACCATCTATCCGGCCAGCCACTATGTCACCCCCGATGATGTGCGCCGCCGGGCCCTGGAGGCCATTGAGGCGGAGCTCAAGGAGCGGGTGGCCTGGTTCGAATCCCAGGGGAAGCTCCTGGAGGCCCAGCGCATTGCCGAGCGCACCCGCTTCGACCTGGAGATGATGCGGGAGCTGGGCTACTGCCACGGTATTGAGAACTACTCCCGGCACCTCACCGGCCGGGCCCCGGGGGAGCCGCCCCCCACGCTGCTGGACTATCTGCCCCGCAAATCCCTGGTGGTCATCGACGAAAGCCACATCAGCATCCCCCAGCTCATGGGCATGTACCGGGGGGACCGCTCCCGCAAGGAGACCCTGGTGGAGTACGGCTTCCGCCTGCCCTCGGCTTTGGACAACCGGCCCCTGACCTTCGAGGAGTTCGAGGCCCGGGTCACCCAGGTGATCTATGTCTCCGCCACCCCGGGTCCCTATGAGCTGGAGAAGGCCCAGGGCCGGGTGGTGGAGCAGATCGTCCGGCCCACCGGCCTCATGGATCCGAAGATCACCGTCAAGCCCGCCGCCGGCCAGGTGGACGACCTGTATTTTGAAGTCAAAAAGCGGGTGGCCCACAACGAGCGGGTGCTCGTCACCACCCTCACCAAGCGCATGGCCGAGGACCTCACCGAGCACTTCGCCGAGCTGGGGCTCAAGGTGCGCTACCTGCACTCCGACATCACCACCCTGGAGCGCATGGAGATCATCCGGGACCTGCGGCTGGGGGTCTTTGATGTGCTGGTGGGCATCAACCTCCTGCGGGAGGGGCTGGACCTCCCGGAGGTCTCCCTGGTGGCCATCCTGGATGCGGACAAAGAGGGCTTC
Organism: Syntrophobacterales bacterium; assembly: GCA_023512475.1. GTDB lineage: Bacteria > Desulfobacterota > Desulfobaccia > Desulfobaccales > 0-14-0-80-60-11 > JAILZL01. The sequence goes on from JAILZL010000012.1 coordinate 24,833, forward strand.
CTCCGGAGCGAGCGCAGCCTCATCCAGACCATCGGCCGGGCGGCCAGAAACGTCCACGGGGAGGTGATCTTCTACGCCGACACCGTCACCCCGGCCATGCAGGCGGCCATCGATGAGACCAACCGCCGCCGCCGCCTCCAGGAGGCCTACAACCGGGAGCACGGCATCACCCCGGAAACCATCAAAAGCTCCATCAAGGACGTGCTGGCCAGCGTCTATGAGGCGGACTATGTCACCGTGCCCCTGGCGGCGGAGGAGCAGGCCCCCTACCTGGTGGAGGACGCCCCGGCCCAGATCGCCCGCCTGAAGAAGGAGATGCAGAAGGCGGCCAGGCGCCTGGAGTTTGAGCGCGCCGCGGCCCTGCGGGACCGCATCCGGGCCCTGGAGCAGCTGGAGCTGAAATTCGGCTGAAGGGGCGGGAGGGGGCTGTGTCAGGACCCGGGGAGTCGGGTGCTCCTGGCCTCCCTGGACAGGAAGCCGTCCTTACGATGGCGCCGGATTTTCCCGGCCTCACCCCCGGCAGGGGCAGGTCCCACCGGTGCAGGTGCCGGTGGGGGGCCCGCCCATCTCAGCCCGGGGGACAGGGGCGGGGGAGACCGGGTCCGGCTGCGGGGAGAATTTTCCGGATTGACAATTCCGGTTGCGATTGTTAATGAATTAATCAGATAGAACCCGGTCTTACAGTCACCTGAGAACCGGATCTCTTTCCCCCGGGTGACACAATTCCCCTCTGCATGCCCTTTTGATCCTCTCCGGCGCCCGGGCTCCCACCTCTGTTTGATTCCCACCCTCACCGTTTATGTGCCCCGGTTTCCCGGGAAGGAGACGGCCATGCAGAGAAAGTGGTTTCTGTGGGCGGGCGCCCTGGTCTTTCTGGCGGTTCTCTTGTGGGGAGCGGGCGTGGGTAAGGCCGAGGTGACCCAGGAAGGGGACGAATTTCCCGTCGGCGCCTATGTGCCGGGGGAAGTGCTGGTCAAATTCGCGGACACCCCGGTGCAGCGGGGCCGGGGGGTGCTGCGGGGCGCCGCGGCGGCAGAGTTCCTGGAAAGACTGCCGGCCCCGGCCCGTCTGGCCCTGGCAGAGATCCAGAGAAAGGTATTGCGGGTCAACGCCGATCTGGGCATCCTGCGGGTCAGGCTCCGGGGACGCCTCACCGTGGAGAAGGCGGTGCAGAAACTGCGGCAGAACCTGGCGGTGGAGTATGCCCAGCCCAACCATCTCTTCCGCACCCTGGCGGCCCCCAACGACCCTAACTTCAAAAGACAGTGAGCCCTGGACAACACCGGCCAGAAGATCATGGTCAATTTCTCCATGTATATTTACGGCACCCCGGATGCGGACATTGACTGGCTGGAGGCGTGGGAATCCTTCGGCTCCTCCACAACGGCCGAAACCGTGGTGGTGGTCCTGGACACCGGCGTCCAGTACACCCACCCGGATCTTACGAAACGCATGTGGAAAAACCCCGACGAGGTGGCGGACGGGAAGGATAATGACGGCAACGGCATCGTTGATGACGTGTACGGCATGAATGCCATTCCGACGGTCCCCACCGGCAATCCGGCGGACGACAACGGCCACGGCACGCATGTGGCGGGGATCGCCGCAGCCCAGACCCACAATTCGGTCGGGGTTGCCGGGGTGGCCTGGAACGCCAAAATCATGGCCCTCAAGTTTCTGGACCGCTATGGCAACGGCAGCGAGTTCGACGCGGTGGAGTGCATCACCTACGCCCTGACCATGAAGCAGCGGCACAGCATCCCCCGCATGGTGATGAACGCCAGTTGGGGGGCATATGTCAATTTAAACCTGCCGCCTTTCTATATCCCGCCTACTCCTGAGGCGGTGGCCGCTTTGTATGAGGCCATCCAAAGGGCCGGCAATAACGGGGTTCTCTTTGTGGCCGCCGCCGGCAATGACGGGGTCAATATTGACACGGAGCAGTATAAAATGATCCCGGCCGGTTTCGACCTGGACAACATCATCAGCGTGGGCGGCTCCTCCGAGGACGACGACCTCAGGACCATATTCTGGGCCAGCAATTATGGCCCCCAGAGTGTGGATCTCTTCGCTCCGGGCAATGAAATCTACAGCACCGTGCCCACCAACAAATACGCCTTCAAGAGCGGCACCTCCATGGCGGCACCCCACGTGAGCGGGGCCGCCGCCCTGGTGTGGGGCAAATTCCAGAACGATAATCATCTGGCGATCAAGGACCGGATCCTGAACACCGTGGATCCGGGCGGGATGCGGAATAAGATCACCACCGAGCGGTGTGTCACGGGCGGCAGGCTGAATCTGAACCGGGCCCTGCAATAGGGCCGCGTCAATTCCCTGGGGGGCGGGCAGGTGTCCGGCGGGTCCCGGACCGCCGGGATGCCAGTCCGCCCCTCATGACTTTATGACCCGGCAGACAGCCGCCGGGCAGGTCGGAAGGCCGGGGAAATGCAAGTGCAATTCCCGGGAGCCACCCCGGTTTTCCTGCCCGGTCGGCCAATCCCTCCCTCCAGGGGCCGCACCGCGAGCGCGGACGCCGCCCCGCTTCGGGCCGATGTGCCCGTCCAGTCCCGGGTTCGGTAGGGGTGGCGGGGCCGGCCTGCCGAAGAGGGTTTGGCGGGCCCGGCGGCGCCGAGTCGCTGCGTTTTTAGGGCCGACAGCCGGGCCGCCAGGAGTCACTGGTTGCGGCGGCGGCGATCCTGGCTGGTCTGCGGGGGGCTTTCCTGTTCCAGGCGGAGGAACTCCCGGAGCAGTTCCTGCTGGCGGGGGCTCAAGTGGGTGGGGGTCTCCAGGGCCACCTCCACCAGGAGGTCCGCCCGGTGGTGGTTGCGGACCTCCGGCAGGCCCTGTCCCGGGATGGTGAAGACCGCGCCGTTCTGGGTCCCCGGGGGAATGGTGAGGCGGGTCTCGCCCTCCAGGGTGGGGACGGTGATCTCGGTCCCCAAGGCCGCCATCACAAAGGACAGGGTGACCCGGTAGACCAGGTTCTTGCCTTTCAGGGTGAAGAGGGGGTGGGGGGCGAGGCGGATTTCAATGTACAGGTCACCGGGGGGGCCGCCGAAGCGTCCGGCCTCCCCTTCGCCCCGCAGGCGCAGGCGGGTGCCCTCATCCACCCCGGGGGGGATGCGGACCTGCATTTTTTTCTCTTCCCGGACGGTGCCGGAGCCCCGGCAAGCCCCGCAGGGCTGGGAGACCACCGTGCCCTCACCCCGGCAGACCGGACAGGTGGTGAACACCCGGAGCATGCCCCGCTGGCTGGCCACCTGGCCCCGGCCCTGGCAGCGGCTGCAGGTGGTGCGTTGGGACCCCGCCTGGATGCCGCTCCCCTGACAGGCCTGGCAGGCGGCCCGGCGGGTGATGACCAGCTCCTTGTCCACCCCCCGGAGGACCTCCTCCAGGGTCAGGGTGACCCGGTAGCGCAGGTCCGCCCCGGGCTGGGGGGTGGGACCCCGCCGGCGGCTGCGCCCGAAGCTGAAGAAATCCTCAAAGATGTCGCCGAAGCCCCGGAAGAGGTCGTCAAACGCGCCAAAGCCGCCCAGATCCATGCCATGGAGGGCAGCCTCGCCGTAAAGATCATAGAGCTGACGCCGTTCCGGGTCGGAAAGGACCTGGTAGGCCTCCGAAATCTGTTTGAACTTCTCTTCGGCCTCCTTGTTGCCGGGGTTACGGTCGGGGTGGTACTTCAGGGCCAGCTGGCGGTAGGCGCTTTTGATCTCTTCCGGCCCGGCGTGGCGCGGCACCCCCAGAAGTTCGTAGTAGTCCGGCATCCCCCTGCCACAACTCCTCGTTTACCCGTAAACTCGGCAAGATCTCCAGTAACTTAACCATTATCATCCCGCCGGAGGTTGTCAACCCGACCGGTCGGGACCCTCCGGCAGGAGCTGCCGCAGGCGCTGCCAGAGCTCGGGCTCCAGGCCGTCCACCGCCACCAGCTTGGCCCGGCTGCCGGCGCCGTGCAGGAGGCGCACCGCCTGGCGGGGCAGCCCCAGCCGCGCCGCCAGGAAGGCCAGCAGCTCCCGGTTGGCGGCCCCCTTCTCCGGCGGGGCGGCCAGCCGGATCTTCAGGCGGTCCCCCACCAGTCCCGCCACCTCGGTGCGCCCGGCGCCTGGCACCGCCTGCACCCGCACCAGATACCCCTGGCAGGTGACGGCAAAGAAGGCCTCCCGGGGATCCGCCCTCATCCCACCAGCCGGGCGTAATCCCGGATGGTCTGCACCAGAAACACCTTGAGAAACAGGATGATCGCCAGCACCACCAGGGGCGAGAAGTCCATGCCGCCGTAAAACAGCCGGAAGCGCCGCCTGAGGGCCCCCAACACCGGCTCGGTGACATTATACAGAAAGCGCACGATGGGGTTGTAGGGGTCGGGATTGACCCAGGAGATGAGAGCCCGGGCGATGATGAGCCACATATAGATCTCCAGGCCCCAGGAGAGCACGGTGGCCACGGCGTCCAGGAAGTGTCTGAGTGCGATCATCCGGGTCTCCTTTCCGCAGCATCATATCATATAAAAAGGCGCGCCGGGCCTTGTCAAGGCCGCAAGTCGCCCCGGCGGGAATTCTCTCCCCTCGTTGCAGGACGGGGCGGCATTTCTTACAATGACACATCAGACGCGCCGGACCGCATGGGACCCAGTAGCGGCCCCGGTCCGGACATTACAGAGAGGGGACAGATGCCGATGCGGACATGGGGGGCCTCCCTGGCGCTCCTTTGGGGGCTGACTCTGCTGGCGGGCGGCTGCGGTGCCGGGGCGCCCCGGGAGAAATACCACACCCAGCCGGTGAGCCGCCTCAGCCTGGAGGAGACGGTGGTGGCCAACGGCACCGTCAATCCGGTGAGCACCGTGCTGGTGGGCTCCCAGGTCTCCGGCAAGATCGTGGAAATCTTTGTGGATTACAATTCGGTGGTGAAGCGGGGCCAGGTGGTGGCCCGCATTGACCCCCGGCTCTTTGAAGCCAAGGTGGCGGAGACCCGGGCCCGCTATCAGCAGACCCGGGCCGATCTGGCCCGGGCCCAGGCCAATCTGGCGGACGCCGAAAATGACTACCATCGCTTCCGGAAACTCTGGGAGGAGCAACTGGTGGCCCGGGATGAGCTGGACAACGCCTACACCCGCTTTCAGTCGGAGCAGGCCGCGGTCCGGGCGGTTCAGGCGCAGGTGAGGGCCGCGGCCGCGGCCTACAAAGAGGCCCTCACCAATCTGGAATACACCGCCATCACCTCCCCGGTGGATGGGGTGGTGGTCTCCCGGAATGTGGACGTGGGCCAGACGGTGGCCGCTTCCTTCCAGACCCCGACGCTCTTCACCATCGCCCAGGACCTCACCCGGATGCAGGTGGAGACCGCGGTGGATGAAGGGGAGGTGGGCAAGGTGAGGGAAGGGCAGGAGGCCACCTTCACGGTGGACGCCCATCCGGGCACCACCTTCCGGGGGCGGGTGACCAGCGTGCGCCTGGCCCCCCAGATTGTGCAGAACGTGGTCACCTACACCGTGGTGGTGTCGGCGGACAACCCCGATTTTCTTTTGAAGCCCGGGATGACGGCCACCGTCAGCCTGAAGGTGGCCAAAGCCGAGCGGGTGCTGGCGGTGCCCAACGCGGCGCTGCGCTTCCGGCCGCCGGAGGAGGCCCCCCCGGCGCCGGAGGGGCCGCTGGTCTGGGTCCTGGAGCAGGGGGCCCTGAAGCCGGTGCCGGTGCAGACCGGCCTCACCGACGGGGCCTGGACCGAAATCCGCCGGGGGGAGCTTAAGGAGGGCCAACCGGTGGTGGTGGGCACGCCGGAGACCCGGCCCCGGCCGGTGCCCCGACCGGGCCCCCGGGGGCCCTTCTGATGGCGGGGCGGCCTCAGCCAGCGTTTACGGTGGGGTCCCGGCGCGGCGCCGGCTCCTGCAGCCCCGCCCTCCGGCGCCCGCAAGCTCCCGCCGCCGGGGGCCGGTCATGACCCCCCTCATCCGTCTGGTGAAGCTGGTCAAGGTCTACCGGCCGGGACTGCACCCGGTGACGGTGCTCAAAGGCATCGACCTGGAGGTGGCCGCCGGGGAGTTTGTGGCCATCATGGGCCCCTCCGGCTCCGGCAAATCCACCCTGCTCTACATCCTGGGCTGCCTGGATCGGCCCACCAGCGGGGAGTACTACCTGGAGGGCCGGGAGGTGACGCACCTCTCGGCCGACGAGCTGGCCGCGGTCAGGAACACCAAGCTGGGCATCGTCTTCCAGAGCTTCTTTCTCCTGCCCCGGCTCACTGCGGTGGAGAATGTGGAGCTGCCGTTGCTCTATGCCGATCTGCCGGCCCCGGTGCGGCGCCGGCGGGCCCTGGAGGTCCTGGAGCTGGTGGGGCTGGCAGACCGGGCCGGACACCTGCCGGCGGAGCTCTCCGGCGGGGAGATGCAGCGGGTGGCCATCGCCCGGGCGCTGGTGAACCGCCCGCCCTTATTGCTGGCCGACGAACCCACCGGCAACCTGGACCGGGCCAACAGCCACCTCATCATGGGGATTTTCCGGGAGCTCCACGCGCACCAGGGCCTCACCCTCATCATGGTGACCCACGACCCGGAGATGGCGGCCTACGCCCGGCGCCGTCTGACCCTGAGGGACGGGGAGGTGGTGGCGGACGAAAGGGAGGGGGGAAATGAGTCCCTGCCCGGGGAAGAGGCCCGCGCCGAGCCTCCCCCGGGGCCTCCCCGGGGCGGAAACCCCGCGGCTTGCGGGACAGATGGCTGACCAGGGGACGGCGGTGTGGGTCCCCGGACCACCCAGACTCTATGAATGTTCTCCTGTATGACACCTTCGCGGCGTTGCGGCACCGCAACTTCCGCCTCTTTTACGCCGGCCAGGGCATCAGCCTCACGGGGTCCTGGATGCAGGCCGTGGCCTTGAACTGGCTGGCCCTGGTGCTCACCGATTCCGCCTTTTTCCTGGGCCTCATCGGCGCTCTGCAGACCCTGCCCATCTTTCTCTTCTCCTTTCTGGGCGGGGTGGCCGCGGACCGCTACCCCAAGCGCACCCTCCTCTTCGCCACCCAGGGGGCCATGCTGCTGCTGGCGGTGGCCTTGGGGGTGCTGGTGGATGCCCGCCTCATCACCGTGTGGCTCCTGGGCCTCCTCGTCTTTCTGGCGGGCTCGGCCATGGCCTTTGACATTCCCATCCGTCAGGCCTTCATTGTGGAGCTGGTGGGCAAGGCCGACCTGGCCAACGCCATTGCCTTGAACTCCACCCTGTTCAACGGCACCCGGGTGGTGGGGCCGGCTCTGGCGGGGATATGCATCGCCGCCCTGGGGATGGCCAACTGCTTCTATCTCAACGCCGTCAGTTTTCTGGCCGTGCTCGTGGCCCTGGCGGTCATCCGGCTGCCCCCCGCGGCCTCACCCGCCAGAACCTCGGTGGCCCAGGCCTTCCGGGAGCTGAAGGACTTCCTGGGGGCCCGGCCGGCCCTGCGGCTGGTGCTGGTGCTCATGACCCTGGTCTCCATCCTGGGGCATCCGTATTATGTCCTCATTCCGGTGCTGGCCCGGGACGTGCTGGGCGCCGGACCCCAGGGTTACGGGCTCCTCATGGCGGCCAGCGGCTTGGGGGCCTTTGTGGGCGGCCTGTCTTTGGCCCGGCGCCTGCGGCACCGGCCGCCCATGCCCTCCTTTCTGGGGGGGACCGCCCTCTTTCTGGGGGGAGTGCTGGCCCTGTCCCTCTGCCGCCACCTGTGGCTGGCAATACCGGCCATGGCCATGACCGGCTTCGGCATGACCACTCAGCTCTCCACCGGCAACAGCCTGCTGCAGCTCAATGTGCCGGATCACCTGCGGGGCCGCATCATGAGCCTGTTCGGCCTCATCATCATCGGCTCCACGCCCGTGGGCAGCCTCGTCTATGGCGGAGTGGCCCAGCATCTGGGGGTGCAGCCCACCTTCGCCCTGGGGAGCCTGACGGCCGGGCTGGCGGTGGCCCTCATGCTCCTCCGGCATCCGGACCTGTGGAAGCTGGGCTTCAGTGAGCTGGCCGCCGCCGACCCCGAGGTCCGGTAGCGCCGGGAATTTTTTCCCGCTTCTTGGCAAAGGCAGGATTTCTTGTTATATAAAAGAGATTTAAAAATTCACCGACACACGCTTCGCCCGAAAGACTGGTGCCGGACGGGGGCACCCCCGGCCGGTGGGCCTGGCCCGGCGGAGCGGCGGCACAACCAGGAGGAGATATGTCGTATGTGACCATGAAGGAGTTGCTGGAGGCCGGGGTGCATTTCGGCCACCAGACCCGCCGCTGGAACCCCAAGATGCAGCCCTTCATCTTCGGGGCCCGCAACGGCATCCACATCATCGATCTGCAAAAGACGGTGCAGTATTTCAAAACCGCCTACAACATGGTGGTGGAGAAGGTGGCCGACGGCGGCATCGTGCTCTTCGTGGGCACCAAGAAGCAGGCCATGGACGCCATTGCCGAAGAGGCCAGCCGGTGCGGCATGTTCTATGTCAATCACCGCTGGCTGGGGGGCATGCTCACCAATTACGCCACCATTGCCCGCTCCATCGACCGGCTCAAGGCCTTCGAGGCCATGAAGGAGGACGGCAGCCTGCGGCGCTTCCCCAAAAAGGAGATCCTGATGATGGAGAAGCGGGCCGCCAAGCTGGAGCGGGCCCTGGGGGGCATCAAGAATATGGGCCGTCTGCCCGACGTCCTCTATGTGGTGGACCCCCGCAAGGAGAATATCGCGGTGAGCGAAGCCCGGAAGATGGGGATTCCCATCGTGGCTATCGTGGATTCCAACTGCGACCCCACCATCATTGACTATCCCATCCCCGGCAACGACGACGCCATCCGGGCCATCCGTCTCCTCACCTCCCGCATCGCCGACGCCTGCATTGAGGGGGCGCGCCTGAGGGAGGAGCGCCTCCAGGGCATGGTGGACAAGGAGGCGGCCCTGGCGGAGGCGGAGGTGCCGGCGGCCCCGCCGGCCGAGGAGACCGTGGCGGCTCCGGCCGACGAGCTGGAAGCGGAAGCCTAATCCCCCGGTCCGGGCCGGGGCGGTGGCACCGGCGGCCGGATACTGCCCGCGCCGCGTCTGCGGACTGTGGCGCAAGGAGGACGATACCCGTGGAGATCTCTGCGGAACTGGTCAAAACCCTGAGAGAAAAGACCAACTGCGGTTTTATGGACTGTAAAAAAGCCCTGCAGGAGACCGGCGGCGATCTGGAGGCCGCCATCACCTACCTGAGACAGAAAGGCATCGCGGTGGCCACCAAGCGGGCCGAGCGGGCCACCAGTGAGGGCACCGTGTGGGCGGCGCTGGACCCCGCCGCTACCGCCGGAGTGCTGCTGGAGGTGAACTGCGAATCCGACTTCGTGGCCAAGACCGACAGCTTCCAGAACTTCGGCCGCAGCCTGGCGGAGCAGCTCCTGAGCCAGGAGGTCCCCCATGTGGAGGCCCTGCTGGCCAGCCCCTGGGCCGCCGATCCCCAGCTCACCGTAGCCGACTACCTCAACGAGATCATCGGCCAGCTGGGGGAGAATATCCGCATCCGGCGTTTTGTGCGCTTCAGCGGCGGGCTGGTGGCCTCCTACATCCACTTCGGCGGCAAGATCGGGGTGCTGCTGCAGATGGAGGCCCCCCTCACCCCCGAGGCCCGGGCGGTGGCCCACGATCTGGCCATGCAGGTGGCGGCCACCAACCCCCTGGCGGTGCGCCGGGAGGAGGTGGACCCGGAGGCGGTGGCCAGGGAGAAGGCCATCTTCGAGGCCCAGGCCCGGGAGTCCGGCAAGCCGGAGAAGATCATCGAGAAGATGGTGAGCGGCCGCCTGGACAAGTTCTTCAAGGAGGTCTGCCTGCTGGAGCAGGCCTTCGTCAAAAACCCCGACCTTACCGTGGCCCGGATGTTGGAAGAGGCCGGGGCCAAGCTGGGGGCGACCCTGACGGTGACGCGTTTCGTGCGCTTCCAGGTGGGCGCCTGAAGGAGAGACCATGTCCGCCACCCCCCGTTTCCGCCGGGTGCTTCTCAAAGTCAGCGGCGAAACCCTGGCCGGCGCCAAACCCTTCGGACTGTGCCCGGAGACCCTGAAGGCCATCGCCCGGGAGATCAAGGCGGCCCGGGCCCTGGAGGTGGAGATCGGGGTGGTGGTGGGGGGCGGCAACATCTTCCGGGGGCTGGCGGCCCAGGCCATGGGACTGGACCGGGCGGTGGCCGACTACATGGGCATGCTGGCCACGGTGATCAACGCCCTGGCCCTGCAGAACGCCCTGGAGCGGGAGGGCATCCCCACCCGGGTGATGAGCGCCATCGCCATGCACGAGGTGGCGGAGCCCTACATCCGGCGGCGGGCGCTCCGGCACCTGGAAAAGGGGCGGGTGGTGATCTTCGCCGCCGGCACCGGCAGCCCCTATTTCACCACCGACACCGCCGGGGCGCTCCGGGCGGCGGAGATCGGGGCCGAGGCCATCTTCAAGGGCACCAAGGTGGACGGCATCTACGACCGGGATCCCCTGACCGACCCCGGGGCCGTGTTTCTGCCCCGCCTCACCTACTTTGAGGTCCTGGAGAAGTCCCTCCGGGTGATGGATTCCACCGCGGTGACCATGGCCATGGAGCACAATCTCCCCATTGTGGTCTTCAAGCTCCTCACCCCGGGAAATATGGTGAACGTTTTGCTCGGTCAGGGCATCTGTACCATAGTGGAGAACGTCCCATGAAAGAGAAGGTGATGGAAGAGACCCGGCGCCGCATGACCAAGGTGCTGGAGGTGCTGGGACACGACCTGGCCCGGGTGCGCACCGGCCGGGCCTCGGTGGCCCTGTTGGAGGGCATCAAGGTGGAGGCCTACGGCTCCCTCATGCCCTTGCCCCAGGTGGCCTCCCTGGCGGCGCCGGAGCCCCGCCTGCTCACCGTCCAGCCCTGGGACACCGGTCTCATCGGCGAGATTGAAAAGGCCATCCTCAAATCCGATCTGGGCCTCACCCCGGCCAACGACGGCAAGGTCATCCGCCTGCCCATCCCGGCCCTCACCACCGAGCGGCGCAAAGAGCTGGCGAAGATGGTGAAAAAGATGGCCGAGGAGGCCAAGGTGGCCTTGCGGAACATCCGGCGGGACGCCAACGAGCAGATCAGGAAGCTCAAGAACGACAAGCAGGTCTCTGAAGACGACGCCCATCGGGCCACCGACGAAGTCCAAAAGATCACCGACGAATTCATCAAGAAGGTGGACGGGCTGGCGGCGGACAAGGAAAAGGAGATCATGTCCTTCTGATGCGGCGATGAAACCCCTGCCCCCCTCCCCCCTGACCCTGGACCCCGCCCGCCTGCCCCGGCACGTGGCCATCATTATGGACGGCAACGGCCGCTGGGCCAAGCAGCGGGGGTACCCCCGGATGCGGGGCCATGCCGCGGGCGCCGAATCGGCCCGGGCCGTCATCCGGGAGGCCCGGCGCCTGGGGATCGGCTATCTGACGCTCTTCGCCTTCTCGGAGGAGAACTGGCAGCGCCCCGCCCGGGAGATCCGCACCCTCATGGCCCTCTTGAAGCGCTATCTCCGGCAGGAGCTCCGGGAGATGCAGGAGCACGGCATCGTCTTCAACGCCATCGGCAACCTGGCCCGCCTGCCCGCGGATGTCCAGGAGGAGCTGCGCCGCACCCGGGAGGCCACCCAGAACGGCAGCGGCATGGTCCTCACCCTGGCCCTGAGTTACGGCGGCCGCAGCGACATCCTTCAGGCCGTCCAGACCCTGGCCCGGGAAGTCCAGGCCGGGCGCCTCTCCCCTGACGAGATCGACGCCGCCCGCTTCGCCGGGGCCCTGTACACCGCCGGGCTGCCGGATCCGGACCTCGTCATCCGCACCAGCGGCGAATACCGCCTCAGCAATTTCCTCCTCTGGCAGTCCGCCTATGCCGAGCTGTATTTCACCCCCACCTACTGGCCGGACTTCCGGGAGGAGGAATTCCACCGGGCCCTGTGGGATTATCAGCGGCGGGACCGTCGCTTCGGCCTCACCCAGGAGCAGGTGGAATCCGGCCTGCTGGCCCGCCTCCTGGGCGCCCCGCCCCGGTGAGGCCCACCCCGCCGCTCCCGGGAATCACTGCATAACGCGATAAGGGGAAAAAGGGGTCGGGCCGCGATCCTTGCCCCGTCGTCCCCGCCTCTGACTTCTGAAAGAGCCCCTCCCCCGCCGCGCCTCCCGGTCCACTCCTGCCAACGATTGCAATGAACCCGAGGGGATCGCTTAGGAGGAGGTTCGGGGGCCGGAGTCCGGGGGGGCGGCAGGAAGGCGTGGGTCGGCGCCCGCCTCTTCTCCTTGGGGCGGTTGGGCCTTGAGCCAGGCGTGCAGGCGCTCCGCCACCGGCCGGGTGAAGCCCGGCAGGGCCGCCAGCTCCGAGACGTCGGCGGCCTGAAGCTCCGCCAGACTGGCAAAGCGGGTGAGCAGGACCCGGCGGCGGGCCGGCCCCACCCCGGGCACCTGGCTCAGGTGCGAGGCCACAAGCTCCCGGCGGGCCCGGCGCCGATGGTGTGAGAGGGCGAAACGGTGGGCCTCGTCCCGCAGGCGCAAAAGCAGGAGCCAGCCCGGGGAGTCCGCCGGCAGGAACTTGGGGTTTTTGCGGCCCGGGAGAAAGAGGCGGTCCCGCACCGGCCTGCCGTCGGCGCTGAGGGCCTCCTTGGCCAGGGCCACCACCGGGAGGTCCCGGCGGCCCACCTCCGCCAGGGCGGCCTGCACCGCCGCCAGCTGGCCCTTGCCGCCGTCCACCACCAGCAGGTCGGGGAGGAGGGCCGTGGCCGGGCCGAAGTGCCGCCGCACCACCTCCGCCAACATGGCGTAATCGTCCTGTCCGGCCACGCCGCGGATGCGGAAGCGCCGATAGCCGCTTTTGTCCGGCGCGCCGTCCCGGAAGGTGACCAGGGCCCCCACCGGCTGGGAACCCTGGAGGGTGGAGATGTCCAGGCAGGCGAGCTTCCGGGGCGGGGCCGACAGTCCCAGGCGTGCCGCCAGGTCCGCCAGGGCGTCGGGGGGCAGGGGCCCCCGCAGGCGGCGGGCCAAGGCGGCCGCGGCGTTTTCCTGGGCCAGGGCCATGAGCCGCCGGTTCTCGCCCCCGGCCGGGGAGGGGGCCTCCGGCTCCCCCCCTGCCACCACCACCAGCCGCACCGGCCGCCCCCGCTGCTCACTGAAAAGCCCGGCCAGCAGCCGCCGGTCCGGCACCTCCCGGGGGAGGAGAATCTCATCGGGAAGCGGTCGGCCCTCCCGGTAATACTCCTTGACGAAATCCCCCACCAGATCCAGGCCCGGCAACAGGTCGGGGAAATAGTATTCCTGGCTCCCCACCACCAGGCCCTGGCGCACCACCAGCACCAGGATGAGGCCGCGGCCCCCCTCCTGGGCCACCCCCAGGACGTCCTGGTCCTTGAAGTGGGGGCGGGCCATACCCTGACGCTCCAGGGTGGTGCGCACCGCCGCGATGCGGTCCCGGAGCCGTGCCGCCTGTTCAAAATCCAGGGCCGAGGCGGCCGCGGCCATCTCCCGCTTCAGGGCGGCCACCAGACTGCGCCCCCGGCCTTTGAGGAACTGCACCGCCTGGAGGACCGCCCGGCGGTAGTCCTCCCGGCTCACCAGCCCGGCACAGGGGCCGAGACAGCGCCCCACCTGGGCATTGAGGCAGGGCCGGGAGCGGGGGACCAGGCGGCTTCCTGTGCAGGTCCTCAGACCGAAGACCTGTTTCATCAGCCGCACCGTCTCCCGGGCGTGGGCGGCGTTGGCGTAGGGACCGAAATAGAGGGCGCCGTCCGGGGCGAAACGGCGCACAAAGCGCAGGGCCGGGAACTCCTCCCCCAGATCCAGCCTGAGGCAGAGGAAGTTTTTGTCATCCTTGAGCTCTATGTTGTAGCGGGGGCGGTGTTCCTTGATGAGGTTGCGCTCCAGGATGAGGGCCTCCCGCTCGGTAGCGGTGAGGAGATACCGCACCTCCCCGACCTTTTGGAGCATCAGGGCGGTCTTGGGGTCGTGGTGCTCCGGGGCTTTGAGATAGGAGGCCAGGCGATGGCGCAGGTTGGCCGCCTTGCCCACGTACAGCACCCGTCCGCCCGCGTCCGTGAACAGGTAGACGCCGGGCTGGCGGGGCACATGGGGCAACAGGGCCGCCAACACCGGATAGGGAGAGGGTTTGTGCATCAGCCGGGCCACCTCCGGGCGCCCCGCCCGGCCGACGGGAAGCCCGCCTTTACATCGCCGTTTTTCTCCTTACTATTATGACACAGGAAGGCTTTCCGGGGCAGAGCGGGAGCCCGTGTCCCCCAGGTGCCCCAGCCCCTCGGCCTGCCGGAAACCAAGAAGGAGACAGACATGACCCTGCCACGGCGGACTTTGGGTTCCACGGGAGTGAGCGTCACCTGTCTGGGGCTGGGAGGCGAAGGGGTGCTGCGCACCTTCGGCTATGAGGCGGAGGCCCAGGCGGTCATCGACGCGGCCTTTGCCGGGGGCATCCGCTATTTTGAATCGGCCCGGGCCTACTCCGGCAGCGAGGCCTACCTGGGCCGGGGGCTGGCGGGGCGGCGCCCGGAGGTCTTCCTCACCAGCAAATCCCACGGCCGCAGCCGCCGGGAGGCGGAAAACCATCTGGCCGTCACCCTGCGCCATCTGGACACCGATTATCTGGATCTCTGGCAGGTGCACGATGTCCGTACCGCCGCCGATCTGGCCGCCCTCACTGCCCCGGGCGGTGCCCTGGAGGCCTTCCGGTGGGCCAAGGAGAGGGGCTATGCCCGCTTCCTCGGGGTGACGGGGCACCATGACCCGGGGATTCTGCGCCGGGCCCTGGACCTGTATGAGTTCGACACGGTGCTTTTGCCCGTCAACCCGGCGGAGCCCGCCGACCGGAGTTTTCTTCCCCTGGCCCAGGAAGCTCGGGCCCGGGGTCTGGGGGTCATCGGCATGAAGGTGCTGGCCCGGGGTCTGGTGGAGCAGCTGGGCGTGGCCCGCATCGGCGACTTCGTGCGCTACGCCCTGAGCCAGCCCGTGGATGTGGTGGTCATCGGGGCCGATGACGTCTCCCAGGTGGAGGAGCTCCTCGCCGCGGTCCGGGACTTCACCCCCATGCCCCCCGAAGAGCAGCGCCGCCTGGAGGAGGCGGTGCGCCCCTTTGCCCGGGGTCTGATGTATTACAAGCCGTAAGCCGCCCGGTGGCTCCGGCCCAGCGGGAGGCCGGAAAGGAAGCCGGAGCCGCCCTCCGGCCCTTATGCCCGGGGATTCCCCATGTCCCCAGGTCTCCGGAGCCTCGCACTTTTTTAACTTTCCCCGGGGGTTTTGCTATTCTGGCCCTGAAAAGGGGGGCCGCAGGTCGCGGCGGAGGGCGGGGGTCCGGACCCCCGCCCGGCCCCGGCGGGTCCACACCCCCGCTGAAGGTGCGTCAGGCCGGGAACCCCGCCTGCCCCAACCCTGATCCCACCTGTCGGGAGGTTGCCATGCTGAAGGAATTCAAGGAGTTCGCCCTCAAGGGCAACGTGGTGGACATGGCCGTGGGCATCATCATCGGCGCCGCTTTCGGCACCCTGGTCAAGTCCCTGGTGGATGACCTCCTCATGCCCCCCATCGGTTTGCTTCTGGGGAATGTGGACTTCTCCAATCTCTTGGTGGTGCTCAGGGAAGGGAAGGTCGCCGGGCCGTATGTCTCGGTGGCGGCGGCCAGACAGGCCGGCGCGGTCACCCTGAATGTCGGCCTCTTCCTCAACACCGTCATCAGCTTCCTCATCGTGGCTTTCTCCGTGTTTCTGGTGGTAAAGGCCATGAACCGCCTGAAGCGGGAGGCGCCGCCGCCGGAACCCGGCACCAAGGAATGCCCGTTCTGCGTCAGCCTCATTCCGCTGCAGGCCCGGCGTTGCCCCCACTGCACCGCGGAGCTGCCGGCCTGATCCCGGAGGGGGCGGGGTGGGCCTGTCCCTTTGCGTCGGCGCCGGATCAGCCCGCCCCTCCCCCTGTCCGGGCCCCATGATTTTTCCAGGGGAGAAAAAAAATTTATTTACATATTTTCATAATCCTTCTAACATTCGCAGGTGGGAATCTGTGGTCGGGCCGGGTCCCGGGAAAGGCTGCCGGGGAGGGTACAGGGAGGAGGACCGCCCTGCAGGAAGGGGCCCGGCGCAGGGCGCACATCTTTTCCCGAATTGGGCCACAGCGGAGAAAACTTTTGCTGCCCGGGAAAAAAGTTCAGGCCGTGCTTAAAGAAATTACAGTGTATGTCCGTCAAGACGGTAAGGGGGTGACTCCCGCCGGTCCTTCGGGGAGAAGAAGGGGAGAGTCTGGGTGACACAGGTTTGGCCGTGACGGTGCAAACCGGGATTGAGGGGGGAATGATGGCAAGAGTGAGACGGACGCGAGGGGCAAGGGTGACGGGGCGCCTCCTGATGGCCCTCCTGGTCGCCGCCCTGGCGGCGGGCCTGGGGGGAAGCCCCGCCGACGGCGCGCAGTTGCGCATCAAGGATCAGGAGCTGACACAGACCCTGAAACTGAAGGTGGGGCAGTCCAAGGTCCTCAGGACGCCCTTTGCCATCACCCGGGTGAGCGTGGCCGACCCGGAGGTGGCGGACATCATCCTCACCAGCCCCCGGGAGATCTACATCAACGGCCTGTCCCCCGGGGTCACCAACCTGAGCCTCTGGGGCGGCACCCGCTTCACCAGTGCCCGGGTGACGGTGGAGGCGGATGTCACCCTCCTCAAGGAGAAGCTGGCCCAGGTCCTGCCCCAGGAGAAGATCGCGGTCCAGGCCGCGGATGAGTCCATTGTGCTCTCCGGCGAGGTCTCGGGGCCGCTGGCGCAACAGACCGCAGTGAGCCTGGCCCTGCCCTTCGTGGGCAACAAAAAGGACCGGGTGGTCAATCTCCTGCACGTGGGCGGCGTCCAGCAGGTCCTGGTGGAGGTCCGGGTGGCGGAGCTCAGCCGCCAGGT
Source organism: Syntrophobacterales bacterium (assembly GCA_023512475.1). Lineage (GTDB taxonomy): Bacteria > Desulfobacterota > Desulfobaccia > Desulfobaccales > 0-14-0-80-60-11 > JAILZL01. The sequence continues at coordinate 41,727 of JAILZL010000012.1, forward strand.
GGGGCGCCGCCTGGGGATCAACTTCAACATCATCGACCGGAGCGGCAACGCCTTCGGCATCAGCACCATCGGCAACCTCACCACGGTCAGTGATCTGACCCGCACCTTCGGGGGCACCACCTTCACCCAGAATATCGGCCAGACCATCAACGCCATCGCCGGCTGGAAGACGGGGAGCTACCTGTGGACGGTGTTCTTCGACATGCTCAAGGAGCACCGCCTGGGGCGGCTTTTGGCGGAGCCCAACCTGGTGACCACCAGCGGGCAGGAGGCCAGCTTCCTGGCGGGCGGCGAATTTCCGGTGCCGGTGCCCCAGCAGTTCCAGACCATCACCATTGAATGGAAAAAGTTCGGCGTGAGGCTGGTGTTCACTCCCACGGTGCTGGAGCAGAACCGCATCGCCCTGAAGGTGGCCCCGGAGGTGAGCGAGCTGGATTTCAGCGCCGGGGTGGCCCTCACGGCCGGCGGCTTTGCCGTACCAGGGATCCGGGTGCGGCGGCTGTCTTCCCACGTGGAGGTGCAGGACGGCCAGACCTTCGCCATCGCCGGGCTGATCTCCGACAGCCACCGGACCGCGGCCAGCCGCTATCCCTTCCTGGGGGAGATCCCCATCCTGGGACTGCTGTTCCGCTCCCAGGAATATCAGAAGAACGAGACCGAGCTGGTCTTTCTGGTGACTCCGCACCTGGTGAAACCCATCACCACCCAAGCCAAGCTGCCCACGGATAAATTCGTGGAGCCCGGTGACCTGGAATTCTACCTCCTGGGGTGGCAGCAAGGGGAACGCAAGGCCGGCGCGCCGGCCCCGGCCGGCAGCCAGACCACGCCGCCGGGCTTCGGACGGCAAACGGTGGAATAGGGGGAGAACATGGTATTTCGGCGCCTGTGCGTATATGGATGCCTCCTGGCTCTGGCAGCGGGACTGCTGCCGGCCTGCTCGGTGAATACCGAGTATCTGGAGGCGGATTACGGCCGCTCGGTGAGCAACAATCTGGTGGGCCAGTTCGTCAATCCCCGGGCCGGGCAGGTGAACACGCCCGCCGCCGGTCTGGACCCGGTCTCCAGCGCCAACTTGCTGGGCAAATACGAAAAGAGCTTCCAGGTCGAGGAAGGCCGGCCCATGCTGCAGCTCACCACCGGGACCAGGTAATCCGGGGCTCGGGATGAGGTGGAAGCGACCGGAATCTCCGGGCGCAGACCGGGTGGGCAGCGCTTCCTGAGGGAAATTCGGGGGTATGCCTTAGCCACAGGCCGGCTCTCCACCGGGAGGGGCACATGGAAGGGAAAGAACGAGTCACTGGTCCCCGGGGGCTAAGGAAGGAGCGGCCCCTGCGGGCGGTCCTGCTCGTCAGTGCGGGATGCCTGGTCTTGGCCGCCGTGGTGGTGGCCTGTAGCAACTCGCCGCTGAGTCGCAGGTTTGCCGGCCCCAAGATGGTGCGGCAGTTTGCCCAGACGGTGCGGCCGCCCTCTTCGGAAACCACCCGCCTGCTCAACAATGCCAGCATCCTGAGGAGCCTGGGCCGCAGCCACCTGGCGGTGAAGGAACTGGAAGAGGCCTTGCAGCGGGACCCGGGCAATCTGAAAGTGGTGGACGCCCTGGCCCAATGCTACGAAGATCTGGGGGATTTCGCCCGGGCCCAGGCCCTGTATGAGGCGGCCGTGGCCCAAAACCCCCGGCATGCCGCCCTGCGGAACAACCTGGGCTTTTCCTATTACCAGTCCGGAGAGTGGCGGAAGGCCGAAGCCTGCTTCCGGGAGGCGGTGACGCTCGACCCGGGAAACCGCCAGGCCCGGAATAATCTCGGCCTGTTGCTGGTGCGGCAGGGGCGCCAGGCCGAGGCCCTGACCCTGTGGCAGGAGCGGGAGGGAGAGCAGGCGGCCCGGGAGCTTCTGGCCCAGGCTTTGGCCGCGGTGGGGGAGAAGGCCCCGGCGCAGACCGCACGGCGGCCCGAACCGGCCCCGGCAGCCAGCCCTGCTGCCCCGCCGGCCCCTCCCACCCCTCCTGGGGCCGCGGCCCCCACGCCCTCTCCTCCCCGGCCCGCTGCCGCCGCGCCCCGCCCGCCTGACGTCACCGCTGCGCCCGCCCCTTCACCCGGGAAGGGAGCCCAGACTGCCGGAGAGACTCCGGCAGAAGCTCCGTCGGCGGCCGCTCCCAGACCCCAGCCGCCGGTGACCACCGCTTCCGCGGCGCTGGCCACCCCGGCCAGCAAGTCGGCGCCCGCGGCTCTGCCGGCGGCGCCGGCCAGGAAAGCCCCGCCAGCGGCCCCTGTGGTCGCGCCCGGGAGCCCGGCGTCGGCCCCGGCCAAGGCCCCGGCCACCCCACCGGCGGCCTCCGGGCCGTCGAAGCCGGCCCCGGCGGCGCCTGCCAAACCCCAGGGCACCCCGGCACCCAAAGCGACGGCGGCACCGAAAGTGGCGCCAGCACCCATAGTGGCGGCAGCCTCAGGCGCTCCCACACCGGTGCCGACCCGGGTGGCCAAAGCGCCGGCCGTTGCAGGCAAGGCCGCAGCACCTCCGGCCAAGGCCGCGTCAGCGGGTAAAAAAGACCCTGAGGCCCCGGTCGCGGTGTCGGCGACGCAGTCTCAGGCCCAAGCCCCGCCGGCCGTTTCCCAGCCCGGCCCCTCGCAGCAGCCCCCCGAGGCCAGCCCGTCGGAGCGCACCGATCCGCCCTCGAGCCAGGAACTCCTGGAGTATCGCCTGGTCTTGCTCAACGGCAACGGCCGCCAGGGGATCGCCCGGAAGCACCGGGAATGGCTGGAAATGGAAGGTTTTACGGTGGCGGAGGTGGGGAATTACCGGGACTTCGGACAGGAACGCACCCGCATCAGTTATCTGTCCGGCGCCCGGCGGGTGGCCCAGCTCCTGGCCCGGACCTGCTATCCCCAGGCGGACCTCACAGAAGCCGCCACCTTGCCCCGGGGTGCCGCCGTGCTGGTGGTTCTGGGGCGCAATCAGTTGGCGCAGGAAGCCAAGGTGGATAAGCGCCTGGTGAAACTGCGGGCCCTGGCCGCGGAGGTGGCCAGCCGGTCGCTGGCAGTCGCCCCGGCATCCCCCGGGCCTCAGGCACAGACGGGCTCTCCCAGCCCCGTGGCCGCGGCCGCCCCCGCCCCGGCGGAGGCGACGTCTCCGCCGGCCCCGGCCCTCCTGACGGCGGCGGAGCTCCTCTCCACCCGCATCTCCCTCAAAAACGGCAACGGCACGCCCAAGATCGCCCGGGCGTATCGGACGCTCCTGTCCCGGCAGGGCTTCACCGTCACCGAGATCGGCAACCACATCGATTTCGGCATGGAGCAGACCACCATCCTGTATCGGCCCCAGGCCGCCCGGGTGGCCCAGACCCAGGCCGCCCGGTTCTTCCCCCGGGCCCGTCTCCGGGAAGCCTCCCTAGCCGAGGGCCTGGAGGTGAAGGTGGTATTGGGGAAGGAGCTGTCCGGTCCCGGTCCGGACCTCCTGGCCCAGCTGGGCCCGTGACCCTGAGATCGGGGAAGCACCTCGAAAGCCGCGACCCGGGTCGCGGCTTTTTTTGTCCGCAGGCTTAGGGGAGTTCAGGGGAGCCGCCGGCCTCCGGTGGGGGGGTGCCGGCGCGGGTGAGTCTTTCCAGATCCCCCAGGATCTTGGCCCGGTAGCGGGCCACCTCCTCGGGGTTGAGCATGATCATGTCCAGTTGCCGGGTGTGGATGGTCACATAGCCCAGGACCCTGAGCCGGGTGAGCATGTAGGGCAGGGCCTCCCCCTCCAGCCGGGCAAAGAGGGCGTCCTCCCGCACCTCCACCTTGAAGTCATACATCTCCAGGATCTCGGCCACAAACTGCGCTCTCAGGACCCGCCGGGGATGGTCCGCGGCGCCGCCTTTGAAGGAAAACCGCAGGTAATTTTCAAAGGGCTCATCCCCGGTGAGGGCTTCCACGGTGGAGAAGTGGAACCCCAGGCGGGAGGTGAGGTTGCAGAAGGAGCGGGAAATCATGAAGTAATTCACATTCCCGTATAGGGTGCGCTCCCCGGCGGTGGCCAGATGGGGGTCGGTGGCCGCCCCCAGGACGATGGAGAGGAAACCGCCGGTATCCACCGGCGGCGGGCCCTCCCAGGGCACGGCGCTGATCCCGTCCCACAGGGCCAGCATGGGCACGGAGGCGATCTGGTCCAGCGTGACCTCCCGCCCGGGGACCTCCTCTTTAAAGCCGTCCTCCAGATTGAGGACCAGCCACTCCATGGGCAGGTCGGTCTTCAGGCGCTTGATGAAATACCGGGTCAGGGCCCGGTCTTCCTCGATGGTGAACATCTCCCGCACCGCCACTTCGTGGGCGAAGCGGGTGATATCATGGAGGGAACGGCAGTTCTCCGGCCGGAAGGCAGGACTGTCGGGGTCGGTGAGGTAGAGCGGGGTGATGTAGGTCATCACTTCTTTTAAGGTTTCATAAACCGGGGTGCCCAGCATCACGCCCTTTTTCGGGGCCGCATGGGCCAGCAGCTCTTCCACCCGGCCTTCGTAGATGGAGTGGCCGTCGGCGTCCACCGTCACTTCGAGGCCCGGGGTGAGGAGACGGGTGGCTTCAAAGGTATTGAACAGGGCGGGGATGCCGAATTCCCGGGCCACATTGGCCAGGTGCCCGGTGATGCCGCCCCGGTCGGTCACCACCGCCGCCGCCCGGGGCAGAAGAGTGGCCCAGGCCGGGTGGGCAAAGGCCGTCACCAATACCGCCCCTTCCGGGAACTGCAGCACATCCAGGTTGTTTTTGACGAGGCAGACGGGTCCCGCGGCCACGCCGGGACTGGCCCGCTCACCCCCCCGCAAGAGCACCCGGTGCGTGAGGCCCTCCGGAGCCGGCCGGTCGGCGGCCGAGGGCGCCACCAGCTGCTGCAGCGGCCGGCTCTGCAGGATGAAGATCTGGCCTGCCCCGTCAATGGACCATTCGATGTCCTGGGGCGAGCGGAAATGTTCCTCCAGCCTAACCGCCAGGCGGGCCAGCCTCAGGGCCTGCTCCTCGGTGAGGGAGGGCTCGTCGGCGGCGGGGTTGTCCTCCAGGACCACGCCTTCCCCTGGCAGAGTCACAGCCCGCCTGGGCTTATGGGCGATCTCCCGGCGCCTGACCGTCCAGGTTTCCAGGTCGATCTCCCAGACGTCGGGAGTGACGGTGCCATCCACCACCGCCTTAGCCAGCCCGTGCACACTGTTGATGAGCACCACCCGCCGGCGGATGTCGGTGGGGTCCCGGCTGTACATCACCCCGCCGGAGGCGGCCTCCACCATGGCCATGCAGCCCACGCACATGGGCACATCTTCGTCCCTCAGGCCCTTGTGCAGGCGGTAGGTGAGGGCCGTGAGGGCATATTTGCTGGCCAGAATCTCCTTGTAGGCCGACAGCAGGTTGTCCGGGCTGACGTTAAGCTCCGACCGGTACTGGCCGGCGAAGGAGGTCTCCACCGCGTCTTCGCCGATGGCGCTGGAGCGCATGGCCACCTTGGGGGCCTGCCCCAACCGGGCGGCCAGCTGTGCGTAGGCGTCCGTAATGGCGGCGGCCAGCTCCGGGGGTACCTCGCCCCGGATGATCTCCAGCTGGATCTCCGAGCTCAGCCGATAGAGATCATCCAGACCTCCCTGCTCCATGGCCTGGAGGCGCCGGTTGATCTCCTCCTTGAGGCCGTTGTGGCGCAGGAAGAGGTCGTAGGCGGCGGCGGTGATGACAAACCCCGGGGGCACCGCCACCTCCGGCAGGGCCCGGCTGATCTCCCCCAGATTGGCCATCTTGCTGCCCACCCCATCAGCCATGTCTCTGGTCACCTGCTCCAGGGGCAGCACCAGCTCCTGGACGGCGGGGGGATTCTCCCGATTGAGGACCGCCTCGATCTTTTCCCGGAGGTCCTCAAAGACCGGCAGCAGGGCGGTGTATCGGTGGCCGGACAGATCGTTCAGGGCGCGGATGATGTTATAGACGTTGACGCACACCGCGGTGGCATGACCCCGCACAAAGGTCAGGCCGAAGCTGCGTTGGCCATGAAGGGTGGTCTCCATCTCCGCCATCAGGGCCAAAGCGGTGTTGTTGGCGTTCAGGAGGACCTTGAAGGCGTGGAACTTGGCCCGGAAGGTGCGCCGCAGGTCTTCCATGGCGGCGGCCGGGGGCTTGGCCGGAGGCCGGGAGAGCAGATTTTTCAGACGGGTGAGGAATCCGCTCATGGCTGCCTTTCTGAAGGAACCGCCGCCTCCGGGCTCCGACCCCGGGTTTTGCGTCAGGGGTCACGAGGCGGGGTGGGACCCGGGAAGGGTGCGCCCGGCGCGGACCACAAAGCCGGGCTGCACCAGCTCCCCGGCGCCCACCCTGCCCACGGCATCGGTGGCGCCCGCCTCCTGGACCTCCACCGTGGCGGTTTGCCGCCCCTCCGGGTCGAACACGGGCAGGAAATCCCCCGGGTGGACCCCGTGGGCCGTGCCCAGGCCGAAACCCACTTCCAGGTAGCCCTCCTTGCGGGTCACCCGGTAGATTTCGCTCACGCCCTCCGCGGCCATCAGGGCCTCAATCCGCCAGGAAAGAAGGAAGATGAGGCCGAAGGTCAGCAGGATGCCCGGCAGCGGCATCAGGGCCGCCCACCAGGGCGAGAGCCCCAGACGCCGCTCCACCAGGGAGAGGGAGGCGGCCTTCCGGGCCGCGTCCGTGGCATACACATTGATCCGGTAGAGCACCGCCTCCGTGGGCGCAGCCGGGTCCACCGGCCGGGGCCGCACCGCCAGGACGTGTTTTCCCGGGGCAATCCCCTGGCCCACCTTAAGGGTGCCCTGCCACATCCGGCCACCCAGAAAATAGCCGGAGTGGACCTTCTCCACCGTCAGGGTGAGCTCGGGGGTGTCCGCCAGCCACTCCAGGTCCGCCGGGCTCTTCACCTGCTCCGCGGTGGGGCCGTTGATGGCCGGGGACTCGCCCGGGAGCACCGCCAGGACGTTAAAGGGCTCCCGGAACTTGGTGATGATGCCGTCCAGCACCGCGCCCAGGGCCAGCAGGCAGCAGAGGGCGCCGAACCGCCCCAGCCAGGTGCGCAGGAAGTGGGCCTGGGTCAGGGTCATGAGTGACTTTCCTTGGGACACGCTCCCTGGCTTCAGCCACAGAAGCTGCCCGAACTGCATTGTAGCACAACCTGGAGGAGGAGAGGCGCCGAAAGCGGCGCCCCTCCCGGTCCGGGTTATTTCTTGTAAATGTCGGTGCGGGTGATGTTCATCAGCCGCAGGGCTTTGCCCGGCTCCTTGTAGTAGATCCGCACCTCATCGCCGGCTTCCCAGGCCTCAGGCGGGAGGTTGAAGTATTCCTCGGCCACGGTGAAGGTGACCAGGAGCCGCTGCCGGCTGGAATATTCGGTGATGGTCTTCTTCTCCCGGTCAATGATGGGGAAGGTCTTCCCCTTCACCAGGGGGTGATCCCGGCCGATCCCTTCCCGGAGGTCAATGATGGTGAAGGGGATGGTCTTGAAGTTCTGGGTGGCGTCGTCAAAGATCACGATCTCCTTGGCCTTGACGTCCAGCTTCATGCGCTTCCCGGCTTTGGGCGCCGGCCCCATTTCCGCCGGATCCTCGGGGATGCGGTAGGTATGGGGCGGCAAGGTGTTGTAATCCGGGTTGCCCGGCTCCGCCCTTTTATCCTGGATGAGAGTGACCAAGCCTTTTTGGGCATCGTAGGCGATGACCCGCCCCTGATCCACCTGCCCCAGCTCGCAACCGCACAGAAGGGGGAGGACCAGGACCGGCACCAGCCACCACAAAGAGCGTTTCACCATGGGGATGGTCTCCTTATACGAAGGTGTGAGGGGTTATTTCCCCGCCTTTTTCATGGCGATTTCCTGCCGGGCCCCCTGGACCATGCGGATGAAGATATACAGGGACATGGCCGCCACCAGACCCAGGATGAGAACCGTGGCCGCCCCGTCATAATACGCTCCCTGGGCCGGGAACCACTTGGCCATCAGTTTGAGGATAATGGAGAGGGCGCAGCCCACCACCGCCAGGCCGAAGGCGATGCGGATGCCGTAGCCTTTGATGTATTTGGTGGCCACGGTGCCGATCTGGGCCCCCACCGAGGCGCCGATGAGCATGATGATGGCGGCCACCAGCTCAGTGCGGCCCTTGTAGGTGTAGGTGGCGGTGCCATACAGGCCGGAGATCATCACCTCAAAGAGGTCGGTGCCCACCGCCACATGGGTGGGGCAGCCGATGAAGTAGATCAGGGCCGGCATGCGGATGAGGCCGCCGCCGATGCCCAGGATCCCCGCCAGCCAGCCGGTGGCGAAGCTCACCAGGACCGGCATCCAGAAGGAGATGTAAATCTGGGCCTCCTTGAAGTGCACCATGGGCGGGATCTTGATGCGGTGAATGGCCTTGTGCCACTCGATGCCGGTGGCCAGCTTGTCCACCGTCACCCCCTTGGCGGCCGCCTCCCGCTCCTTGCGTTTGCGCTTGGCCACATCGGCGAAGACCATCCAGGCGATGAGGGTCAGGAGAATGAGATAGAGGTAGCGCACGTATTTTTCCACCTGGCCGATGCGCTCCAGCCACATGACCATCTGGGCGCCCACCTCAAAACCCACCACCGTGCCCACCAGCATGACGATGCCCAGTTTGTAATCCACGTTGCCGAACTTGCCGTGGCGCATGGTGGAGATGAGGGATTTGCCCGCCATGTGGGCGATGTCGGTGCCGATGGCGAAGGCCATGGGAAAGCCCAGGATATTCAGGCCCGGGGTCACCATCCAGGCGCCCCCCATGCCGAAGAAGCCGCCGATAATACCCACGCCGATGCCCAGGATGATGAGGCCCGGCCAGAAGATCTTCACCCCTGCAATGGGCATGAGGACATAAAAGAAATCCATGTGTCTGCCTCCTCAGGACCAGAGCCGCGGCTTAATGCTCCGCCAGCTCCCGGGATTTCAGGTCAATGCCGATATGTCCCATGATCAGGTCGGCCAGGACCCCGAAAACCAGTCCCACCACGGGAATGATGATGACGGTGACGAGGGTGAAATAGACATGGCTCTCATTGTAGAGATTGGCCCAGTACGCGGCCCAGCCCGACAGCTTGCGGGTATCGGCCACAATCACCAGGGGCTCGGCCTTCCCCGCCGCCGCCCATGCCAGACCCGGCAGCAGTCCCACCAGCAGGGCGGCTCCGGACAGAATCCTCTTCAGGCGCTGCATTGGCTCCTCCTCCTTTGATTCAGATGGATTACCGCACCACCACCACTTCACAGGAAGCCTGGGCCACCACCTTGGCGGCGGTGCTGCCCAACAGGACCTGATCCAGGCCGGTCTTGCCGGTGGCCCCCATGATGATGCGGTCGAACTGGCCCTCCTGGGCTTTGCGGATGATGTTGTTGGCCGGCACGGTGCCCACTTCCAGCACCGTCTCCACCGGGAGGTTCTTCCCGGTGAAGATCTCTTTGGCCTGGTCCAGAATCCTTTGGCCCTCCCGCTCCAGTTTCTCCTGGATATTGGGGGGCATCTCCGCCAGGATGTCCTGGACGAAATAGGCCACGGTCATCAAGGTCACCTGGGCGCCTTCCTTCTCCGCCATCTCCGCCGCTCGGCGGGCGGCGTCCAGGGAGGTCTGCGAGCCGTCCACGGGAACCAGGACCTTCATATGCACCTCCTTTAAGCAGGATCGTCCTGTCCTTCTCTAACGCAATGGCCGTGCCAGTCCTGGGGGGCGGCAGGAGCCTTGAACCGCCCGGGGAACGGGAGGGGGGAGGCGGGAGGGGTGCTGATCCGGTGTCAGAATTTTTTACAGGATGTAAAGGGACACCGAAGGGTGCAGCTATCAGGAAACAGGAGAGCCGGGCAGGGAAAATGGTATACTTTCTGTAGGGAGGGACGCCCGATTATGGTGGAAACCCTCAACCTCTTCCGGAACCTGTACCGCTGGTGGAAAGCCCGGCGCCAGCCCGTCAGGGACGTCTCCGAGGTCTTCCGCTTCAAGTACACCTGCTTTCGGGATCTTCTGGACTCCAACTCCCAGATCCTGGCCATCATCTCCAATCTGGAGGAAAAGCTCCAAGGCCACCAGGTCTTTGGCATGTCCTACATCCGCTCCCAAGCCAGCCGGGCGGCCTTTCACGCCTTTAGGATGATCAAAAGTCTGGATGTCCTCTCCGGCCACAAATATCCCCTGCTCTACCCCATTCTGGACCGCATCCATGAGGCCATCAAAAAGGAATTGGGCCCCCGGGAGGAGAGCGAGGCCCCGGCCTATACCCTGCCCCTGGCCGCCGTCACCCGGGAGCAGGTGGACTGGGTGGGGGGCAAAAGCGCCAATCTGGGGGAGGTGAAAAACCGGGTGGGGCTGCCGGTGCCCCCGGGGTTTGCCATCACCACCCGGGCCTTTCACCATTTCCTGGGGCATCAGGACCTGTGGGACGAGATCAACAAACGCAAGATGGAGATTGACCCCCGGGACCCCGGCAGCATTGAGGAGGTCTGTCAGGCCATCCGGGAGCTCCTCCTGGCGGCGCCCCTGCCGGCCGACCTCATCCTGGCTCTGGAGGAGGCCTACCGGGACCTGGCCCGGGAAGTGGGGGGGGAGCCCAAGGTCTCCCTGCGCTCCAGCGCCCTGGGGGAGGACAGCGAGCTCTCCTTTGCCGGCCAGTACCTCACCTGCCTCAATGAGCCCCGGGAGCGTCTGGCGGCGGCCTGGCGGGAGGTGGTGGCCAGCCTCTTCACCCCCCGGGCCGTGACCTACCGGCTCTATCAGGGCATCCGGGACGAGGACGCGGCCATGGGTGTGACCTGCCTGGCCATGGTGGCGGCGGTGGCCAGCGGGGTAATGTATTCCCGGCACCCCTTCGACCCTCTTCAGGACCGGGTGGTCATCGCCGGGGTCTGGGGTCTGGGGCCGTATGCGGTGGACGGCACCCTGAGCCCCGACACCTTTGTGGTGGGGAAAGGGGCGGATCTGCCCCTGCTCCGGCAGGAGATCGCGCTGAAGCCGGTGGCCCTGGCGGCCGCGCCCGAGGGAGGTCTGAGGGAGGAGCAGGTACCGCCGGAACGTCAGGCCGCGGCCTGCCTCACGGAGGAGCAGGTCCGCACCCTGGCCTCCTGGGCCATCCGCCTGGAGGAGCACTACCGGGGGCCCCAGGACATTGAGTGGGCCTTAGATGATCAAGGGCGACTCTTTATCCTGCAGACCCGGCCCCTGAAGGTGCAGCCCCGGGTGGGAGCCGCGGCGGAGAGCCCGCCCCTCCCCGGAGCCACGGTGCTCCTGGAAGGCGGCCAGATCGCTTGCCCCGGGGTGGGCGCGGGGCCGGTGGTGCGGGTGGAGACGGACGACGATCTCCTGCACTTCCCGGAAGGGGGGGTGCTGGTGGCCCGGCAATCCTCCCCCAAATTCGTGGTGGTCATGGCCAAGGCCCAGGCGGTGATTACCGACCATGGCAGCGTGGCCGGCCATATGGCGGCGGTGGCCCGGGAATTCGGGGTTCCCAGCCTCCTGGACACCAAGACGGCCACCCGGGATCTGCCGCCGGGTCAGGAAGTCACGGTGGACGCCCTCACCGGCCGGGTCTATCTGGGCCGGGTGCCGGAGTTGCTGGCCCTGAGGGAGGAGCGCCGGCCTCACATGCAGGACACCCCCATCTACCAGGTCCTGCGCCGGGTGGCGGACCATATCGTGCCCTTGCACCTGCTGGATCCCCGCTCCGAGACCTTTGCCCCCGCCTCCTGCCGCACCCTCCATGACCTGGCCCGACTGGTGCACGAGTACTCTTACCGGGAGATGTTCCAGATCAGCGACCTGGCGGCGGAGCGGGGCACCGGCGCCCTGAAACTGGAGGCTCCCCTGCCGCTGGATCTGTACCTCATTGATCTGGGAGGGGGGCTCTCCCGGCGGGAGGAAAAAAGCCCCCGGGTCAGCCCCGGGGAGGTGGTCTCCGTGCCCTTCGCCGCCCTGCTTCGGGGCATGCTGGATCCCCGCCTCAAAGCCCTGGAGCCCCGCCCGGTGGAATTCTCCGGGCTCCTGTCGGTGATGCGGGAGCAGTGGCTCTCCGCTCCTCCGCTGGATGACCGCTTCGGCGAGAAGTCCTACGCCATCATCTCCGACAAATATATGAACTTCAGCTCCCGGGTGGGATACCATTTCAGCGTCCTGGATGCCTACTGCGGGGCCACCCTCAACAAGAACTACATCACCTTCGCCTTCAAGGGAGGGGCGGCGGACGAGGAGCGCCGCCGTCGCCGCGTCCGGGCCATCGCCCGCATTCTCACCGCCTTGCATTTCACCGTGGAGGTCACGGGGGACCGGCTGGACGCCCGCCTGGCCAAGTATGACTGTGGGGTGATTCAGGAGAAGCTGGAAGAGCTGGGCCGCCTGCTCATCTACACCCGCCAGATGGACATGCTCATGACCAGCGAGGCCAGCGTGGACATCGTGGCGCGCAACTTCCTGGCGGGCAACTACTCCCTGGAGCCGGAGGCCTTCCAGCCGCCGGCGGAGGCCCCGGCCGGCCCGGAGAACTGAGGCCGGTCATTGCCCGGTGTCACCCCGGCGGGCGGCCAGGGCCTTGATCCGCGCTAGCTCCTGCTTCTTTTCGAAGGCGTTCTCGATCTTCAGGAGCACTTCGTCCAGGGGGCAGGGTTTCAGCAGGTAGTCGTAGGCCCCCAGCTTCAGGAGCTCAATGGCCGTATCCAGATTGGCATGGCCGCTGAGCATCACCACCTCCACCTCGGGGTGACGCTCCTTGATGAGGCGCAGGGTCTCCATGCCGCCCAGGCCCGGCATGCGGATGTCCAGGAGCACCACGTCATAGGGGCGGGCCGCCAGCTCCTCCAGACACTCCTCGCCGCTGCCCACGGCCTGGGCCGCCACTCCCCGGGCGCGCAGCATTTTGCTCAAGGTGGTGCGGAAACGGGCCTCATCATCCACCACCAGGACCCTCATGGGCGTATTCATCCTTTCTGTTCCTGCGGCTCCCAGCTCAAGGGGAGCACGATGGTGAAGGTGGTGCCGTGTTTGGGCTGGCTGGCCACGCTGATGGTGCCCCCCAGCCGGTGAATGATGGTCTGGGTGATGGCCAGCCCCAGACCGGTGCCGGTACCCGGCGGCTTGGTGGTGAAGAAGGGCAGAAAGATCTTGTCCAGCATCTCCGGCGGGATGCCCACCCCGGTGTCCCGGATGGCGATCTTCACGTGATCCGGGCCGGCCCAGCTGCTGGTGAGGGTGATGGTGCCGCCATCCTCCATGGCCTGGTAGGCGTTGGTGAGGAGATTGAGCACCGCCTGGCGCAGCAGGGGGCCGTCCGATTCCACCGGCGGCAGGTCCGGGGCGAACCGCCGTTCCATGCGGATGTTTTTCCTCCGGGCTTCGTGCTCCACCAGCCGGGCCATGTCCTCCAGGAGGCGGTTGAGGTCCAGCTTCTGGATCACCGGCTGGCGTTCCCGGGCCAGCTCCAGGACCTTGCCGGTGACCTCCCGGGCCCGCTCCACCGCCAGGATGATCTCCTGCAGGGATTCCCGGAACTCCAAAAGCTGGGCCGGATCCTGAAACCGGGCCCCGGAGAGAAGCTCCCGGAGCCACTCCGCCTCCTGGCGGATGATGGCCAGAGGGTTATTGATTTCGTGGGAGATACCCGCGGCCAGCTCCCCCAGGGCCGCCAGCTTCTGGGTGGTGAGCAGCCGCTCGTCCAGGAGCTGGCGGGCGTTTTCCGCCTGGGCGAGGCGGACGCAAAGGGCCCGGACGCCGGCACATCCCAGGGCGCTGAGCGCCACGGCCGCCACGGAGAAGAAGCGGTACCCGCCCTCCCAGAGACACAGCCCGGCCAGGAGAGTCAGGGTGGGTGCCAGCCACGGCAGCCACCCGCGCCCGGCCCCGAGGGGAAGGGAGGGCCACATGGGTGCGCTCCGGCCTCAGGAGCCTCTCAGCCCCCGGGGCTTTCCAGGGTTAAAATTTCCCCTCCTGGATCCTTTTGCGCTCATAGGCCTGCCGCATCTTGTCCAGCAGCTCATCCAGGGGCACCGGTTTCATGACATAATCGAAGGCCCCCAGCTGCATGCCCTGGATGCCGGACTCCACCGAGGCGTGGCCGGTGAGCATAATGACCTCGGTGAGGGGCCAGCGCTTTTTCATCTCCTTTAAGGCCTCGATGCCGTCCATGCCGGGCATGCGCACGTCCAGGACCACGACATCGAAGCTCTCCTGCTCCATGGCCTTCAATGCCTCTTCGCCGCTGGCCACGCCGGTGGTGTCCAGGTGGCGACCCCGCAGCCGCTTGACGATGGTCTCCCGGAAATCGTCCTCATCATCCACCACCAGAACCTTGAATTTTTCCATGATCTCCTCGACTGCCCTCCGGCGGCCGCCGGGCTCTTCCTGGTGGGGCCTCCGGCTCAGGCTCCGGCTCCGCCTTATTTCACCGGGAGGTAGATGGTGAAGGTGGTGCCTTCGCCCTCCTGGCTGGCCACCATCATGCGCCCCCCCAGATTCTCCACGATGCTGTAGGAGATGGAGAGCCCCAACCCCGTGCCCTTGCCCACCTCCTTGGTGGTGAAAAAGGGGTCAAAGATTTTGTCCAGATATTCTTTGGGGATCCCCGGACCGTTGTCGCTGATCTCAATGGCGATCTGGCCGTATTTGGGCATATAGCGGGTCTTGATCTGGATGAGCCCGTTTTTGCCGATGGCGTCAATGGCATTGTTGATGATATTCAAAAACACCTGCTGCAGTTGAGAGGAATCGCTGGTGATGCGGGGCACATCCGGGGCCAGATCCGTCTGAATGTCAATGGAACGATAGCGGGCTTCATTTTCCAGGAAATCAATGGTCTCATCCAGCACCTGATTGACGTCCACCTGTTCCTGCACCGGCTCCATCCGGCGGCCGAAGCTCAAGAGGCGGTGGGTGATCTTTTTGGCCCGGAGCACATGGTATTCAATTTTGGCCACCGCGTCGGCAAACTCCTGGAAATTGGGGCTCGTGCGGATGTCCTCCTCCCGGAGGAGGTCCTTGATCCAGCCGGCCTTTTCGGCAATGACCGCCAAGGGGTTGTTGATTTCATGGGCGATGCCCGCGGCCATCTTGCCCAGGGCCGCCATCTTGCTGGACTGGATGGCCATGTGCTCGCTGGCCGCCTTTTTGCGCTCCATCTCCAAAAGTTCCTTCATCATGGCCTGACTGCTGAACCAGGCGCCGGTGACGATGAGCACGATGCCGAACAGGCCGATGACCAGACCCAGGAGGCGGGCGCTGAGGAGCGGGCTCAACTGCTCCCCGGGGTCCTCCTTGACCACGATCACCCAGCTTTTGTGGGAGGCAAGGGAGGCCGCCCCATAGAGGGCTTTCTCGCCGCCGTAGCTCAACTCTTCCACCAAGGTGCCCACGGTCTTGGAAAAATCCGGCACCCTGGGGGGACTCAGGAGGGTGCCGCTGAAGCGGGGATGGGTCTGCAGCACGTTGTCCCGGTTGATGATGAAAGCATCGCCCTTTTTGCCGATCCAGGCGGCCCGGACGATGTTCTCAAGGATGTCGGAGTCGATGGTGGCCCGCAGGATCCAGAAGCGCTGCCCTTCCCGCACCAAAACGGCAATGATGAAATGGGGGACTTTGCGAAACCCCAGAAAAATCTCGCTGATATGGATGCCCTGGCCCATAACGGCGTTGAACCACTCCTCCCCCTTGTAGTTCACCCCCTTGAGGAGACTGTAATACGGACCCACATACGCCAGATGGTTGCCGGCCTCGTCAATGACGCCCAGGTCCATGTAGGACCGGGAGCGGGCCTGCATGATGTTGAAGACCTTGTTGAGGTAATTCTCCTCGCTGATGGCCTCCAGGGTGTGGGTGTGGGCCAGGGTGACCAGTTGCGAGACCCGCTCCTCCAGAAACAGATCCAGGGCCCCCCGGCGGTTGTCCACCAGGGTGCGCAGGCTCTCCCGCACCTTGGCATGGTAGGAGGAGCTGAATTCATGGTAAAACACGGCCCCCAACAAGAGCAGGGGCACCACGGAGAAACCGATGATGGTGGCGACGATCTCCCACCGGAGCTTTTGGAGATGGCCCTTGTCCATGACATCTGCCGGGCGGTCGGTTCCGGGGAGCCGCGCTCACCTCGTAAGAGGCATGTGCTCCCGATGGCCGGACCTCCTTGTGAGAACAATCACCATCCTACGGGACGGCCAAAAGGCCTGTCAAGGCGGATTTTCCCCTGGGGCTGCCGGCCCGCTCCCCGGTCTGTGCCAAATAATGTTGCAAGAACCTTGCCTGCCTGACCGGCCGGCGCGATGATGGAGCGGCTCCGGGGGTCACCCCACAGGGCCCGCCCCGGGAACCGTGCAGGAGGAAGCATGCAGATCACCTTCCATGGCGCAGCCCAGACCGTGACCGGGTCCCAGCACCTCCTCCAGGTGAACGGCCGCCGCCTGCTCTTGGACTGCGGCTTGTATCAGGGCAAACGGGACGAAGCCCGGGAGCGCAACCGCACTCTCCCTTTCCCGGCTCAGGGCGTGGATGCGGTGGTGCTGTCCCACGCCCACATCGATCACTCCGGCAATCTCCCCAACCTGGTGAAGGGCGGCTTTGACGGCCCCATCTACTGCACCCGGGCCACCGGGGATCTCTTGGGGGCCATGCTGCTGGACAGCGGCCGCCTCCAGGAGCGGGACGTGGAGTATGTCAACAGGAAGCGTCTCCGGAAAGGGGAGACCCCGGTGGAGCCCATTTACACCGAGGCCGATGCCGCCCGGGCTCTCAGGCAGCTGGTGGGTCTGCCGTATGACCGGCCGCAGGCCATCCTGCCGGGGGTCACCCTCGCCTTCCGGGATGCCGGGCACATGCTGGGGTCCGCCCTCGTGGTCTTGGAGGTGGAGGAAGGAGGCCGGCGGCGCCGCGTGGTCTTCTCCGGCGATCTGGGGCGCCCCGGGTTGCCCCTCCTCCGAAATCCCGCCTCTCCGGGCCGGGCCGATATCCTCCTTCTGGAAGGCACCTATGGCGACCGCCGCCATCCCCCCCTGGAGGAGTCCGCCGCGGCCTTAGGCGAGGTGATCCGGGCCACCGCCCGCCGGGGCGGCAAGGTCATCATCCCGGCCTTTGCGGTGGAGCGCACCCAGCTTTTGGTCCTGCTTCTCAACCGCCTCTATCATCAGGGCGACCTGCCGGAGATCCCCGTGTTTGTGGACAGCCCCCTGGCAGTGGACGTCACCCAGGTCTTCCGCAGCCATCCGGAGTGCTTCGACGAGGCCACCCTGGCGGAACTGCGTCAGGATCCGGACCGGGACGTCTTTGGCTTCCGGCGGCTCACCTACATCCGGGAGGCGGAAAAGTCCAGAGGGCTCAACCTCCTGGCCGGTCCCTGCGTCATCATCAGCGCCTCCGGGATGTGTGAGGCCGGCCGCATCCAGCATCATCTGAAAAACACCGTGGAGGACCACCGCCACACCATCCTCATCGTCGGCTGGCAGGCTCCCAACACCCTGGGCCGCCGCCTGGTGGAGAAGCAGCCGGTGGTGCGCATCTTCGGGGAGGAGTATCGCCTCCGGGCCCAGGTGGTGACCTTGAACGGCTTCAGCGGCCACGCCGACCGGGAGGGGCTGCTCGCCTGGGTCCGGGCTCTGGAGCGGCCGCCGGAGCAGGTCTTTCTGGTGCATGGCGAGCCGCCGGCGCTGGCGTCCCTGGCCGAGGCCCTGCGAAAGGAGGCGGGGGTGGCCCGAGTGGAGATCCCGGCCCCGCACCAGACCGTGACCTGCTGATTCCCACCCTGGCGCTCTCACGGGCGGGGAGGGCCGGGAGAAGGGGAAGCCGGGGAGGGGTTCCCAGGGGGGAGTTTCTCCGGGGCCTGTCGGGGGGTGGCGATCCCGGCCTCCCCCGGCTGCACAATGACCTCCCCCTGGGGATTGCGGAGGCTGGTCTCCTGACTGTGAACGTGGACCCGGGTGCCCTGGTCGTCCACCTGCACCTGGATTTCCCAGCCGCCGCCGGACAGAGGGGATGCGTCCCCGCCCGACGGCTCCGGCCGGGGGTGCCCGGCGGTGGCCATCAGCAGGGCGCACCCCAGCGCCACCAGCCCGCGGCAAAGAGCCCGGCCCGGCCGGCGGGGGCCGGGAGGGGGTAAAATCTCCGGCGTGACAAGCGCTCCGGAGGGTGGATGATGGCCCAGAAAGCGGGTCGTGGCTCTCCCCCTCACCCTGGAGAAGTACTGAGGCCGTAGCGTGCGCCGGGTCGGGAGAGGGGGGCCCGCGCCCTTTCCGAGGCCCCCACCCTTGCCCTGAAGGCAAGAGGGAGACGCGGGAGCCGGGCTTTTCGGCCCCCTTCCCCCAAAACCGCCTCACCGGTCTCATCATATAAGGAACCGGACGCCGGAGCAATGTTAACCCGCACGGACCGGAGAGGCCTTTTCTTCTCTGTCGGCACAAGCGGCCCGGAACCATAACCCGGCGGATTTTTTCCATTGACTCTCCGGGGCAAATGGGATTCTCTGAGGGCTGGCAGCCGGCAATTCGCAGACGAGATCAAGGAGCAGGAGATGACTGAGGTCTGGCGTGACCTGTTATCCTCGGAATCGCCCTTTTTACGGGAGCGCCGGGAGTACCGGCCCCCTTTATGCCCCGCCCTGGCCGCCCCGGCCGCGGCGCTGCGGCCCCTTCCGGGGCTGCGCCTGGAGGTGCTCAAGGCCGCCCGGGAGCAGCTCCCCTATGTCAGCAACACCCCTGTGGTGGAAATCCTCCCCCGGGAGGCCCCGGTAGAGGCACCCCGTCCCCGGCGACTGGGGGTGGTGCTCTCCGGCGGACCGGCCCCGGGGGGCCACAACGTCATCGCCGGCCTGTTCGACGCCGCCACCCGGGCCCATCCGGAGAACCGGGTCCTGGGTTTTGTGGGCGGGCCCAAGGGCATCATGGTGGGCCGCTATGTGGAGATCACCCGGGAGATGGTGGACCGCCACTTCAACACCGGCGGCTTTCACATGCTGGGCACCGGCCGGGACAAGATCGACACCCCGGA
Organism: Syntrophobacterales bacterium; assembly: GCA_023512475.1. Taxonomy (GTDB): domain Bacteria; phylum Desulfobacterota; class Desulfobaccia; order Desulfobaccales; family 0-14-0-80-60-11; genus JAILZL01. The sequence goes on from JAILZL010000012.1 coordinate 60,677, forward strand.
GAGGCTGGCCCAGTGCCGGCACACCTGCGTGGACCTGCATCTGGACGGCCTGGTGGTGGTGGGCGGCGATGATTCCAACACCAACGCCGCCTTTCTGGCCGAGCACCTGCGGGAGGCGGGCGTGCAGGTCATCGGCATCCCCAAGACCATTGACGGCGACCTCAAGGTGCCGGGCCTGGTGGAGGTGCCCTTCGGCTTTCATTCCGCCTGCCTGGCCTTCGCCACCGAGGTGGGCAACCTCAACGCCGACTGCACCTCCGACCGGAAATACTGGCACTTCAACCGCCTCATGGGCCGCAGCGCCTCCCACATCGTCCTGGAGGTGGCCTTGCAGACCCACCCCAACGTGGTCCTCATCGGCGAGGAGATCGAGGAGCGGGAGCTCACCATCCACAACGTGGTGCGCCTCATCGCCGATGTGGTGGTGGAACGCTCCCGCCAGGGCAAGGATTACGGCACCGTCCTCATCCCCGAGGGCATCCTGGAATTCATCCATGAAATCAACGTCCTGATCATCAAGATCAGCTACATCATCGCCACTTACAACCGCCAGGCCACCGCGGAGGAGTCCTTCCACAAGCTCTCCTTTGAAGACCAGGTGCAGCTCATCGACAACAGCGACATCTGGCGGGACTATGACAGCCGGGTGTTTCTGGGCTTTCCCTCCCTGCTGCAGCGGGGGCTGCTGCTCCCCCGGGACAGCCACGGCAACTTCCCCTTCGCCCAGGTGAACACCGAGCGCATCCTCCAGGAGATGGTGGCCACCTACCTCAGGAAACAGCGGGCCAAAGGCATCTACCGGGGCACCTTCCGCACCCAGAACCACTATTACGGTTACGATGGCCGGGGCACCTTCCCCAGCAAGTTTGACTGCGACTACGGCTACAACCTGGGGGCCGCGGCCTTTGCGCTCCTGAGCCAGGGGGCCACCGGCTGCATGGCCGGCATCCGTCAGCTGCATCGCCCGGTCGCGGAGTGGCAGCCGGTGGGCATCCCTCTGGCCGCCCTCATGCATCTGGAGGAGCGGGCCGGCCGCCTGGAGCTGGTCATCGCCAAGCAGCGGGTGGATCTGGAGTCCCGGGCCTTCCAGGTGCTGGCGGAGGAGCGCCCCCGCTGGGCCCTTAAGGACGACTACCGCTTCCCGGGGCCCATCCAGTTCTACGGCGCGGCGGCGGACAGCAAGCCTCTGACCCTGCTGTTAAACAGCCTGGAGGCATAACCCGAGAGCCCGGAGGATCTCCGGGGGGCGGGGGAGACGGGGGGAAGCCTGGCCCCCGGCCCGCCCCCACCAGGAGAAAGGGTCCAGGAGGGCAGGGGGCGGCTCTCTGAGCCTTTATCCGGGAAAAAAGAGGCGGGCTCACGGCCCGCCTCCGATTTTCCCTTAACCGGCCGGGGCTGGGCCCCGAGCCGGGTTTATTCTTCCTCTTCGGCCTCTTCCTTGGGCTTGAGGTGCTCCGGGACGATGACCATCTTGAGGAGCAGGGGTTTGAGGAAGCTCCAGCGGATGCCCAGCTCGTAGATCTCCTCCATATCCCGGATGGCGTCCCAGCAGTTGTGGCAGGGGGCGATGACCAGCTTGGCGCCGGTGGCCTTGATCTGATCCCGCTTCACCTTGAAGCCGATGTTGCGCCACTGGCGGTAGATGCCGATGCCATTGAGGCCACCGCCGCCGCCACAGCAGAAGTTGTACTCCTTGCAGGGCTCCATCTCCACGAAATAGCCGGGCTCCACGATGTAGCTCATGATCTCCCGGGTGACCTCTTTTAGGCCGTAGTTGCGGATGTAATTGCAGGAGTCCTGCAGGGTGACGGGCTCCTTGATGCGCTTGGCCGGGTCGATCTTCAGCTTGCCGGTGCGCAGGGCCTCCGCCACCCATTCGGTGTAATGGAGATACGGCACCGGCGGCCGGCCGTCCTCCCGGCCCAGCCAGTAAGGCCCCTCGATGACCGTGGCCCGGTGGGCGTGGCCGCACTCCGTGCCCAAAACCCGCTTGGGCTTCAGCTTTTCGATGGCCCTGTAGATGCCCTCCACCTGCAGGCGGCAGCCCTCCCAGTCGCCGGCAAACATGGTGAGCGAGGTCTGGTCCCAGCCCTCACTGGGCACGGTCCAGTCCTCCCCGGCGATGTGGAAGAGGATGGCGGCCTCGGCGATGTCCTCGGGATAGTGCTTGGGCTCCCGGGCGTTGCAGGTGTAAAGGATGTCCGCCCCCACCTTGTCCACCGGGATTTCCAGGCCGGGCCACTCCTCCTGCTGCTCCTCGCACATCCACTCGCAGGTCTCCACGAAGTCCTCCGGGGTCACATCCATCTGGGCCCGGAAGATGCGGTGCATGCCGGAGCCGATCTTCAGCTCCCAGGGGACAAACCCCTGGGAGAAGCACAAGCCCCTCAGATAGCTGAACATCACCCCCATGTCGATACCATAGGGGCAGAAGGTGCCGCAGCGGTTGCAGCAGGTGCATTTGCCCCAGGCCACGTCCATGCAGTAGCGCATGTGGGCGTTGTCCACCTGGCCGTTTTTGCGGACGATCTCCCCCAGGGTGGACTGGATCTTATAGGCCGGGACCTGGGTGGGGTCCTTTTGGTTGGCCAGATAAAAGAAGCAGCTGTCGGCGCACAGGCCGCAGTGGGCGCAGATCTCCAGCCAGGTGCGGATCCGGGACTTGCAGGTGGCCTGGAGGGTCTCCGCCAGCTTCTCCGTGTCCACCTCCAGGTGCTTCATCTCCTCGTAGTAGATCTTGCCGGTCTTGTCCGCGAGGAGGGCGTCCAGCTGCTCCTTGGTGGTGATAGGGTTTTTGTTGCACAGGGTTCCTTCCGGCATAAACGCATGCTCCTTGTTCTCAGGCTTGCCGGTTCAGGCACGGCGACCCGCCCGGGAGGGCGCCGGGCAATACCTGGAAATTATCTCGTTAATACATTTAATATAAGAAGTAATTTCTACCATGCAAACCCCTTGCGGCTCTTCCAGGCCCGTTTGATGCCGAAATCCATGCCGATCTGCCCCCGGGAGAGGAAGAACCCCACCACGTGGAAGAGCTTGGTGAAGGGGATGAGGATGAGGAGCAGCTCCCCGCTCAGGATATGGGCATAGAGCCAGAAGGTGTAGTCCCTGACCTGATGCACCACCAGAAAGCCGCTGACAAAGGGCGCCACGCTCACCAGGATGAGGAAGATGTCATAGAAGGTGGTGAGGATGCGCACTTCCGGCAGCACCAGGCGGCGGACGAGGATGATGACCGCGGTGACCATGACCCCGATGGTGAGGGTGTCCGCCAGGGCCATGGAGATGGTGGGCCACCAGCTGATGCCCCAGCGCTCTTCCAGAAGCACGGCGTGTCCGGCCAGAAACAGGGGCACGACCACCAGCCCGGCGTGAAAGATGAAAAAGACCAGGGTATACAGGGGCTTGGCGCGCCAGCCGTAAGAGCCGTAGGGAATGAGCCAGTGGATGATGGACTGAAGCGCCCCTTTCAGGCCCAAAGCGGGGTAGGTCCGGTAGGCCACCCGGTCCAGCTTCCAGTCCAGTCCCCGGATATACCATACCACCCGGAAGGTGAGGCCACCGAAGAAGATGATGAAGGTCAGCCACAGAAGGGGTCCGGTGATGAACTGATACATGTAACGCTCCTCCACCGGGCCGGCCGCCGGCCCGCTTGCCTACTTGATCAGCTTGTCCTCATCCCGCTCGGTGAGGAACAGCCAGAAGCCCAGGATACCCAGGAGGGTGGCGGCCATCAGGAGATACGCCGCCCCTTTGGTATACATGGTGAAGTCGTGGTAGGTGAAGAAATCCATGGCGCTCCTCCTCAATGGCCGAAGCTTTGGGGATGCGGCCGGGGCTCGTGTTCGTGGGGCTCCTCCTCCTCCGGCTCCGTCTCCTTGAAGTCGGGATGCTCATGGAAGATGGGCATGCGGGTGGCGATGAAGCGGAAGATCAACAGCCCCACAGTGACGATGTACAGGGAGACGGCCACTTCCATCCAGCTGGGGAAGTAGCGCTCGGCCGCCGGCAGGTGCCAGTTGAAGGCGAACCAGGAGACGTTGAAGCGGTTCAGCACGATGCCCAGCACGGTGAGCACCGCCGCCCAGCGGATGACCTTCAGGTTCTTCTCCCGCACGCCCACGGCGTAGAGCAATGCCGGCAGGGCCACAAAGCCCAGGAGTTCCACGGCATACATGGCGCCATAACCCGTGAGGAGATAGTGCCAGTTGTTGTCCAGGGCCAGGCCCACCAGCTTGAGGAAGAAATAGACGACCAGGACGATGGCGGCCCCCCGCCCGAAGCCCAGGGCGACCTGATCGTGCCCCTCCAGGTAGTGGGCGTCCATCTTGTCGTGGAGATAGCGATGGGACAGGGTGCCCTCAAAGATCACCATGGACAGCCCCGCGGCGATGCTGGAGATGAAGAAGAAGACCGGCAGGTAGCTGGAATACCACAAGGGGTGCAGCTTGGAGGGCGCAATGAGGAACAGGGCGCCCAGGGAGCTCTGATGCATGGTGGAGAGCACCACCCCGAAGATAGTCAGCGCCAGGGTCATCCTCACCATGAGGTTGCGCCACCTCTTCTGGCGCAGCCATTCCAGGGCGCTGGGGGTCCACTCCAAAAAGAGCACGATGAGATAGAGGAAGACGCACAAGCCCACTTCGAAGAGCACCGAGGTGGGGCCGGGGGAATAGAAGATGGGGTAAGGCAGGCGCCAGGGGCGGCCCACATCGTAGTGCAGGGCAAAGACCACCAGGGCGTAGCCCAGAAAGGCCGTCAGGATGGCGGGCCGCACCGCGGCGTGGTAGCGCTTCATCCCGAAGACGTAACAGGCGGCGGAGGTGGTGTAGCCGCCGGCCGCCAGGGCCACGCCGCACAACAGGTCAAAGGAGATCCAGATGCCCCAGGGATTGTTGTCCGAGAGATTGGTGACCCCGGCCAGACCCTTGGTGAAGCGCAGCACAGTGAGGATCAGCCCCACCAGGACGATGAGGCCGGTGACGATATTGAAGGGCGTCAGCAACGACGCGCGCTCCTCGGCCACAGGGGTGGAAGGTGCATGTTCGCCGGACATGTTATTCGCCCTCTTCCTTGGCCGCCTGGGCTTTGGCGGCCTCTTCCAGAGCCTTTTTCACTTCCCGCTCGATGGCGGCCTTTTTGTCGGCCTCCGCTTTGGCCTTGACCTTGGCCAGCTCCGCCTGGCACTCCTCCTGGGCCTTGGCCAGGGCCTCCCGCAGGGCCTGGCGCTTTTCCTGACGGGCCGCCTTGTCCTTGGCCTGGGAGATGGCGTAAATCCCCAACAGCAGGGCCGGCCAGGCCGCGGCGATGATGGGCACCGCCGCCAGGGCGCCGGAGGTGAACTCCGGGGCCGGGGTCACCCCCAGGTCCTCCCTGAGGCCGATCTCACGGAAGGGGACCCCGGAGATGTAAAGCCAGTTGGTGCCCCCCATCTCGTGCTCACCGTAGATGTGGTCCAGATAGCGGCCCGGGAAGAGGTGGAAGCGGTGGCGGGCCTCCCTGAGCAGGTCCACCCGACGGCCGTACACCAGGGCCTCAGTGGGGCAGGCCCCCACGCAGCCCGGCACCCGGAGGGTTCCGGCGGTGATATGGGGGTAACACAGATGGCATTTCATGATCCTGGGGGCCAGGGGATCCCAGTATTCAAAGGTGGGGATGTCGAAGGGGCAGGCGATCATGCAGTAGCGGCAGCCGACGCAGACCCCCTCCTCCCAGATCACCGCGCCCTGGGGGGTTTTGGCGTAGGCCGCCACGAAGCAGGAGGAGGCGCAGGCCGGCTCCAGACAGTGCTGGCACTGGTTTTTGCGGTACACCGGGCCCCGGGCGGTGGAGTAGCGGTTCACCACCGTGAAGGTGCGGGCGTCGGTGCGCCGGGGGGTGTCGAGGACGCTCAGGTCGTCAAAGGGCCGGGCCGGGGCCGGCAGACCATTGACCCGGTTGCAGCCCGCCTCGCAGCGCCGGCAACCGATGCAGCGGGTGGCGTCGAAGAGCACCCCGAAGCTGTCGGGATAGCCCGTGAAGTGTTTCGGACCCGCCTGGGCCGGCTTCCCCAACACCGCGGTGGCGGCGGTGGCACCCAGCAGGCCAAGAAAGTGACGTCGTTGCATGGAGACACTCCTCACATCTGGTGGCCGCAGCCGTTATTTCTTTTTGGGGGCGTGGCACTCCTGGCAGGAGGTGGCCGCCAGTTTCACCTGCATCTCCCGGTGGCAGCTCATGCACTGGCCGTGGTAGGCCGCCTGCAGCCCCGGCCGGGCCGGCTGCCGGGGGTCGAAGTCCCGGGCGTGGCAGCTGCTGCAGCGGGGCGGGGTCATGGAGGCCGGGCTGTTGTGGTGGCAGCCCTGGCACAGGGTCAAGGCCTCACCGTGGAAGTACTGGGCCAGCTTGCTGCCTTTGACCGCCTGCTCCAGTTTGGCCAGGTGGTGGGCATGGTCGAAGGCCACCGGCTCATACTGGCTGCTCAGCTCCCGGAGGATGACCGTCCCCGGGAGCTGGCCGGCCGGCAGGGGGGCCGGCGCGGCGGGGCGGCTCTTCAGCATGATCTCCGCCACCGCGGTGCGCTGCTGAGGCGTCAGGTTGGCCAGCTCATGCAGCGGCAGCGTCCCCTTGGGGAGCGGCTGGTGGCAGGAGCGGCAGCCGTCGGGGGTGTCCTTCCGGGCCATGGTGGCGTGGCAGCCGGCACAATCGGGCTGTTGGGTGCGGGCGGTGTGGCAGCCGATGCAGCTCCGGGTGCTTGCCGGGGCGTGCATGGCCTGCTCGTAGGTCACCCCGCCTCCGGCTTGCTCCCCCAGGAGGGTGTGGCAGCCGGTGCAGGAGGAAATGCCGGTGTGATGGCAGCTGCGGCAGGAGTCCGCATAGGCCTCGTGGGCCTGGTGATCGAAGGGTACCGGGTTCATCCGGGCCGGGGCCTGGGCGGGGGCCTTTTTCTCCAGCCAGGTCAGGAGCGCCGCATCGGGCTGGCCCCGTAGCAGCCGGGGCACCTGGCGGTCGGGGAGCTGGTCCAGGAATTTCTGGTTGTTGCGGGCGATGACCACTTGGCCGCCGGCGCTGTGGCAGGCGGCGCAGCTCTCATAGGGGCCGTTTTTCTTGACGCCCTTGGCCCCCAGCTCCAGGTGGCAGCGGACGCACTGCTCATGGGAGGCCTTCCGGAGACTGAGGAGCTTGTTTTGGTCCTTCTCCCCGTGGCAGGTGCGGCAGCCGTCTTCTTTGCCCTTCACATAGGTGAGCCTGCCGGTCTGGGGATCCGCCTGGTGGTGGCAGACCCCGCAGTTGTCCTTGTCTTTGGGGGCGGAGATGTCCGGCGAGGCCACATGCCGGTAATGCAGCACCTTGTCCAGGCCGGCCTCCAGGGGCTGGGCCGGCGGGGGCGCGGCATTATGGCAGGAGCGGCAGAAGCCGTCCAGAGGCCCGGTCTTTTTGCCGGCGGCGGCCATCTCCATGTGGCAGCCGATGCAGCCCTCATGATAGATGGCCTGGAACTTGTCCGGAGGGGTGGCCGAGGTGCGGCGGTAGGTGAAGGACAGGCGGCCGTTTTCCGTCAGGTGACAGGCGGAGCAGTCCTTCTTTTCCTTGGCCAGGGCCTCGGTGTGTTTGTCATGGAAATAGGCCACCGGCGGCAGCTCCAGTTTGCCGTGGGCTGCCAGGGTGTCGATGATGATGCGGTCGGTCCGTGGGGGGGCCGGGGTTCTGCCGGGGGCGGGTGCCTGACCCTCTTTCCCCTGGGCGGCGACGCAGACGAAGAAGGCCGCCGCGGCCACCAGCAGCAGACCGGCCCGGCGCAGCAAGGGTGTGGCTCGCTCCATGGTTGTTATGTCCTTGGCACGGGTCTCGGGCGGCGGCCCGGCGGTCCCTGCCCGCCGCCGCCAAATGAACGATAGCTTCCTGTGAAAAGATGCACAATCAATCTTATGTCAAATTCCCGCCCTTGTCCAAAAAAAAATAAAGGGGTCAAGGAGGGATTTGTCGGGATTTCCTGCTAAATAAGAGAAATATCCAATATGATAAGGTAGTTATAAAAAATTTCCCCTGCCTTCCTTGTTGGAAATTCATACAGGCATTCCAGCCCGGCAGGGCATCCGGGCCCCGGAAACGGGGGCCGGGCCCGGCCCCGGGGAGGTCGATGCGGCAGATGAGCCGACCG
>JAILZL010000013.1 GCA_023512475.1 Syntrophobacterales bacterium
CCCCCCACACCACCCCCGCCCGGCCGGGCCGCTGGTGGTGGCGACACCAGGGGGGCGTGGGTGGGGGCCAGGGATCGCAGACCCCTGCCCCCTCCCTCACGCTCCCTCCCCCAACCCCGTACAGGGGGTGGGGAGGGGAGGGTGAGGGGAGGGCGGGGGATTGGCAATCCCCCGGCCCTCCCCTCACCTGCTCCTTTATCCCTCTCATCGCAGCTCCCGGTAGACGCCGGTGACCTTGCCCACGATGTGGACCAGTTCGGCGGCCTCGTCGGGGGAGAAGCGCAAGGGGGGGAAGCGGGGGTTGTCGCCTTTGAGGACCAGGCCCCCGGCCTCCTCGAAGACCCGCTTGACGGTGGCCTCGCCGTGGATGAGGACCACGGCGATCTCGCCCTGGGCCACCCGGGGCTGCACCCGCACCAGGACCAGGTCCCCGGGTTGGAGGAGGGGGGCCATGCTCTCGCCGGTGATGCGCAACAGGAAGACCTCCTCGTCCCGGACCCAGGCCCGGGGCAGGGGCAGGGTGCCTTCCAGGTGTTCGGCGGCGAACAGGGGCCGGCCGGCGGCGATGCGTCCCAGGATGGGGACGTCCACCAGGTCGCCCTCCCCCCGGCCCGCCAGGGTGAGGCCCCGGGAGCGCCCCGGCTCCCGGTGCAGGTAGCCCTTGCGTTTCAGGGCCTCCAGGTGGTCCGCCGCCGCCCGGGGCTGGATGCCGAAGTGGGCCGCCACCTCCCGCACCGTGGGGGGATATCCCCGGGTACGGCGGAATTCCTCCACAAAGGCCAACACCTGCCGCTGACGTTCCGTTAAGGGCTTCATGAGTTTAAAATACTAAACAAAAGATTACGTGTCAAGAGGATAGATTTAAGGGCCCCTTGCCGGCGGAACCACGCGGTTTTCCTTGCCAAACCCGGCCGGCGTGTGCTAAGGAGGGGGTGGGGGGCCATCAATGAGGAGGTGAAGCGGACATGCGGTGGAGACGTCGGATCCTCGGCGCCGGCCTGGCCTGTGTCCTGCTTTGGGGCGGGGGCGGCGCCGCATGGGCTCAGAAAAAGGTGGAGGATCATCCCGTCATCAAGCCCCTGCCGGAGGTGACCCGCAAGGAGGGGGTCTTCCACAAATTCAACGCTCACAAGTTCCGCATCAAGACCGAGGAGGGCCATCAGGAGAAGGAGATCCGGGGCAAATACTGGGAATACAGTTACCATACCACCGACGACGTCTCCGGGCTGTATATCCTGGAGAACTACAAGGCCGCAGCCCTGGAGAAGGGGGGCACCATCCTCTGTGATGAGAAGGAGCGCCTGGTCTTCACCCTCCCCACCCCCGAGGGCGGCACGCCTTCCTGGGCTCAATCGCCGGAACCGTAATCTCACCCTCCCCACCCCCGAGGGCGGCACCCTCTGGGTGGAGGTCTACCGCAACGGCTGGAACACCTACTACCGGCTGCACATCATTGAGGAGCAGCCCTTAAAGAAGGTTCTCACCTTCGGGGCGGCCCAGATCCGAAGCGAGCTGGAGACCAAAGGGGAGGTGACCCTCCACGGCGTGCACTTCGATTTCAATCAGGCCACCTTAAGGCCGGAGTCCGGGAAGGTGCTGGTGGAGGCGGCCCGGGTGCTCCAGGCCCTGCCGGAGATGCGGGTGGAGATCCAGGGCCATACCTGCGACATCGGCGGCCGGGCTTACAATCTTAAGCTTTCCCAGGCCCGGGCCGAAACGGTGAAGAATTTCCTGGTGCAGCAGGGCATTGCCCCGGACCGGCTGGTCCCCCGGGGATATGGTATGGACCAGCCGGTGGCCTCCAATGACACGGAGGAGGGCCGGGCCCAAAACCGCCGGGTGGTGTTCAAACGCCTGTAAGCCCGGCCTGGGATGGGCCTTCCCGGGGCCCCCCTGGGTCGCACCGCCCTGTCCGCCCCTGCCGTGAGAAAGAGTGCCATGGCAGAGCTCCCTTTCTCCTCTGACGTCTCCCGCCGGGCCCGGGACATCACCCCCTTTCTGGTGATGGACATCCTGGAGCGGGCCCAGGAGCTGGAGCGGGCCGGGCGGCACATCATCCATCTGGAGATCGGCGAGCCGGATTTCCCCACCCCGGAGGTCATCAAGGAGGCGGCCTTCCGGGCCATGGCCGCGGGGGAGACCCAATACACCCACTCCCAGGGGCTGCCGGAGCTGCGGGAGGCCCTGTGCCAGCATTACCTGGCAAAATACGGGGTCAACCTGACGCCGGAGCAGTTCATCGTCACCTCGGGCACCTCCCCGGCCATGCTCCTCATCTTTGCGGGGCTGCTGGATGCCGGCGATGAGGTGCTCCTCACCGATCCGGCCTATGCCTGTTATCCCAACTTCCTGCGGCTGGTGGACGCGGTGCCCCACCGGGTGCCGGTCCGGGAGGAGGAGGGCTTCCGTCTGCCGGTGGAGGACCTGCCCCGCTTCCTGGGCCCCCGCACCAAGGGGATCATCATCAACTCGCCCAGCAACCCCACCGGCATGGTGCTGCCCCCGGAGACCCTGGCAGAGCTGGCCGGGCTCGGGCCCTATATCATCTCCGATGAGATCTACCACGGCCTGGTCTATGAGGGCCGGGAGCACTCCATCCTGGAATTCACCGACCGGGCCTTTGTCCTCAACGGCTTTTCCAAGCTCTACGCCATGACCGGCTGGCGCCTGGGGTATCTCATCGCGCCCAAAGACTTCATCCGGCCGCTCCAGCGGCTGATGCAGAACTTCTTCATCTCCGCCAACTCCTTTGTGCAGCGGGCCGGCATTGCCGCCCTCACCCAGGCCGGCCCGGAGGTGGCCCGCATGCGGGCGGTGTATGACGAGCGCCGCCGCTTCCTGCTGGCGGGGCTCCGGCGCCTGGGCTTCCGCCTCCCGGTGGATCCCACCGGCGCCTTCTATGTCTTTGTTAACGCCCGCCATCTCTCTTTGGACTCCTACGCCCTGGCCTTCGATATCCTGGAGAAGGCAGGGGTGGGGGTCACCCCGGGAATCGACTTCGGCCCCGGCGGCGAAGGCTTCCTGAGGTTTTCCTACGCCAACTCCCTGGAGAATCTGGCGGAGGCCCTGGTCCGGCTGGAGGCGTATCTGGCCGCCCGCCGCGCCGGCCCCGCGGGCCCCTGAGCCTCCCCTTTTCATTTCAGGAAACCCCTCCCGGACCCTTTCCAGCCAGATGCCGCATCTCGCCTGAGGCTCCCGGTGCCTCCCCGGGAGGGTTTTTCAGTTTGACAGGCTTTTCCCCTTTTTCAGGCAGAGTTTGTCAGAATTGGACCGGGGTGGGGTGCAGTCGTTGCAGCCGGGGCCGGTCCCTCATCTGGTGCCTGGAAATAATGTGTGAAAGCAAATGGTTATGTATTTTTCACGGTCAGGGGATAATTGGCAAGGCTGATGCATTCAGATAAGGCAGTCGCAGTGAGCGACGGAAAATCCCGAAGAAAAAAGGACAGACACACCATGAAGAAAGCGATCTCCACTCTGACTGCCGTGGCTTTCACCCTGGGGCTGGCCGGCGTCGGCTTCTCCCAGAGCGCCCAGCCGGTGGGCAAACCGGCGGTAACCACTGCGGCCCCTCAGGCTGCCCCCCAGGTGACCCCGGTTCCGGACAAGCCCGTCAAGCCCGAAGACAAGCCCGTGACCCAGGAAAAGGCGGGGGTGCAAAAGCCGGAGGAGAAAGGCAAGGAGATGACCCAGAAGGCCGGCAAGACCGAGGTCAAGAAGGTGACCGGCAAGGACCCCAAGAAGACTGAATCCGGGAAATCCGGGGAAAAAGACATCATCAAGGAAGAGGTGAAGAAGTAAGCTGAGCCTCGGGGGCGGTGGTCAACCCGCCCCCGCCGGCTCCCGCCAGCGGCCGGCTGCCCCCCAGGGGCGGCCGGCTTTTTTGTGGCGGGAATCACGGCAGCAAAAACGGGGGAGCCTGGGGCGGTTCCCGGCCGGCCCGGCCCCGCCGCTTTTCCCTCCGCTTCCGCTCGCCTGCTCTGCCTCGCCTCCCTTCCTGCCTGGCCCGCCCTTCCTGCCTGGCCCCCCCTTCCTGTCTGGCCCGCCCTTCCTGTCTGGCCCGCCCTTCCTGCTTCGGCCCCGCTCTTCCTGCCCCTCGCCGTGCCCTCTTTCCGCTCTGTGCCGCCTGCCCCTCCCCGCCCCCTTCCACCTCCTGCCGGTCCGGCGGTCGGGGTCAGCTCCCGGCCTCCTCCTGGGGGGAAGAGTGCCAAAGGCCGATGGAACCCAGCACCTGGGCGGCCACGGAGGCCACCGCCCGGCTGGCGGCGGCCCGGGGAGCCGCCTGCACAAAGGGGAGCTGCTCCCGCACCCCCTGCTGCACCGCCGGGTCGGCGGGGATGCTCCCCAGGTAATTCAGCTCCACCTCCAGAAAGCGGGCGGCCACCTGGGAGAGGGCGGCGAAGGTGCGCTCCCCCTCGGCCTCGCTGGCCACCAGGTTGGGAAGCACCAGGAAACGGCGCCGCCGGTAGGAGCGGCTGAGCACCTTGATGAGGGCATAGGCGTCGGTGAGGGAGGTGGGGTCGGGGGTCACCACCACCAAGTTGTGGTGGGCCCAGGTGTTGAACCACAGCACGGCGGGCCCCAGACCGGCGGCGGTGTCCACCAGCACCACCTGGAAATCCCGGGCCAGCCCCGCCAGGAGCCGGCCCAGGTGCGTTTGGTCCTCCCGGGAAAGGTTGGCCAGCTCCGCCACCCCGGAGCCCGCGGGCAGGACCGCCAGCCCCGGGGCCACCTGGATGAGGACCGCACGGGGGTCCAGGTCCTGGGTCAGGACCTCCCGGATCGTGGCGCCGACCTCCAGCCCCAGGAGCACATCCACATTGGCCAGCCCCAGGTCGCCGTCCACCAAAAGGACGCGGATGCCCTGGTCCGCCAGGGCGAAGGCCAGGTTGACGGCCAGGCTGGTCTTGCCCACCCCGCCCTTACCGCTGCTCAGGCACAGGCGGGGCGGCTGCCACCGCGGTGGTCTCGCTCGCTCCATAGCTTTTCATCCGGGAAACAAGGTGGTGCCGCTCCTGGGGGGTGACGGCGGTGGCGGCGGGGTCCGGCTGCCGGCCCCGGTGCCAGATGAGATTGCGCCCCTGGGCCTTGGCCTCCAGGAGATAGCGGTCGGCCCGCTCCAGGAAGGCCATGGCGCTCAAGTCTTCGTGGGCCTCGTAGACATCCACCCCGAAACTGGCGGTGATGCGTAAGGTGCAGTCCTCCAGGGTGAGCACCGCCTCCCGGAGGGCCCGGCGCAGGCGCTCGGCCAGCTTCAGGGCCCGGGGCAGGCTGGTCCCCGGCAGGATGAGGGCGAACTCCTCGCCGCCGTAGCGGCAGGGGATATCCAGCCGCCGGATGTTGTCCCGCAGGAGCCGGCTGACCCAGCGCAGCACCGCATCCCCGAACTGATGCCCGTAAGTGTCGTTGACCTGCTTGAAATGGTCCAGATCCAGCATGATGAGGCCGGTGGGAAGCCCGGTGCGCCGGGTGCGCTCCATCTCCCGGTCCAGCTCACTCAGGAGGTGGCGGAAATTATAGAGGCCGGTGAGAGGGTCGGTGCGGGACAGCTCCAGCAGCCGGTGGCATTCCTCCCGGAGGCGGCGCACCTCCGCCGCCAGGGGGCAGGTCCGGCCGTTCACCGGGCAATGGTCGGGGAAGGGGAGCACTTTCACCGGCAGCCTCTTCCCCTTTATCGGCCGGGGCGGCGGAAACTGAAGGGCCCACCCCGGGAATTTCCCGGCGGGAGATCCGCGGGCCCCGGCAGAGGCGGGTTTATTTCAGCCGGGGGTCGGCGCCCTCCGGGCCGCCGCAGCCGGGGATGTAGCAACTCACATCCACAAATTCACACTTATTGCGGCACATGGGGCAGATCTCCGGCGGGGTGGCGGCTTTCAGGGTGAAACCGCAGCTGCTGCAACGCCAGGTGGGTTCCGGGGGAGTGCTCATGGGGCTCTCCTTTAAGGTGGAATTCCGTCCGCCTGGAGGGGTGCGGTGGCCGGGGGGCGGGAGGGGCCGACGACGCGGGCCCCGCCCTCCCCTCCCGCTCCCTTCCAGAGGGGTGGAGGGGCGGATCCTGGAGGGCAAGGGGTCACAAGCTTGCCCCACCTCTCCCCGACTCCCCGCCCACCCCCCGCTAGAGTTTCCGCAGGCGCTGCCGGCGGCGGCGCTCCTGCTTGGGGAGTCTCCTGGCCGGGCCTTTCTTGGCCGGTCCCCGGGGCGCAGGGTCCTCGCCCTCCTTGGCCTCTCCCATTCCGGCCGCCCGGCTGGAGAGAAAGTCAAACTCCCGGGAGGACACCCAGGCAGCCCCCACCCGGCGGGCCTGCTCCTGCAGTTCCCGGTCCGAGCTCACCACCAGGGCCCGGGAGCCTTCCCGGGCCAAAAGGCGCTTGATGACCTCATCCGCCCGCTCGCCCCGCCGGGAGTAGATGATCCGCACCCCCTCAAAGAGGTCCCGGGTCTCGGTGGGGCCGCCCGCCTGCCAGCCGTCGAAGACCACGGTCAGGAGGTGGTGCGGGCGGCACCGGCGGTAGAGTGCCAGGCGCTCCAGCAGGGCCTCCCGGCCGGCCTCCAGATCCCGGGCATCCAGATGCCGGAGGGCCGGCGACTGGCGGATGAGATTGTAGCCGTCAATGAGGAGATGCATCCCGGTTAAGCTTACCCCTTCCGGGGGCGGGGGGCAAGGGCGGGAAGGCCTTGCGGCGGCAACGGACTTTTGCTACCCTAACAGGCCAAGAACCGTGTGGCATCGTCGGGGGAGGAGTAACGATGCGGAAGCGCACCGGGGTCCTGACGTGGTCTGTCCTGATCCTGACCGGGTGTCTCATCCTGGGCGGCTGTGGCCGGTCCCGGCTGCCCGTGGCCCCGCCGGCGGCCGCCCTGCCGCCGGCCCCGGAGGCTCCGGCCCCGCCTCTGACGCCGGAGCAGGCCCTCCTTCAGGAGATTCTGGAAAAACGGGGCTATAACGGCCGGGGCTACCATCCCGTGGTGCTTGTGGTCTCCAAAGAGGCCCGCAAGCTCACCCTGTACCAAGGCATCCATCCGGTGAAGACCTACCCGGTGGTCCTGGGCGCCAATCCGGTGGCGGACAAGCTCTGCCAGGGGGACAAGTGCACCCCCGAAGGCGTCTACCGGGTGGTGACCAAATTCGACCACCCCAAGTGGAACAAGTTCATCCTCCTGGATTATCCCAACACCCGCAACTGGCTGAAATTCGCCGAGGCCAAACGCCAGAGCCGCATTCCCTGGGACGCGGACATCGGCGGGGAGATCGGCATTCACGGCACCGAGGATGATCTCAAGAACCTCCGGGGGGAAAACTGGACCCTGGGCTGCGTCTCCCTCCTCAACCGGCATGTGGATGAGATTTACCCCTATGTGAGCTTCGACACCCTGGTGGTGATCAAGCGGCGATAAGCCTTATCCCCCCATCTTGGGGAGCCCCGGGAGGGGCGGGAGCCGTTCTCCCGTGGGGGCGTCCGGGAGCAGAGGCGCCCGGTTCTCCTGCCGCCCGGGGCGGAAAAGTATCCCCCGGATCTCCCCTGGAAATGACGAAGGCCCCGGCAGATAACCGCCGGGGCCCCGCCATTTCTCAGGGGTGCCGGGTTACTCCTTGGGCACCTCCAAAGTGATGAACAGGGTGTGGGTCTGGCGCTTGATGAGGAGGCGGGCGTAGCTGCCCTTCTCCACCCGGCTGAAGAGGCGCTGGAAGTCAGCGGCGGACTGGACGGCGGCGCCGTTCACCTCCAGGACCAGGTCCCCGGGCCTCAGACCCGCCTCCGCCGCGGGAGAGCCCGGGGCCACCCGGGTCACCACTGCGCCCTTGGTCTCCCGGATGCCGAAGCGCCGGGCCAGGGTGGGGGTCAGGTCATCCACCGTCAGCCCGGCCAGCTCCTCCACCTCCTGTCCCGGCTCGCCGGGGCTGCCGGGTTCATCCACCAGCTCCGTCACGGTGAGGGTGAAGGTCTTTTCCTTGCCGTCCCGGAGCACCTTCACCGTGGCCTTGGTGCCCGGCGCGGTGGCGGCCACCAGCCGGGGCAGCTCGTTCATCTCCTTGATGGGCTGGCCATTGAACTCGATGATGATGTCCCCCCGTTTGATGCCCGCCTTCTCCGCCGGGGTGCCGGGCCGCACTTCGGCCACCAAGGCCCCCATGGGTTCCTGGAGGCCGAAGGATTTGGCCAGCTCCGCGGTCACCACCTGCACCTGCACCCCCAGCATGCCCCGGGTCACCTTGCCCTTCTCCATGAGCTGCGGGATGATGGACTTGGCCAGGTTACTGGGAATGGCAAAGCCGATGCCCTGCCCTGCGGCCACGATGGCGGTGTTGATGCCGATGACCTCGCCCTTGAGGTTGAGGAGGGGGCCGCCGCTGTTGCCCGGGTTGATGGCGGCGTCGGTCTGCAGGAAGTTGTCATAGGGGCCGGCGCCGATGACCCGCCCCTTGGCGCTGATGATCCCCTGGGTGACGGTGTGCCCCAGCCCGAAGGGGTTGCCCACCGCGATGACCCAGTCGCCCACCCGGATGGCGTCGGAATCCCCCAGGGGGAGGCTGGGGAAGGGACCGTTGGCCGTGATCTGCAGGAGGGCCAGGTCGGTTTTGGGATCCCGCCCCTTGACGGTGGCCTGATATTCCTTGCCCCCCGCCAGCTTGATCTTGATCTTGTCGGCCCCCTCAATGACGTGATTGTTGGTGATGATCAGGCCCTTGGGGTCGATGATGAAGCCGGAGCCCAGGGAGCGCTGCTTGAAGTCCCGGGGATGGGGGCCGTCGCCGAAGAAGCGCTCAAAGAAGTCCCGAAAGGGGTCCCCGGGGCCGCCGGGGCCCGGAAAGGGCATGGGGCCGAAAAACTCCCGCATGCGGTCCCGGCCCTTCACCACCTTTTCGGTGCTGATGTTCACCACCGCCGGGCCCACTCTCTGGGCCAGCTCCGAGAAGCTCTCCGGCACCGGCGCGGCCGACAGGGCCGAGACATGGGCCAGGCCGCCCATCAGGCACAGGATGAGGATGAGGACCAGAGGGGTGCCCCAGATATCAGTTTTCCGCATCGTCTTTCTCCTTCTCTTCCTGGGCGGCGACCAGGCCCGGCAGCCGGGGCAGGCGGTTCCGGTCTCCGGCCACCACCAGGAGGTAACGCTCGGGATGGAGGTACTGCTGCGCCACCCGCAGCACATCCGCCGCTGTGACGCCCTGGATGATCTCGGCATAACGCCCGGGGTAATCCAATCCCAGGCCGTAAAATTCCACGTAGGCCATCAGCGCCGCCCGCTTGCCGGTGGCGTCCAGCCGCCGGGGGAAGCTGCCGATGAGGTAAGACTTGGCATCCGCCAGCTCGGTGTCCGACACCGGCTCGGCGCGCAGCCGCTCCACCTCCTTGAGGATCAGGGCCACCGCTTCCCCGGCGTTTTCGGTCTTCGTCTCCAGGGAGATGTAAAAGGGGCCGGGCTCCAGCCCCGGCTCGAAGGTGCTGCCCACACTGTAGGCCAGCCCCCGAGTCTCCCGGATGGTGTCCATGAGCCGGGAGGCGAACCCGCCGCCCCCCAGGATATAGTTCATCACCTGGAAGGCATAAAAATCAGGATTTTGCCGGGTGATCCCCAGGTGCCCCCAGAGGATATTGGCCTGGGTGATCTTCTTGTCGATCACCTGGGTCTCCGGCCGGCTTAAGGGCGGCAGGGGCGGCAGGGTAAGCTCGGGAATCCTCCCCGGGCTCCAGCCGCCGAAATATTTCAGGATCAGTTCCCGGGCTTCCTCCCGGGAGATATCCCCCACGACGCTCAGGATGGCATTGTTGGGGCGATAGAGATGGCGGTGGAATTCCACCACCTGCTGCCGCTGGATGGCCTTGAGCCCCTGGGGCGTGCCCTTGGGGGGGAAGGCATACGGGTGTTGGCCGTAGAGTCGCTGGTCAAAGGCCCGCCGGGCGATGACCATGGGCTCGTCCTCGTCGCTGTCAAAGGAGGCCAGCAGCTGCTGTACCTTGCGCCGCAGCTCCTGCGGGGGAAAAGTGGGGTTCAGGACCGCGTCCGCCATGAGCTCCAGCCCCTGGCCCACGTCCTTTTTCAGGACCGTGAGACTCACCATGGCGTAGTCCTCCTCCGCCCCGGCGGACAGCTTGGCCCCCAGAAAATCGATCTCCTCGGCCATCTGGGTGGCGGTGCGCTTTTTCGTGCCCTGGGTGAGGAGCAGGGCGGTAAGGTGGGCCAGCCCCTCCCGGCCCCGGGGGTCCCGCAGCGCCCCGGCCTTGAGGAGCAGGTTCACCGCCACCAAAGGCACGCTGCGCTGTTCGGAGAACAGCCACACCAGCCCGTTGGGGAGCACCTCCCGCTCCCCCAAAGGCGGGGGGCCCGCCGCGGCGCTGGGCCCCGGGAAGTGAATCCACACCACCGCCAAAAGACTCAGGAGGATCCGTGCGGCAGAAGTCCACATGGGGAGGTCCTGTCGTACCCGGCCTTCAGCCATAAAACCCCCGGGAAGCTCAGAACCGGCGCGGTTCATTGGATCTCATGCCCGGGCCGAAAGCCCTCCCGGCGGGGCTTGTCGGTTTTCAGGGGGACCAAAACGCCCACCGTGCGGTTGGCGGGCACCAGGTAGTGGCCCGCCACCCGTTTGAGGTCCGCCCCGGTGACCGCCTGGAGCTTGGGCACGAACTCCCGGGCCAGGGTCCAGCGGGCCACCGTCTCCAGCCGCCCCAGAAGCATGCCCCGGAAAAAGAGGGAATCCATGGCCTGGTAGTAGGCCGCGGTGGCCTGGTTCTTCACCTTGGCCAGCTCCCTCTCCCCCACCTCCTCGGTCTGCAGGCGCTTGATCTCCCCCACCAGGGCCGCTTCGATCTGGGCGGCCGTCTTGCCCGGCAGGGGCTGGCCGTAGAGCATGAAGAGGGAGGGGTCGGCGGTGTCCAGGTCATAATCCGCCCCGGCCTCCAGGGCCAGGCGGTCGGTGTAGATGAGTTTCTGATAGAGGCGGGAGCTCTTCCCCTGGGAGAGCGCCCGGGCCAGGAGCTCCAGGGCGAAGCAGTCCGGGTGCTGCCAGTTGGGGACGTGGTGCACCATGACCACGTAGGGGAGCTGGGCCTCCCGCTCCACCCTCACCCGGCGCTCCCCGAACTGCCGGGGCTCCCGGGCCGTGGGCCGGGGCGGCTCCGGGCCACGGGGGAGAGCCCCGTAGACCTCCCGGACGTCCTTCAGGGTAGCCTCAAGGTCAATATCCCCCACCACCACCAGGGTGGCGTTGTTGGGCTGGTAGTAAGTCTGATAATAAGCCTGGAAATCGGCCAGGGTCAGGCTCCTGATGTCCTCGTACCAGCCGATGATGGGCCACTGATAGGGGTGGGCCTTGTAGGCCGCGGCATAGACCTCCTCCACCAGGAAGCTCACCGGGTCGTCCTCGGTGCGCAGGCGCCGCTCCTCCAGGACCACCTTCTGCTCGGTGGCGAAGGCCTCCTCCGTCACCTTGAGGCCCCGCATGCGGTCGGCCTCCATCTCCATCCACCGCCTGAGCTCGCTGGCCGGCCCGGTCTGGAAGTAGGCGGTGTAATCCCGGCTGGTGAAGGCGTTGTCGTTGCCCCCGGCCTTCTGCACCAGGCGGGAGAAGACCTTGGGACCGTATTTCTCGGTGCCCTTGAACATCAGGTGCTCGGTGAGGTGGGACAGCCCGGTCCTGCCCACGGTCTCGAAGCGGGAGCCCACCCGGTACCACACCTGGTGGGTGACCAGGGGCGCCCGGGGTTCCCGCAGGAGCAGCACCCGCATGCCGTTGTCCAGGGTCTGTTCCACCACCCCGGCAAAGGGATCCCCCAAGGCTGAGGGCTGGGCCGCCGCCGCCACGCTGAAGGCGGGCCGGCCGGCCGCCGCCCCGGCAAACACGAGAAGCAGCCACAGAAGCCCGCACCCAAAGCTCCGGGCGGGCCTGAGAAGTTTCGGCATGTTCCTGTCCTGGATCACGAACCGGGCCGTCCCGCACCGGCTCAGGATCATTCCTTTGTGAAGATAGCCTTTCGGAAGGGGGATTGCAAGCCGGAGGCCGGATGGGCGCACCATCAGGCTCCGGGACACCCTACCCCTGGCCTAGGCGGCCGCCGCGGCCGGGCCGCCACAGGCCGGGGATGACTATCGCGGCCATCAGGGCCCCCAGCATATCCCGGCCCACGTCCGCCGGGGTGCCGCTGCGGGCGGGATGCAGGGATTGCCGGGTTTCATCCACCCCTGCCACCCCCAGGGTCAGGACCAGGGCCACCAGGCAGGTGCGCCCGGGGGCCAGCCCCAGATGCAGGTGCGCCGCCCGGAAAAAAAGGAGGTAGAGGACGGCATAGGCGCTCAGGTGGCCCAGTTTGCGAAACCAGGCGTGCCAGGCCTCCACCTCCTGGGGGGTGAGCTGGGGAAACCAGCTCATCAGCCAGTAAAACAGGCCGAGGGTTTTGCGGGAGGATCCCAGATCGCCGGAGAAAATCAGGATGGCCGCGCACCAGGCCACAGGCGGCCCCCAATACCGAAGCACCAGAGGGAGGGCGGGCGAGGCTGCAAGAACCGGGGCGGCCGGGGCGCCCCCGGCCCTCCTCCTGGGCCGGACCGGGGCCGGATTCTGCTGCGGTTTCAGTGTCATGGGCCTCTTTTGGGCTCCTGGCCGGTCTCTCAGCCGAGAATGGCGGCCACGAAGGCCTCGGGGTCGAAGGGTTTGAGATCCCCCAGCCCCTCCCCCACCCCCAGATAGCGCAAGGGGAGACCGGTTTCATGCACCACCGCCAGGGCCACCCCCCCCTTGGCGGTGCCGTCCAGCTTGGTGAGAATGAGGCCGGTCAGGCCCACCGCCTCCTGGAAGAGCCGGGCCTGGCTCAGGGCGTTCTGGCCGGTGGTGGCGTCCAGCACCAGGTAGGTCTCATGGGGGGCGCCGGGCACCTTTTTCATGATGGTGCGGTGGATCTTTTTCAGCTCCTCCATGAGATTCACCTTGGTGTGCAGGCGGCCGGCGGTATCGATATAGACGCTGTCCACCCCCCTGGAGAGGGCGGCGGTGAGGCCGTCGAAGACCACCGCGGCGGGGTCGGCCCCGGGCTTTTGCCGGATGACCTCCACCCCCAGGCGCCGGCCCCATTCCGCCAGCTGCTCCGCGGCTGCGGCCCGGAAGGTGTCCGCGGCGATGAGCAGGGGCTCCCGTCCGGCCTGCTGCTCCATATGGGCCAGCTTGGCGATGGTGGTGGTCTTGCCGACGCCGTTCACCCCCACCACCAGCACCACCCAAGGGCGGGCCTCCCGGGGCAGGGGGGCGGGCGTGCGCAGCATCCTCAGCATCGCCTCGGCCAGGGCGGCTTTCAGACGCTCCGGATCCGAAAGCTCCCGGCGCTTGAGCTTCTCCTGGAGGGCGGCCATGAGGGCCAGGGTGGTCTCCACCCCTAGGTCGGCAGTGATGAGGAGCTCCTCCAGCTCTTCCAGGAGCTCGGCGTCCACCACCTGACGACGGGCAAAGAGGCGGGCCAGCCCTCCGGCCAGGGCCTCCCGGGTGCGTCCCAGCCGCTCCCGGAAACGCCGGAAGAGCCCCCGGCGCTCCGCCTCGGCCCTCTCCACCTCGGGTTCGGCGGCCTCCGTTTCCCCGGCGGCCGGCGCGGCCGGGGGAAGGTCCGGCTCCTCAAAAGGCCCGGGGGCTTCCGCCTCCGGTGGCGCTTCCGGGGCCGGGGCTCCGGGCTCCGCTTCCGTCAGAGGCGCCTCCCGCCCCCGGAAAAGCCGCCGGAAAAAGCCCGGGCGGCGCTCTCCCTCCCCCGGGCTTTCCGGAGCCGGGGTCTCATCCCCGGCTGAAGGGCCCTCCGGAGAGGGTTCCGGCGGCTCCGGGGCGCTTTCCCCGGAAGCCTCCGGCCCGGCCGGCTCCCGGGGTTCCTCCGGGTCGGTGTCTTGCTGACGGCGGCGCAGCCATCCCATGGTCGTGAGGTCCGAAATTTTGGGGGATATGGCCCCTGGGGCCGGTTACTGCGGCCCCGGGGCCGGGGTTACCGGTGCGATGGGGAAAGGAAGGGCGGCAAGGCCCCTGCATGCCCCGCTTCCTCCCCGGCCCTGGTGCTGGTAGGGGATAAAAATGGTACCCTTGACCTTCCGCGGCCCTCCTGCCCCCCTCCTCAGGTGCTGATGCGGGAGAAATCCGCCATCTTGAGGAAGGTGTGGCCGATGCGGCTGAGGAGGGCCAGGCGGTTGGCCCGCAGCTTCGGGTCCTCGGCCATCACCAGCACCCGGTCAAAGAAGGCGTCCACAAACCCCTTGAGCCTGGCCAGGGAACGGCACACCGCGGCGTAATCCCGGCGACCCAGGGCCTCCTCCACCTCGATCTCCATGAGCTGGGCGGCCTCGAAGAGCTGGTTCTCTTCCGGATGCTCAAAGAGGAGGGGATCCACCTCGCCTGCACCCGCGCCGGCGGTGATGTTGAGAACGCGCTTGAAGGCCACCGCCAAGGCCGGAAACTCGGGGCTGCGGCGCACCTCCTCCAGGGCCTGGACCTTGTCCGCCGCCTCCACCACATCCCGGGAGCCCGCGGCCAACACCGCATTCACCGTCTCGTGGTCGTAACCCTCGGCCAGGAGCAGGTGGGTGAGGCGGGTCTGGAAGAAGTCCAGGACCTCCAGGGCGGTCTCCTCCGGGGTCCGGGAAATCTTGCCCTGAAGGAGCCGGAGGGCCTCCCACACCGCCTCGGGGAGATCCAGATGCAGGCGGTGGTGTCGGAGAATGCGGATGATGGCCAGGGCGTGGCGCCTCAGGCCATAGGGGTCGGCGGCCCCGGTGGGGGAGAGCCCCACCCCGAACATGCCGCAGAGGGTGTCCAGGCGGTCGGCCATGCCGATGATGGCCCCCACCAGGTCCCCGGGAAGGTCGTCATCGGCATGCCGGGGGAGGTAATGGCTGAAGATGGCCTCCGCCACCTCCGGGGGCTCCCCGGCGTTGCGGGCGTAGACCGTGCCCATCACCCCCTGGAGGCTGGGGAATTCCCCCACCATCTCGGAGACGATGTCCGCCTTGCACAGGGTGGCCGCCCGGCGCACCACCCCGGGGTCCAGGGAGAGGGCGCCGCCGTCGTCCCGGGTGAGGTTCTTCACCAGATAGTCCGCCAGCTCCCGGAAGCGCTCCATCTTCTCATAGGAAGTGCCCAGAAGGGAGTGGAAGACCACCCCCCGGAGCTGCTCCACCCAGGTCTGAAGAGGCACCTTGGAGTCCACCTGGTAGAAATACATGGCGTCGCTGAGGCGGGCCCGGAGCACCCGCTCATGGCCCTGGCGCACCACCTCGGGGTTGCGGGTGAGGGTGTTGTTCACCGCCATGAAGTGGGGGAGCAGGCGGCCGTCCGGCCCCCGGAGGGAAAAGTAGCGCTGATGCTCCCGCATGCAGGTGATGAGGACCTCCTCGGGCAGGGCCAGGTATTTCTCCTCGAAGCTCCCCACCACCACCGAGGGGTATTCCACCAGGAAGGTGTTTTCCTCCACCAGCCCCGGATTGGGCACCAGGGTGCCTCCCACCCGGGCCGCGGCCTTGGCCATCTCCTCCTCCAGGAAGGCGCGGCGGGCGGCGGGGTCCACGATGACGTAGCCCTGCCGCAGGGTCTCCAGATACTCATCAATGGTGCGCACTTCCCGGGCCTGGGGGCTCATGAAGCGATGGCCGTAGGTGACCCCGCCGCTCGTCACATCCCCCAGGGTGAAGGGGATGACCTCGCCGGCGAAGCGGGCCAGGATCCAGTGGATGGGCCGGGCGAAACTGATGGTCTCGGAGCCCCAGCGCATGGACTTGGGGAAGCTCAGCCCCAGGATGAACTCCGGCAGGTATTCCTGCAGGAGCTCCCGGGTGGGCCGGCCGGCCGTGGTTTTGCGCACCGCCAGATAGAGCCCCCTTGGGGTTTCCACCTCCACCAGGTCCGACACCGCCACGCCCTGGGCCTTGGCAAACCCCTGGGCCGCCGCGGTGGGCTGCCCCTGGGCGTCAAAGGCCACCGCCTTGGGAGGCCCCAGGATCTCCTGGGTGAGCTCCGCCTGGGTCTCCGCCAGGTCCCGGGCCGCCAACGTCAGGCGGCGGGGGGTGCCCCAGGTGTGAATCTCCCCGACGCTCAGACGCTCCTGCTCACAGCGCCTGGCGAAGGTGGCGGCCATCTCCTGCAACACCGGCGGAATGAACCGGGCCGGGATCTCCTCGGTGCCGATCTCCAAGATGAACTCACGTCCCATGGCGGTCCTCTGTGAGGATGGTGGTGAGGGAGGAGCCAAGGTGGTCCTTTCCCCTCCCTTTGCGGGTTATTTCTTCAACAGCGGAAAGCCCAAGGCCTCCCGCTGCTTCAGGTAGGTTTCGGAGCACAGCCGGGCCAGGTGGCGCACCCGGCCGATGAGGCTGGCCCGCTCCGCCACGCTGATGGCCCCCCGGGCGTTCAGGAGGTTGAAGGTGTGGGAGCACTTGAGGCAGTAGTCATAGGCCGGCAGCACCAGCCCCTGCTGGATGATGCGCAGGCTCTCCTTTTCATACATGTCGAAGAGGCGGAAGAGCATGTCCACATCGGCCTGCTCAAAGTTGTAGATGGAGTGCTCCACCTCCCCCCGATGGTGGACGTCGCCGTAGGTGACGTCCTTGTTCCATTTGAGGTCATAGACGCTCTCCACCCCCTGGAGATACATGGCGATGCGCTCCGGCCCGTAGGTGAGCTCCACGCTGATGGGATGGAGATCGATGCCGCCGCATTGCTGGAAATAGGTGAACTGGGTGATCTCCATGCCGTCCAGCCAGACCTCCCAGCCCAGGCCCCAGGCCCCCAGGGTGGGGGATTCCCAGTCGTCCTCCACAAAGCGGATGTCGTGATCCAGGGGATCCAATCCCAGGGCCCGGAGGGAATCCAGATAGATCTCCTGGATGTTTTTGGGGGAGGGCTTCATGATGACCTGGTACTGATAATAGTGCTGCAGGCGGTTGGGGTTTTCGCCGTAGCGGCCGTCGGTGGGGCGCCGGGAGGGCTCCACATAGGCCACATTCCAGGGCTCCGGCCCCAGGGCCCGGAGTAGGGTGTGGGGGTTGAAGGTGCCCGCCCCCACCTCCAGGTCATAGGGCTGGGCGATAATGCAGCCCCGTTCGGCGAAGAAGCGCTCCAGGGTCATGAGCAGGTCTTGAAAGTACATGCCGCTTCTCCTCTGAGCTGGCAAAACTCGGATTACACTAACAATTTTGCCGCGTCCTGTCAAGCACTTCCCTGCTGAGGCCTTTTTCCTTGACATTTTCCCCCGGTGTGCTGAGATAGGGTCAAGGGCCCCCTGCAGCCGGTCCGCCTCAGACACCGGCCTTCCCCGGTCAGGAGGCGGCCGTCTGGGCTCCGCATCCCTTGCCCACGCCCGCCGTCACCAGGCCCCGGAGCGTGGCCCTTCACCTGGTCTCCCGGCCTCTTTTCTGCCTCCCGGCGTCTTGGGCCCTCCGGGGACGGCAGCCCTCGTGCGCAGAACCACCGTCAACCTTCCACCGAAAAGGAGAAGCACATGTGGCGTTCCCATGGACGGGTCCTGATCATCTCCGCCTTGGCCCTCCTGCTGCTGAGCGGCGGGGCGGCGGGCCAGGCGGCCAAGCCGGAGGCCCCGGCACCCAAACCGGAAATGCAGGCGGTCACCCCGGAACCGGTACGGCCCGGAAAGGTGTACTGGCTGAATCACCTGGATCTGCTGGCCGGCGATGACAGCGTGAGAACCTCGCACAACGCCGTCACCTCCGGGGTGGGCGGCGGTCTGGCCGGTCTGGTCATCACCTCCACCACCACCGGCGAGACCACCGCCGGCGGGGGCAACAAGGTGGTGTGGATGGCGGTGGAGGCCCCTCTGGGGCAGCGGCTCGCCGGGGTGCGGGTCTGTTATGAGTACAGCACCGGCAAAAAACCCTCCCCCACCTATATCAGCCAGATCCGCCTGGCCCAGGTGCAGACTCCCCCCGCCACCGCCCTGGTGCTTCTGGACGACGGCACGGATCAGACCCATCCGGGCCCCATCTGCGTCAACTCCAAGCCGGCGGTGGAGATAGATCCCGCCCAAGGCCCGCTCCTGCTGAGCCTGCGGGTCAATTTCGCCGATACCAAGGACAGGATCGTCATCCGGGGGGTGGGCCTGCTGCTGAAGTAAGCCCGCATGGGCCAGGACGCGGAGGGGGACCTGGGGTGCGGCCGTCGCTCCGGACAGGCCTCCCGGCCCGGCCCCTGCCTCCCGGACAGGCCTCTCCCCGGGGGCGCATTTCCCTATTGACGCCATGAGGGAGAGGGGATATTAAATAATTATCCCATAAAGGCACGTAGCTCAGGGGGAGAGCACCACCTTGACGCGGTGGGGGTCAGGAGTTCAAATCTCCTCGTGCCTACCAGGGAAAACCCAGGGTTGCGGTGGGGCCGCAACCCTTTTTTCTGCCCCGCGGGGCGGGTGCACCCTCCGGGTAGCGTCCCTTGCGGGTTCCCTGATGCCGCCGCGGCCGGCCATATTGACTTCCCTCCGGGTATGCTTATCTTCCCGCTAAAACCGGCGCCTCCCGCTGGCAACTTTCTGCCCGGTCGGGAGTCGGCCAAGGAGGAGCACCATGTCTGAGGTCGTCCGGGTCACCCCCGATAAGATCTACCCTCGGGTCAGATCCGGGGAATGTCTGTTGGTCTGCGCCTATGACAGCGACGAGGCTTTCCGGTCCATGCACCTGGAGGGGGCGATCTCCCTGCAGGAGTTCAGGGACCGGGTGGCCAGCCTGCCCAAAGACCGGGAGATCGTCTTTTATTGCGCCTGAACCAATGAACAAACCTCCGCCAGTGTGGCGGCGGAATATCACCGGCAAGGCTTCACCAACGTCAAGGCCCTGTTGGGCGGCGTCGCCGCCTGGAAGGAGGCGGGCTTCCCCATCCTTCCCCCCGAGGCCTGAAACCCCTCTCCCCGGGGAATGCGGCCCTGCACCACAATGCCCTCCGCCTCCCCCCTGCGTCACCGCATTAATGGAAGCCGGCCGGAGGGAATAAGGAGCAGAGAGTGCGCCGGAAGGGCCCCGGGGCGGGTGCCCCTGGGTGCCGCCCTGATCCCCCTCTGACTGCCCGCCGCCTGGCTTGCGCCCCGGGGGTGGAGGCGCACCCGCGGCCGGCAGGGCCGGGTGAGGGGCACCACGGCGGGAAGGCGTCCGTCCGGAGTGCGCCCCCTGATAGGGCTTCCCGGGAGACCTGGCATGCGGCGGTCCAATCCGTGCCTGGGCAGGGTCCGTGGATTCGCCCCGGGAAAGATGCCCGTGAGCAGGTGGTTGAAAAGGAATTGCAGGAAGGGGGCCAAGTGTCACAGACCCCTGCCCCCTCCTCCCAACCCCCTCCCCCGATCCCATAGAAGGGATCTGGCTTCGCCAAACCGGTAAAACCGGCCAGTCTTATCCCACCGGATTTCGGGGAGGGGTGTTTGTGATCAGGCTGTTAAGAGCGGGGGGTGGTGCCCTCCCCCCGGCGGCGGCCGACCTCTTCTTTCCGGGCCGGGAAAGCAGCCCCGGGCAGGCTTCCATCAGTTGCCGGGGGTGAGCTCACAGGCGGCCTCTCCGAGGCCGGGGGGGCGCTGTCAGCAGCCCGGCTCCCCGGGATGGCCGCAGCAATGGCGGAAATTCCGGAGCTTGAGCCAGTTGTGGCGCAGCAGCAGCCGCAGTTTCACCCTCCAGGGCTCCGGACCGGAGAGGTTGGTGACAAACGCCCGGAGGCTGGGGCGGGAGGTCTCCTGCCGGCACACGGCGTCGGGTCCTCAGCGCTCCGCCTCGATCTGGCCGGCGGTATGCGTGACCACGTCCCACTCCACGCACTCCTCCAGCTCTTCCGGGGTGGCCTCGGAGGCCTTCTTCAGGGCCTCCAGGGGGCAGAGCCACACATTCCCCGAGCTGTCCTTCACCTTGACAAAACGTTTGCCCGGTTCCTTCCCTGCCACCATCGCAGCCTCCTGAATCGGCCCGTGCAGGCGTCCCCCACCCGGGGAGAGCCCCCCAGGCTGGGATTGACCCGACCCCGGCCCCATGACTGTCCCCCTGCACCCTGAACTTTGGGCTGACTGCTTCATCCGGGCAGATGCGCGGCCGCCAGCTCCCGCACCGCCGCCAGCACTGCACACGTGGGGATGGCGGCCACCCCGGCGGGATGGGTGAGCACCCGGGACGGGGTCTGCCAGGGGTGCCAGCCGGCCACATTCTCCGGGGGCATCAGGGCCACGGTGGGCTTGCCCGCGGCCGCGGCGATGTGCAAAGAGCCGGTGTCCGGGGTAACCGCCAGCGCCACCCCGAAAAGGGCCGCCACCAGCGCCGGCAGGCGGGGGGTGGCATAAGCCAGGAGGGCCTGGCCGAAACGGGCCCGCAAGGTTGCCGCTGCGTCGTCATCCCCCGGAAAGAGGGGGTTATCCGCCGCGCCCGGAGCCCACAGCAGCACCACCCCCACCCGGCCCTCCTCCAGCAGGGCCCCGATGAGTTCGGAAAAGCGGTCCAGGGGCCAGCACTTTTTGGCCCCCCGGGCACTGATGGCCACGGCCACCAGGGGCCTGCCGGCGGCCGCCGGGTGGGCCGCCGCCACGGCCCGGAAGCGGGCCAGCTCTTCGGGATCCGGAAAGAGCCGCAAGGGGCCCGGGGGCCCCGTCACCCCCAGAGGCGTCAGCAGCCGGAAGACCTTTTCCACTTCATGGCAGGGCTCCCCGGGCTCCGCCAGGGGGTGGGTGAACCAGGGGAAAGGCAGCGGCCGGCGCACGTATCCCAGCCGCATCGTGGCACCGGTGAGAAAGGCATGGTGCGCCAGGGTGGGGGTGAAGGAGCCGCAGGCGAGGGCTACGTCAAACCGTTCCCGGCGGATCCGCCAAAAGACCCGGAAATTCTCCCACAGGACCGCGGCCCGGGCCCGCTCCGGGGTGTGCTTGGGTTTCCGGAGGGTGTAGAGGGCATCCAGATCCGGGTGGCCGGCCAGAATGGCGGCGTTGTAGGTGTTGGCCAACAGCGCCAACCGGGCCCGGGGAAAGGCCCGGCGCAGGGCCGCCAGGGCCGGGGTGGTGCACACCAGGTCCCCGATGTTGTCCCGGCGGATGAGGAGGATCTTGCGGGGCTCCCTCACCCGGTCTTCCTCCCCCACACCGCGTAGATGGGATCCGCCTGCCTGGCCTGGGGAAAGTAACGGTCCTCCCGCGGCCGCGGCCAGTTACGGGAGGAGAAGGTCTGAAGATCCTGAAAGAGGCCGTCCCGGAGGAAATACTCCAGCACCAGCCCCATCCGTTCGAATTCCGTAAGCTCGGTCCAGAGACGGATGACCTTGGGGGGAAACCAGCGGTGGGAGAAGGTGTGCACGAGCAGCCCCCCGGGCCGCAGCACCCGGGCGCAGTCGGCGAAGACCTCAAAGGGGCGGATGAGATACTCCACCGACAGATTGCAGATCACCGCATCGAAGCTGGCCGCCTCAAAGGGGAGCCGGGGGCTCTGGTTGAGGTCGTGGAGGACATAGCCGGTGAGTTGGGGGTTGGCCTGAAGCTCCTTTTCATTGAGACCCAGGCCGATGAGGGCCTTGGGGGCCGGCTCCGGAGGCAGGTGGCTCTGCCAGCTGCTCATGAGATCCAGAATCTCCATCTCCGGGGTCAGGAGGCGGGCATAGAGGCCCTGGAGGACCTCCTGGGCTTGGGCGTCCACGTGGCTCACCAGGCGAGGCTCCTCATAAAAGCGGGCGTCAATGGAGATATCCCGGCGGCCGAAGGGGTTGTCCCGGAAGAAATCCGTGGGCTGACCCTGCCAGCGGGCCTGCATGCCCGGGCCGCTGGTGGCCACGTCGAACCAGTCCAGGCACTGGCCTCCGGTGCCGCCGCTCTCCTTGACCGCCCCGGTGATGGTGGCCGTGAGGGAAAAGGCATAAGAAGCGAAGGGATGATTGAAATCGGCCCGGAGCTCCTGGGCGCTGACGCCGACGCAGCGGAAGGGCAAGGGGTTGCCGTAATGCCCGGCCAGGAGCCCCCGGGGATAGTAGCGGCCGAAGCGGGGCTGGATCGCCCCGCCCTGGAACTCCTGCCGGGCGAAGGTAAAGACCCGCTTAGGGTCAAAGCCCGGGATGATCTCCCCGGGGCGGATGTCCACCGTGACCTGGCGGCCCGCCTCCCAGCCCTCCAAGGCGGTTTTGAGGGGCTCCGGCAGGAGATCGGCATCCCGATACAGGCTCAAAGGGACGAAAAACTCCTCCAGATGGCTGGCTTCCCGGCTGCGCCAGGAGAGCTGCCAGATCATGTGCAGGGTGCGTCGCTCCGTCATCATGGTGTCCTGTGCTCAGATATGGGGGTCAAAGGGAGGAGACTTCCGCCGCAGGGGACGAGACCCCTTTGGCCAGGCGCTGGCGGCGGGCCTCAAACAGCGCCACCGCCCCGGCGGCGGCGGCGTTGAGGGAACTCACCGCCTCGGAGGCCATGGGGATGGCCGCCAGCACATCGCAGCACCGGCGCACCCGCAGACGCAACCCTTTGTCCTCCCCGCCGATGACCAGGACCAGGGGCAGGGTGAGGTCCAGGCCATAAAGGTCCTGAGGGGCGCGGGCGTCGGTGCCCACGATCAAGAGGCCCTGCTCCTTGAGGGCCAGGAGGGCCTCCGCCAGATTGGTGACCCGGCAGACGGGGAGAATCTCCAGGGCGCCGGCGGCGGCCTTGAGGACCGTGGCCGTCACCCCCACCGCCCGGTCCTTGGGGATGAGGAGGCCATGGGCCCCGGCGGCTAAGGCGCTGCGGGCCAGATTCCCCAGGTTCATGGGATCGGTGAGGCCGTCCGCGGCCACCAGCAAGGGGGGCTCGGGCACCCCCGGCAGCCGGGCCAGGAGCTCCTCTATGGATGCATAGACAAACTCCGCCCGGCGGGCCGCCACCCCCTGATGGTGGGCGCTGCCGGTCAGGCGGTCCAGGGCCGCTTTGGGGAGAGTGCGCAGCCTCACCCCCCGGCTGCGGGCCAGCCGGGTGATCTCCCCCACCCAGGCGCCGCTCAGCCCCTGGGCCAGATACACCTCCTCCAGGGAGAGGTCCCGGTGTCTGAGCGCCGCCAGCACCGGATGGCGGCCATAAAGAATCTGGGTCATGGCGCGGGTGGCCGGGCGGGGTCTCAAGAACCCGTCGCAACCCTCCCGGATTTAGGTTTATAATCAAATATAACAGAAGCGAGGGGAAAGGACACGGCGGCACCGAAAGGAAGGGCGCCGGTCACTGCCTGCCGCTTTTCTCCGCAAAGGCAGGGGCGACAAGATACCCAGACCGGTCCTGGTCCCCATCTTTTGGCCTGAGGCCCCCTGATGACCCACGAGGCCGCACTTCCACCCGCAGCCAGAGCTTTTCTGGCGCATCTGGAGGCGGAGGGCTGGTCCTCCGGCGAGCTGGCCGCCGCCACCGCGGACCTGGAGGCCCTGGCCGCCCGGGCCCGGCAGCAGGGCCGGGAGGCCTGGGACCCGGTCTGGCTGGCCCGGGAGGCCATCCCCCTGTCAGAGGCGGCAGCTCCCGGCAGCCGCCGCCAGGGGGAGCTGGCCCGGCATCTGGCCCGGTTTCTGGCCGCCCCGCCGGAGTCTTCCCCCCCCGACCCGGGCCCGGGGGAGGACCCCGCCCCCCGGGTGCTCTCCGAGGCCGAGCTCAGCGCCCTGCTCACCGAGCTGGCCCGGGAAGCCCCCGAACGCCTGGACGACGCCCTGGAGCGCTACCTGCACCACCTGAGCGTGGAGCGGGGTCTGGCGCCCCTGACCCTGGAGGCCTACGCCCGGGACCTCCAGGAGCTGCGCCGCTTTGTGGCCGCCCTGGGCCGCCAGGGCTGGGAGGAGGTGAGCCTGCCCGACCTGATGGATTATCTCCGCCGCCTGGAGGCCCGGGGGCTGTCGGCCCGCAGCCGGGCCCGGCACCTCTCCGCCCTGCGCCGGTTTTTCCGCTTCCTGGAGCGGGAGGAGGAGATCAGCGCCAATCCCGCGACCCTGCTCAATACCCCCCGGCTGCCGGCCCGGCTGCCCCAGGTGTTGAGCGAGGCCCAGGTGGAGGCCCTCCTCACCGCGCCGGAAGGCACCACCCCGTGGGGCCAGCGGGATGCGGCGCTCCTGGAGGTCCTCTACGCCACCGGCCTCAGGGTCTCGGAGCTGGTGGGTCTGACCCTGCGCCAGGTGGATCTGACCCGGGGACTGGTCCGGGTCACCGGCAAGGGGGGCAAGGAACGGCTGGTGCCCCTCACCCCGCTGGCGGTGGCCAAACTCAGCCGTTATCTGAAGGACGGGCGGCAGGCTTTGCTTCATGGGCCCCCGTCCGCCGTCGAGAGCCCCAAACGCCGGGGAGAGGGCGCCCCTAAACCCAGGTCCGGCCGCCGGAGCGCCGGCATCATGCCAAGCCCGTACGTCTTTCTCAACCGCCGGGGCGGCCGCCTCAGCCGCCAGGGCTTCTGGAAGATCCTGGGGCACTATGCCCGTCAGTGCGGTCTGCCCCCGGTGAGCCCCCACATGCTGCGCCATTCCTTCGCCACCCACCTGCTCTCCCGGGGGGCCAACTTACGGATGCTGCAGCTCCTTTTAGGGCATGCGGACCTGTCCACCACCCAGATCTACACCCACCTGGAGGCGGCGCGTCTGAGAGCCGTCTATGAACAGGCACATCCCCGCCCATGACCGAGACCAAGCCCGCCCCGCCCCGGACCCTGGAGGTCATCACCACTCACCTAAACGCCGACTTTGACGCCCTGGCGGCCATGGTGGCGGCCAAGAAGCTCTACCCTCAGGCCCTCCTGGTCTTTTCCGGCTCCCAGGAGGCCAGCCTCCGGGACTTCTTCATCCGCTCCAGCTTCTATTTCCTGGACTTCACCCGGGCCAAGCAGGTGGATCCCCGGGAGATCCGGCGCCTCATCCTGGTGGACACCCGCCAGGCCTCCCGGCTGGGCAAATTCGCCGAGGCCGCCCGTTCCCCCGAGGTGGAGGTGCACATCTACGACCATCACCCCGACTCCGAGGACGACGTGTACGGGGTGGTGGAGGTGGTCAAGCCCTATGGGGCCACCACCACCGTGCTCACGGAAATCCTCCGGGAGCGGGGTCTGGAGCCCACCCCCCAGGAAGCCACCCTCATGGCCCTGGGGCTGCATGAAGACACCGGCTCCTTCACCTTCACCTCCACCACCCCGGAGGACCTGGAGGCTATGGCCTATCTTCTGCGGCGGGGAGCGGACCTCAACGTGGTGGCCCAGATGGTCACCCGGGAGCTCACCGTGGAGCAGGTGGCCCTGCTCAACGAACTCATCGAGCATCTCACCACCTTCACCGCCGACGGGGTGGAGGTGACCCTGGCCAGCGCGGTGTCTTCCCAGTATGTGGCCGATTTCGCGGTCCTGGCCCACAAGCTCATGGACATGGAGAACCTCCAGGTCCTCTTCGCCCTGGCCCAGATGGAGGACCGGGTCTTCATCGTCGGCCGCAGCCGCATCCCGGAGGTGAACGTGGCGGAGATCCTGGGGGAGCTGGGGGGCGGCGGCCACGAATACGCCGCCAGCGCCGCGGTGAAGGGCATGCCCCTGGCCCAGGTGGAGGAAAAGCTCAAGAATTCCATCCAACGCCACATCCATCCCCAGCGCCGGGCCCGGGAGATCATGAGCTTTCCGGTGAAGTCCATCCTGCCGGAGGCCACCCTGAAGGAGGCGGAGCTCCTCCTCAACCGCTACAGCGTCAACGCCCTGCCGGTGATGGCCGAGGGCCAGCTTCTGGGCCTCATCAACCGCCAGACGGTGGAAAAGGGCATCTACCACGGCTTGGGGGACCACCCGGTCAAGGATTACATGAGCCACCCCATCGCCACCGTGGGTCCCGACGCCACCCTGGCGGAGATCCGGGAGACCCTGGTGATCAACAAGCAGCGCCTCCTGCCGGTGGTGCAGGACGGCCAGGTCATCGGGGTCATCAGCCGCACCGACCTTTTGCATCTCCTCATTGATCAGGAGGAGGAGTCCCAGTGGGCCCAGCCGCTGCGCACCAAAAACATCGTGGGGCTGATGCGGGAGCGCCTGCCCGCCCGGGTGCTGCGGCTGTTGGAGGAGGCCGGCCGGGTCGCCCAGGAGCTGGGCTTCCACGCCTATGCGGTGGGCGGCTTCGTCAGGGACCTCTTCCTCCGGCAGGAGAACCTGGACATCGACCTGGTCATTGAGGGGGACGCCATCGTCTTTGCCCGGCACTTCGCCGCCCGGCAGAAGGCCCGGGCCCGGGTCTTTCAGAAATTCAAGACCGCCGTGGTCATCTACCCGGACGGCTTCAAGATCGATGTGGCCACCGCCCGCACCGAATACTACGAAGCCCCCGGCGCCCTGCCGGTGGTGGAGTACAGCTCCATCAAGATGGACCTCTACCGCCGGGATTTCTCCATCAACACCCTGGCCATCAAGCTCAATCCCGGAGAGTTCGGGACGCTTCTGGACTTCTTCGGCGCCACCCGAGACCTCAAGGAGCGCCGCCTGACGGTGCTCCACAACCTGAGCTTCGTGGAGGACCCCACCCGGGTCTTCCGGGCCATCCGCTTCGAGCAGCGCTTCCATTTCCGCATCAGCAAGCTGACCCTGAACCTCATCCACAACGCGGTGAAAAACAACTTCTTCGACCGCCTCTCCGGCCCCCGGCTCTTCCACGAACTGAAACTCATCCTGGAGGAGGAAAATCCGCTCCCGGCCATCGCCCGGCTGGCGGAGCTGGACCTCCTGAAACCCATCCACCCCCGGCTGATGTACAATGAGGCCACCAAGGCCATGCTGGAACGCCTGCAGGCGGTGCTCTCCTGGTACAACCTGTCGTATCTGGAGGAGCCCTTCGAGAAATGGCTGGTGTATTTTCTGGGGCTGGTGGAGCCTCTCCACCGGGAGGAACTGGAGGAGATGATGGCGCGTTTCCGGCCTTCCCCCAAGCTGGCCCGGCGCATCGTGGACCACAAGGTGGCGGCGGATGAGGCCCTGGTGAAGCTCTTCCGGCTGGGGGAGGAACCCGGCCGCAGCGCCGTCTATCACCTGCTGTCGCCGCTGCCCACAGAGTTTCTCCTCTACATGATGGCCAAAACCCGCCACGAAGCCTGCCGCCGGGCCATTTCCCTGTACTTCACCCACCTGAAGCACCTGAAGCCGGAGCTCAAGGGCCGGGACCTGGTGGCCCTGGGCTTTCCCCCCGGCCCCCGCATCAAGGAGATGCTCACCACCCTGCACGAGGCCCGGCTCAACGAAGTGGTGCAGAACAAAAGGGAAGAGCTGGAGCTGATCCGCAAAATTTACGGGCCCCCACCCCAAAGCGCGGAGCCGGCCCGCAGCTCGGGGTAACGCCGGCGTCGGGCCCAACAAAAAAGGGAGAGCCGGGCTGACGCCCCCCCTCCCGTCGCAAACCCGGATCGCCTGCCGAGGCGGTTTAATGGCGTTTGACGTGCTCCCGGATGTAGTTCACGATGTCATTGGTGTCGGTGCCGGGCCGGAAGATCTCGGCGATGCCCGCCGCCTTGAGACCCGGAATGTCCTCATCCGGGATGATGCCGCCCCCCAGGACCAGGATGTCCTCCACCCCCTTCTCCTTGAGGATCTCCATCACCCGGGGGAAGAGATAATTGTGGGCCCCGGAAAGACAGCTCATGGCGATGACGTCGGCGTCCTCCTGCAGGGCTGCGGCCACAATCTGCTCCGGAGTCTGCCGGAGCCCGGTATAAATCACCTCCATGCCCGCGTCCCGCAGGGCCGCACAGATGACCTTGATGCCCCGGTCATGGCCGTCCAGCCCCGGCTTGGCCGCCAACACGCGGATCTTTCTCCCTTCCTGCATGATCCTTCTCCTTCGGATAGGCGTTGAGGTCGGGGGCGGAGGCCATGGGCCGCGGGCCCCTTCCCCCTCCCCCTGTCCCCTCCTCAATCCCTGAGATGCGGGTTGAGAGGGGGCCCGGGAGAGGGGAGGGACTTCCCTGGCCTCGCCCCGATTCCCGTCACATGGCTGCCATCTGGTATTCGCCGAAGACGGCGCGCAGGGTGTCGCAGATTTCGCCCAGGGTGGCCAGGGATTTCACCGCCGCCAGGATGGGGGGCATGAGATTGGCGTCCCCTTCGGCCGCGGCCTTGAGCTCGGCCAGGGCCCGCTGGACCGCGGCGTTGTCCCGGCTGGCCTTCAGTTCCTTCAGCCGGGCGATCTGGCGGTCGGCCACCGCGGGGTCCACTTTGAGGAGGTCGGCGGGCTTCTCCTCCTCCTTGACCTGGAACTTGTTGAGGCCCACCACGATGCGCTCGCCCTTTTCGATCTCCCGCTGGTAGCGGTAGGCGCTCTCCTGGATCTCTTTCTGGATGAAGCCCTTTTCGATGGCGGCCACCGCCCCGCCCATCTGGTCGATCTTGTCGATGTATTCCTGGGCCTTGGCTTCGATCTGGTCGGTGAGGGACTCAATGTAATAGGAGCCGGCCAAAGGATCGATGGTGTCGCACACCGCGGTCTCGTAGGCGATGATCTGCTGGGTGCGCAGGGCCACCTGCACCGCCAGCTCCGAAGGCAGGGCCAGGGCCTCGTCGAAGGAGTTGGTGTGCAGGGACTGGGTGCCGCCCAGCACCGCGGCCAGGGCCTCAAAGGCGGTGCGCATGATGTTGTTCAGGGGTTGCTGGGCGGTAAGGGAGCAGCCCGCGGTCTGGGTGTGGAAGCGGAGCATCATGGAGCGGGGATCCTTGGCGCCGAAGCGCTCCTTCATGATCTTGGCCCACAACCGCCGGGCGGCCCGGAACTTGGCGATCTCCTCGAAGAAATCCAGGTGGGAGTTGAAGAAGAAACTCAGGCGGGGCCCGAATTCATCCACCTGCATGCCCGCGTCGATGGCCGCCTGGACGTAGGCGATGCCGTTGGCCAGGGTGAAGGCCACCTCCTGCACCGCGGTGGAGCCCGCCTCCCGGATGTGGTAGCCGCTGATGCTGATGGTGTTCCACTGGGGCACGTGCTTGGTGCAGTACTCGAAGATGTTGGTGATGAGGCGCATGGAGGGCCGGGGGCCGAAGATGTAGGTGCCCCGGGCGGGGTATTCCTTCAGGATGTCGTTTTGCACCGTGCCCCGGAGCTGGTCGAAGGGCACCCCCTGCTTCTCCGCCACCGCCAGATACATGGCCAGGATGACGGCACAAGGGGCGTTGATGGTCATGGAGGTGGACACCTGGTCCAGGGGGATGCCTTCGAAGAGGCGCTCCATGTCCCAGAGGGAGTCAATGGCCACCCCGACTTTCCCCACCTCGCCCCGGGCCAGCTCGTGGTCGGAGTCATAGCCGATCTGGGTGGGGAGATCAAAGGCCACCGACAGACCCGTCTGGCCGCTCTTCAGAAGGAAGTGATAGCGCTTGTTGGTCTCCTCGGCGGTGGCGAAACCGGCGTACTGGCGCATGGTCCAGTAGCGCCCCCGGTAGGCGGTGGGCTGCACCGCCCGGGTGAAGGGATACTGGCCGGGCATGCCCAGTTTTTCCACATAATCCCAGCCCTGCAGATCCAGCGGGGTATAGACCCGCTCGATGGGGATGCCGGAGGAGTTGACGAACTGAGCCCGCCTTTCCGGCATTTTCTGCAGCACTTTGGCCACGGCCGCTTCATATTGGGCCTTCAGATCCCGTAATTTCTGCTCGTCCATGGGTTTCCCTCGTGTGTGCGGCATGGAGTTTTCAGGAGGATCGTCGGGGAGGGCAGCCCCTGCCCTCCACCGCCTTCCCCCATGGGGCGGGGGAAGCCGGGAGAAGGAGGCAGGGCCTGCTGGACCCTGCCCCCCTCCCGTGAGACCGGCCTAGCCACCGCCCACAATACCCCAGAGCAGGCCGGCGGTCAAGGTGGCGGTGAGGAAGGCGGCCTGGTTGAGGGCCAGGGCGGGCTGCAGGATATTGCCCTGGGGGTCCTCCTGGCGGCTGGCCACCTGGGCCAGATGCGCCGCATCGGGCGTGAGCCCCAGCGCCGCCGCGGCCAGCAAGGGGTTGAGCTTATGCCCGATCAGGGGGTTGATGGCCTTGATGAGGACGACCACGGCCAGGGGCGCCAGGGTCAGGGCCAGAAAGGCCAGTCCCAGCACCGTGATGACGCTCAGGGTCAGAACCTGGTCCAGAGGGCAGAGGCTGCCCACCGTCAGGCCCAAAAGGGCGGTCATGATCTCCGCCAGGCGGTTGGCCAGGGTGCGGGCCAGGCGGTCGGCCACCCCCGATTCCTTGAGGAGAACCCCCACAAAGAACATGCCGGTGAGGAGAAAGGCCCGGGGGGCCAGGACCAGGGTGAGGATGAGGCCGGCTGCAGCGAAAAGCAGGGTCTCCCGGCGGCTCACCGGGCGGGTGGGGGCGGCCCGGCGCAGGCGCTCGGCCCGGCTGGTGAGGAGTCGGAGCAGATGCGGCTGCACCAGGAGCTGGGCGCCCACCAGGGGAAAGACCGCCACCCCCAGGGGACCGGTGAGCTCCGGGGCCAGACGGGTGATGAGGAAGAGGGCGGCCAGCCCCTCCCCGCCGCCCACCAGGGCTGCCCCGGCGGCCTGCCCCGGCAGGAGCCCGGCCCAGATTCCCAGCCAGAGCACCGGCAGAAAACCCACCGGGGTGAAGAGACCTAAAAGGAGTTTGCGGGGATGCGCCAGCAGGGGCGCCAGATGGGCGCCCGCGCCCCAGCCCAGGAAGATGAGGGCGAAATACAGGCCGCTGTCCAGACCCTGACGCAGCAGGGCCAGCAACGGGGCCCAGGCCGCCGCCAGTTCCCGGCCGGGGAAGTTGGCCACCAGCACCCCGGCGGCCACGGGCAGGAGAAAGACCGGCTGCAGGCGGAAATGCAGGGCGATGGCCGTCAGCCCCGCCGCCAGCACCAGGGCCAGGAGGAAATAGACCAGGGAGGCTATCCCGAAGTCCAGCGTCATGGGCCGACCTCACTCCGGAGCAATGACCATGAGGACTTCCCCCACCGTCACGTTGGCCCCTTTCCCCACCCGGACCTCCTGTACCACCCCGGCCACGGGGGATTTGACGTCGTTTTCCATCTTCATGGCCTCGAGTTTGGCCACCGTCTGCCCCACCTTGACTGCGGCCCCCTCCGTTACCAGCACCTCCAGGATGACGCCGGGCATGGGCGCGGTGATGGCGCCGCTGCCGGCCGGTAAAGGGGCGGGTTCCGGCCGGGGGGCCGCCTCCCGGCGGGGGGCCGGTTCCGGGCGAGGCGGGGTGGGGGCCGGGGCCGGCCCCGGGGCAGCCACCGGCCGCGCCGGGGCGGGCCCCCCGAGGCCCAGGGCTTGGTAGCGCACCTCCAGGGGCCGGCCGTTGACCAATACCCGGGCCACGCCCCGGCTGGCGGTAATGATCTCGATCTCGTAGCTCTTGTCGCCAATGGCCAGGTGGAAGCGTCGCATCACGTCCTCTTGCGCAGATCCCGGCGCTGTTGCATGGTCTGCCAGCGCCCGGAGAGGCCCCAGAGGTTGACGGGGCCGCCCGGGGCGGGAGCCGGGGGCGCGAAAGCTCCCGGAGTGGTCTCCTCCAGATACAGGGTCAGGGCCACAGCCACCGCGGCCGCCAGGGCCGGGTCCTCGGTCGGGACCGTCACCTTCGGCCGGGCGGGTTCCGCCGCCGGGGCCCGGGGAGGTCCGGTTACCGGCGGGGGCTCCGGCGGCGCCGGGGCGGGGCGCTCCCCGGGCCTGACACCCAGGGGCGCGCTCAAGGGCGCCGGCTCCAGATAGTCCAGGAGGCGGGGGACCAGCACCGTGACCGCGGCCAGCAGGCCGCCCCACGCCAGGAGCATCCCGAAACCCAGGAGCGTGTGCCACAGAAGCTCCACGGCGATCTTGCCTCCTTCCGCCGCCCGCGAGGCGGCAGGTGGTCCCTCGCGGACCGCCGGGCCGGGTCCGGCGGCGGTCCGGGGACGACTTGCCCCCGCCTCAGATCTCCCCGTCCTGCTCCATCTTGGCCAGCTCTTCGAAGCGGATATCCAGCCCCAGCACGCCGATGATCTCGTCGTTGTCATCCCGGATGGGGACGCTCACCGTGATGCACAGGGCCCCGGTGAACCGGGAGGTGTAGAAATCGGACACATACACCTTGCCCCGTTTGATGGGCTCGATGAACCACGGCCGGTTGGAGAGGTCCTCGTCCAGGGCCATGGTCTCGTATTTGGCCCGGTCCACGATGTGGGTGATGTTGCGGGTGATCTTGCGCCCCTCCAGGTTGGTGACGTACATGAACTGGATGAAGGGGTTGTTGTCCAGCACCCGCTGCATCACCGGCTCCTGCTGGGCGGGATCCATGGTGCGGATCTCCTCCCGCTGGGCCAGATCCTCCGCCAGGTGGGCCGCCAGGGTGCGGGCCTTGTCCTTGAGACGGTCGAATTCGCTGACGAAATATTCCGGCAGGTAGCGGCGGGCCAGATTCTCCATCTCCTCGTTGCTGATGGAGGTGCAGCGCCCGGCCTCGTACCATTCCATGATGCGTTTGTAGATCTTGCCCACCCCGGGATGGGCCTTGTCCACCTTCTGGTCGCCGGTGAGGCCCAGCCGGGCGTTGATCCAGTGGACGATGCCGGCCTTGCCGCTCTTGTCGGTGATGGTGATGGTGAACGGCCGCTTCAGGATGCGGGCGGTGTCGAAGGGGTTGTAGATCTCTTCGTTCTTCAGGATGCCGTCCGCATGGATGCCGGCGCTGGTGGCGTTGAAGCTGGCCCCCACAAAGGGATAATTGGGCGGGATGCGGTAATGCAGCTCCCGCTCAAAATACCGGGCGATGTCGGTGATCACCGTGGTGTCGATGCCGTCGGTGGTGCCCCTGAGCGAAATGTACTCGATGATCAGCGCCTCGATGGGGGTGTTGCCGGTGCGCTCCCCGAAGCCCAACAGGGTGCCGTTCACCGCGCCGCAGCCGTACAGCCAGGCGGTGACCCCGTTGATGAAGACTTTGTGGAAGTCATTGTGGCCGTGCCACTCCAGCAGGTGCCCCGGCACCCCGGCGTCCTCGATCATGGCCCGCACCAGCCGGGGGACGCTCCGGGGCAGGGCCGCCCCGGGATAGGGCACCCCGTAGCCCATGGTGTCGCACAGGCGGATCTTGACGTCGATGCCGCTCTCCTCCCTCAGCTTCATAAGCTCGATGGCCAGGGGCACGCAGAAGCCGTAGATGTCGGCCCGGGTGATGTCCTCGAAGTGGCAGCGGGGGGTGATGCCCAGCTCCAGGGCCGCCTTGGCGATGGCCAGGTACTCCTCCAGGGCCCGGCGGCGGTTCCAGCCCAGCTTGAGGAAGATGTGGTAGTCGGAGACCGAGGTGAGGATGCCGGTCTCCTTCAGCCCCATGTCCCGCACCAGAGGCAGGTCGGCGG
This sequence comes from Syntrophobacterales bacterium, assembly GCA_023512475.1. Lineage (GTDB taxonomy): Bacteria > Desulfobacterota > Desulfobaccia > Desulfobaccales > 0-14-0-80-60-11 > JAILZL01. Next base: position 33,245 of record JAILZL010000013.1, read on the forward strand.
GATGGGCCCGGATCCAGCCGGTGATCTCCGGATAACGGTAGCCCCGCTCCAAGCAGCGGGCCACCGCCTCCTTGTCCTTCGCGCTGTAGAGGAAAAATTCACTCTGCCGGATGATGCCCTTGGGCCCCCCCAACCGGTGCAAAAAGTCGAAGATCTCCACGATCTGGCGCACCGTGTAGGGCGGCCGGGCCTGCTGCCCGTCCCGGAAGGTGGTGTCGGTGATGAGCATCTGCTCCGGGGGTTGGGGCATTACGAATTTATAATCGAAATCGATGCGGGCGATCTCGGTGTAGGGAAAGATGTCCCGCATGAGGTTGGGCTCCTCTACATCCACGAGCCGATGCTTCCAGAAGGTGGTATGCTCGTGGTCCAACAGCCGGCGTTCCGGATTCCAGCGTGCCATAGGGCTCCTCGTATATAGGTGCGGTGGGGATTCGGGGTGCCGGTGGCTGCCCCTGCGGCCGGTGGCGCCCACGCCGTGGGCGGCCGGCCGCCTCTTAGGCAGGACCGGGTCTGCCCCTTTTCCCTTGCGGGTTCACTTCTCCAGGCGCAGGCCCAATTCCAGCAGTTGCTCCGGTTCCACCCGGGCCGGGGCCCGGGTGAGGGGGCAGGCGCCTTTCTGGGTCTTGGGAAAGGCGATGACCTCCCGGATGGATTTGGCCCCGCACATAATGGCCACCAGGCGATCAAAACCGAAGGCCACCCCCCCGTGGGGGGGCGCCCCGAAGTCCAGGGCCTCGAGCAAAAAGCCGAATTTTTCCTGGGCCTCCGCCGGGCTTAAGCCCAGGACCCGGAAGACCCGCTCCTGTACATCCCGGCGGTAGTTGCGCAGGGAGCCGCCGCCGATCTCCTGGCCGTTGAGCACCAGATCATAGGCCCGGGCCCGCACCCGGCCGGGGTCGCTTTCCAAAAGGGGCAGGTCCTCCTCCCGGGGGGAGGTGAAGGGGTGGTGCATGGCCTCAAAGCGCCCCTCCTCCGGGTTGTACTCCAGCAGGGGGAAGTCCGTCACCCAGATGAAGCGGTAGGTATCCTCGGGGATGAGCCCCTGGCTCTGGCCCAGGTGCAGGCGCACCTGCCCCAAGGCGGTGCGGGCCGCCAGCGGCTCATCGGCCACAAAGAGGAGGAGATCCCCCACCCGGGCCTTCAGGCGGCGGTTGACCTTTTCCTTCAGGCCGTCGGGGAAATACTTGGCCAGGGGCGACTGCCAGCCCTGGTCGGTGACCTTCACCCAGGCCAGGCCCTGGGCGCCGTAGACCCCCGCCAGGTCCACCAGCCCGTCCAGCTCCCGGCGGGAGAGGCTGGCCAGCCCCGGGGCACACAGGGCGGTGGCGATGCCCCCCCGGCCGATGGCCTCCTTCATGGCCTGAAAGTCGGATTCCGTAACCAGGTCGGTGACCGTGGTGAGCTCCAGGCCGAAGCGCACATCCGGGCGGTCCAGGCCGAAGCGCTCCAGGCTCTGGGCATAGGTGAGCCGCGGGAAGGGCGGGCTCACCTCCACCTCCAGGAGCTCCTTGAAGAGCAGGGCCATGAGGCCCTCCACCACCTGATAGATGTCCTCCTCGGTGATGAAGGCCATCTCCAGGTCGATCTGGGTGAACTCCGGCTGGCGGTCGGCCCTCAGGTCCTCATCCCGGAAGCAGCGGCAGAGCTGATAGTAGCGGTCCAGCCCCGCCATCATCAAAAGCTGTTTGAAGAGCTGGGGGGATTGGGGCAGGGCGTAGAAATGCCCGGGCAAAAGCCGCGCCGGCACCAGATAATCCCTCGCCCCCTCCGGGGTGCTGCGGGTGAGGATGGGGGTCTCCACTTCGATGAAACCCTGGGCGTTGAGATAGCTCCGGGTGATCTGGGCTGCCTGATGCCGGAAGAGGATCTTGTGCATCACCGCCGGCCGCCGGAGGTCCAGGTAGCGGTAGCGCAGCCGCAGGGCCTCGGAGATGTCCACCCGGAAGTCCTCCAGCTCAAAGGGCGGCGTCTTGGCGGTGTTGAGGATGCGCAGCTCCGTGACCAGCACCTCGATCTCGCCGGTGGCCAACTGGGGATTGACCATGGCCGGGGGTCGGAGGTTCACCACCCCCCGCACCGCCACCACCCACTCGTCCCGCAGCACTCCGGCCTTGGTGTGGGTGTCGGGATTGACTTCAGGGTTGAAGACGATCTGGGTGATCCCCTCCCGGTCCCGCAGGTCCACAAAGATGAGCCCGCCGTGGTCCCGGGCCCGCATGACCCAGCCCATGAGCACCACTTCCCGGCCGGCATCCACCGCCCGCAGTTCGCTGCAGGAGTGGGTGCGCCGCCACTTTCCCAGAGACTCGAACACCGTGTCCCCTCTCTCAGGCCGGGGCCCGCAGCCGTGCCGCCAGGCTCCCGGCCAGCTCCGCCAGGGGGAGGCGCTCCTGGCGGCTGTCCGCCAGCCACTTCACCTGGGCCACCCCCTCTTCTAGTTCGCTCTCCCCTAAAATGACCGCCGCCGCCGCCTGCAGCCGGTCCGCCAGGGACATCTGGCTTTTGAGGGAGCGATGGTCAAAATCCATGAGCGCCGCCAGGCCCTGCTGCCTAAGTTCGTAAAGCAGCGCCAGGGCCCGGTCCCGGGCCGCCTCCCCCACGTAGGCGAGGAAGAGCAGCTCCCGCCGTGCGCCCGCGGCCGTGGGGGGCAGGACCTCCATGAGCCGCTCCTGGCCGATGGCAAAGCCGATGCCGGGCAGGTCCGGGCCGCCCAGCTCCCGGATGAGGCCGTTGTAGCGGCCGCCCCCGGCCACCGCGTCCTGGGCCCCCAGCCCGGCGGCGGTCACCTCAAAGGTGGTGCGGGTGTAGTAATCCAGGCCCCGCACCAGCCGGGGCTGCTCCTCAAAGTCCACCTGGAAGCGGCCCAAAAGCTCCTTGATTCGGGCATAGTGGCGGGCGCAGTCCGGGCAGAGGAAATCCACCAGGGCCGGCGCGCCCTGAAGCAGCCCCTGGCAGTGGGCGGACTTGCAGTCGAAGACCCTCAGGGCGTTCACCGCCCGGCGCCGTTCACAGTCCGGACACCAGCCCTCCCGGTCGAAGAGGAAGAGCTTGAGCTCCGCCTTGAAGTCCACCTGGCACCCGGGACAGCCCAGGGAATTGAGGAGCAGTTTCACCTGCCCCAGCCCCACTTCCCGCAGGATGTCCAGCAGCAGCAGAATGACCTCAGCGTCCAGCTCCGGGGCGTCGGAGCCCAGGGCCTCGCAGTTGATCTGGTGGAACTGGCGGTAGCGCCCCTTTTGGGGCCGCTCGTAGCGGAACATGGGGCCGATGAGGAAGTATTTCTTCACCCCCGGGGCCTTGGCCAGGCCGTGCTCCAGAAAGGCCCGCACCACCTGGGCGGTGGCCTCCGGGCGCAGGGTGACGGAATCACCGTGGCGGTCAGTGAAGGTGTACATCTCCTTGGCCACGATGTCGGTCTCCGCGCCGATGCTCCGGGCGAAGAGCTCGGTGCGCTCCAGAAGCGGCAGGCGCAGCTCCTGGTAGCCGTAGCGCCGGAAGAGCTCCCGGGCCGCCAGCTCCACCTGCTGCCAGCGCTCCGTCTCCGGCGGCAGAAGATCCCGCATGCCCCGAATGGCCCTGATCATCACTCCATCCCGACAGGTTTCAAAAAATTAAAATAAACCAGGAAAAGGCCCGGCTGTCAAGATGAACCCGGGGAATTTCGCCCCCCGGCCCTGCCCCGGCCGGACTGCCGGGGAGAAACGGGACTTGACAGGGGCGGCGGGCCGTGCTACCTAGCAGACGACAATTTACGGTGGAACGCCGGACGGCATCCCGGAACCCGGTGCAAATCCGGGGCGGACCCGCCGCTGTGATCGGGGACGAGGGAGGCACCTCAGGGTCACTGCCGGGGCTCACCCCGGTGGGAAGGCCGCCTCCCGAGGAGGATCCGAGAGCCAGAAGACCTGCCGTCCGGGGTCCAGGTTCCCTTGAAGGCAAAGGGGGCACCTGAGTGAGGTGCCCCTTTTTCTTTTGCCGGCCCCGCGCCGCCGGGGTTTATTCCCAACTATAAGGAGGAAGGACCATGCAGAAACCCCAGATCATCCAGATCCGCTACACCTGCCGGCCCGACGGTAACCAGGTGGGGCTGTCCCATTACCTGATGGCCGAGGCGGCCAAGAAGTAAGATGCAGAACCGCCATCTCCTGACGGGGGCGGCCCTCGGGGTCCAGGCCAATGCGGGGGCCGCCCCCCACTTCCATCTGCTGGCCACGGCCCACCCAAAGTACGTGGCCCTCATCGAGCCGGACACCGCCTTTTGGGTGCTGGTGCGCCGGGAGGAGGCCCTGGACCTCCTTTTGGGCCCGGAGCTGCCCCAGGCCTTTGCCGCCAAGGAGGCGGAGCTGGCCCGGGATCTGACCACGGTGCGCTTCGGGCTGCTGCCCTCGGCGGTCTATTTCAATCCCACGGAACGCTGCAACCTCAACTGCAGCTACTGTTACCTGCCCCGGGAGATGCGCCAGGCCGGCCGGCAGATGACCCCGGCCCAGCTGCTTCGGGCCCTGGAGCTCCTGGAGGAGTATTTCCGGGGTGTCCTCCCGGAGGGGGCCCGCCCGCAGCTCGTCTTTCACGGCAGCGAGCCCCTGCTGGCCCGGGAGGCGGTCTTCGCCGGCATGGAGCGTTTTGCCGGGCGCTTCCGCTTCGGAGTGCAGACCAACGCCACCCTCCTGGACCGGGAGGCCCGGGAATTTCTGGTCTCCCAGGGCGCGGGGATCGGGTTGTCCCTGGACGGTCCCACCGCCGCCATCGCCGACCGCACCCGCAAGACCTGGGGCGGGGAGGGGGTTTTCGCCCGGACGGTCACGGTGCTGGAGGAGCTGGCCGACTACCCGGGGCTGAACGTCATCGTCACCGTCACCCGGGAAAATGTGGGCGCCCTCCCGGACCTGGTGGAGTTCCTCCACGCCCGGGGGGTGAAAAACGTCCTCCTCAACCCGGTGCGGGGCACCCAGGCGGGCGGCCGGGAGCTTCTGCCGGAAGAGGCCGCCCTGGGCCATCACTTCTTCGCCGCCCTCGAACGGGCCTACGACCTCCTGCAGGCCAGCGGCCACAAGCTGGTGGTGGGCAACTTCGCCAACCTGCTCCTGGGCCTGGTGGCCCCGGGGGCCCGGCGCCTGATGTGCGATATCTCCCCCTGCGGCGGCGGCCGCTGCTTCTTTGCGGTGGGGGCGGCCGGCGAGGTCACCCCCTGCAGCGAATTCCTGGGCCTCCCGGAATTCCACGGCGGCAACCTCTTTGAGGCGCCCCTGGCGGAGATCCTGGCCACCCCGCCCTTCCGCCAGGTCACCGGGCGGCGGGTGGAGGACATTCACCCCTGCCGCCGCTGCGCGGTGCGCCACTTCTGCGGCGCCCCCTGCCCGGCGGAGATCCACGCCATGACCGGCACCCTGCACGGCCCGGCGGCGCTGTGCGACTTTTACGCCGCCCAGGTCCGCTTCGCCCTGGGGGTCATCGCCGCCGGCCGCCTGGACGCCTACCTGTGGGATCACTGGCAGGAAAATCTGGAGGAAATCAGGGTCATGTGACCCCGAAAGGAAAGCCGCGGGGAGGGCCGGGGCCGAAGCCCTGCCCTCCCCTTGGTTTTAATGGGTGAGGGCGAGTGGAAGGAGAAGAGAAGGCCGGGGCCTCCGAGCTCCGCCCCTCTCCCGGCCGGTGCCGCACCTGCCGGCGGCGTTGCCCGGCTAAAAATGAATCTCAAACAGGGAGCTGATGGATTCTTCCCGGTGGATGTTGAGGATGGCCCGGGCGAAGGTGCGGGCCACGCTCAACTGCACGATTTTGGGGCACTTCTGGGCGGCGTCGGAGAGGCGGATGGTGTCGGTCACCACCAGGTTTTTCAGGGCGGACTCGGAGATGCGGGAGACGGCCGGCCCCGAGAGCACCGCGTGGGTGCAGCAGGCATTGACGCTTAGGGCCCCGTGACCCAGGATGACCTTGGCCGCCTCGGCCAGGGTGCCGCCGGTGTCCACGATGTCGTCCATGATGACCACATCCTTCCCCAGGACATCACCGATGAGGTGCATGGCCTTGGCCTTGCCGGGCGCGTCCCGGCGTTTGTCAATGAGCCCCAGGGAGGCGCCCAGGCGCTTGGCGTAGGCCCGGGCCCGGGCCACCCCGCCGGCATCCGGGGAGACGATGACCAGATCATTTTTGAAGTTTTCGTGTATGTACGGAATCATCACCGGAGAGCCGTAGAGGTTGTCCACCGGGATGTCGAAAAAGCCCTGGATCTGGCCCACGTGCAGGTCCATGGTGAGGATGCGGTCGGCCCCGGCGGTGGTGAGGAGGTCGGCCACCAGCTTGGCGGAGATGGGCACCCGGGGCGCCACCTTGCGGTCCTGGCGGGCATAGCCGAAATACGGGATCACCGCGGTGATGCGCCGGGCCGAGGCCCGCTTCACCGCGTCGATCATGATGAGCAGCTCCATGAGGTGCTGGTTCACCGGCGGGCTGGTAGGCTGGATGAGAAAGACATCCCGGCCCCGGACGTTTTCGCCGATCTCCACCCGGATTTCGCCGTCGCTGAAGGTGGAGACCAGGGCCTGCCCCAGGGTGATCCCCAGTTCCTCGCAGATCTTCCGGGCCAGCTCGGGGTTGGCGTTGCCGGTGAAGACGCGCAGGTCATTATTGAGCATCTTCCCAGAATTCCTTACTGCGTCAGAAATCCGTGAGTTGCCGGTTAAGAGCCGGTTAATCTTAAATCAAAGGGGAGGAGTTCGGCAAGGCTAATTTCCGGCGGGGTCACCTTCTCCCGGAAGACCAGGAGGCGCACGCCGGCCGCGTGGGCCCGGGCCAGCTCCCGGGCATAGGCCGGGTCCACCTCCCAGGCGGGCCGCAGGAGCTCCCCGTCGGCCCGCTGCACCACAAAGATCTGCCAGGCCAGGTGGCCCTGGCGCACCAGGGCGGCCAACTCCTGCAGGTGGCGCCGGCCCCGGGTGGTGACGCCATCGGGGAACAGGGCCACCCCGTCCTCCACCCAGGTGACGCTCTTCACCTCCACAAAGGCCAGGCGCCCGCCCACCTCGGCCACAAAGTCCAGGCGGCCGCCCCCGGGCAGGGTCACCTCCGGTCGCAGGGCCGTGACCGGCGGCCACCCGGGCAATCCCGGCCCTCGCAGGGCCTCCCCCACCAGGCGGTTGGGGACCAGGGTGTCGATGCAGATCCAGCCCGCCGGCCCCTGGGCAAAGCGCCAGGTATAGGCGGTCTTGCGGCGGGGGGCGGATTCCGCGGTCAGCAGCACGGGGAGACCCGGCGTGAGGCAGCCGGTGAGGGCTCCGGAATTGGGCACGTGCACCCACGGCCGGGAGCCGTCGGCCAGCTCCACCTGGGCCAGGAAACGCTGCCGCCGCGCAAGGAAACGGGCGGGGATCAACGGAGCCGGGAAACGGAGCAAGCGGAAGGTACTGCCGGGCTTAGAAGGCGTACCACACCCTGAACCAGTTCTGGAGGCCCTCTTTCTGGTCCCGGCTCCTGGTGCCGTACTGACTCTGCAGGGTGAGGCTCCAGCGGCCCAGGTCGTAGCGGACTCCGGGACCCACGCCCAGCGCCACATCCCCGTAGCGCCGCTGGAAGTAACGGCTGTCGGTGGCGCCGTGGTAGAGAAAGCCGCTCAGGCCCACCTGAAGATTGGGGAAGAGGGAATAGTCCAGGGAGGATCTCAGCAGCAGGGGCTGCGGGGCCCCCTGACTTTCCGGAGGGGCTGACCTGGCCTCCCCGCCGTAGCGGAAGGAAATGGTGAGCTCCACGTTCTGGGGCAACTTCACCAGCGCCCCGCCGTCCCTCTCCTGGAGGAGGATGCCCGGCAAAAGCTCCCGCAGGGCCTGCTCAGGCGAGGAGCGGCCGCTGTCGCCGGGCGGCCGCCCGCCCAGGATCTGGGCTTCCAGGGAGGTCTCCGGCAGGTCTGCACCCACCGGCTGGAAAAGCGGGGGCAGATTCCGGGCAAAAACTCCACCCCCGGCGGCCGCCACCGGGCCGGCCGTCAGAAGACTCAGGAGCAGCAGCGTCACCGCCGCCCGTAAGGCCTTCCCCCGGGAACCCGACATCACTTCCCCCTTACCCCTAACTGTAGGGGGAGGAAAGCCCGAAGTCAAGGAAATTTTGCAATGGCAAAGGCGATGGATCCCGGAACCGGGGGAGCGGCACGGTCATGGCTGATCCCGGGCCGGTGGCGGGGCTTCCCCCCCTTACCGGGCGGCATGGGTCTGCCGCGGGGGAGTGCTGCCTCCAGGTCAGTCCGGTCCTTCATAAAAGGCGGCCAGGATCTCCCGGCCGCCGGCGGCCAGGAGGCGTTCCGCCAGGGCCGCGCCCAGGGCGGCGGCGTCCCCGGCATCCCCTATAAGCCGGTCCTGCACCACCTGCCGGCCGTCGGCGTCGCTGATGAGGGCGGTGAGGCTGAGGCGGCCGTCTGTGAGCTCCCCCAGGGCCGCCACCGGCACCAGACAGCCCCCCTCCAGCCGGGCCAGAAAGGCCCGTTCCGCCGTGACCGCCACCCGGGTGGGGTAATGATCCAGGGGCGCCAGCAGCTGGAGCAGCTCCCGATCCTCGGCTCTCACCTCCAGAGCCAGGGCCCCCTGACCGATGGCGGGCAGCATCTCCTGGGGCCCGAGATAGCGCCGGGGCAGATGCCCCAGCCCCAGGCGCTTGAGCCCCGCGGCCGCCAGGATGATGGCATCCAGGTTCTCCGTGGCGAGCTTGCGCAGGCGGGTGTCCACATTGCCCCGCAGGGGCACCACCTCCAGATCGGGGCGCTGGCGCAGCACCTGCACCCGGCGCCTCAGGCTGCCGGTGCCCACCCGCCCTCCGGGGGGGATGTCCGCCAGGGACTCCCAGCGGTGGGAGAGGAAGGCGTCCCGCCAGTCCTCCCGGGGCGGGAAGGCCCCCAGGACACACCCCGGCGGGAGCTCCGCGGGCATGTCCTTCAGGCTGTGCACCGCCAGGTCCACCTCCCCCCGGAGCAGGGCCTCCTCGATCTCCTTGATGAAGAGGCCCTTGCCGCCCAGGCGGGCCAGGGGCACGTCGGTGATCCTGTCCCCGCTGGTCTTGATCACCACCAGCTCGGTGGCCACCTCCGGCTGAACGGTCCGCAGCTGGGCCTCCACCCAGCGGCTCTGGGTGAGGGCCAGCACACTCCCCCGGGTGCCGATCCTGAGGGTCCGGGGCACGCGCTCCTCAGCCGCAGGTGCTGCAGGAGGTGGCGGAGCAGCCGGAGCAGGAGCTCTTGCTGCCGGAAGAGGGGGTGGACATGAAGTCGTGGTAGTCGGTCTTGAAGGCGCAGGCGCTCATGAGCTTGGCCACCGGGCCGCCGCAGGCCGGGCAGGTGACCTCGGGGTCGCCGCTGAACACCAGCTTTTCAAAATCCTGGTTGCACTTGTCACAATGAAACTCGAAAATGGGCATTTTTCCTCTCCAGAATCAACTGTTCAGGCGCCACAGGGCGTAATTGAGGGCGCCGGCAAAGCTCAGCCAGCCCAGATAGGGCAGGAGCAGCCCGCCGGCCAGGGGCTCATGGCGCCAGAAGGCCACCAGGGTGGCAGCGGCCGTCAGCCACAGGACCATCAGGTCCGCCAGGGCCCAGCCGGGGGCCTTCAGCCCGAAAAAGATCCAGGACCACAGGGCATTGAACAGAAGCTGCACCAAAAACAGCCCCAACGCCCCGCCGGCCCCGCCGAAGCCGTGACGCCGCCACACCCGCCAGGCGGCCAGCGCCATCAGCAGGTAAAGGATGGACCACACCGGGCCGAAGAGCCAGTCCGGTGGGGTCCAGGCGGGCTTGGCCAATCCGGCGTACCACTCCCCCGGGGGGAACCAGGCCCCGAAGGCCGCGGCGCCGAAGCACAGGGCCACCCAGGCCGCCAGCCCGGCCAGGTCCGTCAGTTTGGGGGTTTGCCCCATCCTCCCGGCCTCCCCAGAGAAGCTCTCCCGGCGCTTTTCCGGGGCCGGCGAAGACCGGTATTCCCCGGGCTTAGGATCCCCGGGGAAAGGGCCAGGGCTCTCTGCCCCAGCCCCTTCCCCGCTCCCTTCATTATAATCACTTTTTCCGGTTCTGCATCGCCCCGGCTGCCTCAAGGGCGCCTCAGCGGCGGGAGACCGTCACCGTATCCCCGTCTTGGACGTCGGCGAAGCAGCAGGGGTCCCCCAGCACCCGCCCCACCAGGTTGACGGCGCTGGCGGGCCGGATCTCCCCCGGAACGCTGGTGGGAGTGAGGCCGAAGAAGATGCAGAAGGCGCGGCCCGAGGGCCAGTAGGCCAGGTCCCCCACCTCCACCGTCACCCGGGCGTCGTCTTCCAGCTCCTGCACCACCTGGGGCACGGCGAAATAGATTTCATCCCCCCAGCGATGGGCCGGGCCGGAGAAGGGCAGGGCCGCCGCCAGGGCTTGGCCGCTGGGGGTGTCAAAGAGCACCCCCTCCATCCGGATATCCTTGGCTTGGATGAGAATGTCAGTCGGCATGGGCTTCCTCCTCCCACAGTTCCAGGACCAAAGCGGCCAGCAGGGGCACCAGGAGCTCGTGGTGGCCGGTCAACGCCCAACCCCGGCCCCCGGGGGCGGTGGGCCGCCGCACCACATTGGTCTGGGGCCGGTAGTGCTGGATGAAATCCAGATTGACGGTGGTGAGGGGGGCCACCGGGTGGCCCAGATTGCGGGCCAGGGTCACCGCCTTGAGGAAGACCTCCGGCAGGAGCACCGCGGAGCCCACATTCAAATACATCCCCCCCGCCAGGCGGCTCACCAGGGCGGCAAAGAGCCGGAAATCCCGGTGGGTGCCCACCCCGGTGGCCCCGGGGTCACAGGAGGGGTGGATATGGATGATATCCGTCCCCAGGGCCACGTGCACGGTCACCGGCAGCCCCAACTCCCAGGCGCCGGCCAGAAGGCTCAGGTGCCGATAGGGAGCCTCCCCGGTGGCCAGGGCCCGGCCCACCGCCACCCCCAGTCCCAGGCCCGCCGCCACCCCCTCGCTGATGGCCCGGTTGAGAAATTCCGCGGTTTCCCGGGCCATGCCGAATTCGCCGCCCCCCAAAGCCTGGTCCACATCTTCGGAGGTGCGTCCCGCCAGGGCGATTTCGGCGTCGTGGATGAGGCAGGCGCCGTTGACGGCCAGGGCGCTCAGTAGTCCCCGGCGGCAGAGGGCCAAAAGGACGGGGGTCAGGCCCACCTTGAGCACGTGGGCCCCCATGCCCAGGACCACCAGATGGCCCCGGCGCCGGGCGGATACCCAGGCGTGGGCCACCTCCCGCAGCCACTCCCCGGCCAGCAGGCGGGGCAGCCGGTGGCAGAAGTCCCGGAAGGTCCCGCCCGGCTCCCAGGCTTGGGCGAAGCGGGTATGGTCCACTTTGGAGGAGCGCTCATACAGAGAATACGTGCGTACCCCCTCCAGAGATAAGGGCGCCAGGGGATCGGCGGGCGGTTTGGTGGTCATGGTCGGGAAATGATCCGGCCCCGGCCCGGGCGTCGGGGTAAAGCCCCCGGAGCGGAGGCGGCCGCCCTGATTATCCGCCAGCCGCCCCGGAAGTGCAACCCCGAAGGGCGGGAGCGGACCCGCCCTCACTCGGCAAACCGCTCCGGAAAGAGGAGATAGTCCACCAGATCGCAGAGCACGTGCCCGATGGTGATGTGCACCTCCTGGATGCGGGGGGTGTGGCGGGAGGGCACCACGATGGCCAGCTCCGCGGCCTTGGCCACCGGGCCGCCGTCCCCGCCGCTGAGGGCCAGGGTCCGGAGCCCCAGGTCCCGGGCCGCCACCAGGGCCGCCACCACATTGGGGGAGGAGCCGCTGGTGCTCAGGCCCACCGCCACATCCCCCGGCCGTCCCAGAGCCTGCACCTGCTTGACGAAGACCTCCCGGAAATCGTAGTCGTTGGCCACCGCGGTGAGGATGGAGGTGTCGGTGGTGAGGGCCACCGCCGCCAGAGGGGGCCGCTCCACCTGGAAGCGGTTGACGAACTCCGCCGCCAGATGCTGGGCGTCCGCGGCGCTGCCGCCGTTGCCGAACAGCAGGATCTTGCCGCCGGCTTTCAGGGTGTCCGCCAGCAGGCGGGCCGCGGCGATCACCTGTTCCCCCTGCTCCGCCACCAGCCGCTTCTTGACCTGCACCGCCTCCGCCACCGCCTCGGCCAACCGGTTCAGCAGGGGCATCTCCCTTCCTCCTCGCCTCCTTAGGCCAACAGCCGCAGATAGCGGGTGGGACTGAAGCCCAGGGAGCCCGCCAGGGCCACCAGCAGGTCGGCCAGCTTCCGGGCTTCGGGATCCCGGGGCGCCCGGGCCGCCAGAGGCGGAAAGTGCTCCTCCATCAGGTAGAAAAAGAAGTTCTGGGGCTCCCGCACGTCCAGCTGCATGGGGATGCGGCCCAGCAGCTCCAGAAACTCCCGGAGCCGGCCGGCGGTCTCCAGGGACAGGCGGGCGGCCAGATCCCGCAGATGGCGCTCCAGGATGCGGGCGAGAATGCGGGCCCCTTCCCGGGACTCCAGCTTCAGGTGCATAAGGGAGGCCTCGGCGATGATGGCCGCCACCTCCTCCGAGGCGGGCAGCAGCCAGGGCTCCGGCTCCAGCTTCCGCAAGGCCAGGACCAGGCGGCGGTTGAGGGCGATCTCCCCCAAGGCCCGGTAGAGCCGGGGGAGGGCCAGGTTTTCCACGGCCATGGCCTCCAGGAGGGCCCGGGCCTCCTCAAAGAGATGCACCACCTGCCCCACCGCCTCCTCCTGATTGGGGGCCAGAAGGTCCAGGAAGATCTGCTGCTTCTCCTCCCGGAAGACGTCGTGGACGGTGAAGTAGTCGCCCCCCAGGCGCCGGGCCATCAGCGGCACCAGGTCTTCGGGCGCCGATTTCAGCACCTGAAAGAGCTCCTGCTTCAGGGTGGCGAACTCCTGGGGGGCCGGCTGCCGCAGGACCTGGGTCCGGTAGAGGTAACTCCCCAGGTGGACGGTGACAAAGCCCAGCTCCTGGGAGGCCCGGGTGATGCCCGAGGTGACGGTGAGGCGGCCGGCGGCCAGGGCCAGGGAGGCGTGGCTTTCCACCTCCAGGTCCCGGGGCTCCACCCGGAAATGGTAGATATTGGTGGGGCACTGGTGCTCCCGGGCCTTGAGCCAGGAGATGACCCAGTGGTTGACGATCTTGGGGAAATCCACCACCGCCGGGCGGATGCGGCGCTCGTAGAGGCGGCGGCCGTTGCCCTCCTCCGGCCGGTTGCTCACCGCCCGCTCCAGCCGGGCCAGGAAGGGCTCCTCCAGGTCGGCAGTGGTGAAATACAGTCCCAGCTGCAGGGCCCGGGCGGCGTATTTCAGCACCTGCAGGGTCTCCAGCCCCGCCAGGTCGGCAAAGAACCAGCCGCAACTGGTGAACATGAGGAGCGCGTGGCGCTGCATCTCCAGGAGTCTCAGGGTCGGCACCCACCGGTCCGGGGACAGTCCCGGCACCCCCTGCTGGGCGAAGAAGGCCTCCAGGGTCTCCGGGCTGCGGTCCAAAATGACCTCAATGTAGGCGTTGCGGGCCGCCCACGGGTCCCGCAGGTACTTGGCGCCCTCGGTCTCAAAGATCTCCGCCAGGCGGTCATTGAGGAAATCGAAGGCCTCCCGCAGGGGGGCGCGCCAGCGCTGCTGCCAGTGGGGGACGCCCCCGGTGCTGCAGCCGCAGTCCCCCCGCCAGCGCTCCACCCCGTGGGGGCAGCTCCAGGAGCTGCCGGCGCCGTTGGGCCCCAGGTAGAGCTCCACCATCTGGGTGGGCGGCGCCAGCTTCAGGAAAGTGGCGTAATTGGTAACCTGAAAGCCCTTCTGGGGCAGGGCCTCGGTGAGGGTGTGGGCCAGGGCCAGCTCGCCGAACTTCTTGTGGTGGCCGTAGTTTTCACCGTCGGTGGCCACATGCAGGAGCTGGGGCCGGGGCAGAGTGGGAGTGAAGCGGGCCGTGAGGCGCTCCGCCAGGCGGTAGCTGTCCACCAACAGGTCGCCGAAACTGATCTCCGAGGCCACCTGACCGTCATAAAAGAAGATGTCGATGTAGTTGCGCCGGCCGGGTTCCCCGGTGCCCTCCGGCAGAAAGCAGCGGTAGGGTTGGGTGGTGTCCAGGGTCTCCCCGCTCACCGTCTGCCAGGGGCCGCCGGTCAGCGGCCTGATGCGCCGGGCCTGGTAGGGGGAGAGGATCACATAGCTCAGCCCCCGGGCCACCAGGTCGGCCAGGGTGGGGTAGTCCACCGCGGTCTCCGGCAGCCACAGGGCCTCCGCCGGCCGCCCGAAGCGGTGCTCAAAGTCCTTCAGCCCCCAGATGATCTCGGTCTCCCGGTCCCGGGGGGTGGCCAGGGGCAGGATGGCGTGGTTGTAAGCCTGGGCGATGGCGTTGCCGTGTCCCAGCCGGGCGAGGCTCGCCCGGTCGGCGGCCAGCAGGCGCCGATAGGTCACCGGGCTTTTGTCCGCCAGCCAGGACAGCAGGGTGGGCCCGAAATTAAAGTTGAGATATTCGTAGTTGTTGACGATGTTGAGGATGCGCCCCTGACCGCCATAGACCCGGGCGCAGGTGTTGGGGGTGTAGCACTCAAAGGCGATGCGCTCGTTCCAGTCGTGGAAGGGCTGGGCCCCCGTCTCCTCCTCGATCTCCTCGATCCAGGGGTTTTCCCGGGGCGGCTGGTAGAAGTGGCCGTGAATGACCACATATCCCTGGGCGCGTTTGGGGCTGGAGGAATCCATGTCCGTGGGTTACAGGCTATCTTAATGCGGCCGCAGGCCTCCTGTCAACCGCCGCCCCGCCCCGGCAAAAGGGTTGACAGGCGGGGAGGATTTTATAATATTAATTGGTTTATTTCGGCCAAGGAGGCGACCTGTGTACGCCATCATCCAAACCGGCGGCAAACAATACCGCGTCTCGCCGGGGAATATCCTCCGGGTGGAGCGGCTTCCCGGCCTCAGGGGCGAAGAGATCATCCTGGACCAGGTCCTGCTGGTGGCCGACGGCCAGGAAATCAGGGTGGGCCAGCCCCTGGTCCCCAACGCCCAGGTGAAGGCCGCCATCCACCATCAGGGCCGGGCCAAAAAGATCCTGGTCTTCAAGAAGAAACGGCGCAAGAACTACCGGCGCAAACGGGGCCACCGGCAACTGTATACGGCTCTGGAAATCAAAGAGATCCAGGTGTAAACCGCCTTTCCGGCGGGCCAGGGAGAGATGGCCCTCGCCTGACTCATGGGTTCCTCCCACTTCATCGTTCCGGAGCCGGGGAGGGCGGGAGCAGGGGGCGGCCACCCCTCCGGGCCCCACAGCAGGGAATCGCCACAGTCTTTCTCAGGAGTGCGGCCATGGCACACAAAAAAGCAGGAGGCAGCTCCAGAAACGGCCGGGACAGCGCCGGCAAACGCCGGGGCGTGAAGCGCTTCGCCGGCCAGCAGGTCCGGGCCGGGAACATCCTGGTGCGGCAGTGCGGCACCAAGATCCATCCCGGCGTCAACGTCGGCATGGGCAAGGACTTCACCCTGTTCGCCGAGGTGGACGGTGTGGTGGTCTTTGAAACCTTCGGCAAGGACAAAAAGCGGGTCAGCGTCCAGCCCCTTACGTGAGCGTCTTCCACGATGAGGCGGAGATCATCGTCCGGGCCGGGGCGGGCGGCGCCGGCTGTGTGAGTTTCCAGCGGGCCCCGCACCGGCCCCGGGGCCGCCCCGACGGCGGCAACGGCGGCGCCGGCGGTGACGTCTATCTCGAAGCCTCCCCCCACTGTCGCACCCTGGTCCACTTCACGCGGCGACGCTTCTTCCGGGCGGAAAACGGCCGTCCCGGCGAGGGGGGGGACCGCCAGGGCAGAAACGGCGCCCCCCTCATCATCCCGGTGCCCCTGGGCACCCGGGTGTATGAGGGCGAGCGCGGCCGCCTCCTCAAAGAGCTGGTGAGCCCCGGCGAGCGCCTCCTGGTGGCCAGGGGCGGCCGGGGCGGCAAAGGCAACGCCCATTTCGTCTCCTCCCGCCTGCGCTCCCCCCGCTTCGCCCAACCCGGGGAGCCCGGCCAGGAGCGCCGGCTGCGCCTGGAGCTGAGCCTCCTGGCCGATGTGGGTCTCATCGGCCGCCCCAACGCCGGCAAGACCAGCGTGCTCAAAGCCCTCACCGCCTCCCGGGCCCGGGTGGGGGCCTTCCCCTTCACCACCTTGACCCCGCAGTTGGGCGCCCTGGAGGTGGATCCCGCCCGGGAGCCCCTCATCCTGGCGGAGGTCCCCGGTCTCATCCCCGGCGCGCACCGGGGCAAGGGCCTGGGACTGCGTTTTTTGCGGCATCTTCAGCGCACCCGGCTCCTGTGGCACGTGGTGGACGCCACCGAGGTGGACCCGGCCCGGCCCCTGAGGGCCCTGGAGCCCGTGGAGGCGGAGATGCAGGCCTACGACCCGGAGCTCCTCCGGCGCCCCCGCTGGATCATCCTCAACAAAATCGACCTTCTGCCCCCGGATTACCCCCTGCCTGCGGTGCTGGCGGCCTTCCGGGAGGCGGGCCGGCCCGCCTTCGCCGTCTCGGCCCGGACCGGGGAGGGGGTTCCGGCGCTCACCGCGGCCCTGGCTCAGGCCGTTTATCCGGAGGAAGGCCGGGATTTCCGGGCCCTTCGGCCTGACCACCCGGCATGAGGAGGAACCATGCCCACCCTGTTGCAGACCGGTCTGTTGCTGTTGCTCCTGGGGGTGCTGTCCCCCGCCTGGGGCGAGGAGCAGGTTCTCCGCCTCTACGGCCCCGGTGGTCCGTTGGCCCCCATGCAGGAATGCGCCGAGCTCTTCGCCCGCCGGCATAAGGTGCAGGTCATCGTGGTGGCCGGACCGGAGTCCCGCTGGCTGGACCAGGCCCGTAAGGACGCCGACCTCATCTTCGGCGGCGCCGAGTACATGCTTACTCAGTGGGCCCAGAAATATCCCGGCCTCATCGACGAAGGAAACCGCACCTCCCTGTACGTGCGGCCTGCGGCCATCCTGGTGCGGCCGGGCAAATCCCAAGGGCATCCGCTCCCTGGCGGATCTGGCCCGCCCGGGCCTTGCCCTTCTGGATGTCAACGGTGCCGGGCAGGTGGGCCTGTGGGAGGACCTGGCCGGCGCCCAGGGCCTCATCCCCGCCCTGCAGAAGAACATCCGGGTGTCCGTGGCCACCACCGCCGAAGCCATCGAGCAGTGGCGATCCCGGCCGGAGCTGGATGCCTGGATCACCTTTGAGTCCTGGCACCACCGCCTGAAGGAGGAGACGGAGGTGGTGCGCCTGCCGGTCAGGCAGCGCCTCTACCGGGGCACCCCCATCGCCCTCGCCCGCGGCACCCGGCAGCCGGAGCTGGCCCGGATGTTTGTGGAGTTCCTCAAGACCCCCGAGGCCCACGCCATCTTCCAAAAGTGGGGCTGGAAATGAACGGGGCCGCTGTGATATAGTCAAAGAAATTCTGGAAAAAAAACCGTCAGTTAACCTGGTCATGTCTGCGGAGCGCGCCTCGTACCTCGCCAAGGCCAAACGCCTCGTCATCAAGCTGGGGAGCGCGGTGCTCACCGGGCCCGAGGGCTTAAACGGCCCCCTCATCCAGCGGCTGGCGGGGGAGATCGCCGGACTTATCCGCCAGGAGCGTCAGGTGGTACTGGTCTCCTCCGGCGCGGTGGCCGCGGGTTTGAAAAAGCTGGGGCTGAGCGAGCGCCCCCAGGGCATTCCCCAGGTGCAGGCGGTGGCCGCCGCGGGCCAGAGCATCCTCATGTACGCCTATGAGGAGGCCTTCGCCCTCCACGGCCTCAAGGTGGCCCAGATCCTCCTCACCCACGACGATCTGGCGGCCCGCACCCGCTTCCTCAACGCCCGCAACACCCTCTTCGCCCTGCTGCAATGGGGGGTTTTGCCCGTCATCAACGAAAATGACACCGTGGCCACCGAGGAGCTCAAGTTCGGGGACAACGACAACCTGGCGGCCCTCATCTGTAACCTGGTGGCTGCGGACCTCCTCCTCCTCCTCACCAATACCGACGGGCTCTACGCCCGGGACCCCCGGGAGGATCCCACCGCGCCCCTCCTGCACGTGGTGGACACCAGCGACCCCCGCCTGCTGGCCGCGGCCGGCCGGCGGCCCGGGCGCCTGGGGCGGGGGGGCATGGTGAGCAAGCTCCAGGCGGTGAAGAAGGCCGCGGGGCTGGGCATCCCCAGCCTCATCGCCAACGGCCTCACCCCGGGGATCCTCCCCGCCATCTTTGCCGGGGAGGAGGTGGGCACCCTTTTCCTCCCCCAGACCCAGAAGATGAAGAGCCGCCAGTACTGGCTGGCCTACAACGTCTCCCCGGAGGGGGCCATCCTGGTGGATGAAGGGGCCCGGGAGGCCCTGGTGCACGCGGGCAAAAGCCTGCTCCCGGCCGGCATTCTGGAGGTCTTCGGGGGCTTCCGCAAGGGCGCGGCAGTGACCCTCATGGACCCGGAGGGCCACGCCTTCGCGGTGGGCCTGAGCAACTACTCCAGCCGGGACATCAACCGCATCAAGGGCAAAAAGACCCAGGAGATCGCCCAGGCCCTGGGACACAAGGACTACGACGAGGTCATCCACCGGGACAACCTGGTGATCTTTCCGGAGTTTTCCGGGGGAAGCTCCTGAGGGGTGCAGGCCGCCGGGAGGGGGAGGACGGGGGCCCCTGGAGTCCTGAAGCCGGCCTGGTCCTCAGAAAAATCCTTTTCCCGTCCAGCCCCTGCGGGTGCGGACACCCTCCAGGGAAGGCCCGGCTGGGCCTCCCCGCCAGCCCGCCTTCGCCTTTGTCCCGCATGCCCCTCTTCCCGGCAGGATTTACCTTCACCCCTAAGGCAAAATACGCTACCATCGGGGGAGGCCGGTGGCGGACCCGGGAGCTCCGGCAAAAACCCCGGCGCCCAATGCATGAAGGCCCGGGGGCGCCCGCGGGCCGGGGGATCGGGCCCCGGCAGGCCTTTTCCCGCCCCGGGCCCCGGCCAGAAAACTTCTTACCACCCGCAACACGCAAAGGGGGCAGTCAAGGCATGGACATTCCCAAGGTGATCCGGGAAATGGCGCTTCAGGCCCGGCAGGCGGCCCGGGCCTTGGGGAGCCTCTCCCGGGGGGTGAAGGATCAGGTGCTCCTCAGGATGGCGGCACTTCTGGAGGCCCGGCGGGCCGAGCTTCAGGCGGCCAATGCCCGGGATGTGGAAAAGGCCCGGGCCGAAGGCCACCCCGCCGCCTTCCTCGACCGCCTCACCCTCTCTGACAAGGTGATGGCCGCCATGGTCCAGGGCCTGCGGGAGGTGGCGGCCCTGCCGGACCCGGTGGGGGAGGTGGTGAAGATGTGGCGGCGGCCCAACGGCCTCTGGGTGGGCCGCATGCGCATCCCCCTGGGAGTCATCGGCTTCATCTATGAATCCCGGCCCAACGTCACGGTGGACGCCGCCGCCCTGTGCCTGAAGAGCGGCAATGCCATCATCCTCAAGGGCGGCAAGGAGGCGCTTCACTCCAACCTGGCCCTGGCCCGCCTCATGCAGGAGGTCCTGGAGGAGTACCGCCTCCCTCCGGCCGCAGTGCAGGTCATCCCCTCCGTGGCCCGGGAGGCCACCCTGGAGCTCCTCAGGCAGGACGAGCTGGTGGACCTCATCATCCCCCGGGGCGGCGAGGGCCTCATCCGCTTCGTGGCGGAACACTCCCGCATCCCGGTGCTGAAGCACTACAAGGGGGTGTGCCATATCTTTGTGGACGCCAGTGCCGACCTGGACCTGGCCGAAAGCGTGTGCTTCAACGCCAAGGTGCAACGCCCCGGGGTGTGCAACGCCATGGAGACCATGCTGGTGCACGAGGGGATTGCCCCGGAATTTCTCCCCCGCATGCACCGGCGCTTCCGGGAGGCCGGGGTGGAGCTCCGGGGCTGCCCCCGCACCTGTGAGCTCGATCCCCAGGTGAAGCCGGCCACTGAGGCGGACTGGGGCTGCGAATTTCTGGACCTCATCCTGGCCGTCAAGGTGGTTCCGGATCTGGACGCCGCCCTGGAGCACATCGCCCGCTACAGCTCCAACCACACCGAGGCCATCCTCACCCGGGACTACGATAACGCCCAGCGCTTCCTGCGGGAGGTGGATTCCTCGGTGGTGCTGGTGAATGCCTCCACCCGCTTCAACGACGGCGGCGAACTGGGCCTGGGAGCCGAAATCGGCATCAGCACCAGCAAGCTGCACGCCTTCGGCCCCATGAGCCTGGAGGAACTGACCACCACCAAATTCATTGTCTACGGCCACGGACAGGTGAGGACCTGAGGTGCGGACAGGGGTCCGGGACCCGAGGCCCCTGCCCTGTCCCTCCCCTGCACCCCTCCCCCACCCTCTCCTGGGGAAGGGGGTTGGAGGGGAAGTGGGGAAACCGGGTTCCCCCTACTCTCAAGGTAACCCGATGACCAGAAAACCCGCACGCCTGGGGCTGTTTGGGGGGACGTTCAACCCCATTCATTATGGGCATCTCCGGGCCGGGGAGGAGGTGGCGGAGGGTTTGGGCTTGGATGCCGTGTGGTTTGTTCCCGCGGCCCTGCCGCCCCACAAGGCGCCGGCGGATCTCACCCCCTTTGAAGTGAGGTTGGCCATGACGAAGCTGGCGGTGGGTCGCCACGCCAGGCTCCGGGTGTCGGATATCGAGGGGCGGCGGCCGGGGAAGTCCTATTCGGTGGAGACCCTGCGCCTGCTCCGGCGGGAGCTCGGGCCGGAGACCGAGCTGTTTTTCATTCTCGGCCTGGACGCCATCCTGGAGATCCAGACCTGGAAGGATTATCGGGAGATCTTCACCCTGAGTCACTTTGTGGTATTGGACCGGCCCGGGTTCCCCCGGGATGAAATGGAGGTGGTCTTGCGCCGGGAGGTCCACCCGGACTTCCGGGAGCTGGCGGACGGCCGGGGCTTTGAGCACCCCGGCGGCGGCCGGGTGCTGTGGTGGCCCACCACCCTGATGGACATCTCCGCCACCCGGATCCGGGCCCTGGTGCGGGCCGGCCGGTCCATCCGCTTTCTCTTGCCCGAGGGGGTGCGGCGATTTATACTGAAAAACAGATTGTATCGCTGAGAGGTGCGGCGCCGGGGGGTTCGCCGGCGCCCGGGAGTGACATCACGCCAGCACCGGTTCCTGCCCCTCTGCCGGAAGATCTGCTGACCCTGGCCGCCGGGACCCTGACGGCGCACAAGGCTGTGGCCCCGGTGATCCTGGATGTGAGGCGGATCTGTGCCTTTGCCGACTATTTTGTCATTGCTGCCGGCACCTCCCGGCGCCATGTCCAGGCCTTGGCCCAGCATCTGGAAGAAGCCTTGGGGGCGGCCGGCATCGAGCCGTTGGGGCGGGAAGGGGTGGAGGAAGGGAACTGGATCCTCCTGGATTACAACGAGGTGATCATCCACCTGTTTCTGCCGCCCTTCCGGGAATTTTACGATCTGGAGGGCCTGTGGGCCGAGGCGCCCCGGATGACGGCGGAGGAATATCTGGCGGGGGCCTCCCCTGCCCCCGGCGGCCCGGCCTGACCGGAGGTTATCCATGCCCCGCCCTGGTTGGCTGCAAGGGCTACTCAGCGTCTGGCTGACGCTCTGGCTGGCCGTCTTTTCCCCCCACCCGGCGGCGGCCTTTTTGGGGGGCGGCCTCAGCATCGAGCAGGAGCGGCAGATCGGCGAGGAATTCGCCATGCAGCTCCAGCAATACTACCTTATCATCAACGATCCCTTTCTGGTCTCCTACATCAACCGTCTGGGGCAGCGGCTGGTGAGCCAGATCGGGCCGCAGCCCTTCACCTATCGCTTTCACCTCCTGGAAGACCCCACCATGAACGCCTTTGCGGTGCCGGGGGGGTATATCTATGTGACCACGGGCTTCATCCGCATGATGGAGCGGGAAGGGGAGCTGGCCGGAGTCCTGGCCCATGAAATCGCCCATATCCACGGCCGGCATCTGACCCGGCAACTGGAGCGCAGCCGGGTGGTGAACGTGGCCTCGGTCCTGGGGGCGCTGGCGGGCCTGCTGGTGGGGGTGGGGCCCCTGACCCAGGCCCTCATGGTGGGCTCCATGGCCGCAGGCGAGGCCTCCATGCTGAAATACAGCCGGGAGCACGAGGCGGAGGCCGACGCCCTGGGGATCCGCTGGATGGCCAAGGCGGGCTACGACCCCCGGGACATGATGTCCGTGTACCGGAAGATGGGGCGCCAGCGCTGGTTTGAGGGCAGCGACCTGCCGGTGTATCTGAGCACCCACCCGGACATCAACAGCCGCATCGTGGATCTGGCCCATCACCTGAGCGCCTACGAGCAGCCCCGGGTGGGGCGCAATGATCCGGATTTTCCCTTTTTCGTCCTGAAGCTGGAGAGCCTGGTGGGCCGGCCGGCCCAGCTGCTGCGCCGGACCAGCCAGGACCTGGAGCGCCGGCCCCAGGATCCGGCGGTCCATTACGGCCGGGCTTTGGCACTGGCCAAGCTGCAACGGCCGGAGGAGGCGCTGGCCGCCTTCCGCCAGGCCCTGAAGCTGGCCCCGGGGCATCCCCTCATCACCCGGGACCTGGCCATCTTCCATTTCGAGGGCACCCGCTTCGCCGAGGCCCAGCCCCTCTTCGAGGAGCTGCTGCGCCGCGATCCGGGGGATGCCACGTCGCTGTATTATCTGGCCCGCATCGCCCGGGAACGCCGGCAGACGGCCCAGGCCCTCACCCTCCTGGAGAAGGCCCACCGCCTCAATCCCTCCTTTGTGGAGGTGTATCTGGACCTGGGCACCCTGTACGGGGAGAAGGGCGATCTGGGGCTGGCCCACTACTATCTGGGGCTCCACAGTCTCATGACCAAGGCCTATCCCACCGCGCTGTTTCATTTTCGCAAGGCGGCGGAGCATCTGTCCGCCAGCGACCGCCGCCTGGCGGAGGCCCGCCGGCAGGTGGCCCGGCTGCAGAAGATGAAAGTGAAAGTGGCCAACTGAGGCTGACCGGCGCCGGGGCCAGGGCTGCGGTTCCCCCTCCTTTTTATCCAGCTCCCGGGGGGCCGGGGCACTGCCCCGGTGGCAGGTTCTGGCATGTTCGGAAGCTGGAGGCCGCGATGCCCATCTATGAATTCCGGTGTGCCGCCTGTGGGCGGATCTCCGAATACCTCTTCCTCAGCCGCACCGAGGAAGCCTCCCCGGTGTGCCGGCGCTGCGGCAGTCCGGAGATGACCCGGGTGCTCTCCCGGGTGCGGGTGCGCCTCTCGGAGGAGACCCGCCTGGAGCGCCTGGCCGATCCCGCCCGCTGGGGCGACCTGGACGAGAACGACCCCAAAAGCGTCGTCAGAATGCTGAAAAAGCTGGGGCCGGAGCTGGGGGAGGACTTCGAAGGCGACGTGGACGAGCTGGTGGAAGAAGCCCTGGCCGAAGAGGAGGAAGGCGCCGGCGGGGAGGAAGAGGACCTGGAGTGAGGGAAAGAGGGGCTCCTCTCGGGCGGACTCGACGGTTCTTTGGGCTGGCACACCCCGGTCCCGTTCAGGGGAAGGCCTGAGGGAGGAGAGACCCCAGGCCTCCTCACCCGGCCCGGCCGCCTCCCGGCTCCCGTGCACAAAATTTCCTTTACAAAAGGTGCTTTTCAGGCGATAAATTCTTGATCTGCCCGGCAGGAGCGGCGGGGAAGGAGAGGAAGCCCCCCGCCTCCCCGGGTCAGGGGCGATGGGGGCGTCAAGGCCCTGCGCCCCTCCATCTGTGGACAGGTGAAACTTCCATGTCAGAGCTGTTGACCGGACAGCCGGGAGAGCGCCGGCTTTTTTTGGGCAATGAGGCCATCGCCCGGGGAGCCCTGGAGGCGGGGGTGGCCCTGGCGGCCTGTTATCCCGGCACCCCCTCCTCCGAGATCGGGGACCGCCTCTACGAGGTCTCCCGCACGGGCAGGCTGGTCTTTGAATATTCCACCAATGAAAAGGTGGCCCTGGAGGTGGCCGCCGGCGCCTCCGCGGCGGGCTGGCGGGCCCTGGCCTCCATGAAGCATGTGGGCGTGAACGTGGCCGCCGACGCCCTCATGACCCTGGCCTATGTGGGGGTCAAGGGCGGCCTGGTGCTGGTGAGCGCCGACGACCCTTCCCTGTTCTCCAGCCAGAATGAACAGGACAATCGCCTCTATGCCCGGTTTGCCGGCATCCCCATGCTGGAGCCGGAAAGCCCCCAGGAGGCCAAGGACATGACCCTGGCCGCCTTTGTCCTGTCCGAGGAGCTGGGGCTGCCGGTGATGCTGCGGACCACCACCCGGGTCAACCACACCCGGGGGGTGGTCACCCTGGGGGAGCTGGCCTCCCCCCCGCCTCCGGGCCGCTTCCTCAAAGACCCCTTTTCCCTGGTGATGGTGCCTGCGGTGGCCCGCCAGGCCCACGCCCGGCTCCTGGTCAAGCTGGAGCAGGCCCGGGCCCGGGCGGAGGCCTCCCCCTTCAACCGCCTGGAGGGCACCGGCCCCCTGGGGGTGGTGGCCAGCGGCGTGGCCGCCGCTTATGTAGCCGACGCCCTCCTGGAGCTGGGCCTGAAAGACAAAGTCACCTTCCTCCGGCTGGGCTTCACCCACCCCTTGCCGGAGGAGCTCATCGCCCGCTTCCTCTCCCGGGTGGAGAGGGTCCTGGTGGTGGAGGAGCTGGAGCCCTATCTGGAGGACAGCCTCAAGGCCATCGCCCAGTGCCGGGGCCTCACCCTGCCCATCCGGGGCAAGGGGGCAGGCCTCTTCTCCCGCCTGTATGAATTTCACCCCGCCTTGGTGCGCCGGGTGCTGGCGGATGTCTGTCAGGTGGACTACGGGGCCCCGGCACCCCTGCCGCCGGCGGCGGAGCTTCTGGGCCGGCCGCTGCCGGAGCGGCCCCCTATCCTCTGTCCGGGCTGCCCCCACCGGGCCATGTATTACGCCGTGAAGATCGCCCTCAGGGACCTGGGGGTGGAGGGCATCTTCCCCACCGACATCGGCTGCTACACCCTGGGGCTGCTGCCGCCTCTGGCCATGGCGGACTACCTCATCTGCATGGGCTCCTCCATCACCACCGCCTGCGGGCTCTCCCGGGCCAGCGGCCAGAAGGTGGTGGCCTTCATCGGTGATTCCACCTTCTTCCACGGCGGCCTCCCGGGGCTGGCCAACGCGGTGCACAACCGCCACGACCTGCTTTTGGTCATCCTGGACAACGGCACCACCGCCATGACCGGCCACCAGCCCCACCCCGGGGTCACCCTGACCCCGCCGGACTACCCCGGCCAACCGGTGGATCTGGCCGCGGTCGTCCGGGCCCTGGGGGTGGAGCAGTTCTGGCGGGTGAATCCCCTGAAGTACAAGGACACCCTGGCCGCCACCAAGGAGGCGGTGCAAAAAGACGGGGTCCGGGTGCTTCTGGCCCAGGCCCCCTGCCCCCTGTATGTGGCCCGCCTCAAAGGGAAAAGGCCCACGGCCCGCTTTCAGATCACCGGCGAGTGTGGCGAGTGCCGCCACTGCCTGGACTACCTGGGCTGTCCGGCCATGCATGTGCGCGAGGGGGAGGGCCGCCGCCAGCTGCTCATCGATCCGGAGCTGTGCGCCGGCTGCGCCTTCTGCGTCCAGCTGTGTGATCACATCCGGCCGGTGAAGGCAAAGTGAGATGCGGGGGGTGGGGCCTGGGACTTCCCGGCCCCTGACTACCCCCCGGGAGATCGGCCTTCAATAATGATCTCGGTCTTCGACCATATCACCCAGTCGGGTTTCGGGTTTAATTAATGAAAATCAAAAATGATTCTGTCCGGCTCCGGATTTTTATGACCGGCGTGGGCGGCCAGGGCACCCTCCTGGCCAGCCGCGTCCTGGGGGAGGCGGCCCTGGCCGCCGGCTTTACGCCCCTGTTGAGCGAAACCCACGGCATGGCCCAGCGGGGCGGGGTGGTGACCTCCACCGTCATCCTGGGGGACCTGAAAAGCCCCATCATCTCCCCGGGCGAGGCGGATCTCGTTTTGGCCTTCGAGGCCCTGGAGGCCCTGCGGGCCCTGGAATACTGCCACGCCCGCACCCTGATGCTGGCCAACACCGCGGTCATCCCCCCCTACCCGGTGGCGGTGGGCCAGGTGAGCTACCCGGAGGTGAGCGCCATGCTGGCCGTGGTGGCCCGGCAGGTGGGAGGCCTCCTGGCCTTCGACGCCGGTGCCCTGGCCCGGGAGGCCGGCAGTCCCCTGGCGGTGAACATGGTGCTTCTCGGGGCCCTGGCCGCCACCGACACCCTGCCGGTGAGCGCCGCGGATCTCCAGCAGGTGATCCGGGACAAGACCAATCCCCGCTTTGTGAACGCCAACCTCTCGGCCTTTGAGATGGGCGCCGCCGCCGCCCGGGAACCGGCCCACTGGCTCCGGCGCCCGGCCGCCTGAGGAAAGGCTTTGCACCCCAAAGAAAATCTGCTACAGTTGTAATTTGCTGGAGTGTGCCCTGATATGGCCGCCGCCACCCCCCGGCAGTACCGGCGCCCGTACCGCTTCCTGTCCCACACCGCGGACGTGGGCCTGAGAATCCGGGGAGAGACCCTGGAGGCGCTCTTTGCCAACGCCGCCCGGGCCCTCACCGCCACCATGGTGGACCGGCGCCGCCTCCGGGGCACCCTCACCCGGGACATTACCGTGGAGGCCCCGGACCGGGAGGCCCTGCTGGTGGCCTGGCTGAATCACCTGCTTTATCTTTATGACGTGGAGGGCTTCCTGGGGCGGGACTTCATCATCACCCACCTGACCCCGGAACGCCTTCAGGCCCGGGCCCTGGGGGACATCTACGACCCCCAGCGGCATATCGCCAAGACTGCGGTGAAGGCCGCCACCTATCATCATCTGGACATTACCCGGGTGCCCGGGGGCTGGCAGGCCACGGTAATTCTGGATTTGTAAGGAGACCAGGGGAGGGGCCAGGGGCCGAAAGATCCCGGCCCCACCCCCTCAGCTCCCCAGCCCCATAACCGGGTGGGGAGGGAGTTTGCGGGGACGGCGGCGGAGCCTTGCTCCCCCCGCCCCTCATCATCCGGCCTATGGCGCAGATCAAGCTTCGGCAGGTGGATGAGTATCGCTGGGAGATCCCCCGGGAGGGGAAGATGCGCACCCGGGGGCTGATCTTCGCCTCCAAGGAGATGCTCCCCAAGATCCACGAGGACCGCAGCCTGGAGCAGGTGGCCAACGTGGCCACCCTCCCCGGCATCGAAGGCCCCTCCATGGCCATGCCGGACATCCATTGGGGATATGGTTTTCCCATCGGCGGGGTGGCGGCCTTCAATCTCGAGGAGGGGGTGGTTTCTCCGGGTGGGGTGGGCTACGACATCAACTGCGGGGTGCGCCTGCTGCGCACCAACCTGGAGCGCCAGGAGATTGCCCCGCGGGTGGAGGAGCTGGTCAACGCCCTCTTCCACAACATCCCCACCGGGGTGGGCTCCCGGCGCAAGGACCTCAAGCTCACCGTCCCCACCTTAAAGGAGGTCATGCGCTACGGCGCCGCCTGGGCGGTGAAGCAGGGTTTCGGAAGGGCCGAGGACCTGGCCCACATCGAGGCCGGCGGCCAGATCCCCGGGGCCGACCCGGAGGTGGTGAGCCAGTTCGCCATGGACCGGGGCAAGGACCAGCTGGGCACCCTGGGGAGCGGCAACCATTTTGTGGAAGTGGGCTATGTGGCCGAAATCTATGATGAAAAGCTGGCCCGGGCTTTGGGGCTCTTCCCCGGCCAGGTGACCATCATCATCCACACCGGCTCCCGGGGGCTGGGCCACCAGGTGTGCGATGATTTCATCAAGGTGATGCTCAAGGCCAGCGCCAAGTATGGCATTGAGCTGCCGGACCGGCAGCTGTGCTCCGCCCCCATCCGCTCCCCGGAGGGCCAGCAGTATCTGGCGGCCATGGCCGCGGCGGCCAACTTCGCCTTCGCCAACCGCCAGATGATCACCCATTGGGTCCGGGAGTCCTTCGAGCAGGTGCTGCAGATGGGCCCCCGGGACCTGGGCCTGGAGCTCATCTACGACGTGGCCCACAACATCGCCAAGATCGAAAAGCACCTCATCGACGGCAAGGAAAAGACGGTGTGCGTGCACCGCAAAGGGGCCACCCGGGCCTTTCCCCCCGGCCACCCCGAGGTGCCGCCGGCCTACCGGGAGACGGGCCAGCCGGTGCTCATCCCCGGGGATATGGGGCGCTATTCCTTCGTGCTGGTGGGGACCCAGAAGGCCCTGGAGGAGACCTTCGGCAGCACCTGCCACGGCGCCGGCCGGGAGTTGAGCCGGGCCGCGGCCATCAAGGCCGCCAAGGGCCGCCGGGTGGTGCAGGAGATGGCCGCCAAGGGCATCATCGTGCGGGGCGCCGGCCGGGACACCATCGACGAGGAGATCTCCGAGGCCTACAAGGACGTGGAGAACGTGGTGAACGTCACCCATGGCGCCGGGATTTCCAAAAAGGTGGCCAAGCTGAAGCCCCTGGGGGTCATTAAGGGGTAGGAGGAAGCCCTGAAGGAATCGAAACGACCCCACCCGAAGCGGGAGACAGTTTCCTCCTGCTGCCAAGGGAAGGTGATTCGGGCAGTCACCGGACTGCAGGGGTTGGGTGGCTGACGGACTGAAGCGGATATATGTTCGAGCGCCTCTCCGACAAGCTGAGCCAGGTCTTCAGGAAGCTCAAGGGCCGGGGCAAACTCTCCGAAGCCGACATCACCGCGGCCTTGCGGGAGGTGCGCCTGTCGCTTCTGGAGGCCGATGTCAACTACAAGGTCGCCAAGAACTTCATCGAAGAGGTGCGGGCCCGGGCCGTGGGGGAGGAGGTCATGGGAAGCCTCACCCCCGCCCAGACGGTCATCAAGATCGTCCACGAGGAGCTCACCCGGCTTTTGGGGGGCGAATCCCCCAAGCTGGACCTCTCCGGGCGGCCGCCGGTGGCTTTGATGCTGGTGGGCCTCCAGGGCTCGGGCAAGACCACCACCGCCGCCAAGCTGGCCAAGCGCCTGAAGGCCCAGGGGCGCCAGCCCTATCTGGTGCCGGCGGACGTGCAGCGCCCCGCAGCCATCGAGCAGCTCACCCGCCTGGGGGAGCAGATCCAGGTGGCGGTGCACCCCACCCGGCCCACGGACCACCCGGTGGCCATCTGCGAGGCGGCCATGGAGGCGGCCCACAGTGTGGGCTATGACACGGTGATCCTGGACACCGCCGGCCGCCTGCACATCGACGGCCCCCTGATGGCGGAGCTCCAGGCCATCCGGGAGCGGGTGCGCCCCCGGGAGATTCTCCTGGTGGCCGACGCCATGACCGGCCAGGACGCGGTGACCGTGGCCCAGAGCTTCCACGACCTGTTGAACCTTACCGGGGTCATCCTCACCAAGGTGGAGGGGGACGCCCGGGGGGGTGCGGCCCTGTCCATGCGGGCCGTCATCGGCAGGCCCATCAAGTTTCTGGGGGTGGGGGAAAAGCTGGACGCCCTGGAGCCCTTCCACCCCGACCGGCTGGCGGGCCGCATCCTGGGCATGGGGGATGTCTTAAGCCTCATCGAAAAGGCCCAGGAGACCTTCGACACCGAACAGGCCAGGGTCCTGGAGAAAAAACTCCGGGAGGAGAGCTTCACCCTGGAGGATTTCCGGGAGCAGATCCGCCAGATGATGAAGATGGGCTCCCTGGAACAGCTCCTGGACCTGATTCCGGGGCTCAACAAGCTCAAGGCCCTCAAGGGCGCCAAACCCGACGTGCGGGAGCTGAAGCGGGTGGAGGCCATCATCAACTCCATGACCCCCGCCGAGCGGCACAATTACCAGATCATCAACGGCTCCCGGCGGCGGCGCATTGCCAGAGGGAGCGGCACCACCGTGGAGGAAGTGAACCGCCTGCTGAAGAACTTCGCCCTGACCCAGAAGATGATGAAGCAGATGGGCCGGGCGGCCAAACGGGGGAAAATGCCCTTCCCCGGCGGCCTGTGGTAGGAAGCCCCTGGAAGAAGCTGATGACCCGACCCGTCCCCCCAGGGGGGGCGGAAGGGGGGAGGGGCCGCCTCCCCCGCACACCAACGCCAGACAAAGGAGGAGCACACGGCTCAATGGCATTACGAATCCGGTTGGCCCGCTACGGGGCCAAGAAGCGGCCTTTTTATCGCATTGTGGTGGCGAACAGCGAGTCTCCCCGGGACGGGAGGTTTTTGGAGATTGTGGGCACGTATGATCCCCGCCAGGAGCCCGCGGCCATCTCCATCAAGGAGGAGCGGCTGGCGCTGTGGGAGAGCCGGGGGGCCAAGCCCACGGACACGGTGGCCAGTCTCCTGAAGCAGTGGCGCAGCCGGAGCGTTTCCTGAGGCGCCCAGGCGGTCCCGCACCCCCGAGGCAGCGCCTGAGAATCCCGCCGGCTCCCGCGGCCGCCCGTCCCTGCCCCAGCGGAGGTGGGTCGGATGAAGGATCTCATCAAGTTCATCGCGGAAGCTCTGGTGGACCACCCGGATCAGGTGTCGGTGAAGGAGATTGAAGGGGAGCAGACGTCGGTCATCGAGCTCAAGGTCGCCAAGGAGGATTTGGGCAAGGTCATCGGCAAACAGGGGCGCACGGCCCGGGCCATGCGCACCATCCTCAACGCCGCCTCCACCAAGATGCGCAAGCGCGCCGTGTTGGAAATCATTGAGTAGCGACCGTCCCCGGCGGGTCCGGTTGGGCACGGTGGTGGGGGCCCACGGCATCCGGGGCACCCTCAAGGTGGGCACCCGCGAACCCCAGCCGGAGCTGTTGGAGGCCCTCGGCGAGGTGGAGATCGGCGAAAGCCGCCATCGGGTCCTCCGGGCCCGGGAGGGTCGCCGCTCCGTGCTTTTGGACGTGGAGGGGATCGCCACCCGGGAGGAGGCCGAAGCCCGGCGGGGGCAGGAGGTGACCGCCGACCCGGAGCGCTTCCCGCCCCTGCCCCCCGGGGAATACTACCATTTCCAGCTCCTGGGACTGACGGTGGAGCTGGCGGAGAGCGGCGAGGTCCTGGGGGAGCTCACGGACATCCTGGTCACCCCGGCCCATGACGTCTATGTGGTCCGCCGGGGGACCCGGGAGATCCTCCTGCCGGCCCTGGAGGAGGTGGTGCTCGAGGTAAATCTGGGGGCGGGCCGCATGCGGGTCCAGCCGCCACCGGGGTTGCTGGATATCTATGCGGATTGACCTCCTCACCCTGTTCCCCGATTTTTTCGCGGGCCCCCTGACCCAGAGTATCCTCAGACGGGCCCAGGAACAGGGGGCGGTGAGCTTCCGGGTCATCAATCTCCGGGACTTCACCACCGACCGGCACCGCACCGCGGATGACCGTCCCTTCGGGGGCGGCCCGGGCATGGTGCTGAAGCTGGAGCCCCTGGTGGCGGCCATCCGGGCGGTGCGGGCGGAGGATGCGGCCGTGTGGGTGGTGCTGCTCTCCCCCGCCGGCGGGCTCCTCACCCAGAAAAAGGTGCGGGAACTGGCAGCCAGATCCCATCTCCTCCTCGTCTGCGGACACTATGAGGGCGTGGATGACCGCCTGGCGCATTATGTGGATGAGGAGCTCTCCATCGGGGATTATGTGCTCACCGGCGGGGAGCCCGCCGCGGTGGTGGTGGCGGACGCGGTGGTGCGGCTGCTGCCCGCGGTGCTGGGCTGTGAGGGCTCGGCGGCCGAAGAATCTTTCCAGACGGGGCTTCTCGATCACCCCCATTACACCCGGCCCCGGGTCTTCGAGGGGCATGCCGTGCCGGAGATTCTGCTCTCCGGAGATCACGCCGCGGTGGCCCGCTGGCGGCGGC
Source organism: Syntrophobacterales bacterium (assembly GCA_023512475.1). Classification (GTDB taxonomy): domain Bacteria; phylum Desulfobacterota; class Desulfobaccia; order Desulfobaccales; family 0-14-0-80-60-11; genus JAILZL01. The sequence goes on from JAILZL010000013.1 coordinate 64,893, forward strand.
AGGAGGCCCTGAGGCGCACCCTGCGCCGGCGGCCGGACCTGCTCGCCCGGGCGGCCCTCACCCCGGCGGATCGGGACTTTTTGGCCCGTTTGAGGGAAATCTCGGAGCAACAGGACGGATAAGGCTATGGACAGTGTAGTGCAGCTATCCCGGGAGCAGATGCGGGCGGATCTGCCCGACTTCCGCCCCGGTGATACCGTGGAAGTGCATGTGCGCATTGTGGAAGGGGACAAGGAGCGCATCCAGGTCTTCAAAGGCGTGGTCATCCGCAAGCGGGGGGCCCTCACCGGGGCCACCTTCACGGTGCGGAAGGTCTCCTACGGCGTGGGGGTGGAGCGCATCTTTCCCCTGCACTCCCCCAATATTGAGCGCATCGTGGTCCTGAGCCGGGGCCGGGTGCGGCGCAGCCGCCTCTACTACCTGCGCCAGCGCTCCGGCAAGGCCGCCCGGCTGAAGGAAAAGCGGACCGCCACCGGATGAAGGCAGGCTGATGGCAGCGCCGGGCGGGCCGGGGGAGGATCCGGAAGCCTTCTGGCGGAGCAAGGGCGTGCGCCTCCTCTGCGGCGTGGATGAGGCGGGCCGGGGGCCGCTGGCCGGGCCGGTGGTGGCCGCAGCGGTGATTCTGCCCCCCGGCGCGGCGTTTCCGGGCCTGACCGACAGCAAGCTCCTGACCCCTGCCCAGCGGCAAGAGCTCTGCCGGGACATCCGCCGGCGCGCCCTGGCTTGGGCGGTGGCAGAGTTCAGCCCCCGCCAGATCGAACGCCTGGGGATTCTGGCGGCATCCCTCCGGGCCATGGCCCAGGCGGTGGCGGCCCTGAGCCTGACCCCGGAGCTGGTGCTGGTGGACGGCCGGGACCCCCTGCCCCTGGCGCTGCCGCAGCAGCCGGTGGTGGACGGCGACGCCCGCTGCCCTTCCATCGCCGCCGCCTCGGTGGTGGCCAAGGTGCATCGGGACGGGCTCATGGAGGCCTGCCACCGTCAGTATCCGCAGTATAATTTTGCCCGGCACAAGGGCTATGCCACCGCCGAGCATCTGGAGGCCCTGCGGCGCTGGGGTCCCTGCCCCCTGCACCGCCGCACCTTCCGGGGGGTGCGGGAGTGGTTTGAGGGGGATTCCCGGCCGGAGGACGGCCCGTGACCGCTCCCCGGCCGGGGAAGGGCCCGGGAGACCCCCGGCAGCGTCTGGGAGGGCGGGGGGAGGAGCTGGCCGCGGAGTTTCTCCGGCGCCGGGGCTATCACCTTCTGGCCCGCAACTACCGCACCCCCTGGGGGGAGGTGGACCTCATCGCCCGCCACCGGGGGTGGCTGGTCTTCATCGAGGTCAAGGCCCGGCGCAGCGACCGTTTCGGGCTGCCCCAGGAGGCGGTGCACCCGGCCAAGCAGGAGAAGCTCCGGGCGGCGGCGGAGCATTATCTTCAGGCCCAGGGCCTTACGGAGACGCCGGTGCGCTTCGATGTGGTGGCCATCCGCCTCACCGCCACCGGACCTCTCATCGAGCTCATCGAGGACGCCTTCTGACCCTGCCATGCCGGATGCCCCGGGCCGCCTTTATCTCGTCGCCACCCCCATCGGCCACCTGGAGGACATCACCTTACGGGCCCTCCGAGTGCTTAAGGAGGTGGACCGCATCGCCTGTGAGGACACCCGGCGCACCCTGAAACTTCTGAGCCACTACGGCATCCGCAAGCCCTTGGTCAGCTTTCATGCCCACAACCAGGCGGCCCGCATTCCGGAGCTGGTGGCCCGCCTCCAGGCCGGGGAGAACCTGGCCCTGGTGTGCGATGCCGGCACCCCGGGGTTTTCCGATCCCGGCACCGCCTTGGTGGCCGCGGCTTGGGAGGCGGGGGTGAGAGTGGAGGCGGTGCCCGGACCGGCCGCCGGGGTGGCGGCCCTGTCCCTGTCCGGCTTTGGGGGCGATGTCACCTTCCTGGGCTTCCCCCCCCGTCGGGGGGGCAAGCGGCGGGAATTTTTCACCCGGCTGGCCGCCGAGGACCGGGTCCTCATTCTCTATGAGTCCCCCCAGCGCCTGGCTGCCACCCTGGCGGAACTGGCGGCCCTGATGCCTGACCGCCAGGTCCTGGTGGTGCGGGAGCTCACCAAGCTCTTTGAGGAGCGCTGGCGGGGTCCTCTCCCGAAGGTGGCCGCGGCCCTGCAGGGAAAGGAGATCAAAGGCGAGTGCACTCTGGTGCTCTCCCGGCCGTCTCAGACGGCGCCTCCGGAAACTGACCTGGCCACTGCGCTTCTGGCCGCCGCCCGGGCCACCGGGCTCAGCGGCCGGCGTCTGGCGGAGCAGGTGGCGGCGGACCTGGGCCTGTCCCGCCGCCAGGTCTATCAGGCCTATCTGGACCTGAAGTCCCGGGGCCAACTGAAGTGAAACGCACGTGATTCCGGGCAAGGGTTTATCATCCAAAAGCCTGGGGCCCCTCCGGGGACGAGGTTACCCGGCTCTTTTCCGGCCCCTTTCCCGGCAGAGGCCCCGGCCCTCCCGCCTGCCTGGACAGAAAGACACCTCACCCTGAGAGGGCGTAGTGATGCGCATCCCCGCTTCGGAGATGAATCTCCCCCGCCGCCTTTGGCAGGAGGTGGCCGCGGCCCTGGTCCTCCTGGTCTTTGCCGCCGGGGCGGCGCTGGTCTGGCAGAGGCCCCTGATCACGGCCGCCTGGCGGGGGGAGGTCCCCGCCCTGCTGGCGGCCAAGCGTCAGGAGCGGCGGGCGGAGCAGTTCCACGGCATCCCCACCCCGGACCTGGCGGAGACCTACCGTCTGTGGCAGGAGCGCCAGACCCTTTTTATCGACGCCCGGCCGGCCTCGGAGTATGAGGAGCTGCATGTGGCCGGGGCGGTGAACCTGCCGCCGGAGGCCTGGGACCGCCTCGCCAGCCCGCCTTTGCCCCCGGACAAGGATCATCCCCTGCTGGTGTATTGCAGCCAGGAAAGCTGTGACGACGCCCTGAAGCTGGCCCGCCGCCTTCGGGAGGCCGGCTACACCCGGGTGATGGCCTTCACCGGGGGCTTCAGGGAGTGGGATGAAGCCGGCTACCCGGTGGATATCGTGCGCTGAGGGCTCCCATGGCATCTTTGGTCACCCTCTGGATCGGACGGCTGCTGAGCGTGATTTTGGGAGGTTTGTTTGTCTTTGCCGGCCTGCAGAAACATCTCTCCCCGTATGAATTCACCGATGCGGTGCTGGCCTATGAACTGCTGTCGGAGTCCGGCGCCGCCCTCACCGCCGCCTTCCTCCCCTGGGTGGAGATCCTGGCCGGTGCGGTCCTGGCCCTGGCCGCGGTCCTCCCCCGAAAAGCCCTCTCCCGCGTCACCGCTTTCGCCGAGGCGGGGCGCCGGGGGGCTTTGCTGCTGCTTGTCCTTCTCACCGCCCTGTTTGTGGTGCTTCTGGCCGTGACCATGGCCCGGGGGTTGAAGATCGCCTGCGGCTGCGGCCTGTTCTTCCAGCGGCCGGTGGGCCCGGCGGCGTTGGCGGAGGATCTGGTTCTGCTGGCAGTGGCTGCCTGGCTTTATGGGCGGTCAGACCCTTGAGCCGCGCGGGTGCTTCCTGAGGCTGGCCGATTTTATGGGGTTGGGGGAGGGGCAGGGGGCAAAAGTGCTCGATTGGACGCATCCGTGGATTATTCCGAATAGACATCGGTCAGCGCCCGCCGGCTGCGGTTTGACCGTTTTCGACTTTGAGAAGCCCTGACACCATCCGCCGATGGCTTGCAGCGGCCTGCCTGGCTTGCTACAATAC
>JAILZL010000014.1 GCA_023512475.1 Syntrophobacterales bacterium
ACATTTTCCCTCTCAATTCCCGGAAAGCTGGAGCCGGCAGGGGGATTCGAACCCCCGACCTGCTGATTACGAATCAGCTGCTCTCCCACTGAGCTATGCCGGCGGGGTTTGCCTTCATTCTAATTGTCCTGGCCGGATTTGCAAGGGTCAAAGGGGGGCAGGGGCCGGCGGGAGAGGGTGAGGGCGGCGCCGGAAGGGGGAGCGGAAAATTCGGCGGTGAAGAGGCTCCTCCAAGGGGGCGAGGGCCGGGCAGTCTGCCGGTGGGGGAGGGAAGGGGGGACTCCGCCGCACAGATACTCCGGGGCCGGCCGCAGACCCGCCGGAAAGGCTCCTGGCCCAGTCAGAATGGTATTAACAGGTGGCTGCAAAAGCTTATCCAGGGACAGGCCAGGGGCCACAGATTTATGCCCCTCCCCTGATCCCATAAACGGGAGGTGGCTTTACCAAACGGGCATAATGGCCTCATCCCACCCGATGCCGGGGAGAGCGTTTTTGCGGCCCTGGCTTATCCTACACGGCATCCAGGGCCCGCCAGCCGTAGCTTTCCAGATAAGCCTGCAGTTTCTCCCGTTTCTCCCGATACTTTTCCTCCCTAAGGGGCGGGCAGTCCGCCAGGCTGATCTCCCCCTCCCGCAGGGCGGCGGCATAGGCCATGCAGGTGGGGTAGCCGCAGGCCTTGCAGTTGGTCATGGGGAGGAGTTTCAGGATCTCCATGACCTTGAGACCCGCCTGGGAGGTGAAGCGGGGCTGGATCTGGTCCCGGCGCTCCCAGATCTCGTTGATCTGCTCCGTGATCCATTTCAGCAGGGCCTGGGACTCCTCCAGGTCCCGGGCCCCCCGGATGGCGATCTCCCGGGGGTGCAGGGTGATCCACTTGCCCTCCGAGAGCTTGAGGAGGAGCACCTGATTTCTCTGGTCGTAGTCCCAGCCCCCCAATTCGGCGTTGAGATAGGGGAAGACCGGGGAGATGTCCTCCTCCAGGAGGGCGATGCTGTGCAGGACCTCCTTGGTGGCATCGCACTTGGGGCGGAAGATCTCATAGTTTTTGATCTTCTGCAGTAACACGGCGTCCTCCGGACCACGCCTGCCGGAAGGGGAGGGTCAGGCGGCTGAGGCGCCCGATCCACCCGGCCCCCCACTGCCAGAGGGCGGCAAAGAATCCCCCGGCCACGGCCGCGGCCCCGGCGCCCACCGGACAGCCGGGGCCGCCGCAGAAGACACAGACCGAAGACGAGGCGTAGAGGCCGAAGAAGGCGAGGAAAGGGAGGAACCAGGTCTTGAGCCGGGCGAACCGGCCGTCCGGAGGGCTTCCGGGCTCCGGGCGCCCCCCCGGCAGGCCGCTGGAAAGGCGCACCCGGGCCTGCGCCGGTGGCCACACCCATCGCCGGAGGTCCTCCGGCCGCCGGAGATGCAGCCTCCGAGGGGGAGCCGGGCCTTGAACCTGGGGCATGGCGTTCCTCCTGAGGGCGGGCCTGGTCAGGCCAGCATGGCCTTCAGCTCCTCCACGCTGGGCACCTTGCCCACCACCTTCACTTCCCCGTCCACCACCAACGCCGGGGTCATGAAGACCCCCATGGACATCATCTGGTTCAGGTCCTTGATCTTTTCCAGCTCGTAGTCCACGCCCAGCGCCTTGGCCGCCGCCTCGGCATTCTGGGCCAGCTGCTCACATTTGGGGCATCCGGGTCCCAGGACCTGCAACTTCTTCATTCCGAATCCTCCTGTGGTCGATGTGCGGGGGAGACGGCCCAAGGGCCACCCCCGGGTTTCACCCCACCAGCCAGCCGAAGCCCAAGCCCACGAAGGTGGCGACGACGACGATGAGGCAGACAAAAACCGCGGCCTTTTTCCAGCCCATCACCCGGGCAATGACAATCATGTTGGGCAAGGACAGGGCCGGGCCGGCCAGCAGCAGGGCCAGGGCCGGGCCTTTGTCCATGCCCATCCGGATGAGGGCCTGGGTGATGGGCACCTCGGTCAAGGTGGCGAAATACCAGAAGGCCCCGATGAGCGCGGCAATGAAATTGGCCGCCAGACTGTTGTCCCCCACCAGGGAGGCCACATACTGGGGCGGGATGAGGGCGGAGACAAAGCCCACCGCCAGGACCCCGCCGTAAAGGAGCGGCGCCAGGAGCTTGGTGAACTCCCAGGTGTGGTGCAGCCACTCGTCAATCTCCGGCTTGGTGAACCAGCGCCAGAGCATGAGGAGGATGCCCAGGAGAATGGTGCCGGCGATATAGAAATTGACCTGGGAGACGGCGAGGGCCAGGCTGGGTTCCCGCTCCAGGCGGGTGAAGCGCTCCTTGGGCAGGATGAGCTGGTCGTCCTTCTTTTTGCCGTCAAAGTCCTGGGCCAGCTGAAAGATCATATCCAGGGAGCGCTCCTCCAGGACCACGGCCTTGACCTGGCGGCCGTCGGTGAGGTGGATGGTGACGTCCCGGGGGGTGACCCAGGCGGCGAAGATGAGGAAGGCCACCAGGCTGAAGAAGAAGAGCGTGGTCTGCCAGAAGGGCCGGCGGGGGGCCTCCGGGGGCGGCAGGGCCATGGCCGCGGCCACCTTGGCCTTTTCCTCCTTCCGGAAGATGAAGGCCATGGCCAGGCCTACCAGGAAGGCGAAGCCCACCGCGCCCACCACCCGGGCCACGCCCAGTTCAAACCCCAGCACCCGGGCGGTGAGGAAGATGGCCAGAATATTGATGCCCGGGCCGCTGTAGAGGAAGGCCGAGGCCGGTCCCAGCCCCGCGCCCATCTTGTAAATCCCGGCGAACATGGGGAGGACCGAGCAGGAGCACACCGCCAGAATGGTGCCGGAGACCGAGGCCACGGAGTAGGCCAGCACCTTGTTGGCGGTGGGGCCCAGATAACGCATCACCGAGGCCTGGGAGAGGAAGGTGATGATGGCCCCGGCGATGAACAGGGCCGGCACCACGCAGGTGAGGGTGTGGTTGCGGGCGTAGGCCTGGAGCATGAGGAAGGCCTCCAGGATGGCCTCCTGCACCTTGGGGCTGCTCAGGGGCAGATAGTAGGCGAACAGGAAAATGCCCACAAACAACAGGAAGATCTTGCCTTCCCGGCCCAGAAGCCAGTCTTTGCCGGCCTTCCAGGCAGTGATCCAATAGCTCTCTTTTATGGGGGCGGTCCCGGTGAGGGCCTTGCCGGGGTTCTTGTCCATGGTGGTGGTCTGACTCCTTTCCTGCCGGGGCTGGGAGGGGTGGAGGCCGGGAGGGGGGCCTCCCCGCCTGCCAGACCTCGGGTGTGACTTTCCGATCCGCCGGGGCGCGGCTCAGGAGGCTGCGGCCCGCAGCCACTCCGTGAGGGCCTCCCGGGAGGGCACCTTGCCCATGACCCGGACCTGACCGTTGATGAGGAGGGCCGGGGTGGCAAAGATGCCGTGGGCCGCGATGGCCCCCAAATCCTGCACCAGCTCCACCTGGGCGGGGAGATGCAGCTCGGTGAGCACCTCGTAGACCATCTGCTCCAGGCGGTGACAGGTGGGGCAGCCGGGCCCGAGAATGGTGATGGTCAGGGCGCCGGCCTCCTCGGGCACGGCTTTGCCCCGGGCTTTTTTGAATTCCCGCAGGAAGGCCTGCTTGTATTCCTCCGCGGCCCGGGGCGGAATGTAATTCAGGGGTTTAAGGCGCGCATACAGTTCCTGGGCGATTTCCGCCTCGGACAACTCTCCCAGGGCGGCCACCTGGGCGATGGCGGCCTGGAGGCCGGTAATACCCACCGGCAGGCCGCCCACCATGATGCGGGTCACCTCCGGGGCGGCGTCGCAGGGGGATTTGGGGGTGGTTACCAACTTCGGACTCCTTGCCAGAGGACATAGACGCCGGCCGCAAAGATGAGGAGGCCGGCCACCTGCTGCATGGCCGCGCCGGCCTGGGCGCCCCGGGACTGGAGAAAGGCGTTGATCAACCCGGTGAAGGTTCCCGCCAGGATGATGAGGGTGCCCTGCCCCAGGGCGTAGGCGAAGAGCAGGGTGCTGCCGTAGGCCACCTGACCCTGCACCGCGGCCAGGGTGAGGATGACCGCCAGCACCGGGCTGGCGCAGGGGGACAGGACCAAACCGAAGAGCATGCCCAAAAGGAGGGCACCCATCAGCCCGGTCCTCCGGGAGAGAAGGCGCTGGGAGCCCCCGCCCAGGTTCAGCTTCAGAATCCCGGTGAGCTGAAGGCCCATGAGCATGAGAATGACGGCGACGATGAAATACCAGTAACTACCGATATCACCCAAAAGGGTGCCCATGAGGGCCGCCATGGCGCCCAGCCCGGACATGACCAGGGCCAGCCCCACCACGAAGGTGAGGGAGTAGAGAAAGGCCTGGCTCCGGCTGTCCCGGGCATAGCCGCCCACAAAGCCGATGACCAACGGGATGCTGGCCAGGATGCAGGGGCTGGCGGTGGCGATGACGCCGCCCAGATAGGAGGCGCCGTAGGCCAGGAGAGGGCGGGTCATCAGGACCTGGCCCAGAGAGTCGCTCCATCCCATGTGTTTCTCCCCCTCAGCGGATAAAGTTCAGCTGCTTCAGTTTGGCCAGCATCTCGTCCCGGGTGAGGGGCCCGATATGCCTCTCCACCTCCCGGCCCTGCGCGTCCACGAAAATCTGGGTGGGGATGAGGGTGATGCGGAACCGGGGAAAGAGGTGCCGCTGCTCATCGGCGTAGATCAGGCGGAAGTCCACCTGATCCCCGTGGCTGGCGGTGAGCTCGGCGAAGACCTTCTGCATCTGGATGCAGGGGGCACAGGTCTTGGCACCGAACTCCAGCACCGCCGGCCGCCCGGGGGTGGTAAGGGCCCCGGCGGCGGCAGCCGGGGGCTGTTTGTCCGGCTCCGAGCTGCAGGCCATCGCCAGGGTCGCCACTAACACCACCATGAAGGCGGTGGTCAGAATTCGTCGGTGCATCAAGGCGCTTTCCTTTCCAGGCTCAGGTGGATTCAGGGCCAGGCGATGCCGGAGCCCCGGATTTTTTTCTGCCCGTTGCGCCGCCCGGACCTCACCGCCGGGCCGGCGGGATGAGGAGCACCGGGCAGGGGGCCAGCCGGGCCACATTATGGGCCACGCTCCCCAGAAAAAGCTCTTTCAGGAAGCCCTTGCCCTGGGTGCCCATGAGGATAAGGGAGATGTCCTCCGTCTCCAGGACCCTGAGGATGGCGGGCAGGGGCCGGCCGGGGTCGAAGAATTGGCTCACCAGGGGGATGCCGGCCTGCTGCAGCCGGGCGGCCCACTCCTCCAGCTGCCCCTGGGCCTGGGCCACCGCCAGTTCCTGGAAACCCGGCGGATATTCAAACCCCCCGGGCACATCCAGGGCATGGAGCAGGCTCACCCGGGCCACCCCCCGGGGGCCCAGTTTCATGAGCACCTCCAGGGCGCGCAGGGCGGTCTCGGAGAAATCCGTGGGGAACAAAAGATGCCGCAACAGCTCCGTGGCCTGCAGGCGGCAGGTGCCCTCGGGCCTCTCCGCGGTGATGCGGGCCTTGAGGAGCAGGATGGGGAGCTCAGCATGGTGCAGCACCGCGCCGGTGACCGAGCCCAACAGGCGCTCCTGCCAGCGGGAGGTCTTCTGGGGGCCCACCACCAGCAGTTGGGCGCCGTAGTGCCGGGCCACGTCATACAGGACATACCCCGGCAGCCCTGTGACCACCGCGGTGTGGACCTGAAACCCCTGGGCCGTCAGTTTCTCTTTCTGGGCCGCCAGCCGGGGCTCGGCCTCGGACAGGAGCTTCGCCTCCATGCCCCCCAGAAACTTTACGGTGATCACATGGGCCAGGATGAGTTCCCGGGCTCCCAGGACCCGGAGTTCGCCGGCACAGGCAATGATTTCGTCCCAGGCCGGGGAGAGGTCAGTGGCCAGCAGGATCTTTTCAAACATGGCGGCTGTCCTTATAAGGGAGTGAACCTCAGCGCCCGGGATGGCCGCCGGTCAGGGTGCCCTGGAGGCAGCCCGGACAGAGGTAGCCTTCCCGGCTGCCCTGCCGGAAGTGGAAGAGCATCTCCAACCCGGCCTCCCGGCCGCAGGCGGCGCAGGTGAAATACTTGCGTTTGAAATGCAGGGCCACATGCACCAGGGACAGGAGGATGGGCACCTCCAGCAGGGGCCCGATGACGGTGGCAAAGGCCATGCCGGAGTGGATGCCGAAGACCGCGATGGCCACCGCGATGGCCAGCTCAAAGTCGTTGCTGGCCGCCGTGAAGGACAGGGTGGCGGACACCGGGTAGGAGGCCCCCAGCCGCATGGCCAGAAAGAAGGTGAGGAGAAACATGGCCACGAAATAGATGGACAGGGGGATGGCGATGCGCACCACGTCCAACGGCAGGCTGACAATATATTCGCCCTTGAGGGAGAACATCACCACAATGGTGAACAGCAGGGCGATGAGGGTGATGGGGCTGATTTTGGGGATGAATCTGGTCTCATACCATTCCCGGCCCTTGAGACCCCCCAGGAGGAAGTAGCTCAGCAGCCCGGCGAAGAAGGGGATGCCCAGATAAATGAGCACCGTGACCACCACATCCAGGATGCCCACCTGCACTTCCCGGGCGAAGGCCAGGTTGAGCCACCGGGGGAAGACGGAGATGAAGAGATAGGCATACACGGCGTAGAGGGCCATCTGAAAGATGGCGTTGAAGGCCACCAGCCCGGCGCAGTATTCCCGGTGTCCCCCGGCCAGCTCGTTCCAGACGATGACCATGGCGATGCAGCGGGCCAGACCCACCAGAATGAGCCCCACCGCATATTCCGGGTAGCCGGACAAAAAGATCACGGCCAAGGCGAACATGAGAACCGGTCCGATGAGCCAGTTCAGGACCAGGGAGAGGGACAGGATGCGCACCTGGGAGAAGACCCGGGGCAGTTCATGGTAATTGACCCGGGCCAGGGGCGGATACATCATCAGGATGAGGCCCGCGGCGATGGGCAGGTTGGTGGTGCCCACGGTGAAAAAATCGATGAACCGGGCCACCCCGGGGAGGAAATAGCCCAACAGCACCCCGAAGACCATGGCCAGGACGATCCACAGGGTGAGGAAGCGTTCCACAAACCCGAGACGCTGGGCAACGGTGTCGGCCATCTGCAGGTTCTCCTGAAAGGGAGTCGACGTGCCTCCTCGGGCGCAGCCCTTTTTGTCCCTCTGCCGCCCCGGGGTTCCGGGTCGGACTTCCCTTCGCCTGAGGGACCCGGAGGCGACGGGGGCCGCTCCGCCCGGCCGTCAGCCGCAGGTGCAGGCCGCTCTCTGGGCCGGGGCCGGCCTGGCCTGGCGGCCCTTGGCGGCCAGCCACAGCTTAAGGCGCTCCTGGAGGGCCTGGGCTTCTGGGTGGTCCCGCCACCACTGCTCCAGCAGCTGGAGCACCTGCTCCGTCGGGCTGCCGGGGGTGATATTCAGGCGGTAGTACATCCAGACCCCCTCCCGGCGGTCGGTGACCCAGCCCTGGTGGTACAGGGTGCGCAGGTGGCGGGACGCCTTGGACTGGGTGATGCCCAAGACCTCCATGATGTCGCAGACGCAGAGCTCTTCCTTGGTCCGCAGCAGCCAGAGGATCTGCAGACGGGTCTCATCGGCCAGGGATTTGAAAAGCCGGGCGTGCTGTTTCATGTTTAATTAAATAATCGCTTATCCGGTTATTGTCAAGTTAAAATTTCATGCCCCTGCTGCCCCCGGAACGCCGGGGGGAAGCGTCACGTCGCGCCGGGCCGGTCACTGCCCGCCGAAGCGGCCCGCAACGGGCCAGAGCGGGGTGCGGGCCTCTCCCGGTGCGGGGGGATTGTGCCCCAAGGCCCCCAGGGTGACCCCGGTGATCCGGAAGCGCCGGGTGAGCCAGGCGAGGAAGGCCCGGATTTTGCCTACCAGTCGCGCCACCGCCGCCTCCCTTGCCGTGTGGGGGGTGCCCCCGGGCATGAGTTCCGAGGAGTGGAAAAACAGGCAGAGTAGCTGCCCGCCCCGGGCCGCGTGCAGCCGGGCCGCCAGACGCATCCAGGGCAACGGAAACCACACCGGCTGCACCCCGGCGCTCAGCACATAGGGGAACCAGGCCCGCAGCAGATGGGCCGCCCGGCCCCGGGCCCGGGAGGAGAGGCGATATACCGCCTCCGCCGCCTGTGGCCACAGCGGCACCAGGGTCAGGGGCACCTCCAGCACGCCCAGGGGGCGCCCCCGGCTGTCCGCCGGCCAAAAAGGGTCCGGCGGCGCCAGGAAATGATCCGGGCCGCCCACCACCTGGGTCAAGGGCACCATGCTGCTGTCCACCCGCAGGCTGAACTCGGGAAGGAGGGAGAGGATCTTGGGGCCCCAGTCGAAGCGGCCCATGCGGAAGGACACCGGCGCCGGGAATCCCGCGCCCTTAAGGGTATTCAGGAGCGAGGCCAGCTTGGCCGCCAGAAGCTCCCGGGGCAGGGCTTCGGAGCGCAACGGCTCCGGCCCGGGAAGAAAGGGCGGGGTGTTCCAGGGGTGGAGGTGGGCCCCGATCTCGGCGCCGAAGCGGTCCCGGAAATCCCGGAGCACCCAGACCGCGGCCGGCTCCCGGGCCACCTGGTAGGTGGTGAGCAGCGTCAGGGGCAGGCCGAAGTCCCGGGGGATGAACTCCACCCGGGAAAGGCAGGCGACGTTGCGCACCCCCGCGGCCTCTTTGGGAAAGCGCCCCACAAAGAGGCCCTCCTCCTCCACATCCACGGTGACGGCCAGCTTCAGGGGCCGCTCAGGCGCCATCTGCGCCTCCGAGACGCCGCCCCCGGCTGTCAATGAAGGCCGCCACCCGGGCGAAGATCTCCTCGTTGCCCACAAAGCTGCCCTCCCGGATGCGGCCGGCGAACTCCTCCAGCCGGCTTTCAAACCGGCGCCAGAGTCCGGGGCCGGGCCGGAAGCGGCTGACTTTCAGGCCGTAGCCCAACTTTTCCAGATAGAAGGCATTGAGGAACTGCTCGGTGTGGCGGCGGATGGGAAACGAAAGGACCGGTTTCCCGAAATACAGGGCCTCGGAGAGGGTGGTGTGGCCGCCCCCGGCCACCACCCAGGCGCAGGACGCCAGGTCGTCCAGAAACCCCTCCTCCGACCGGGGCCGGAAATGCAGATTCCCGCTCCTGCCCCCCTCCCCCAGGCCATATACATGCACCGGCCGGGGCAGGGAGCGGAGGAACGGCAGGAAGTGTCGGAAGGTGGAAACACTCTGGTAGGCCACCACATGCTCCCCCGGGAGGGGTTGCCGGGTGAGGACGCTCTCCCGCAGCAGCGGCGGCACCAGCCGGGCCTGCACCCCGGGCCGTAGGGGGGGATGGAAAAAGGAGGTCACCAGACGCCAGGTCACCTCGCCATAGAGCCGGCGGATGACGGCTGCGGTCACCCAATAGGTGGGCCGGACCCAGGGGGGCAGCCGGTGACGGCAGCAGGTGATGATGTGCTGGTGGTCCAGACCCAGGCAGGGGAGGCCCAGTCTGCGGCTGGCCCAGGGCACGAGATAATCATAATCGGATAAGGCCACATCCGGCTGGAAGGCATCCATGAGCCGGAGCAGGCGCTCCTTGTGGTCCCGGTCCCGGCCGGCGTACTGCAGGGCCGCCTTCACGGTGGCGGACACCACCAGGCGGTGGCGCCGGTAGATGGTGTCGGGGGCCGGCAGGACCGCCACCGGAAATTCGGCCCGCAGCACCTCGGCCCCGGACCCGAAGCTGACCAAGAGGAACTCGTGCTGGGGGAAGCGCCGGGCCACCGTCAGGGCCCGCACGGCGTGGCCGGTGCCGCTTCCCTGGACGCCATAGAGGATCCGGGCCATGACCGGAAGTATATCATTCCCAAGGGGGAGAGGGTAATGGAGCCCGGGGAAGACCGGGGCCGGGCACCCTGCTGCAGGCTTGGGGAAACGGTTTTCAGGAATACAGCCAGCAGCGCACCCGGTGTCCCGGAGCCACGGTGGCCCAGGGGGGCACCTCGCCGCAGGGCTCGAACCGCCGGGGACAGCGCTCGGCAAAGAGGCAGCCCCCGGGGGGCCGGAAGAGGTCCGGCACCTGCCCGGGAATGGAAAGCAAGGGCGCCCCGGGGGGCCGGGTGAAATCCAGGCGGGGCACCGAGGCCAACAGCCCTTGGGTGTAGGGGTGGCAGGGGGACTTGAAGAGGCGGGGGGTGGGGGCCTCCTCCAGGAGCAGACCGGCGTACATCACCGCCACCCGTTCCGCCACCTGGGCCACAATGCCCAAGTTGTGGGTGATGAAGAGCACCGCCAGGCCCAGCTCCCGCCTCAGCCGCCGCAGCAGTTCCAGGATCTGGGCCTGGATGGTGACATCCAGGGCGGTGGTGGGCTCGTCAGCGATGAGGAGGGCAGGGGAGAGCGCCAGGGCCATGGCGATGAGCACCCGCTGTCTCAGCCCCCCGGAGAGCTGATGCGGATACTGCTTCAGGCGCCGGGGGGCATCGGGGAGCCCCACCCGGGTGAGGGCCCGGGCCGCTTCCTTCAGGGCGGCCGCCCGGGACAGGCCCCGGTGCACCATGAGGACCTCCGCCACCTGCTCGCCGATGGTGAAGACCGGGTTGAGGGCGGTCATGGGCTCCTGGAAGACCATGCCGATGCGGTTCCCCCGCACCGTCCGCAGGCGCTCCGGCGGCCAGGACAGGAGATCCTCCCCCTCGAAGAGGATCTGCCCCCGCACCAGGGCGGTCTCCGGGAGCAGGCGCAGGATCGCATGGGCGGTCACCGTCTTGCCGCAGCCCGATTCCCCCACCAGTCCCAGGGTCTCCCCCGGGGAGAGATCGAAGCTCACCCCGCCCACCGCCTGGAGGCGGCCGGCCGGCAGGTCGAAATGAACCTGGACGTCCCGCAGGGACAGCAAGGGAGGGGGGCTCACGATCCCGGTTGGTCCGGCAGGGGGATGCGGATGGTGAAGGTGGAGCCCCGGCCGGGGGCGCTGTCGGCGATGAGGCAGCCGCCATGCTCCTCCACGATGTTGCGGCAGATGGCCAGCCCCAGCCCGGTCCCCTTTTCCTTGGTGGTGAAATAGGGGGTGAAGATCCGGGAAAGCACCTCCGGGGGCATGCCCTCGCCGGTATCCGTGATGCGGATCTCCGCCTGCCCTTCGCTGACCCCCGTGACCACCCGGAGCTCCCCGCCCCGGGGCATGGCCTCCAGGGCGTTTTTGAAAAGGTTGACCAGCACCTGGTGAAGCTGCTGCCGGTCAAACTCCAGGGGCGGCAGCTGCACCTCCTGCTGGCGCTGCACCACGATGCGGTGCTCCTGAAAGGTGTCCTGAAACAGGTCCAGGACCTCGTCCAGAAGCTGCTCCAGGTCGTTGAGGGATTTGCGGGCCGGCGGGCGCTTCACGAAGTCCCGCATCTGGGCCAGCATGCCTTCCAGCCGGGCGACCTCCTCCACAATGATGTTCAGCTTCTGGCGGCCTTTGTCATCCAGGGCCTCGGCTTTGGCCAGCTGGCGGGCAAAGCCGCCGATGATGGCCAGCGGATTCTTGATCTCATGGGCGATGTGGCTCACGGTGTTGCCCACCGCGGCCAGGCGCTCGCTCTGCAGCAGGCGCTCCTCCATGCGCTTGTTTTCCGTCATGTCCCGGATGATGCCGGTGAAATAAAAATTCCCCCGGATCTCCGCCACCGAAAAGGAGATGTCCATGGGGAACTCGCTGCCGTCCCGGCGCTGGGCGGTGAGCTCCAGGTGCTTGCCGATGACCTTGGGCACCCGGGTGGCCAGATAGCGGCGCACATATTCCTTGTGCCGCTCCTTGTGGGGCGGGGGGATGATGATGCTCAGGTCCTGCCCCAGGGCCTCCTCCCGGCGGTAGCCGAACATCCGCTCGGCGCCGTAATTGTAGCCGATGATGAGGTGCTCCTCGTTGATGGTGACGATGGCGTCGGTGACGTTGAGGAGGATGGCGCCGGAGAGCTCCATCTTCTGGCGCAGTTCCTGAAACTGGCAGATGATCTCCCCCAGGTAGGCGGTGCCGGGGCCGGTGACCAGATTCCCCTGGCGTTCCGGGGGGAGGCCCAGCGCCCGTTCCAGCCAGTCCTGCCAGTCCAGGATGAGATCGAAGTCCTCCGGCTTAAGCTCACTGAGGGGCTTGAGGGCGGACAGCGGCGTCTCCTGGATGAGGCCCAGCTCCACCGCTTCCGGAAAGGCCCGGGGTCCCGGCCGCGCCGGCGGCGTCTCGCCTCTGTGGGGGGCCTGGAAGAACTCCACCTCCACCAGGGGGTAGCCCGCCACGGAAAAGGGGAGCATCAAAGGCAGGCAGCCGCAGGGCCCGCGGTCCACAATGACGGCGATGCGGATGGTGGCGGGGGGCTCTGTCATGGGGGATCAGTCGGTCTCTCGTCCCTGGGGCCGGGTCTGCCGCCGCGTCCGTGGCGGCGGCCACCGGCCCGCCGCCCGGTCAGTCCTCGTAGCGTTTGAACACCAGGGTGGCGTTGGTTCCCCCGAAGCCGAAGGAGTTGGAGAGGGCGCAGCGGATGTCCGCCCGGCGGGCCCGGCCCGGGACATAATCCAGCCCGTCGCACTCCGGATCCACTTCCTCCAGGTTGATGGTGGGAGGAACAATCCCGTCCCGGATGGAGAGGATGGTGAAGATGGCCTCCACCGCGCCCGCGGCCCCCAGGAGGTGGCCGGTCATGGATTTGGTGGCGCTCACCAGGGGCCGGCGGCCTGGGGGAAAGATCTCGCACAGGGCCTGGGCCTCGTTTTTGTCCCCCACCGGCGTGGCGGTGGCGTGGGGATTGACGTAGTCGATGTCTTCCGGGGCCAGCCCGGCGTCCTCCAGGGCGGCCCGGATGCAGCGTATGGCCCCTTCCCGGTGCGGATCGGTGATGTGGTGGGCGTCCCCGGTCATGCCGAACCCCACCACCTCGGCGTAGATGCGGGCGCCCCGGTTTTTGGCGTGCTCCAGCTCCTCCAGGGCCAGGATGCCCGCCCCTTCCGCCATCACGAAGCCGCAGCGCTGCACATCGAAGGGCCGGCTGGCCGCCTCCGGCCGGTCGTTGTAGCCCAATGCCAGGGCCCCCATACGGTAGAAGCCGGTGATGGTCAAGGGCGTGATGGCGGCTTCGCTCCCCCCGGCGGCCATCATGTCCGCCTCCCCCAGCTGGATGGAGCGCAGGGCCATGCCGATGGCGTGCGAGCCGGCGGCGCAGGCCGTGGACAGGGCGATGTTGGGACCCTTGGCCTTGAAGCTGATGGAGACATTGCCCGCGGCCAGGTTGGGGATCATCTTGGGCACCAGGAAAGGCGACACCCGCCGCACCCCTTCCTGGAGCATGCGGATCATGGACTCCTCCCAGGAGGACACCCCGCCCATGCCACTGGCGATGATCACCCCGGCCCGCTCCGGATCCTCGGACTCCAGGTCGATGCCCGAATCCTTGATGGCCTCCAGGCTGGCGGCCAAGGCGTACTGAGTGAAGCGGTCGGTGTATTTGATCTGTTTCAGGTCCTCCTTGGTGACCACCTTCTTGCGGGCCTCCATGAGGGGCTTGAGGTCGAAATCCACGATTTCGCCGCCGATGAGGGGAAAATCCTCGGGAGCCTTGAAGGTCCGGGCGGCCTCTTCGAAGCGGGGGCTGAGGCGCCGGATACCCGACTCCCCGGCCAGCAGTTTGCGCCAGACCGTTTCCACATCCAGGCCCATGGAGGTGACCATGCCCACCCCGGTCACCACCACCCGTCTCAGGCCTTGGGGCTTGTTATTGTTCGCCATGCACTCTCCTCCGCCAGATCTCCGGGGTCGGACTGCGGTTCCTTTACTCTATCAGATTCCGGGGAAATCCGCCCGGGAGTTTCACTCCCGGGGCCCCACCTCCCGGCCCCTCTTCCCTGCGTATGAACAAACTTCACCATACCCGGAAGCCTGGGAGACTGTCAACTGCATAGGCCAGCCGCACCGGCTCCGAGGCCGCGCCTCACAGAGAGGACCTTCCCCCTGACCGGACCCCCTCCCCCGGGGCCGGACGGTATCGACTCCGACCGTCGCTGGGGGCAGGCCCCGGGGCGCCGGGTGCCTTCCGCCCGCCTGAGGGGCGGCGCCGGAAAAAATGAGGAAATTTGGCCCCCGGCGAAAAAATCCATTTACATCCCCAAGCCAGTCGCAGTATAATTGGCCTGTTAAAAATCCCCGACTCATCTTTATTTTTTCAGCCACATTCCAGTCAGCGAGGTTCGCCGATGAAGTGCAGGGTTTGCCCTTCATATATGGAAAAGCTATATTCCTTTTATTCCCCCTTTTATGATCACATCTTCGGTCACCTGCTGGCCCCGGGCCGGCGCCGCGCCTTTCATTACCTGGAGCGGCGGCCGCACCAGAAGATCCTGGAGATCGGGGTGGGCCCCGGCTCCACCCTGGAATTTTACCCTCCGCAGACCGAGGTGGTGGGCATTGACATCTCGCCGGCCATGATAGAGCAGGCCAAGGCCAAAGCCCAGCGCCTCAACAGCGGTTGCCGCTTCACCCTGCAGGTCATGGACGCCGCCAAGCTGGAATTCCCTGACAACACCTTCGACGCCCTGATGAGTGCTTACGTCATCACCACGGTCTCCGACCCCCACCGGGTCTGCCGGGAGATGCTCCGGGTGGTGAAGCCCGGGGGCAAATTCATCGTGGTGAACCACACCCGCAGCGACAACGGCAACTACTGGGGGCGACTGGAGGATCTTTTGGCCCCCGTCTTCGTGCGCATCGGCTTCACCACCGACCTGGATGTCATCGGGGTGATGAAGGAGGCCGGCATCGTCATCGATCAGGTCATCCCGTGCAACCTATTCAACACCGGCCGCATTATCCTGGGGCACAAGGAGGCCTGATCTCCGGGTCGCGCCTTGTTATGCCTGCCGTTTCTGACCCAGGGGCAGCCCGGGGTGGGCTCCCCTTTTCTTTTCACCCCTTGCCAGCAAAGAAGGATACTTCGTGCAGATCACGCCAGATTCCTTTGTGACCGTGGATTACCTCATCCGCCTGCCCAACGGGCAAAGCTTTCCTCCCGGCGGCACGCCGGAGCGCCTCTCCTTTTGCATGGGGCACGGCATCATGCCCCCGGATCTGGAGGCGGCCCTGGTGGGCCTGAGGGTGGGGGAGTCCCGCACCGTGCATCTCACCCCGGAGCAGGCCTACGGGGAGGTGGATGAAGACCTCATCGTCGAAATCCCCCGGTCGGAATTCGACCCCAACGTGGAGCTCACCCCGGGGGTGGTCTTTGAGACCGAGGATGAGGAAGGCCATCCGGTGTATTTCATCCTCATGGAAGTGAAGGAGGACACCGTGGTGGTGGACTTCAATCACCCCCTGGCGGGGCAGGCCCTGGACGTCAGCGTCACCGTGCGGGAGGTGCGGGAGGCCACCGCCGCGGACCGGGCGGCCTGCAGCTGCGAGGCCTGCAGCGGCGAAAGCGCCTGAAGCAACCCCGGGGACGCGGCTGAGGGAGACGGGGGCAGAGGCAGGGACACCCCAGGCCCCCGGGTTGGGGGCCCGCCGGCGAGGCCCCTTGATTTCCCCGTGAACCGCTGCCATGAACCGGCCCTGGCTCCGACACTATGACCCCGGCGTGCCGGCGGAGGTGAAAGTGCCGGAGGAGTCGGTCCCCTGGCTCCTGTGGCGGGCGGCGGAGCGCTTTCCGGACCTGCCGGCCCTGAATTTCTACGGTCGCCGCACCACCTATGCCGCCCTCAGGGACCAGGCCGCCCGGCTGGCCTCCGGCCTGAGGGAGCTGGGGCTCGCCCCCGGGGAGCGGCTGGCCATCCTCCTGCCCAACTGCCCCCAACTGGTGGCGGCCTACTTCGCCGCCCTCTCCCTGGGCGCGGTGCTGGTCCTCATCAACCCCCTGAACAGCCCCACGGAGGTGCGCTACCAGGTGGAGGACTCCGGGGCCCGGATACTCCTGGCCCTGGACCATCTCCTCCCCAAGGCGGCGGGGCTGCTCGAGGACGGGAAGCTCACCCGGCTCATCGTCACCTCCCTTACCGAGGTCCTGCCCTGGCCCCTTTCCTGGCTCTATCCCCTGAAGGCCTGGCGTCAGGGACTGCCCCGGGGCTGCCCCCCGGAGCCGGGGTATGCCCGCTACGCCCGCCTCCTCACCTCGCCTCCCCGGCCGGAGCCGCCCCGGCCCACGCCGGAGGAGGTGGCGGTGCTGCAGTATACCGGCGGCACCACCGGGGTCCCCAAGGCCGCGGTCCTGACCCACGCCAACCTCATGGCCAACGTGGCCCAGATCAACGCCTGGATGCCCCGGGTGAAGGTGGGGGAGGAGCGCCTGGTGGGGCTTTTGCCCCTGTTTCACGCCTTCGGTCTCACCGTCTGCCTCAACTGGCCGGTGTCGGTGGCGGCCCAGATTCTGCTGCTGCCCCGCTTTGAGATCCGGGAGTTTCTCCGGCTTCTGCGCCGGGACCGGCCCACCATCCTGCCGGGGGTGCCCACCCTGTTTGTGGGCCTCATCCACCACCCCCACATCCGGGAGGTGGATTTTTCCTGCCTGTGGGCCTGTGTCAGCGGCTCCGCGCCCTTGCCGGCGGAGGTGCGGGAGAGCTTCGAGCGCCTCACCGGCTGCCCCATCCTGGAAGGCTACGGCCTCACCGAGGCCAGTCCCGTCACCCACTTCACCCCCTTCGGGGGGCCGCGGCCGGGGGGGAGCATCGGGGTGCCCTTCCCCGGCACCGAGGCCCGCATTGTGGACGACGTGACCGGCGAACGGGACCTGCCGCCGGGCGAGGTGGGCGAGCTCATCATCCGGGGGCCCCAGGTGATGCAGGGCTATTGGGGCAGGCCCGAAGAGACGGCCCTGGTCCTGAGAAACGGCTGGCTGTACACCGGCGATCTGGCCCGGATGGATGAGGCGGGATATTTTTATATAATGGACCGAAAGAAAGATATTATTATCAGCGCCGGGTACAAGATCTTCCCCCGGGAGGTGGAGGAGGTGCTCTTCCAGCACCCCGGGATCAAGGAGGCCGTGGTGGTGGGGGTGCCGGATCCGTATCGGGGGGAGATGGTCCAGGCGGTCATTGTGCCGCAGCCCGGAGCCCGGCTCACCCCGGAGGAGGTGCAGGCCTTCTGCCGGGAGCGGCTGGCGGCCTACAAGGTGCCCCGGCGGGTGGAATTCCGGGCGGAGCTCCCCAAAAGCGCGGTGGGCAAGGTGCTCCGGCGGCGGCTGCGGGAGGAGGGCCGTCCCTCTTTGGCGGCAGGTTCCGAGCCGGCATGAAACTGCGGCGGCTGCTGCGATATTATTGGCTGAGGCTCATCCGGCTCCAGGGCGACCCCCGCAAGCTGGCCTGGGGGATGGCCCTGGGGGTCTTCGTGGGCATCACCCCCACCGTGCCCTTCCATATGGTGACGGTGCTCACCCTGGCGCCCCTGCTCCGGGTGTCAGTGGTCACCGCCTATCTGGGCATCTGGGTGATGAATCCGGTGACCATGGTGCCCTTGTATCTGCTGGCCTATGAGGTGGGGGCCTGTCTGCTCCTCCCCGAAGGGCGGCTCCTGCTGCCGGAGGTCTGGACCTGGCGGAGCGCCCTGGAGGTCCTCTGGCGGGGGGGCTTGGCCCTGCAGGTGGGCGGGGTGATCATCGCCCTGCCGCCGGCGGTGGCCTCCTATTTCCTGACCCTGTGGGCCGTACGGCGCCAACGGCAGCGCCGCCGCGGCGGGACCGCCTGTGTCCAGCCCCTCACCCCGGACGCTTCTTGAGCGCCTGGGCCTCAGGCCCCGAAAATCCCTGGGGCAGCATTTCCTTACCCAGCCAAGGGTGGCTCAGCGCCTCGTGGCGGCCCTGGAGCTGACCCCCGAGGATGTGGTCCTGGAAGTGGGGCCGGGGCTGGGGGCCCTCACCCGGCCGTTGGCGGAAAAAGCCGGCCGTCTCGTGGCCCTGGAGCTGGATGCACGCCTGGCGGACTTTCTTCGCCAGGAATTCCAGGCCTCCCCCCAGGTCCTCATCCTCTGCCAGGATGTCTTATCCTGTGATTTCCCGGCCCTGGCCCGGGAGGCGGGGCGGCCCCTCAAGGTGGTGGGCAATTTGCCCTATCAGATCACCTCGCCTTTGCTCTTCAAACTGGCCCGGGAGCAGGAGGCGCTGGAGCGGGCGGTGCTCATGATGCAGCAGGAGGTGGCCCGGAGGCTGACGGCGGCGCCCGGCGGCAAGGACTACGGCATCCTGAGCGTGCTCCTGCAATATCACTTCGCCCTGGAATCCCTGTTTTCCCTGGGGCCGGCGAATTTTTACCCCCCGCCCCAGGTGCAGTCCACCGTGGTGCGCCTCAGGCCGCGGCCCTTTCAGCCGGCGGCGGTCGATGCGGAGCTGCTGCGGCGGCTGGTGCGCCTGGCCTTTGCCCAACGGCGCAAGACCCTGGCCAACAGCCTGGCGGCGGGGGCCGGGGAGCTGGGGCTGTCTCCCGCCCGGGTGCCGGAGCTCCTGCAGGCCGCAGGCATTGAGCCGCATCGCCGGGCCGAGACCGTCAAAGTGGCGGAGTTCGTGGCCCTGGCCAACCAGGTGGCCGCTTGCCGCAAGGCAAAGGGGGCGTAGGGCGGTGGAGTATCTCTGGCTCATCTTCGGGCTGGGCGCGGCCCTGGGGGATGCGGGCGCCGACGCCCTCATCAAGCGCCACTTCAGCCATCTCTCCCCCTACGGCATGGGTCTGACCCGCACCCTGTGCGCCGCGCCCTTCCTGCTGGCCGCCTCTTTCCTGGTGGAGTGGCCCGCCTTTCATTGGCACCTGCTTCTGACCCTGGCGGCCCTGACGGTGCTGGAGGTGAGCTCCTCCCTGCTGTACATGGCCAGCCTGAAGACCTGCCACCTGTCCCTGTGCATCCCCTTTCTCTCCTTCACTCCGGTCTTCATTCTGGGGACCGGCTGGCTGCTTCTGGGGGAGATGCCGGGCCGGATGGGTCTGGTGGGCATCGTGCTCATCGGGGTGGGCGGGTATATTCTCAGCCTGGGGACCGGGGTGCGGGGGGTGTGGGTGCCGGTGGCCGCCCTGTTTCAGAAGCGGGGCGCCCGCCTGATGCTGTTGGTGGCCTTTATCTTCTCCTTCACCGCCACCCTCTATAAACTGGCTATCCTCCACTCCGGGCCGCTGTTTATGGGGATTGCCTATCCGTTGTTTTTCGGCGGCGTGATGCTGACGGGCTATCCCTTCAGCCGGGTGCGCCTGGGGGAGGCCCTCCGGGGCCGCGCCGTGTGGGGGATTTTACTGGGTCTGTGCGTGGTCACCAGCATCCTCTGCTTCACCTTCGGGGTGATGAGGGCGCCCACTGCCTATCTCATCGGGGTGAAGCGCCTCAGCCTGCTCTTCGGGGTGTTGGTGGGAGGCCTGTGGCTGCAGGAGCGGCCTTTCCTCCCCCGGCTGGCCGGGGTGCTCTTCATGGTGGGGGGCGCGGTGCTCATCGCCCTCAGAGGCTGAGGCCCGGCCAGGGAAGCGGGGGCCACCGCTTTCGCTCCCCTGCCCTTGCATGGCCTCAGCTCCCGCACCACCCCTGGTCAGGTATGCTGAATATTGTGCAAGCCGATGACGCCGCATGAACCCCGGACCTATCGCACCCGCATGGCCCGGGAGGGTCTGGTGGCCTTCCGGGTGGTGGTGCAGCAGACGGACCTCCTCATTCTGGCGGTTCGGGACCTGAGCCCCCTGGCCCGGCAGACGGCGGTGCAGGAGCGTTCCCGGCTGGAGAGCTACATTGCCGCTCACCCCGACTTCCTCAGCACCCTCACTCCCTGGCCCGAGGATCCCTTCGCGCCGCCGGTGGTGCGGGAGATGGTGGCCGCCGCCCGGGTGGCGGGGGTGGGGCCCATGGCGGCGGTGGCCGGGGCTTTGGCCGAGCGGGTGGGGCGGGCCCTGTTGGCCGCCAGCCCCGAGGTCATTGTGGAAAACGGCGGGGATGTTTTTCTGGCCCTCACCCGGCCGGCCACCGTGGCTCTGTACGCCGGGGCCTCACCTTTGAGCCGGCGGGTGGGTCTCCGGATCGCCGCCGAGGACACCCCTCTGGGGGTGTGCACCTCCTCGGGCACGGTGGGCCATTCCCTCAGTTTCGGCCGGGCGGACGCCGCCTGCGTGGTGGCGCCCACCGCCGCCCTGGCCGACGCCTTGGCCACCGCGCTGGCCAACCGGGTCCGGGCTCCCGGGGATATCGACCCGGCCCTGGCCTGGCTGGCAGACATCCCCGGGACCGTGGGCGCAGTGGTGGTGGTGGGGAAGGCTTTGGGCGCCTGGGGCCGGGTGGAGCTGGTGCCTCTGTGAGCGTCGGGCCCGCCCCCGGGGGACGGCCCGGGCCGCCTGCGGCGCGCCGCCCCGCTGGCAGGCGGTGGGAAGGCACCCTGGTGGGAGGACCCCGGCCGATTCTGCCCGGCTGGCGAAGCCTCATCCCATGTAGGGGGCCGGGGAGGGTGGTTCGGGGGAGGGCAGGGGAAGGGAGTCTGGCATCCCCGGCCCCTTCCCCGCATGACCTTTTTCCACCACCCTTTAGGGGACTTGCGGCTCCTGGCGGCTTCCCGCGGCTTTTCTCGCCGGACAAGAACAGGTGCGCATCTGTGGGGTTCTGAGGCCTCACCAGGGGGCGCCTGCCGCCCGGTTGCGGAAGGGATAGGGTGGCGGACCGCCGCCTCTTTTGCCCCTTACCCCGCCGTAGGGCAATGGCTCCGCCGGCCCTTTCCCCGGCCTTGGTGCCGCCGCTCCCTCCTTTTTTCTTTCAAAAGAAGAATTTTTTTGCTATGTGAGAGAAAAATTCTCCTCCCTCTCCCGGCTGCAGGGAGCCTGCGATCCGGGCCAGCGCGATGACGGCTGACACCGCACCTCCAGACAAAGAGGCGGGGGGTTCCTCCCCTGCTCCGGTGCCCCGGACGCTCCGCCGGGCCCTGGAGCTTCTGGCTGCCGGGATGGAGGAGGGCCCCTTCCTGCAGGAGGTCTGCCGCCTGGCGCTGGAGGCCGGCGGTGGGGCGGCGGTGATCCTGCTTCCCCGGGAAGGGAGGCTCAGGCCCGCGGCCTGGGCCGGATCCCTGCCCCCTGTTTTTCTCACCGCTTCTTTCAGCTTGACGGGTCCCCCGGAGCACCACCCGTTCACTGAGGCCTACCAAACCGGCGTCGCAATCCGGGGCGACACCCTGGGCGAGGACGAGGCGGCGCTCCCCTGGGCGGCGGCCCTGCGGGAAGCGGAGCTGGATGCCTGCCTGGCGGTGCCGCTGCGGGTGGCCGGAAGGACCCTGGGGGTGCTGGCGATCCTGCAGCACGGCACAGATCGGCCCGGCGCCCCCTGGCAGGACTGGCTGGAGCTTGTGGCCGTCAGCGCCGCGGCCGGAATCGCAGCCCGCGGTCAGGGGGAGGAAGGCCCCCGGCTGCCCGGAGAGGGGGCGTCGGCCCCTGCCGGGGCTGCCCCGGAGGGCTGGCGGCAGTCGTGGGAGGACGACGCGGGGATCGGGAGGTTTGAGGCCCGCCTGCCGGGCTTCCGTCTCACCGCCGCCACTGGCGCCCTGGCCCGCATGTTGGGCTGGGAGGACCCGGAAACCCTGCTGCGGGAGTTCGTGCCGGCGGAGCGGGTGGCGGAGGCGGCGGCCTGGGAGCGCCTGCTGGCCCAAGCGGTTGGCGGCCGGGTGGCAGGCGCTGAGGTTCGCTTCGTCCGGCGGGACGGCCAGGTGGCCGCTGTGCGCCTGTGGGGCGGCTGGGAGGGGGCCCGGGAGGTCTTCGCCGGGGTGGCCGTGGACATGAGCCGCCTTCGGGAACTGGAGGAGGAGCTGGCCGGGCTGCGGAGGTCCCATCGCCTCCTGCGGGAGCAGCACCTGGGGGCGTCCCTTCTCTCCCAGGCGGAAAAGGAGAAGCTGACCCGGGAGCTGGCCCGGGAGCGGCAGGTGGCGGACGCGGCCCTGGCGGCCGGCGAGGCGGGGGTGGCGGCCTTCACCCGGGAGGGTCGGCTGACCCATTGGAGCCGAGGCTTGGAGGCTCTCACCGGCCTGACCCGGGAGGAGGTGCAGGGCAAGGAGCTGGCCTGGGTGCTGCCGGGGCTGAAGGACGCGCTGCCGTCCGGGGTGGGCGGAGGGCCCCGGCGGCTGCTCGACCCCAGCCGGCCGGTGCAACTCCATCCCGGGGCCCCCCTCGCCGGTTATGACGCCGTTCTGATCCCTTTGCGGGACCCCCGGGGGGAGGCCGACGGCGGCATCCTCGTGCTCCGGCACGCCCCGGAAGCCCCGGCTGCTCCGGAGCCTGCCCCCGGAAAGGAGAGCGGCGGCGTCCCGGGTCCCCCGCCCACCCCCGCGGCCCCGGGGGAAGATGCCCACCGCCTGCGGTTGGAGCGCCTGGAGGCCCTGGGAAGCCTGGCGGGCTCCCTGGCCCGGGACTTTGACCAGATTCTGGGGGTGATGCTGGGCTACACGGAGATGGCCCAGGCCGCCCTGCCGGAGGAGGATCCGGCCCGGCGCAAGCTGGACCAGGTGCTGAAGGCGGGCCGCCGGGGGCGGGAACTGGTGCAGCAGATCCTGGCCTTCAGCCGTCCCTGGGAACGGCGGCCCCCAGGTCCGGGGGCGCGGCCCGAGGATGCCGGGGAAGCGCCCGAAACCCTGCCTGCCCGACGCCGGGACCGGGGCCGGGTGCTCCTGGCCGCCGGGGAGGAGGGTCAACTGGATCTCTGGCGGGAGATACTCCTCAGCCTGGGCTTTGAGGTGCACTGCGCCCGCAGCGGCCAGGAGGCCTTGGAGCTGTTCCGGTCACAGCCCCAGGCCCTGGATCTGCTGATTGCAGACCAGGACCTGGCGCCCGGCAGCGGCCTGGAGCTGGCCCAGGCGGTTCTGGCCATCCGTCCCGGCCTGCCGGTGATTTTGTGTCTGGACCCCTTGGATCTCCTGACCCTGGAGAAGGCCAAAGGGGCCGGCGTGCGGGACTTTGCCATGAAACCGTGGTCCTTGAGTGAATTGACGGCAGCCCTGGACCGGATTCTGCCCCCTCCCGGGCCGAGGGGTTTGGCCCCCTGAGCGGGGCAGGCCAGGAGGTAACGGCCATGTCATACGCCCCCATACGGAAAGCTCCTCTCCCCGAGCCCGGGATTTCTCCCGGCGGCGGGCAGGCCCGGGTGCTGGTCATCGAACCGGACGACCTCTTCCGGGAGTGGTTGGCGGACCTGCTTAAGGAGATGGGGCACCGGGTGGAGACCGCCGCCAGCCTGGCCCAGGGGGGGGCCAAGGCCGCTCAGGGCCTCTGGGATCTGGTGCTGGTGGATATGCGACTGCCCGACGGCAGCGGCCTGGAACTCCTGCCCCAGGTGCAGCGCCTGCCCCAGGCCCCCCGGATCTGCCTCATCGCCCCGGGGGACACGGCTTATGAAGAGGTGCCCAAAGCCGGGGTGGCGGGCGTGCTTCGCCGCAGCGCCTCCCTTAAGGAGACCCGGGCGCTTGTGACCCGGGCCCTGGCTGTCCCGGGTGCCGGGCGCTCCCCCGTGGCGTTTCTGCCCCTGAGGCTGGAGGAGGTGGTGGGCCGGAGCGCCGCCATGCGGCCGTGCTACGAAGTCCTGGCCCGGGCCGCCGGGGAGGAAGGCCCGGTCCTGCTTGTGGGGGAGGCCGGCACCGGCCGGGGTCTCTTCGCCCGCCTCCTGCATGCCCACAGCCGCCTGGGCCGCGGCCCCCTGGTGACCGTGTCCGCCGCGGCCCTGGGGGAGAACTCTCTGGCTCCGGCTTCCCCCTGGCCGGCCCTCAGCCGCCAGGCGCAGGGGGGCACCCTCTTCATCCGGGAGGTGGAGGCCCTGAGCCCGGAGTGGCAGCGGAGTCTGGCCAGCCTCCTGTCCCGGCGCCGGGCCGTCCCGGAGGCGGGCTTCCGGGTGGTGGCCGCCAGCTCCCGGGACCTGAGCGCCCTGGTCCGGGAGGGCGCCTTTCTCAAAGACCTGTGGGAAGAGCTTTCCGGGCTGACCATCTGCCTGCCGCCTTTGAGGGAGCGGGCCGAGGACATCCCGGAGTTGGCTTTCTTCCACCTGATGCGCCTCTGTCCCCCCGGAAACTGGAAAGGCCTGGCCCCGGATGTCCTGGAGGCGCTGGTGGCCTACCCCTGGCCGGGAAATGTGGCGGAGCTGGTGGCGGTGCTGCAGCAGGCCCTGCAGGCTGCGGGCGCGGAGCCGGTATTGCGGGCCTGGCATCTACCCCCGGAGCTGCGGCCGGCGCGGACCCCTGTCCCCGAAGAGGCGCCAGCCGGGGTGCAGGACCCCGGCCCGGCGGGGGTCAGCTTTCGGGAATTCCGGCGCCGGGTGTTGGCCCAGGCCGAGAAGGCCTATATGGAAGATCTGATGACCCGGGCCCGGCACAACGTCAAGGAGGCCTGCCGCCTCTCCGCCCTCTCTCTGCCCCGGCTTTACGCCTTGCTGAAAAAATACCACCTGCGGGCCTGAGGGCCCGGCAGCCGTTGCCACGGAAGATCATTCCCGCTACACTGGAGGCGGGAGAGGTGGAAAAGATGCGCAGCAGATATCTGGCTCAGGCGGCGGCCCTGGCGGCGGCGGCCCTCATGATGGCCGCCTGCAGCAAAAAGCCGGATGCCCCGGTGCGGGCCCTGAAGCAATCGGAAATCGCCAAACTGCAGCGGATCTACGGGCCCGGGAAGATGGAGGCCCCCTCCGAGGATCTCCAGGGGTTGCTCCCCCTGCGGCAGGAGGCGTTGGGGGACATGCTCCTGAGGAAACGGGAGTATGACAGCTCCCTGGTGACCTATCTCCAGGTTCTGGCCGAACAGCCCGAGCGCCATGACATCCGCTACAAGCTGGGGGTGGCGCTCCTCCTCACCGGCCAGTACGAGGCGGCCCGGCAGGAGTTCTCCCGGGTGCTGGCGGCCCAGCCCCAGATGCTGGAGGCCCGGGAAGGTCTGGGGCTGGCGTATCTCCAGGAGAAAAAGAACCCCGAGGCCATTCAGGAATTCCGCCAGCTGGTGGCCCAGGACCCCGCCCGGGGCAAATCCCGCTATCTGTTGGGTTTGGCCACCTTGCTCTCCGGACGCCCCCGGGAGGCCATCCCGGAGCTGGAGGCGGCCAGCCGGCTGGAACCGAAAAACCCCCTGCCGTACGCCGCGGTGGCCCAGGCCTATCTCGACCTGAAGAATTACTCCCAGGCCCTGACCTGGGTGAAACGGGGCCTGGAGCTCGACCCGAACCACAAAAAGCTCCACCATCTCCAGGGGCTGGCCTTGGCCGGCCAGCAGCGCTATGACGAGGCCTTCGTCGCCTTTCTCAAGGCCGGGGATGAAGCCCAGGCCTACAACAACGTGGGCGTGCATTTTTATCTGGACGGCAAATACGAAGAGGCGGCCAAGTGTTTCCAGAAGGCCCTGGAGCTCAGGCCCACCCACTACCAGGAGGCCAAGGTCAATCTGGATAGGGCCCTGGAAAAATTGCAGAGCCAGATGTTGGAGGGGGGCAAAAAAGGCAAGGCCAACTGAGAGCCACCCCGGGTGCCGCCTTATCAAAGACCCCTAGCAGGCTGGTGAAAAACACCCCTCCCGGACATCTGGTGGGATGAGATTGGCCGATTTTACCAGCTTGCCCAAGGCAAATCCCATGCAGGGGGTTGGGAGGGGTTCGGGGGAGGGCAGGGGGCTGTGACCCCCTGGTTCTTTTCCCGAACAACCTTTTTCCACCACCTGCCAAGGGACACGGGACCGGCGCCCGCCAGGGACCCCCGGAGGGCCGGCCCCGTGCCCGGGTCTGCTTTGGAAAGGCGCAGCCAAAAATCTTTCTGGGGTCCCCTTGACAATTATAATATACTAAATTAGTATAGATTATAAAAGTAAGTTTTTTCGGAGGCAGGACGATGAAATTTCTGGAGCAGGCATGTCCGGCGGATGTCACCGCGGATCTGGTATATCGGGTCTGCCCCATGCACCTGCTGGAGCCGGCGGAGCTCCTCAAGGACCTTAAGCCCGGCCAGGTGCTGGAGATCCTCACCGACTACGACGGCGCCCTGGAGGACATCCCGGCGTGGTGCGCCAAGCACGGCCAGGAGTTCATGGGGCTGTGCGAGGATGACTGCGACCACTGCTACCGGCTCTATATCCGCAAGGTGGCCTGAAGGAGGGCCCATGAGCATTGCCTATTTCGATCATGCCGCGGCCACTCCGGTGCGGCCGGAGGTCCTGGAGGAGATGCTCCCCTATTTCCGGGAGCGTTTCGGCAACCCCTCCGCGGTCTATGATCTGGGAAGCGGGATCAAGGAGGTGCTGGAGGAGCAGCGGGCCAAAGTGGCCCGGCTTCTGGGCGCCCGGCCCCAGGAGATCATCTTCACCTCCTCGGGGGCGGAGGCCAACAATCTGGCGGTCAAAGGCGCGGCCCTGGCCCATCTCAAGAAGGGGCGCCACGTCATCGTCTCGGGCATTGAACACCATTCGGTGCTCAACGCCGCCCGATATTTAGAGAAGTTCCACGATTTCGAGGCCACCTTCCTGCCGGTGGACCGCTTCGGCCAGGTGGATCCGGAGCGGCTGCGCCAGGCTCTCACCCCGGCCACGGTGCTGGTCTCCATCCAGGTGGCCAGCAACGAAATCGGCACGATCCAGAACATCCCGGCCCTGGCGGCGGTGTGCCGGGAGGCGGGGGTGCTCTTCCACACCGACGCAGTGGCCGCCGCGGGGCAGATCCCGCTGAATGTGGAGGAGCTGGGGGTGGACCTCCTCACCCTCTCGGGCCCGGCCCTGGGGGGGCCCAAGGGGGTGGGCGCCCTGTATTTCCGGAAGCGCCTGCGCCTGGTGCCCCAGATCCACGGCGGCATCCAGGAGGACGGCCGCCGGGGCGGGACGGAGAACGTCCCGGGCATCGTGGGGCTGGGGAAGGCCGCGGAGCTCGCCGCCACGGAGCTGGCCGACAAGGGGCCGTATCTGGCCTCGCTGCGGGACCGGCTGGTGGAGGGGGTGCTGAAGGCGGTGCCGGAGGTGATTTATACCGGTCACCCCAAGCGGCGCCTCCCGGGCCACGCCAGCTTCTGCTTTGAGGGGGTGGAGGGCGAGGCCCTGGTGTTTCTCCTGAGCCGCCAGGGGGTGTATGCCAACACCGGCTCGGCCTGCGCCTCCAAGGCCCTGAAGGTCTCTCCGGTCCTGTGCGCCATCGGGCTTTCCCCGGCGGTGGCCCAGGGCTCCCTGGTCTTCACCCTGGAGCGGAGCAACACCGCCGCCGACCTGGAGGCGGTCTTCACCCACCTGCCCCCGGCGGTGGCCCGGCTGCGCTCCTTTTCCCCGGTGTGGCACAAGAAGATGGCGGCGGGAGGCGCCGGGCCATGAAACTCTCCGCCCGCAGCCGCTATGGGGCCCGCCTGCTCCTGGACCTGGCCCAGCACGGTCAGGGCCGGCCGGTGCACCTCACCGAGGTGGCGACGCGGGAGGAGTTGCCGGTGAAGTTTCTGGAGCAGATCGCCATCCCCTTGCGCCAAGCCGGGCTCCTCACCAGCGTCCGGGGCCCCAAGGGCGGCTACCTCCTGGCCCGGCCGCCGGCGGAGATCAGCCTGGCGGAGGTGGTGGCCGTCCTGGAGGGTGAAGAGCTGACCGACTGCCTGGCCGACGCCGGCCGCTGCCGGCGGGTGGGGACCTGCCTGACCCGCCGGGTCTGGCAGGAGGCGGGCCGGGCCTTTTACGACAAACTGAGAAGCATCTCCCTGGCCGATCTCCTCAACCTGGGCCGGGAGTTTCCGGAGGAAAACGGACATGTACAGCCCCGTGGTCATGGAGCATTTCAATAATCCCCGCAACGCCGGCGTCATGGAAG
Organism: Syntrophobacterales bacterium; assembly: GCA_023512475.1. GTDB lineage: Bacteria > Desulfobacterota > Desulfobaccia > Desulfobaccales > 0-14-0-80-60-11 > JAILZL01. The sequence goes on from JAILZL010000014.1 coordinate 27,657, forward strand.
ACCCGGACGGCGTCGGCGAGGTGGGTAATCCCGCCTGCGGCGACATGATGACCTTTTTCATCAAGGTCAAGGATGATAGAATTGTGGACATTAAATTCCAGACGTTCGGCTGTGTGGCCGCCATCGCGGTGTCCAGCATGGTAAGTGAGATGGCCAAAGGCAAGACCCTGGACGAGGCGGCCCGGATCACCAACAAGGACGTGGCCGAAGTTCTGGGGGGGCTGCCCAAGAACAAGCTGCACTGCTCCAACCTGGGAGCGGACGCCTTGGCCCGGGCCATTGCGGACTACCGCCGCAAGCACGGCACGGCGCATTGAGGGAGTGACATGAGGCCCCACCGCCCGCCTTTGGGGTCTGGCTGTCAGAGGAAGCCCCTTTCCGGGTTGCCCCCGGCGGATGGCCCGCCGTCCGGGGCGGGCCTTTCCTCCTCCCATTCCCCGCCGCGGGTGGCCCTGCTGCCCGACTGCCGTCCCCGGGACCTCCTTCAGGTCGCGGCTCCGGACATCCTGAATCTCCGCCCGCCCCCGCCTCCCTCCTTCCCTGGCTTGCATCCGGTTGACCCGGTATGGATCTCAGTAACCCGTTCCCCCAAGGAGGAGCACCATGACCCGAGTCTTGCCGCTGGAGGATGCCCTGATTCGCATGCAGCGGGACCTGAAACGGGCCTTGGCCAAGGACCCCCGGGAGATCAGATGGGGCATGGTCATCGATCTGGCCCGCTGTATCGGCTGCCACGCCTGCACCCTCGGGTGCGTGGCGGAGAACAAACTGCCGCCGGGGGTGGTCTACCGGGTGGTGCTGGAGGAGGAGGTGGGCCACTACCCCATGGTGCGCCGCCGGTTCGTGCCCCGGCCCTGCGTCCACTGCCAGAATCCCCCCTGCACCAAAGTCTGTCCCGTTAACGCCACCTACAAGGACGAACAGGGGGTGGTGCGGGTGAACTACTACCGCTGCATCGGCTGCCGTTACTGCCTGGTGGCCTGCCCCTATGCCGCCCGGACCTCGGACTTCGGCGAGCGCTACACCAACGACACCCCCGAGATGCCAGGCAAGCTCTTCGGCCGCCGGGCCGCCTTTGCCGGCTATGAGCTGCGCCCCGCGGCGGAGTATGGCCGCCGCTGGCCGGACAGAAACGGCGGCTCCCCCTTCGGCAATGCCCGCAAATGCCACTTCTGCCTGCACCGCCTCAAGGTGGGGATGCTGCCCGCCTGCGTCACCTCCTGCATCGGCCGGGCCACCATCTTCGGCGACCGCACCGACCCGGACAGCCTCCTCTTTGAGGCCCTGGGCTCCCCCCGCCTCTTCCGCCTCAAGGAGGAGTTGGGCACCCAGCCGGCGGTTTATTACCTGAAATAGGAGGAGCGGACATGCACGACAACCGCTACTACAAGATTCTGGTGGGTCTGGCGGCGGCAGGTCTGATCATCGGCACCTGGGGCGTGGTCAATGTGCTCCTCTTTGGCAAACGGGCCACCGCCCTGGGCTCCTACGTCCCCTGGGGGTTGTGGGTGGCGGTGTATCTCTTTTTCCTCGGCCTCACCGCCGGCGCCTTTCTCATCACCATCCTCACCTACGTCTTCCGGGTCAGGATCTTTGCGCCCATCGGGCCCCTGTCGGCCTTCACCGTCCTGGTGGCCATCACCTGCGAGGTGATCATCATCAGCTTCGATCTGGGGCACTTCTCCCGGGTCTGGCGCTTTCTCATCAACCCGGGCTGGACCTCCATGATCTTCTGGATGGTGGTCTTCACCAACGCCATGATCATCATCTACGCCCTGGAGTGTTATTTCCTCCTCCGGGAGAGTCTGGTCCAGGGGGCGCAGGCGGAGGGCACCCCGGCCCGCTGGCTTTATCGCCTCCTCAGCTTCGGCAAGACGGACTTCACCGAGGCGGACCGGCAGGCGGATCACCGCCGGGTGCGGCTGCTCTCCATTATCAGCCTGCCGGTGGGGCTCATCTTTTACGGCATCAACGGCGCCATCTTCGCCATTCTCCTCAACCGGCCCATCTGGAACGGCGCCCTGACCCCCCTGCTGTTCATCGTCACGGCGCTGCTCTCCGGCGGGGCCCTCATCACCTTCCTCACCTATATCTTCAAGGTGGATGACGCCCTGGTGCACTACCTGGGGCACGTCATCCGCTTCCTTCTGGTGGTGTTTCTCTTCCTGGAGGCGTTGCAGTTCTTTGTGGGCTACCGCACCGGCATGCCCATCAACCGGGCCTCCCTGGACATCATCGCCTTCGGGCCTTACTGGTGGGTCTTCTGGGTCTTCCACATCCTCCTGGGGAGCGCCCTCCCCCTGTATCTGCTGTCTTTCCGGCATGAGAGCGCCCAGGCGGTGGCCGCCGCCTGCTTCCTCATCATCATCACCTTCATCGCGGTGCGCCTCAATTTCGTCATCCCGGATCAGGCGGTGTATAAGCTGGAGGGGCTGGAGGCCACCTTTTACCATTGGCGTCTGCGCACGGACCAGTATTTCCCCAATCTCAATGAATGGCTGGTGAGCCTGTGGGTCTTTTCCCTGGGGTTGCTGGCCTTCATGCTGGGGTCCAAATACCTGCCCATTGTCAGTGCCGGCAAAGGAGAAGCGGAACATGTGGAAGCCTGAGTTCTCTTTCCCGGATGGTGAGCTTCTGGAGATGATTCACCGGCCCCTGGATCGCCGGGACTTCCTGAAGTGCTCGGCGCTGTTGGGGGGCAGCGTGGCCGCTGCCGCCTGCCTCCCCGGCCTGGCCCGGGCGGCGGAGGGCAGATCCCCGGTTTTCGACGTGGGCGACGCCTATGAGCATCACCGCCCCGAAAACCAGATCTACTCCGTCTGCCAGCAGTGCAACACCAATTGCGGCATCAAGGTGAAGCTGGTGGACGGCCAGGTGGCCAAGATCGACGGCAACCCCTACAGCCCCTGGACGCTGACCCCCCAGATCCCCTATACCACCCCCATCGCCCAGGCGGCCACCGTGGAGGGGGCCCTCTGCCCCAAAGGGCAGGCGGGGATTCAGGCCCTCTATGACCCCTACCGGCTGGTCAAGGTCCTGAAGCGGGCCGGCAAGCGGGGGGAGAACAAGTGGCAGACCATCTCCTTTGAGCAGGCCATCACCGAGATCGTGGAAGGGGGCGACCTCTTCGGCGAAGGCCACGTGGAGGGGCTCAAGGATATCATTGTGCTCCGGGACCCCAAGCTCGCCGCCGAGCTGGCCGCGGACGCGGCGCTGGTGGCGGCCAAGAAGCTGGACCTGGCGGCCTTCAAGGAAAAGCACCGGGACAACCTGAAATACCTCATCGATCCGGATCACCCGGACCTGGGACCCAAAAACAACCAGTTCTGTCTCCTCTGGGGGCGCCTCAAGGCCGGACGCAGCGATCTCCTGAAACGCCTGGTGGGCAGCGCCATGGGCTCGGTGAACACCCACGGCCACACCACCGTCTGTCAGGGCTCCCTCTATTTCACCTGCAAGGCCATGAGCGACCAGTTCGTGGAGGGCAAGTTCACCGGCGGCAGCAAATTCTACTGGCAGGCGGACACCGGCAATGCCGAATTCATCCTCTTTGTGGGGGCCAATCTCTATGAAGGCAACTACGGGCCGCCGTTGCGCTCGGTGAAGATCACCAATGGCCTCATCGACGGCCGCCTGAAGATCGCGGTGGTGGATCCCCGCTGCAACAAGGCCGCCGCCCGGGCCTGGAAGTGGCTGCCGGTCCGGCCCAACGGCGTGGCCGCGGTGGGGTTGGGGATGATGCACTGGATCCTGGAGAACCGGCGTTACGACGCCCGCTATCTGGCCAACGCCAACAAGGCCGCGGCCCTGGCCGACAACGAACCCACCTGGACCCAGACCGCCTGGCTGGTGAAGATGAAGGACGGCCAGCCCACCACCTTTCTCAGGGGCTCGGATCTGGGCCTGCCCCCCCAGAAGCGCCCGAAGAAGGACGGCGGCGAATGGGAGTTCGACCCCTTTGTGGCCTACAAGGACGGCCGGTTCATCCCCTTTGACCCCAACAGCGACACGGAGCCGGTGGAGGGCGACCTCCTGGTGGACACCGAGGTGCCGGGCACGGGCCTCAAGGTGAAGAGCGTCTTCCAGATTCTCAAAGACACGGTGCACGCCCGCCCGCTCAGCGAGTGGGCCGAGCTGGCCGGGGTGAGGGCCTCCGACCTGGAGGACCTGGCCCGGGAGTTCACCAGCCACGGCAAGAAGGCGGTGGCGGATATACACCGGGGCGTCTCCCAGCACACCTCGGGCTTTTATAACGTGCTCATCTACATGACCTTAAACGTCCTCATCGGCAACCACGACTGGATGGGCGGCATGGCCAAGGCCACCACCTACAACATCGACGGCGACAAGGAAGGCAAGCCCTTCAATCTCACCAGGATGAAGGGCAAGCAGAAGCCCTGGGGCATCTCCATCATCCGGCATGAAGCGGTCTATGACAAGACCACCCTCTTTTCCGGCTTTCCGGCCAAACGGGTGTGGTATCCCTTTGCCAGCGACATCTACCAGGAGGTGATCCCCAGCGCCGGGGACATGTACCCCTATCAGATCAAGGCCCTGTTCCTGTATATGGGGTCTCCGGTCTATGCCCTGCCGGCGGGGCACAAGCATGTGGAGATCCTTCTGGATCCCAGGAAGATCCCCCTGATCTTCGCCTCGGACATCGTCATCGGGGAAACCAGTATGTATGCGGATTACATCTTCCCGGACCTCACCTTCCTGGAGCGCTGGGAATTCTCCGGCTCGCACCCCTCCGTCACCCCCAAGGTGGCACCCTTCCGGCAGCCGGCTGCGGCGCCGCTCACTGAAACGGTGACGGTCTTCGGGGAGAAGATGCCCCTGTCCCTGGAGGCCCTGGTGCTGGCCCTGGCGGAAAAGCTCAAACTCCCGGGCTTCGGGGAGGACGCCTTCGGGCCCGGTCTGCACCTGAAGCGGGACGAGGACATGTATCTGCGCATGGTGGCCAATATCGCCTTCGGCGACAAACCCGACGGCTCCGAGATGGTGCCCGCGGCGGACTCCGAGGAGCTGCGCATTTTCAAGGAAGCCCGGCGCCACCTGCCCCCCACGGTCTATGATTATGAGCGCTGGCAGAAGGTGGTGGGTCCGGAGCTCTGGCCTCGGGTGGTGTACGTCCTCAACCGGGGCGGCCGCTTCCAGGAGTATCAGAAGGCCTACAAGGACGGCCAGCTGGCCAACAAATACGGCAAGATGGTGGGGATCTACTTCGACAAGCTGGCCACCACCAAAAATGCCATGACCGGCAAGCCCTATGTGCCCCACGTGGCCTATATCGAAGGCCCCCACGACTGCCTGGGCCGCAAGCTCACCGACGAGACCCAGGGCTATGAGTTCACCCTCATCACCTACCGGCACATCGCCCACACCAAGTCCCGCACTCCGGGGAACTACTGGCTGCAGGCGGTGTATCCGGAGAACTTCATCGACATCTCCCCGGCAGACGCCCGGCGTCTGGGGCTCAAGCCCGGGGACCGGGTGCAGGTGATCTCCCCCACCAATGAGGACGGGGTCTGGGATCTGGGCCACGGCTGGAAGAAGCCCATGATCGGCAAGATCAAGATCCACGAGGGCATCCGGCCGGGGGTCATCGGCTTTACGCTGGGGCATGGCCATTGGGCCTATGGCGCCGAGCCGGTGCTCATCGACGGGGTGCGCATTAAGGGCGACCCCCGTCGGGCCACCGGGATTCACGCCAATGCCGCCATGCGGGTGGATCCGGTGCTGAAGAACACCGGCCTGGTGGATCCGGTGGGCGGCAGCGCGGTCTTTTATCAGAGCCAGGTGAAGCTGGTGAAAGTGTAACAGGAAACCGTGGCGCCAGTGTTTTCTGCGGGGAGAGCCGGGGGAGGGGGGCGGTCCCTGACCCCTCTCCCCAACCGGTGGCCACAGTCTCACCGTGGAGGGGACCGCAAAGGACGGGGCCGGAAGCCTCAGGCCCCTCCCTGAGACTTTCCCTGGAGAAACGGGCATGACCTTTGACGAGCTCCTGGCGGCCTCGGCCGCGGCCCACGGGCATCTGTGCCCCGGGCAGGTGGTGGGAGTGCGCCTGGCCCTGTTGGGCCTGCGGCTGCAGGGCATGGCGGTCCCCCCCACCCTGGCCCAGCTGAAGGACCTCATCGTCTATGTGGAGATGGACCGCTGCGCCGGGGACGCGGTGGCCTACGTCACCGGGGTGCGGCTGGGGCGCCGCTCCCTGAAGTTTGCGGATTACGGCATCATGGCCGCCACCTTCCTCAACCTGAGGACCGGCCGGGCCTACCGCATCCTCTCCACGGAGGAGTCCCGGGAGCTGGCGGCCCTCTATGCCCCGGAAGAGACGGACAAGGTGCGCCAGCAGCTGGTCGCCTACCGGCGCATGCCCGACAGCGTGCTCTTCCGGGTGCAGGAGGTGGAGGTGGAGCTTCGGGAGGTGGACCTGCCGGGGCCCACCCGGGCCAAGGCCACCTGCCAGGCCTGCGGCCAGGTGGTGCGGGATGGCCGGGAAGTGCGCCAAAACGGCCGGGTGCTGTGCCGTCCCTGCACCGGCGGCGCCTATTTCCGCCGCCCCCGGGAGATCGTCTGGCCGGAGATGAACTGGATCCCCTCCGCCGGCCCTCTATGGCCGCTTCGGCCGAGCTCCGCCCATGAGGATGACCATGATCAGAAAGATTCCCCTGACTGAAGCCGTGGGCACCCGGCTGGCCCACGACGTCACCGAAATCCGGCCCGGGGAGTTCAAAGGCCCGGCTTTTTCGCAAGGACACCTGGTGTGCGAGGCGGACCTCTGCCGCCTGCAGCGCCTGGGAAAAAACCACCTCTACGTCATTGAGCTGGAGGAGGACGAAATCCACGAAAATGAGGCCGCCGTTCTCCTGGCCGCCGCCCTGGCCGGGGAGGGGGTGGTGTGGGAGGACACGCCCAAAGAGGGCCGCATCAATCTCTACGCCGGCCACGACGGCCTGCTGGTGGTGGATACGGTGGCCCTGGCGGCCTTCAACCTGATCGACGAGGTCATGTGCGCCACCCTGCACAGCTACACCCCGGTGAAGAAGGGCGAGCTGGTGGCGGGCACCCGGGCCATCCCCCTCATCATGAAGCGGGCGGTCATCGAGCGGGCTGCGGCCATCGCCCGGCAGCACGGCGCGGTGCTGCGGGTTCTGCCCCTGCGGGCGGCCAAGGGGGGCATCGTCATCACCGGCAACGAGGTCTTCCACGGACTCATCCCCGACCGCTTCGCCCCCATCCTGGAGGCCAAACTCAGGCATCTGGGGGCACAGGTGCTGGGGGTCAGCTTCGCCCCGGATGACGCGGCGCAGATCGCCGGAGCCATCCGGGCGCATCTGGAGGCCGGCTGCACCCTGATCCTGGTGAGCGGGGGCATGAGCGTGGACCCCGATGATGTCACCCGCCAGGGGATCCTCCAGGCCGGGGCCACGGAGATGCATTATGGCGCTGCGGTGCTCCCCGGGGCCATGTTTCTCTGCGCGTACCTAGGGGAAGTGCCGGTTTTGGGGGTGCCGGCCTGCGCCCTGCACCACCCGGTGACCGCCCTGGATCTGGTGCTGCCCCGGGTGTTGGCCGGGGAGCGGGTGGGGAAACGGGAGCTGGCCTTGCTGGGCCACGGGGGCCTGTGCCGCCACTGCCCGGAATGCCACTACCCCCGCTGCTCCTTCGGGAAATGACGGGGCCGGGGTCGCAGGAAGCCGGCGCCGGAGGCCAAGGGCGGCAAGGGGAACGGGGAGGTGTTCACGCCTCCCGAGCCTCCCATTGTTCTCCCCGCCGTCGGCTGAACCAGGCGGAATAGGGCTCAGGTTTCCGCGTGCTCTGCCTCCCCATGACGGTTGAATCCCTGTCGTCGGGGGAGAGGGGGGCTGCGGTCACGGGGGGCGGCTCAGGCGGAGGTCCCGGGGCCGGGCGCGCTTTCATTCACTCCCAGCAGTTCGTCCATGAGCTCATCCACGGTGAGGATGCGGTCCACCAGATAGGCCCGCTGGCCCACGGTGAAGATGGGGGCCTCCTCATCCGTGTAACCGTGGGCGCTCAGGAGCACATTGCAGATGCAGAAGTCGTCGCAGGAGTCCTTGGCGGAGCAGACGGTGAAGTTGCCCTCCGCATCTTTCTTGAGCACATAGCCCCGGTTGCACTTGGGCGGGCGGGCCTTTTTCAGGGCCAGCTGGTAGCCGGGGGAGGTCTTGAGCAGCCGGAAGGGCAGGCCGCAGGGCGAGCCCGGTTTGTCACTGACGATGATATCCTCGGGCCGGCAGTTGAGGATGGCCTTCTTGAACTCCTCACTGGCGCCGCTCTCCACCGTGGCCGCAAAGCGGGTGCCCATCTGCACCCCGTCGGCCCCCAGCTCATTGATCCACCGGACGATATCCTCCCGGTAGTAGATGCCGCCGGCCACAATCACGGGGTAGTCGCCGTTTTTCTGGGCGAATTCCTTGATGGGCGGGAAGAGATTTTCCAGCCGGAATTCCTCCTTCTGCAGATCCGCCAGGGTGAAGCCCAGATGTCCGCCGGCCAGGGGGCCCTCCAGCACCACCGCGTCGGGAGGGCGCTGGTAGCGCTCCAGCCAGCGCTTGTGGATGATTTTCAGGGCCTTGACCGAGGAGACGATGGGGATGAGGGCCACCGGCGCGGTCTTGACCTCCTCCGGCAGGGTGGTGGGGAGACCGGCGCCCAGGATGAGGGCGTTCACGCCGCCGTCGATGGCGCCCAGGATGGATCTGGTGAAGGTTTTGTGGAGGGCCACCATGATGTTGATGGCGATGAAGCCGCCGTCCTGCTTAGCTTCCGCCACCTCGATGGCCGCGGCCTCCCGGGCGTCCACCCGCCTGCCGATGCGCTTGCTCACCAGGGTATGCAGCCCGGCGCTGGAGATGGTGCCGATGCCGCCCCGCCGGGCCACCGCCCGGGCCAAGGGTGCCAGGGAGATGCCGATGCCCATCCCCCCCTGGATGAAGATGACCCCCCGCGCTGCGCCTCTGACCTCAACTGTAGGTAATGTGATCATTCTGCCTGTCACTGCCGGTAATGTTTTATCTTATCAGGTTTGGCCGGGAAGGGCTCTCTTTTTCCGCGGCCTCCCGGCCCCGGGGCGGGCCCGGCCCCCTTTATTCCTCCGTACGCCAGCCGGTGATGATGACCTGGGTGCTGCCTTCCTCGGCCCAGTCAAAGAGGCGCTCGATATACGGGGATTCCACGTGCACGCAGCCGTGGGTGGCGTACTCCCGGCGCTGCGGCGGCGGCGGCACCTCCCCTTCATGGATGGCCCGGCGGTGCCTGAGGTCGAAAAAGAGGGAGTAGGGCATAGGGACCTGGTATTTCCGGGAAAAGTAGTCCTCCACCTTCTGGAGCACCCGATAGAGGCCCGGGGGCGTAGTGGTCTCGTCGTCGCCGGTGAGCACCGGGAATTCCATGATTTTTCTGCCGTCCTCGTAGGCCGCGCCCATCTGCCGGCGCTGGTCGATCCAGATGACCTTCCCGGCCCGGGACTCCGGCTCGGCCGCGGCCTGCACCGGCCCCCATAAGAAAAGCAGCCCCAGGCCCACCAAGAGGGGGAACAGCCTGCCTCTTACCCAATCCGCCCTTCTCATCATGGCCTTAAAATGACCCCGAGACTCTGAGCATTATCCTTTTGTGTGGGCCGCACTTGCTTATCGGACCTGAGGCCGCTATTCTGGAGGCGCCAGGAAGCCAGGAAGGGCCCCCGATGCCCCGCGACCGTGGTCTGCTCTCCATAACCGCCGCCGGCTCTTTGGAGCCGCCTGTGGGTTGGTGCCATTATCTGCGGCCCGACCTCAGCCTCCGGACCCGCCGGCCCCCCGGGGGGGCCCCTCAGGGGGAACGGGTGCTCCTGGTGGACCCGCAGGGAGCCTTCCCCCCCAGCCATCCCGCCACCCGCCTGTGTCTGGACCTGCTCACCACCGCCCTGGCCGCTGCGCCGGTGCAGAGCTTTCTGGACGTGGGCTGCGGCAGCGGCGTCCTGGCCCTGGCCGCGGCGGCCCTGGGGGTGCCGGTGGTGGTGGGGGTGGACATTGCCCCTCAGGCGGTCCGGGCCACCCGGCGCAATGCCCAGGCCAACGGCCTCGCGCCCCCCCTGCAGGTGATTCAGGGCTCCACTGAGTGTCTCCGGGGGCCCTTCGACCTGGTGGCGGCCAATCTCCATCCGGACGTCCACCGGGCCAAGGTGCCCGAACTCCTCCGCCTGGCGGGGAGCCGCGGCCGCCTCCTCCTGGCGGGCTTTCGGGAGCCCGAGGAGGCGGAGCTGCAGGCCGCTTACGGCGCCCGGGGCCGGCAGCCGGGGGCGCGCCGCACCCGGGGGTTTACTCCCTCCGGCCTGCCGTCCGGCCTCAGTTTCGTCTGGGTGGCCTGGCTCCTCCTTCCCCCGGTGGGGTGAGCGCCCCGGCTCCTTCAGACGCCCTGGGTGAACTTTTCCTCCAGATATCTCAGGAAGGGGCGGGGGGACAGGTCCTCCCCCGTCACCTCCCGCACCAGGTCCCGGGGCCACAGGGTGCTTCCCAGGGCGTGGATCTTCTGCCGCAGGAAGGCCAGAAGGGGCTGAAAATCCCCCTGGGCGACGGCCGCCGGCAGGTCCCCCAGTTCGGCTGCGGCCCGGAAGAACAACTGGGCGGCGTAGAGATTCCCCAATGTGTAGGTGGGGAAATAGCCGAAATGGCCGCCGGACCAGTGCACGTCCTGCAGGACCCCCCGGGCGTCGTCGGGCACCTCCAGGTCCAGGCTGCGGCGCACCGCCTCGTTCCAGGCCTCGGGCAGGTCCCCCACCGCCACCCCGCCGTTGATCAGCTCCCGCTCCAGGTGGAAGCGGAAAATGATGTGCAGGTTGTAGGTCATCTCGTCGGCCTCCACCCGGATGAGGCTGGGCCGCACCTGGTTCACCGTGGCGTAGACCTCCTCCGGCTTAACCTCCCCCAGTTCCGGAAAGAGGCTCCGGACCCGAGGCAGGAAGAAGCGCCAGAACTCCCGGGAGCGGCCCACCAGGTTTTCCCAGAGCCGGGATTGAGATTCGTGGATGCCCAGAGACACCGCCTCCCCCCGGGGGGTGCCCCAGTGCTCCGGGGGGAGCCCCTGGCTGTAGAGGGCATGCCCGGCCTCATGCAGGGCGGCGAACAGGGCCGAACCCAGGAAATTTTCGTCATAGCGGGTGGTGATGCGCACATCCCCCACCCCCAGGTGGATGCTGAAGGGGTGGGCGGTGGTGTCCAGCCGGCCGGCGGCGAAGTCATAGCCGATGGCTGCGGCCGCCTCCCGCACCAGAACCTCCTGGCGCTCCCGGGGGAAAGAGCCCCGCAAGGGCCCGTCCCCGCCCCGGAAATCGGGGTTCACCCGGGGCAGGAGCCCCCGCAGGGCCGCCTCCAGCTCCTCAAACAAGGGCGCCAGGGCTGCAGCCCGCTCTCCGGGCTCGTACAGGTCCAGGAGGGCGTCATAGGGTTCCGTGTCATAGCCCAGGGCGGCGGCCTGCTCCCGCTTCAGGGAGACGATGCGTTCCAGGAAGGGCCGGAAGGCCGGCCAGTCGTTGCGGGCCCGGGCCTGCTCCCAGGCGGTCTGACCCTCCGCGGCGGCCTGGGCCAGGGCGTGGGCCAGCTCCGGGGGGATGCGCACCGACTGCTCATAGCGGCGCCGCCACTCCCGGACATTCACCGCCGCCGGCCCTCGGGGATCCGCCACCAGGTCGCTCCCCTCCACTTGGGCCAGCCACTCCCCCACCCGGGGATCGGTGTCCCGGGCATGGATGAACCGGGCCAGGGCCGCCAGCTGCTTCGCCCGATGGGCCTGCCCCTTGGGGGCCAGCATGGTGCGCTGGTCCCAAAACCACAGCTTCTGGGCCTCCCTCAGGTAGGCGGTCTCCCGGTAATGCTCACAGAGATGCTGATAGGCCAGCTCGGGGGTCATGCCTCACCTCGGAGAAACATGCGGCCGCGGCGAGGGTCCTTCCCCGAACCAACCGGTCATTGGTCCCGGGGCGATTCATTTCTTGCCTTGGCCTGTTTTTGCGCCTAATATTAGGAAAAATTTCACAAATACTGATGGGTGGTCCCATGCATTTTCCGGTTTCCGGCGTGGATGTCAACCCCTTGGTACCGGTGGTGGTGGCCTTGGTTGTCTCCACCTTCACTTCCATGGGCGGGGTCTCCGGGGCCTTCCTGCTCCTCCCCTTCCAGGTGAGTGTGTTGGGCTTCACCAGCCCGGCGGTGAGCCCCACCAACCTGGTATTCAACATTGTGGCCATCCCCAGCGGCGTGTATCGCTATCTCCGGGAGGGCCGCATGAACTGGCCGGTGGCCGGGATCACCATCCTGGGGACCCTCCCCGGGTTGCTGGCCGGGGCCCTCATCCGCATCCGCTGGCTGCCGGACCCCCGGCGTTTCAAGTTCTTTGTGGGCTGCGTCCTCCTGTATATCGGCGGCCGCCTGCTGTGGGACCAGACCCCCTGGGCCAGACGCAAGAAGGCCGCCATTCAGCAATTTGAAGCCAAAGTGAACGTCCGGCTGCAGGAGGTGCTCCAGGCCGCCGGGTATCACGCCGGCGCGCCCCTGCCGGCGGCCGCCCGGGTCCGCACCCGCTCCCTGGGGCTGCGCCAGATTTCCTATGAATTTCTGGGGGAGACCTTCACCTTCAACACGGTGGCGGTTCTGCTCCTGGCCCTGGTGGTGGGCCTCATCGGCGGCACCTACGGCATCGGCGGCGGCGCCATCATTGCGCCCTTCCTGGCCGCCGTCTTCCACCTCCCCATCTACACCATCGCCGGGGCGGCGCTCCTGGGCACCTTTGTCACCTCGGTAGCCGGGGTGGCCATCTATTACGGCCTGGCACCCTACTTTCCCGGCCAGGCCGTGGCCCCGGATCTGCTGCTGGGCGGGCTTTTCGGCCTGGGGGGCTTTCTGGGGATGTACTGCGGCGCCCGCCTGCAGAAGTTCCTCCCCGGCACCACCATCCGCTTCGGCCTGGGCCTCGTCATCGTGGGCCTGGCGTTACGCTATATCCTGGGGTTCTGGCTGGGCTGAGATGAGACCGGAAGGGGGCCAGATTCCCCCGCCCGGGGGGACTGGGGGACAATTTCAGGGCTGGGGAAAGGCGGCGAGGAGCCGTGATCCCGGGCTACTTCCCCTTTCCAGGGAGGCCACATGAGCCTGGAGTACTCCGAGAAAGGCATCGTGTTTTTTCCGGATCCCCATCTGGAGGGGACGCCCGCGGACTGGGGCCTCCCTTACCAGGAGGTGTGGTTCACCACCGCGGACGGGGTGAAGCTCCACAGCTGGCTCATCCCCCGGCCCGGCTGTCCCCTGTTTCTCTGGTTTCACGGCAATGCCGGCAATATCAGCCACCGCCTGGAAAACATCAAGTTGCTTCATGATCTGGCCGAAGTGCAGGTCTTCATCTTTGACTACCGGGAATACGGCCTCTCCCAGGGCCGCATCACCCGGGAAGGGACGTATCTGGACGCCGCCGCAGCCTACCGCACCGCCACGGAGGAGCTGGGTTTCGCCCCCCAAGACATTGTGCTCTTCGGCCGCTCCCTGGGCACCGCCCTGGCCACGGATCTGGCCCTCAAGGTCCCCTGCCGCAGCCTGATCCTGGAGTCGGCCTTCACCAACTCCCAGGAGATGGCCCGCCTCTATGCCCCCTTCCTCTTCGACTGGCGGCCCTCGGTGCCCTATGACAATCTGGGGAAGATCGGCGGGGTCAGGGTCCCGGTGCTGGTGATTCACGGCACCGCCGATGAGGTCATCCCCGTTTCCATGGGCCGCCGGGTTTATGAGGCGGCCCCGGAACCCAAGGAGCTCTATCTCATCCCCGGCGCGCACCACAACGATACCTATCTGGTGGGGGGTGAGGAGTATTTCGCCCGCCTGAAGCGCTTCATTTATCACGGACCCCAGAGGCCGGGCTGAGGGGGAGCCGGCTTGGGGTTTCCTCCCCCGGCCCATCAGGTTATACTGAATCCAGCCGGCAGGTCATGAAAAGTGAAGAAGGGGAGAGAGGGGAGGGGGCCTCCCTCCCCGGCCCTGTTCTGCGTATTATCATCCATGAGCGTTGACCTCCACCGCCGGGCCCTGGCCCTCTCTTACCTCACCGTGGGCTACAACCTCCTGGAAGGCCTGGTCGCAGTTGCCGCCGGGGCCTGGGCCGGGAGCATCGCCCTGGTGGGCTTCGGCCTGGACAGCTTTGTGGAATCCCTCTCCGGGATGGTGATGATCTGGCGCTTCCGGCCCCACGCCCGTCTGTCGCCCCTGGAAGTGGAGCGCCGGGAGCAGCGGGCCGTGAAGCTCGTGGGCCTCACCTTCTTTATCCTGGCGGCCTACGTGCTCTACGAATCGGCCGGCAAGCTCTGGTTTCAGGAACCCCCCGAGCCCACCCTCCTGGGGATCGCCATCGCCCTCATCTCCCTGATGGCCATGCCCCTGTTGTACTACCTGAAAGACCGCACCGGCCGGCAGCTGGGGAGCGTGAGCCTCATGGCCGACGCCCGCCAGACCTTGGCCTGCGCCTTCCTCTCCGCCGCCCTGCTCCTAGGTCTGGGGGCCAACTACCTCTTCGGCTTCTGGCAGGCGGATCCGGCCATCGGCCTTCTCATCGGCGTGGTGCTGGTGAAGGAGGGCGTGGAGGCCTGGCGGCAGGGAAAGCTCTGCGCCTGCGGCGCCATTTCCTGCGGGAAAGAGTAAGTAATTTCAGCAGGTTGGCCAAAGAAGAGGCCGCCCGGGCCGGCTCCGGCCGGGCCTGGGGGAGGGGAGGGCCCGGGCCGGCCCTGCCCCTCTACGGGGAGGCCGCCTGCCTTTTTTCCAACCGTTGCTGCACCGCCTTGAGGAGCAAAGGCCAGGTGATGGTGGCGTCGCACAGCACCTCGGCGAAGCGGCCCCCCTCCTCCGGCGGCACGAATTTGCCCCAGCTCACCCCCTCCCGGTAGGTGGAGCCGCTTAAGCCCCCCCAATGGGCCGGCTCCGGACAGAGGCGCACCCCGTAGGTGAAACGCACCTCCGGCAGGTCAAATCCCAGGCGGGCGTGGAGGAGCTCCAGGAAGGGGGCCACCTGCTGGGCCCAGTTGCGGGGCACCCCCCCGCCCACGGTGAAGATTCCCAGCCGCCTGGCGGCCAGCACCCGCCTAGCGTAGCTCCCCAGGTCCAGGAAGGGGTTGTAGGAGAGGGCCAGGTGGCTTAAGGCCGCGGCCAGATCCAGGCCCGCCGCCAGCCCCTGGCGCACGTTGAAGCCCGCCACATCCAGTCCCAGCTCCGAGTCGGTGAAGGCCGGGATATAGACCGGCACGCCCTTGAGGTAAGCATTGCGCAGCAGACCCGGCTGGTCCGTGGTGGCCGCCAGGTGGCGTCCCAGTTCCCGGCAGAGGGTCTCGGAGCTCCAGGTGGCGCTAAGATCCAGCCCCGCCAGGACCTCCCGGAAGATCTCCTCGGCGTAATCCAGATTGGCCTCCATCTCCAGGGTGTCGTAGATGCGGTTGTAGCCCTGGAGATAGAGGGTGCGATCGCTGCGGTCGGCGGGGCACTTGTAGTGCACCCGGCCCAGATTCTCGATGAAGCCGTGGGCCACCAGGGCGCCGGTGGTGATGATGATCTTCAGCCAGCCCCGGTCCACCATGTCGCAGATGAGGAGCCCCATCTTGGCGACGCTCATGGCCCCGGAGAAGGTGCCCACCACCAGGCAGTCCGGGTCCGACACCATGGCGGTGAGCACCTCCGCCGCCTCCCCCAGACTGCGGGCCCCGAAGGCCGTCTTCCCCATCGCCCGCAGGAGGTGGTCAAAATCCTCCACCCGGGCCAGATCCAGGGCCTCCAGGGGCTCCAGCCCGTCTGTGGCCCCGTCGTGAAACTCCTCAATCTTCCTGCGCATGGGGCGTATCCTCGGTGAAAGATGGCAAGAGGGGCCAGGGGCCGGGGTTTCCGGCCCCCTCTCCCCAGCCCTCTCCGCCGATCCCATAGAGGGCGAGGAGAAGAGCTTGAAGGAAGGGGCGGGAAATCCGGGGATTCCCCGGCCCTCTCTGCGACTGCTTACCCACGCCGCAGCCAATACATGGCGGCCAGGATCTTGTACACCAGACGGGCGGCGGTGAATTCGCTCACCCGCTGGCCGGGGAGGGGGGTGACCTCCACCAGGTCGGCGCCGATGAGGGGCCCCCGGGCTCCCAGGGTGCGGATGATCTCCAGCACCTGGCGGTAGCTCAGGCCCCCGGGCTCCGGCGTGCCCACCCCGGGCATCACCCCCGGATCCAGCACATCGGCGTCCAAGGTCAGGTACACCGGGCCGGAGAGCCCCTGAAGGTGCGCCAGGGCCGCCTGCCAGCCGTCGGACGTGGCCAGAGTCGCGGCCGGAAAGACCGTCATCCGGGGGGCCACCGCCATGAGCTGGTGTTCCTCCTGGGAATAGGCCCGCACCCCCACCAGGGTGAGGGGCCGCCCCAGCTCATAGACCCGGCGCAGGGCGCAGGCGTGGGAGAGCTTGCTGCCGTCATAGGTGTCCCGGAGGTCGGCGTGGGCGTCCAGGGCCACCACCGTGAGGTCCGGATACTTGGTCTGGGCCGCCTGCACCAGAGCCGGGGTGAGGGTATGTTCGCCCCCCAGGGCCACCACCGTCTTCCCCTGGGAGAACCAGGGCTGCGCCGTCTTGCGGATCTTGTCCAGCATGGCCTGGGGGCCGGCGGCCTCCGAGGTCAGGGGGGGTGCGGTGGCCAGGGCGATTTTGGCGCTGGGATCCCAGTTCCCCTCTTCGTCCCAGAGCTCCAGGTGGCGGGAGGCGGCCAGGATGGCCTCCGGGGCCTCCCGGGTGCCGGCGCCGTACGTGGTGGTGGCTTCATAGGGGATGGGGAGGATAACGGCTTCCGCCTCCTTCACCGGCAGATATCTGAGATCGAGAAACGTGAGATGGGCCATCAGCTCTCCTCTTTGCTCTCCATTTCCTTGAGGCGGCGATACAGGGTGGCCAGACCGATGCCCAGGAGCCGGGCGGTGAGCTCCTTGTCGCCCCCGGTCTTTTTCAGGGTCTGGACAATGGCCAGGCGTTCGATCTCCTCCATGGAGGCGCCCACCGGCACGGTGATGACATCATCGGCGGGGGAGTGCTGCCGGATCTCATCGGGCAGGTCGGTGAGCTCCACCATGTTCCCCTGGCAGAGGGCCACGGCCCGCTCCACCACGTTCTGCAGCTCCCGGACGTTCCCCGGCCAGGAGTAGCGCTTCAGGGCCGCCATGGCCGCAGGGGAAAAGCCGTTTAAGGGGCGGTTGTTCTCCCGGCAGAACTTGTCCAGGAAGTGCAAGGCCAGCATGGGGATGTCCTCGGCCCGCTCCCTTAAGGCCGGGATGTGCAGGTGAATGACATTGAGGCGGTAGTACAGGTCCTTGCGGAACCGGCCCTGGGCCACCGCGGCTTCCAGGTCCACGTTGCTGGCGGCGATGACCCGCACGTCCACCTTGATGGTCTGGGTGCCCCCCACCCGCTCGAATTCGCCCTCCTGCAGGACCCGCAACAGCTTCACCTGGGTGGCCACCGGCATTTCGCTGATTTCATCCAGGAAGATGGTGCCGCCGTCCGCCAGTTCGAAGCGGCCTTTGCGCTGCTGGATGGCGCCGGTGAAGGCCCCCTTTTCGTGCCCGAAGAGCTCCGATTCGATGAGGCCTTCGGGCAGGGCGCCGCAGTTCACCTTGATCATGGGCTTGTCCTTGCGGGGACTCAAAAGATGGATGGCTTCGGCCACCAGCTCCTTGCCCACCCCGCTTTCGCCGGTGAGGAGCACGGTGCTTTTCAGGGGCGCCACCTGGTTGATCAGCTGCAGCACTTTGGCCAAAGCCGGGCTTTTGCCGATGAGGCGGCCGGTGGGGCCCCGTTCGGCCAGCTCCTGGCGCAGCTTGACGTTCTCCGCCAGGATCTGCTGGGTCTCCAGGGCCTTGCTCACCACCTTGCGCAGCTCATGCATGCGGAAGTCCTTGGTGATGAAGTCGTAAATGCCCCGCTTCAGGGCGGAGACCGCCTCCTCCACCGTGGCCAGCCCGGAGATCATGATGGCCATGGCCTGGGGCCGCAGCAGCCGGAGGATGGCAAAGAGCTCGGTGCCCTCCATGTCCGGCAGCTTGAGATCGATGATGGCCAGGTCCACCGGATGGCGGCGCACTTCCTCCAGGGCCTCGGAGCCCTTGCCCGCCATCAGGATTTCATGCCCCAGCTTCTTCAGCCCCGCGGCGATGGCCTCCCGGGTGGGGGCGTCGTCGTCCACGACCAGAATAACGCTCATACAATATTCTCGCAGGTCTGGGGGGATGACCGGTGGTCTTCCCCGGCCTCCTCACCCTCCTCTCCCTGAAGGATGGGGGGTGGGGCAGGGGTCACGGCCCTCGGCCCGCCGCTCCTTGCCCCCTCCGCTCACAAACTGTCCAGCCAGCCCACGATGACCCGGCTCACTTCGTCCAGGGTGTCCTCGGCAATGGTCTGGCCGGACTCAAAGGAGTGCCCCAGCCCCGGCAGCACGTGCAGATCGGTGCGCACCGGGATTCTGGCCAGCACCGGCCCCAGACGGTCGAAGTGGCAGAAGGGGTCGCCGGAGCCCTGAATGAACAGCACCGGGCAGGGCAGGGCGTACAAGGGCCGGTCCCGGAGCTGCTCCGGCCGTCCCGGCGGGTGCAGGGGGTAGCCCAGAAACACCAGGCCGTTGACTCCCAGGCCCTGGGCGGCCAGTTGCGCGGCGATGCGGCCCCCCATGGATTTCCCCCCGAGGAACAGCCCCAGGCCCTTGAACTCCTCCAGCTCGCTCAGGTATTCGGCCACCAGGCGGAAGGCCCCCTCCAGCACCGGGTCCGGATCCGGGTGCGGCCGGCCGGCTTCGCTGTAGGGGAAATTGAAGCGGGCGGTGACCACCCCCTCCCGGGCCAGCCGCTCCGCCACCCCCCGGATGACGGGGTGGTCCATGGTGTTGTTGGCGCCGTGGGCCAGCACCAGTAAGGCCTCCATGGACGCCGTCCGGGGGAGGGCCAGCTCCAGGCTGAGGCGCCGGTCCGGGCCCACGGGCAGGGTGAGGCGGCGTTTCTCCATGCCAGATTCCTCCTTTCACGGGCCGGGCCGGGCCGCGGCCGGGCCGACGTCCTCCAGGAGCCAGCGCCGGGGGGAGAGGTCCGCCAGCCGGTCAAAGAGGTTGCCCTCCGGCCGGCGGGGGGCCAGGTGTTCCCAGCCTCCCAGATGTACAAGGCGCGGATGCTGCCGGAACAGCTCCCGGAGGCGCCGGGCCATGCCCGCTTCCCGGCATCGGAGCTCCGCCAGGGTGTCTCCCGGGGGCCACAGCAGGGGCCGCTGGGCGCTGAGGCGAGCCCGGCGGTATTCCCCCGCCGCCCAGGCCGTCAGGGGGCCGTCCGGCAGCGCGGCCAGGGAGCGCAGATTCTCCGGGGTGAGCAGCTCCCGGGCGTAAGCCGGCAGGTGCCGCCGGGCCGGGGCGCTGAGATCCACAGGGAAAACCGGCACCTGGCGGTCGCGGCCGAAATCCGCCGCCGCCTGCCATTCAAAGGGCAGGGCCACTGTGGCGGCCAGGCGGCGCACGGCCAGATGTCCCCTCACCTCGGGAGGCAGGCCCGCCAGCGCCTCTTCCAGCAGCCGCCGCCAGCGGGGTCCGTGCCGCTCCCGGTAACGCACGGAAAAGGGGCTGATCTCCACTGTCACCGCCAGGGGCCGGACCCTCTCCAGCAGGCGCCGGACCCGGGCGTAGCCTGAGGGGTCGCCATGCACCGTGCCCACCAGAAAGAGGCCACCGGCCTCCAAGGGCATCACCTCCCGGGGGTCCTGCCACACCGGAGGCGTCAGGTACGGGCTTCCGCCCGCCGGGGGCGCGGCCGGGCCTCTGGGGGCCTCAATGGGACTCGCCGTGCCGGCCATAGATGTTATAGCTGGGCAGGTCCTCGAATTTGTAGAGCCAGCGGGCGCCGGAAACCTCCGGCGCCAGATCCCGGTAGTTGCCCCAATTGATGATGTGCAGGTCCGCCAGGTCGGCATCGGGGTTGGCCCCCACCTCCCGGCCGTTGAAGGCCGGGGCATGGGCGTAAACGAGCAGCCGGGCCGCCAGATCGATCTCCTGGGCCCAGACCTCGCCGCTGGGGGTGGACAGACCCGCCAGCCGCCCCACATACAGGCTCAAGGGGTGGAATTCGGGCTCCGCCTCCCAATACTCCCGTTCGCTCCTCAGCTTATGGGCGAAGGTGCCCTCATCGGTGGTGCCCAGATACAGGAGCACCTCCTCCCCATACAGGGGATGGTTGCCGTACACCTGATAGATGCCGTAATCCGAGCTGCGGTCGTCCAGTTCGTCCAGCTCCTCAAAGGAATACGGCCCGTCCCAGTCGATGTAGATAAAACGCAGCGTCATGAGCGGATCCTGTGAATCGAGGGTCAGTCCTGCACGAAGTCCCGGCCTTCCTTCAGGGCCAGCTCCGCCCGGGCGAGCTGGCGGCCCAGGTACATGGCATGATTGAGGTCCGAGAGGGCCAGGTCCCGGGCGATCTGATGCTGCAGGCCCACGGCGCTGGTGCCCCGGTATTCCGTGAGGGTGGCGTCGCCGAAACGGTGCTCCACCAGGATTTCCCCCCCGTCCAGGGTCACCCGGAAATAGCCCATGGGGTCGAGGCGCAGGCGCCAGCGGCGTTTCCCGGCCAGATGCAGGGCCCGGTCCAGCTCCCGGGGGTCCAGGGTAAGGGAGTGGCTGAACACGGTGATGGCCCCGGGAGGGAGGCCCGCCCGCTCCGCCACCTCCCACTGCAGGCGCAGCAGGCCGTAAAAATTCAGCAGCCAGGCGTCCAGGCCGTTGTGGGTCCGGAAGGTGGCGGTGAGGGTGAGGCGGCCCTCAAAGGTGCGCACATACACCGACACCAGGCAGGGACGGCTCTCCTGGCCGCCCAGGTCCCGGCGGTTGTCCCACAGGGTGAAGTAGGCCTTGCGGTCCTCCGGGTCGGCCGCCAGCCGGGCCGCCAGGACTGCGGGCGCATCCACCCCGAAGTAGGTGCGCAGGCGATGGCCGTAGGTGTAGCTGGCATCCGGCGGAAGCTCCCCAATGAGGAAGTCCCGATAATAACTCTCCACCCGCTCCGGGTCCAGGTTGAGCTCCCGGAGCTGCTCCGGCTCGGCTTTCCGGGGTTGCTCCACCACCACCCGGACGTTTTGCAGCTCCAGGCGCTCCCCTTTGGCCAGGGTGACCCGGCGGCCGAAACGCTTGAGGAGATAGACCAGCTCCAGCCAGGCCTCCAGGGGGGTGTCCTGCACCACCTGGTGGGCCCGGGGATTGCTGGGGAAGTGGTCCACGTGCACCCGGGGCAAGGGCGGCACCGCAGCCGGGCGGCGGACATCCTCCCTCGGTGCCGGCCGGAAGGCGGCAAAGGCGGCCCGGAGGCGCGCCAAAGCCCCCTCCCCCTCGGGAGGCCCCACATCCACCAGCCGGGGGTGGCGAGAGAAATGTTCCGGGGTCACCAGGCCGTCGATGAGGCGGTGGGTGCCGACAATGCGCCAGGGATGCCGGTGCTGGCCGTCCTCGCTGAGATAGCGGATGGCGGCTTCGGCCACCGGCTCCAGGCCGTAGCGGAAAAAGTTGAGCAGCTCCGTCCGGGAGCCGGAGAGGTCCCGGCCGCACAGCCACAGCTCCTGAATCTGCGGATTCCACAGGAGATTCCGCAGCATCTCCCTAAGGCCGTTGCCATACAGGGTGCCGAACACCGCCACGGGGCTGGTGGCAGGGTTCAGATCCACCCCCGCCGCCTGGAAGCGGTCCCGGACATACTCCGGCCGGGACCAGAGGGTCACCACCCCGATGACTCCGGCGGGATTGATGACCAGGAGCTTGTCGCCGAAGTAAAGGGGGTCAAAGCGAAGCGGCGCCGACGGCATGGGTTACCCGGGTGGGATGCGAGTTCTTGCCTGTGGTTATGGATATCATACCTCCGACTTTTTGTCAAAATGATAAGACGTTTTTATTTTGAGAAAGCCAGGGCGGGCAGGGCGCAACGACAGAAAACCGCCGGCCCTGTTCTCCTTCCGGGCCGAATTGTGCTACCCTGGGGGTACGGTGGCGGCGTTGGCGGGGTGAGGAGGGGGGATAAGGTTCAGGGGCGGCGCTCCCGCGCCCCATCTCCCGGCGGCCGCGGCGGGCAGGAAAAACCGGGGCAGGTCCCCGAGGAAGGGAGGTAGGCCATGAGAGCCGTGGTGATGCGGATGTGGCTGGCAAGCCTGCTGGTGGCGGCGGCGTGGACCGGAGAGGTCCGGGCCTGGGGGGATGCGCCCACGCATTTCAGCCTCTGCGGGGAGCCGGCGGTGCAGGAAAAATTTGTCCTCCGGTTCGATCCCGGCCTCTTTCCCTTGTTCGTGGAGGCGGCGGCGGGGCCGGATCTGGCCAACACCTTGCTGTTCCAGGCCAGCGGCCGGGATTACATCCACGGGGCGGCCTTCCTGGCAGCCTTGGACTATGTGGCGTCCCGCCCCAAAGACCGGCGCTGGCGGTCCGCCTGGCGGCCCACCTGGCCGGTGATCGCCGCAGCCTGGCGGGCTCACCTGGCTGCGGATGAGGTGGCCCACAGCCAATATGTCCCCCCCGACTCCCCGCGCCACGAACTGGTGGAGTTGGCGGTGGACACCTGCGTCTATTACCTAAAGCCGGTGCCCGAGGCCCTGGGGGACTCCTGGCGGGAGGTCAACATCAGCGAGGCCGCCTGCGATCCGGCTCTCCTGTACTGGGCCTCCTATCTTTATACCGGCGGGCGGCTCCCGGTTTATCCCTGGATGACCCGGGAGGCCTTGGGAAGCCTGAGGCGGAGCATCGAGGCGGCCTATGAGCTCCATGAGGCCCGGGGAGGCCCGGAGGGCTCCGAGGCGCTTCTGAAATTCCTGGTCCCCGGGAAGGACTGGAAGACCTTTTACGGGGCCTCGGTGACCGCAGTGGTGAATTCCTTGCCCTAAGGGAAGAAAACCACGCCGGGCAACGGGGGTGCCGGCGGGAGGCCGGACGCGGCCGGAGGTTCACTTCGCAGGGGCGGCGGCCTGGCCGGCGCTTTCCGGGGCCAGCTCCGCCGCCAGCTCGGTGAAGAGGCGTCCCAGGGCCTGGCCCTCGGTGGCGGAGATCCAGGCCAGCCTCAGGCGTCGGGGGTCTTCGCCCCGGGCCGCCAGCTTCTTCTGGAGGCGGGCCACCCGGGCCGCGGCCCGGAGGTTGCCCGACAGATAGTGGCAGTCCCCCGGCGGGTGGCAGCCGGCCACCAGCACCCGGCCGGCGCCTTTCCGGAGGGCGTAGGTGAGCAGTCGGGTGCCCACCCGGCCGGCGCACAGGGTGCGGAGAATGCGCACGTTGGGAGGGTAGGGGAGGCGGGCCACCCCGGCGAAGTCGGCCCCGGCGTAGGCGCACCAGTGGCAGCAGAAGGCCAGGATCTTGCGCTCCGGCGCCTCGGCCAGAGCGGCGTCGATCTGGGCCGTCAGCATGGCGTCGGTAAAGCCCAGCACCTGAGCGGCGCCGGTGGGGCAGGCCCCGGCGCACACCCCGCAGCCCTTGCAGGCCGCCGCCACCACCCGGGCCCGGGCCTCCTTTCCTTCCCCTGCCAGGACCATGGCCTGGTAGGGGCATTCCTTTACGCAGCGCCCGCAGCCCACGCAGGCTGCCTGGTCCACCACCGCCACCAGGCCCGGCAGGATGAGGGTCTCGTGGGCCAACAGGCCGATGGCCTTTCCCGCCGCGGCGGTGGCCTGGGTGAAGGTCTCCGCCAGATCCTTGGGCCCCTGGCAGGTGCCCGCCAGAAAGACCCCATCCAGGACGGTCTCCAGGGGCTTGAGCTTGGGGTGGGCCTCCAGGAAGAAGCCATCCGGCCCCGCGGGAAGCCGGAGCGTCTGGCGCAGGTCCGTGCCGTCTCCGGGGCGCAAGCCCACCGCCAGGACCGCCAGGTCCACCCGGTCGGTGATTGGCCGCCGGAGGAGGTCATTCTCGGCGCGGATGAGCACTGTGCCCGTGGCCTCCGGCACCACTGCGGTCACCCGCCCCCGGAGAAAGATCACCCCCGCCTCCCGGGCCGCGGCATAGAGCGCCTCCCCCTCCGGTCTGGGGGTGCGGATATCCCGGTAATAGAGGCGGATGCGGGCCTGGGGAAGCCGCCGCTTCAGCTCCAGGGCCTGCTTCAGGGCGGTGGGGCAGCAGACCCGGGAGCAGTCCCGGAAGCCCTCCTCCTCCCGGGAGCCGACGCACAGAAGAAAGGCGATCTCCCGGGGCTCCGCCGCCAGCCCCGGCGGCAGCACCCGCCCGCCGCTGGGGCCGTCGGGGGCCAGCAGGCGCTCCAGGGCCGCGGAGGTGAGGATCTGGGGGGCGGGGGCCCAGAAAGGGTGGGGGTCGGCCGCCGGATCATAGGGCACCGCGCCGGTGGCCACCACCACGGCGCCCACCGTGAGTTCCTCCTCCTCGGCGCCGGCCTCCAGCTCCAGGGCCCCCCGGGGGCAGGCGGCCACACAGGCCCCGCAGCGGGTGCAGGCCTCCCGGTCCACCACCGCCCGGGGAGGGAAGAGGATTGGGGAGGGGAGCCAGATGGCCCGCCGCTCCCTCAGGCCCGCCTGGAAGTCATCCGGCAGGGCGACGGGGCAGACCTCCAGGCAGGCGCTGCAGCGGTCGCAGGCCTCGCCCACCCAGGGCCGATGCCGCCGCAGACGCACCCGGTAGTTCCCCACGTAGCCCCCGAACTCCGTTACCTCGGTGTCGGTGAGGACCCGGATGCGGGGATGCCGGCTCACTCCGGCCATGAGCGGCCCCAGGAGGGCGGCGGCGTGGCGGCCGTGGGGGAAGGTGCGGTGCCAGCGGGCCGCCAGTCCCCCCAGAACCGGGCGGCGCTCCACCAGGACCACCTGTGCGCCCGCCTGGGCCATTTCCAGGGCCGCCTTCAGTCCCGCGGGGCCTCCCCCCACCACCAGGGCCCGGCGGGTCACCGGCACCTGCCGCTCCCGGAGGGGCTGGGCCAGCCGGACTTTGGCCAGCCCCATGAGGAGGAGCTCCCAGGCCTTGGCTTCGGCCTCCCGGGGCTCCAGGGCGTGCACCCAGGTGCAGTGCTCCCGGAGGTTCACCATTTCCAGCAGATAGGGGTTGAGACCCTGCTCCTTGAGGAGGCGCTGGAAGGTGAGCTCGTGCATCCGGGGGGAGCAGGCCGCCACCACCACCCGGGTCAGGCCCGCCGCGGCAATATCCTGGGCGATCTCCCGCTGCCCGGCCTCGGAGCAGGCATAGAGCTGATGGCGGCACACCACCACCCCCGGCAGGTCCTGGCCGCGACGGGCCAGCTCCACCGGGGAGATCACCCCGGCGATATTGAGGCCGCAGTGGCAGATGTACACCCCGATCCGCAGGTCTTCGGCGCCACCGGCAGGAGGGGAGGAGGTCGGGGGACGTTTTGGGGTCATGGCTCAGCGGTCCTGGGGGCCAGCAGCCGGGCCACCGCCTGCTCCCAGGCATGGGAGAAGCGCCCCTCCTGGGCCACCACCTCCTCCCGGATGAGGGTGACGGCGTCCTGATCGCAAATGGCCTGGCACACCCCGCAGAGGCTGCAGGTCTCCTGAGCCAGATACACCCGGGGGCCCTCCCGCACGATGAGCTTCACCGGACAGATGTGGATGCACTTCAGGCAATCCGGCGGGCACTTGCGGTCATCGATCTCCACCCGGCCCCGGAACTGCGGCATGACGCACAGGGCCCCCTGTTCGCAGGCGGCCAGACACCGCTGGCAGCGCAGGCAGGCATCCGGCTCCGGCCGCGGGCGGCCGCCGGCCTCATCGGGTACCAGGGCCTGACGGGGGCAGGCCGCCAAACAGCGGCGGCACTCCTTGGGGCACTGGGTGAGATCGTTGGGCACCAGCCGCAGCTGGGCCCGGCACCAGTGCTCCTCCCCCTCGGGGAGGGGCGGGCAGGGCTCCGGGCACTTCTCCGGGTCCAGCTCCACCTTGGGATAGAAGGGCGCCAGGGCCCGGTGGTTGGCCAGCACCGCTTTGGGCCGTTCTTGGTAGGTCAGGGTGATGGCCCCCACCGGACAGAAGTGGGAGCAGACCTCGCAGAGCACGCAGAGCCAGGGGTCGATGGCCACCGTGAGGCTCTCTTCCCCGGGGAGGAGCCGCACCGCCTGCCGGGGACAGACCACCGAGCAGACATCACAGCGGATGCAGCGGTCCTTGTCCAGCCTGAGGCGCACCTCCTCCAGAAACAGGCGGAGGGTGAGCTCCAGGGCGGCATCGGTCTCCCGGAGGCGAAGGGGCGGCAGGCGTTCCATCCGGCGCACCGCACAAGAAGGGCAGGGTCAGGTGGTCTCGCCCTGCAGCTTCTGGTGGAATTCCCGGGCCTTGAGTTTCAACTGTTTGCGGCGCAGATTGGTCTTGACGTCCGGGAACTCCGTCAGGAGAAAATCGAATTTGTCACAGGCCGCCAGGTCCGGGCAATGGGAGCACTGGGGCAGGCCCCGCTCGATGGCGCAGCGGCGGATGGGGCAGATCTCCACCCCCCGGCCGCCCTTGCAGCCCGGACACTCGGTGTGGCTGAGGAACCACTCCAGGCCCTTGCGGAATTCGTTGAAATCGAAGCCTTCCTCGGCCGGAAAGCAGTGTACCCACCAGTTTGCCCGGAAGCGGAGGAGGTATTCCTGCATCTGGCGCACGGTCTTCAGGAACTCCGGGTGCCCCAGCTGGCAGTCGTCACAGAGGCCGCAATAACTTTCCCGTAGCATCTCGTCTCCCTCCCCGGGGCCGCCGGCCGGGGCCGGCAGGTGCCCGGTGCGGAGTTCCTCAGACCTCCAGGATGGCGGTGATCTGGGCCAGAATCTCCGTTTCCGTGGCCCGGCTCAGACTGATGGCCCGGGCCGGGCAGACGGTGGCGCACAGCCCGCAGCCCCGGCAGGCCTCCAGCACCACCTGGGGGCGGCCGGTGGGGCCCAGGCGCAGGGCGTGGTAGGGACAGACCCCCATGCAGGTGAGGCAGCGGCGGCAGTGGGCCTCCTCCACCCGGGCGTAGAGCTCGCCGCTGAGGATGGCCGGCCGGGCGAGCAGCGCCGCCGCCTTCAGGGCCGCGGCTTCGGCCTGCGTCAGGGCCTCCTCCAGGCTCCGGGGCGAGTGGGCCAGGCCGCAGAGGAAGACCCCTTCCACCACCGTCTCCACCGGCCGCAGCTTGGCATGGGCCTCCTGGAGGAAGCCCTCGGGGCTCAGGGGCGTCCCCACCAGGCGGGCCGCCTCCGCCCCTCCGGGATGGGGCTCCACCCCGGCGCTCAGGACCACAAGGTCCGCCGTCAGGGTGATCTCCCGCTGAAGAAGCTCACTCCAGACCCGGAGACGGAGGGGCCGCTTCCGGGGAAGACTCACCTCCGGGGGCCGGCCGGGATCATAGGGGAGAAACTGCACCCCCAGTTCCCGGGCCTCCTGGTAGTACACCTCCCGGCGGCCGTAAGCCCTCAGGTCCCGGTAGAGCACGGTGATCTCCACCCCGGGCCGACGCCTTTTCAGCAGAATAGCATTTTTCAGGGCATGGGAGCAACACAGGCGGCTGCACCAGGGCCGCCCGGGTTCCCGGGAGCCGACGCACTGCAGCATCACCACCTGGCAGGCCCGGTGGAGCTCCGGGTCCTCCCCGGCCAGACGCTCCTCCAGCTCCAGTTGGGTCAGCACCCGGGGGTCCTGGCCGTAGCCGAAGCGGCCCTCCGGGCGGAATTCCCGGCCGCCGGTGGCCAGCAGCACCACCCCATGCTCCAGAACCACCTCCCGGCCGCCCTGCCGCCGCACCCGGCTCCGGAAGCGCCCCACCTGCCCGGAGACCTCGGCCACCTGGGCCCCGGTGAGGATCTCGACGTTGGGATGACCGTAGGCCGCGGCCTCCAGGTCCTGGAGGAGCCGCCGGGGGTCGGTGCCCTCCAGGGTATAGCTGAGGCGCCGGGCCATGCCTCCCAGCTGGGCTTCCCGCTCCACCACATAGGTGTGGAAGCCCTGGTCCGCCAAGGCGAGGGCCGCGGTGAGCCCCGCCGGGCCGCCTCCGATCACCAGGGCCCGGGGAATCACCGGAAAGGCATGCACCTCCAGGGGCGGCACCACCCAGGCCCGCCGCACCGCCATGGCCAGCAGGTCCCGGGCGGTCTGCAGGGCGCCCTCCGGGTCGTTCTGATGCACCCAGGCACACTGTTCCCTCAGGTTGGCAAAGCACAGGAAACCGGGGTTGAGGCCGGCCTGGAGGAGCACCTCCCGGAAGACGGCTTCGTGGGTGCGGGGGGTGCAGGCCGCCACCACCACCCGGGTGAGGTGATGCTCCCCGATGGCTTGGGCCAACTGCCGGGTGGCGTCCGCCGAGCAGGCAAAGAGGGGGTCGGCCGCCCACACCACGCCGGGCAGCCCCCGGACGTGCTCCGCCAGCCGGGAGAGATCGATGGTCTTGGCGATGTTGGTGCCGCAATGGCACAGATACACGCCGATGCGGGGCGGGCCGGCGGTGGCCGCCGCCGGAGGGGGCATCTTTGCGGGGGTGAGGCTGGGCCGGGGGGCCAGCGCCAGCAGGGTGGCCGCCGCCTGGGCCCCGGCCGCGGCGGACAACAGGGAGTCGGTAATATCCCCGGGCTCCCGGGCGGCCCCCCCGACCCAGATTCCCGGCCGGAGAGTCTCCCAGGGCTCCACGCCCGGGGAGGCGGAATATTGTCCCGGCCCCAGGGGCAGGCCCAGGCGCCGGGCCAGCTCGGGGAAGGCCGCCGCGGGCCGCTGCCCCAGCGCCAGGACCGCCAGATCCACCTCCATCTCCCCCCGCCGGCCGTGAAGGTCGGTGAAGAGGACCGCCACCCCGCCGTTGGGCCGGGGCTCCACCGCCGCCGCCCGGGAGCGGATCACCCTCACCCCCCGGGCCAGGGCCCGCTCCAGGTAGGCCTCCTGGCCTTTCCCCGGGGCCCGGAGGTCCATGGCGAAGATGACGCTCTCCAGCCCGGGGGGGCCCAGCTCCGCAGCCAGCACCGCCTCCTTGAGGCTGGCCAGGCAGCAGTGGCTGGAGCAGAAAGGCGCCCCCCGCTCCGGCTCCCGGGAGCCGACGCACTGCAGGAAGCCCAGCCGCCGGATGGGGGCGCCGTCTCCGGGACGCACCACCCGGCCGCCGGTGGGGCCGGTGGCGCTGAGCAGGCGCTCAAACTGCAGGCTGGTGAGCACCCCGGGGAGGGTGGCCCCGGGGAAATCCCCCAGGGGCGCAGGAGCAAGGCCGCAGGTGAGGAGCACCGCGCCCACCCGCCGCACCAGGGTCTCCGGCTCCTGGGAGAGGTCCACGGCGCCGGCGGGGCAGATCTCCACACAGGCGCGGCAGGGCCGCCCCTGGAAATGACGGCAGGCCCCCGGGTCCAGGACCGCCGCCTGGGGCACGGCTTGGGGGAAGGGCACCCGGATGGCTTTGGCCCGGCTCAGCCCCAGGTTGAAGGGGTCCGGCAGGCTCCGGGGACAGACCCGGGTGCACTCGCCGCAGCCCGAGCAGCGCTCCAGCACCACATACCGGGGCCGGCGGCTCAGGGTGGCGATGAAATCCCCCGGCTCCCCGGTGAGGGTGGCCAGACGGGTCAGGGTGAGGATTTCAATGAGGGGATGGCGGGCCACCTCCAGCATCCGGGGGGAGAGGATGCACATGGCGCAGTCGTGGGTGGGGAAGGTCTTGTCCAGCTGCGCCATGAGACCGCCCACAGACGGCCCCTGCTCCGCCAGGGTGACGGGAAAGCCCAGTTCCGCCAGATCCAGGGCGGCCTGCAGGCCGGCGATCCCGCCCCCCACCACCAGGATGCGGGAGCTGGTCGCCCGGGTCAGGGGAGTGATCAACGCCATGCCGGCCCCCCGTTCCGGGAAGGCCGCTGGGGAAGTCCGTTAGTCCCCCTCATGCTCGGGGTCCATCTCCCTCAGGGTGCGGCTGAGCACCTCCCGGGGGGAAAGGGCCCCGGTCCCGGGGGCGGTGAGGCGCTCCAGGGTGCGCTGCCGGAGTCGGGCCAGCAGGGCTTCGGCCTCCTCCACCCTCCGGGCCACCTCCGGGGGGAGGTAGCCCTCCTCCACCGCCAGCCGCTGCAGGGCCTGGATGATATCCACAAACCGCACCTCCTGCGGGCAGAAATACGAACAGCGGGCGCAGCGGGCGCACTGCCAGAGGAGGGGCGCGGCCAGCACCTCCCGCTTCAGCCCCAGGAGCACCTGCCGCAGAATGAGACCCGGGCTGAACTCCGGGTTGACGGCGCTCACCGGGCACAGGGCGGTGCAGGTGCCGCAGCCCACGCAGCGCCACAGATGACCGCAGCCCGGCTCCAGGGCCAGCATTTCCGGGAAGCGGGGATCACAGTCTTCCAGGTTCAGGGGCACGTCCATCGACGCCCATCCCTCAGGCTCAGACGCCACCGGGCGGTTTCCGGCTTCAGCGCAGGGTGATGGCCTCGGTGGGACAATGTTCCGCACATTTGCTGCATTTCTCCGCCGCCTGCAGGAGCCGCACGCACAGCTCCTGGTTCACCACCACCACCTGGCCGTTTACCACCCGGAAGATCACCCGGTCGCCCAGTCCGGGTCCCCGACCGGCCCGGGCCTCCGGCACCTGGGCCAGGTGGTGTTCGCACATGGCCACGCAGATGCCGCAGCCGATGCAGCGCGCCGGGTCGATGGCCATGCCCCGGCCGGCGGCCGGCGCCGTGGCCAGAAGCTCCTCCAGGGCCTCAATGAAGCCGGCGTACTCCGGCTCATGCAGCACCGGGCAGTCAGCCGGCGACAAATCCCGCGCCAGGAGCAGCCCGGCAAAGTCGGCGCAGGTCATGCCGCACTGGCCGCAGTCGGTTTGGGGCAGAAACTCCAGGAGCTCCGGAGCGGTGAGCATGCGTCAAACCTCGGCCCAGGGACCGCCCAGTTGCTCCAGCGACCAGAGGGTCTCCGGCCGGAAGCTGAAGGCCCGGCTGAGCTCCCCAAAGAGGCGCGTCTCCGCCGCCTCCGCCTGCCGGAACAGGATCTGCCGGGGCACCTCCGGATCCACCCGGACATAGTCCCGGATCACCACCCGGCCGGCCTTGATCAGGGTACGGCAGCGGGCCAGACCGTCGAGGCGGCCGTCTTGCGGCAGATCATACAAAGCAATGTCGGCCCGGGCCCCGGGGGTGAGGCGCCCCCGGTCGCGCAGGCCCAGGAGCTCCGCCGGCAGAAACCGGGTGGCGTAGGCCCAGTCGAACAGGGTCCAGCCCCGGGGGTCCGGCGCCGCATTCCGTCCCGGCGGCCGGTGGTCCGGTCCCCCCAGCCAGGTCAGGAGGCGGGGGAAATCCTCTTCCAGGCGGGACAGGGGGCCCAGGGTGGAGAAGGCCAGTCCCCGGCAAGGAAAATCCAGGGCCAGCTTCCGGGCCCGCTTCACCTCCTTTGGACCCGGCCGGGCGTTCAGGCATCGGGGGGCAAAGCCCCCGACCTCCACCCACACCGGCAGGCTGGCCGGACCCGGCAGGCACAGACCCAGATCGCCGGTGGCCCCCGCCCCCAGCAGCCGGGCGGCCGCCCCGGCCTCGGCCTCCCCCACCAGGGCCCGGCTCAGGCCCCCGAGATGGAAGCGTTCCGGCTCCGGGAGGGGCCAGGACAGGAGCTCCGGGAAGGCCTCAAGAAAGAGGCGGCACCCCAGCCCCGCCGCCAGCGCCGCCAGGACCTCCAGGGCCTGAGGTCCCGGCAGGGTGCGATGGGCGTAGTAGTCCTGGCGGTAGCGCACAAAGGGCTCCGCCACGCTGAGGCCCAGGGTGCGGGTGCGGGCCTGGAGGAGGCAGAGGGTCTGGGCCACTTCGGGCAGCCGGGCCGGGTCTTTCAGGGCCAGATCCAGATCCCGTAAGTTCACCTCCAGGGAGGCGGAGGCGTCCACCACCCTCAGGGCCGCCAGGTGCCGGTGCATGGCCCCGGCGGTGGCCACCGTGACGCCGCCGGCATGCACGTGGGTATAGCCCAGCCGGGCATACAGCTCCCCCACCTGCTCCGGCGGCAGGGCTTCGCCCCGGAGGTGCAGAAGATGCCCTCCGAAGCCCCACAGGGGGGCCCGGAGCTCCACTCCGGCGGCCAGCACCGCCTGCCCGTGGGCCTCCAGGACCTCGTCCACCTCCTCCAGGGGCGGCACCAGCCGCTCCCCGTGGAGGTAGAGGTCCCCCGTCTCGCCGCGCCGGCCGGAGGCGGGGTCAAAGATCCGGCCGCCGGCGATCTTCCGCCGCATGGGACCCTGCCCCCTCAGCGCGGCTCCCCCTCCACGTAGGCCTTCAGAATGACCTCCTCCTCGTAGGGGACGTTCTGGTGCTGTTCCCGCACCGTCACCGGCTTGGTGGCCAGGATCTCCAGGAGATGGAGGCCGGAGATGACCCGCCCGAAGACCGCATAGCCGAAATTCATCGGCTCCGGGCCTTTGTGATCCAGTTTGGGGTTGTCCGCCAGATTGACGAAGAACTGGGCCGCGGCGCTGTTGATGGGATAGGCCCGGGCCATGGCGATGGTGCCCCGGGTGTTCTTCAGGCCGTTGTCGGCCTCATTCCTGATGGGCGGATGAGTGGGCTGCCGATAGACCATGCCGGGCTCGTAGCCCCCGGTCTGCACCACGAAATTCTGCACCGCCCGGTGGAAGATGAGGCCGTCATAAAAACCTTCCCGCACATAGGTGAGGAAGTTGTCCACCGTGACGGGGGCCTTGTCGGGCCACAGCTCCAGTTTGATGGTGCCCATGGTGGTTTCCAGGACCACGATGGGGTAGGCCGGTTTGTCGTCAGACATATGCACCTCTTAGGAAGAGATCTCCAGCAACTGCGTCAACACCTGGTGGGCCGCCGGGGCCGGCGGTGGGAGCACGGGCCGGAGGCACACCGGGATGCCGTCCTGGCGGTAGGCCACCTCCTCCACCTCGATGCCCTCCAGGGCCGCGGGCAGGGCCACCGCAGCCCGGGCCACGGTGCGGTCCTCCCACGGGCCCACGGCCACCACCGGCACCTGGCGGCGGGTGAGATCCCGGCGGGTCTCCTCCGGGAGCAGCCAGAAGAGGTCGGCGCCGGTGACCAGGAGGGCGTCCACCTCCTCCCACCGCACCGGCTGGGAGCGGAAAACGGGGGGGTCCCCCTCCCCGAAGTCCGGCGCCCAGGGGCTCCCCAGGCGGGTCAGGAGCAGGTGGTAGAGCCCGGCGCTGTTGAAGTCGGAGGCCAAGGGCAACAGAAAGAACCGCCGCGCGGGCCTCAGGACCCGGATCAGGTCCCCCAGGGCGGCAAAACGGGCCAGCGCCTCCGCCCCCACGGCCAGGCCCCTCCCGGCGAAAATCACCCCCACCTCCCCGTGCCGCAGGAATTCCGCCAGACGCACAGCCCCTGTGACGGTGGCCCGGGAAGCGCCGCTCAGCACCCCCTGAACCGCCCGGATCAGCTCCAGATCAGCGCCCGGGGCCACCCGGACAAACACCTGACAGAAACGGGCCAGCTCGGTGCGGTGCAGGTCCACCGCCGCCAGCCGGCGGTCCTCCACGCCCCGTTCCGTGAAGCGGCCCCGGGCAAAGACCGTGTAGCGGGTCAGATGGCGGGGGCAGGAGTGCAACGGATTGGCCCCCCAATACAGCACCGTGTCCGCTTCATCCCGCAGGACCTCCAGAGAGGCGTGGTGGATCTCGGCGGTGAGGAGAGCCTGATAATACGGCGCCATGAGGTTCAAATCCGCGGGCTCCAGGCGGGCCCGGAGGTGCCGGGCCACGGCCAGGGCCGCTTCCTGGGCCCGGGAGCCGCAGGCAGTGAGGCCGAAGACCACCGGCCGCCGGGCCCGGGCCAGGAGCTCCGCCGCCTGAGCCAGGGCCGCCTCGGGGCTCACCTCCTCCCGGCGGCCCCGCCGCCGGACAAAGGGCGCCGTCAGCCGACGCCGGGGCTGCCCCGGGTGGAACTTCTTGCTCCCCAGGAACTTGGCGCTGCCCCAGGCGCAGACATTGTGCGCCTGGAGGCCGCCGTCGGCCTCCACCAGGTCGAGGTCATCGCACAGGCAGGCACAGCCGGGGCAGATATGGGATTCCCAGGGTCCGGGCATGAGGCTCCTGCACCCCAATGGGTCTAAACATCACCATTGTAGCAGGTTTGGGGCTGGGTTTGAAGGAAAAAGCAGGAGGGGCCCCGGTCGGGCACAGGCGAGGGTCGGAGCGCCGCTGGGGGTCCGGGACGCCGGTGAAAGGGCCTGCCCGGGGCGGGCCGGGTTCGAAGGCGCCGCCCCCTCCCGGGGATTCCGGGCCTTCCGGAGGGAGTCCGGGCTACCTCAGACGCATGAGCCAGATGGCCAGGGCCACCACCGCCAGCGCCGCCACAAACACCAGCTGCGGATGATCGAAAAAGCGGGAGAAGGCCGTATGCAGGACCGAAGTGGCCTCCGTCACCACATTTTTCCCCCAAGCGCCCAACAGGAGGAGATATTCCATAGAGCTTCTCCCGAGCGGGGTGAGATGCCTGTTCCGCCGTCCGTGGCGGACCTGATGCCGGGGCCGGGGAGGCCGGCTCGGCTGAGCCCCCCGTTTGCCCGCCCCGGCTGCGGCGCCAAATGGGGCCCGCGCAGGGAAGAACGCCTGAACCCTGGCCTGTATCCATCCACCCCGGGGCCGACGGATTCCGGCCGGCCGGTCCATGGCCGCCCGGCGGCCCGGGGCTTCCCCTTACTTTAATTGTACCCCGAAGAAAGGCACAAGGGTAGCAGAACCTGCCTCCGAAAGCGGACCTTAAGGGGTCATCATCCAGGTGTCAATGGGCAACTGAAAATGCTGGATGGTGGTGTTGAGGCGCAGCCAATACTTGTAGTCCGTCTCCTTTTCCAGAATGAGGACGATGCCGGCCCGCTTGCCCGTCTGGAGGCTGTAATACAGGGCCTGGCCGATGGCTTCGGCCCATTTGGGCCCGAAATCGAATTCCACCGCATGGGTCTCGGTGAGACAGTAACAGCGGGTTTTGTCCGGCAGGAGATACTCCACCTGGCCCTGGTGCTCCCGGCACCATTGGCGCTGATACCAGGATTCCGGGTGCATTCGGGCTGCGGACCCGGCGGCGGCCGCGGTGAGAAGGAGGGCCGCCATCGCCCACCTGAACAACCGTCCGGGACGCATGTTTCCTCCTTTCCGCCCGTGAGACACGGGCTGGGGGTCTGGCCTGGGGCCTGCCATCTTTGTGCCCTCCCGGCCAGGAGGGGTGGGGCCCAAGGCCCCATTTCCCTTGCTCCCCGGGCATCCCGGCAGGAAGCGGCGCAACCGCGGGCAGGGTAAAGGGATAGAGGGCTTTTGGCCACCCCTTCCCCATGGCCCCCTTTTAGCCCAATGAGGGCCCCGAGGCCAGAGAAAAGGGCCGCCCGTATGACCAGAATTTAAGTTACCTCGTGATGGGGGCCGATAAAAATGCATAAGGGCGGGAAAAGATTGCCGGAGACCGGGTTTCCGGCCGTTGCCGATGCCACGTCCTATGGAGAAAGTGCCGGATAGTGTGAGACCCCCTTCCTGGTGGGCCCAGGTGCTGGAGGACAGCGGAATCTGCCTGTGGCTGGTGGCCGTAACGGACACCGGCCCCCGGACTCTGTTCCTTTCCCCTGCGGCCGGCCGGCTTTTGGGGCGCCCCCGGGAAAGCCTGGTTTTGGATCCGGGCCAGGCCTGGGAGGCGGTGCACCCCGAGGACCGGGGCCGGGTCCGGGAGGGAGGGCAGCAGCTCCTGCGGGGCCGCCCCGTGTCCGGGGAGGTGCGCCTCCTGACCCCTGCCCGGGAGGTGCGCTGGGTCCAGGTGGAGGCCACCCCCCTTTCCGGGGATCCCCCTGACCGCCCGCTGGTGGCCGTCTGGGGCACCGATATTACCCGCCTGAAGCAGGCCCTCCGCGCCGGCCGGGAAGCCGAGGCCCGCTGGCGGGCCATGCTGTCCCTGCCGTCCCTGGGGGTGGCCATCCTCTCCGCCACCGGCGAGGTGGTGGAGGCCAACCGCGCCTTTACGGAGATGCTGGACCCCGGGGGGGTGCTGGCGGAGACCTGCCGCCGTCTGTTTGAGGCCCTGAGGCAGAGCCCGGAGGATTTCCATCAGGTGGAGAAGCACTACCTGAGGGCAGACCATCAGACGCTCTGGGCCCGGGTGAGCCTCAGCCTGGTGCGGGAGGAGAACGGGGCCCCGGTGGCGGGCCTGGCCCTGGTGGAAAACCTCACCGGCCAGCGCCGCACCGAGGAGGCCCTGCGCCAGAGCCGGGAGCGATTCCGCCTCCTCTATGACCGGGCCCCTCTGGCCTACCAGACCCTGGACGCCGACGGCCGCTTCCTGGACGTCAACCAGACCTGGCTGGACCTCACCGGCTACTCCCGGGAGGAGGTCCTGGACCGCTGGTTCGGCACCTTCCTTACCCCCGCCTCGGTGCCGGTCTTTGAACAGGTCTTTTTCGCCCTGAAGCAGGGGGGCGAGATCGCCGAGGAGGAGCTGACCCTGGCCTGCCGGGACGGCCGGCACCTGCCGGTGGCCCTCACCGGTAAGCGGATGGTGGATGAGGCCGGGCGTTTCCAGCAGGCCCTGCTCCTGGCGGCGGACATCTCCCGGCGCCGGGAGGCGGAGGAGGCCCTGAGGCGCTCCGAACTGCGCTACCGCACCCTGGTGGAGCAGATCCCGGCCATCACCTACACGGCCCGGGCGGACGACTTTGCCGCCAAGCTCTTTGTCAGTCCCCAGGCCCAAGCCATCCTCGGCTTTTCCTGGTCCGATTATGAACAGGACCCGGACCTGTGGCGCCGGCAATTGCACCCGGAGGACCGGGACCGGGTGCTGGCGGAGATGGCCCGCTGCCAGGCGGAGGGCGCGCCGTTCGCGGCGGAATACCGCATGCTCACCCAGGACCAGCGGGTGGTCTGGCTGCGGGACGAAGCCCGCCTCATCACCGATACGGATGGCCGGCCCCTGGCGTTCCAGGGGGTCATCCTGGACATCACCGCCCGCCGCCAGGCGGAGAGCGAGCGGGAAACCTACCATAATCTCCTCACCGCCACCTTCACCGCCTTCCAGGATCTGATCGTGGTCCTGGACCGGGACCTCAGGGTGGTGATGAGCAACTGGCGCCCCGGTTTCCCCGCCCCCGCTCCGGTGCCGCAGGAGTTCTGCCACCAGCTGTTTGTCCATTGCCAGGAGCCCTGCCGGCCGTGCCTGGTCCAGGAAGTGTTCACCCAGGGCACCATGCAGGTCCGGGAGATGACGGCCCCCGACGGCCGCATCCTGGAGCTGAGGGCCTTTCCCGTCACTGACGATCAGGGGCAGGTGACCCTGGTGGTAAAGCAGGTGGTGGACATCACCGCCCGCCGCCGCTCGGAGGAGGCCCTGCGCCGCAGCGAAGAGAACTACCGCCTCCTGGTGAGCAGCATTCCGGGGGTGGTCTTTAGGGGTTATGCCGACTGGCGCATCGAGGTCTTCGACGACCAGGTGGAGACCCTCACGGGCTACCCCCGGGAGGACTTCACCTCCGGGCGGCGGAAATGGTGCGACCTCATCGTGCCCGAGGATCTGCCCGAGGCCCGGCGCCTCTTTGTCCAGGCCCTGGAGGGCACCCTCTCCTACGTGCGCTCCTACCGCATCCGCCACCGGGAGGGGCATCTGGTCTGGGTTCAGGCCCGGGGGCAGATCATCCTGGATGCCCAGGGGCGCATCGACCATGTCATCGGGGTGTGCTTCGACATCAGCGCCCAAAAGCAGATCGAAGAGCAGCTGGCCACGGAAAAGGAACGCCTGGCGGTGACGCTGCGCTCCATCGGCGACGGGGTGATCGCCACCGACACCCAGGGGCGCATCGTGCTCATGAACGATGTGGCGGAGCGCCTCACGGGCTGGACCCAGGCCGAGGCCAAGGGCGTGCCGGCCGCACAGGTGTTTTGCCTCAGTGAGGAGTCCAACGGCGGGGCCGTGGATCCGGTCCTGGAGGTGATCCGCACCGGCCGGCCGCTGCGGCTGCCTGCCCAGGCCCTGCTCCGGCCCCGGGACGGAGCGGCCCGGAGCATCTCCGCCACCGCCGCACCCATCGTGGATCGGAGCGGTCAGGTGGACGGGGTGGTCCTGGTCTTCCAGGACATCACCGGACACCGGCAACTGGAGGCGGAGCTCCGCAAGATCGAGAAGCTCTCCTCCTTGAGCATTTTGGCCGGCGGCATTGCCCACGATTTCAACAACATCCTCACCGGCATCCTGGGGAATCTGTCGCTGGCCATGATCGCCCACCAGGACCAGGATCTGCTCCTGCCCCGGCTGGCGGAGGCGGAGCGGGCGGCCCTCAGGGCCCGGGATCTGGTGCAGCAGCTCCTCACCTTTGCCAAAGGCGGGGCACCGGTGAAGGAGGTGGCCTTCCTGCCGGAGCTCATCCGGGAGAGCGCCAACTTCACCTGCCGGGGCTCCCAGGCCCGGGTGGCCTTCGACCTGGCGCCGGATCTCAAGCCTGCGGAAGTGGACCCGGCCCAGTTCAGTCAGGTCATCCAGAACCTCATCCTCAACGCGGTGCAGGCCATGCCCCGGGGAGGCACCATTTGGGTCACCGGGGAAAATGTCCGGCTGGGGCCCGACAGCCCTCTGCCTTTGCCGCAAGGCCCGTATATCAAGATCTCCGTCAAGGATCAGGGGGTGGGGATCCCGGAGGCCTACCTTGCGAAGATCTTCGACCCCTTTTTCTCCACCAAACAGAAAGGGAGCGGCCTGGGGCTGGCCACCGCCTATTCCATCATCAAGAATCACGGCGGTTACATGACCGTGACCTCCCAGGTGGGGCAGGGGACAGTCTTTCATATCTATCTGCCGGCGTCCGCCCGGGAAGCCCCGCCGCCCCGGCCCCGCGCCCCGGCGGAGCCGGTGCCCGGTCGGGGTCGGGTGCTGGTCATGGATGACGATGAGATGGTGCGCAGCGTGGCCGGCAAGATTCTCGCCCACCTGGGCTATGAGGCCGACTTCGCACGCGACGGCGAGGAGGCCCTGCGGCTCTATGACGCGGCCCGCCATGCCGGCCGGCCCTTTGACGTGGTCATCATGGACCTCACCATTCCCGGGAGTCTGGGCGGCAAGGAGACCATCCGCCGTCTCCTGCACCTGGCCCCGGAGGCCCGGGTCATCGTCTCCAGCGGCTATGCCGACGACCCCATCATCACCAATTATCAGGAGTATGGCTTCAAGGGCGTCATCCGCAAGCCCTACCGGATCCACACCTTCAGCCGGGAATTGGCCCGGGTCATCAACCTGTCCTGATCCCCGGGGTCATTCCCCTCGTCCGCCGCCCCACGGGGGAAAAGCCGTCGCGCGGGCGGTGCTCCCGGCCGCCCGCCGACCCTTGGCCCGGCTCCCCACAAGCTTTGGCCGGGGGCCTCGCTTTTTTTTCTTATCACCTGAATTTTCCTTGAGTTTTCCTGGAAATCAGCCGATGGGGGAAAGGGAGACGAATATGAACCGGATGGGCATCCTGAAGCAGGTGGTGCTGGTCCTGGGGCTGAGCGTGGCGTCCCTCGCCCTCCTGGGTCTGGCGGGATGGTGGTGGTTCGGCCGGCTGGGGGAGCTGGCCGCGTCGGCCCCGGCAGCCGGAACCGGTGCTGGGGTGGAGGCAATGAGGCAGATGGTGTATGCGGCGGCCGGGGCCCGCACCTGGTTTCCCCTCCTCGCCTTCACCTTGGCGGCCCTCCTGGGGGGCTGGGGCGGGCAGTCGCTCCGGAAGGCGGCCCGACACCTCCGCCGCCTGCAGGAGGAATTGCGGGGCAGTGCCGAACAGGTGGCGGCCGCTTCCCGTCAGGTGACCGCGGCCAGCGAGCATCTGGCCGTAGGGGCCCAAAGACAGGCCGCCTCCCTGGAGCAGGCCGCCGCCGCGGTGGCCGAAATCACCTCCCTGATCCAGCAAAACGCCCACAACACCCGGGAGGCGGCCCGGCTGGTGGACAACTCCCGGGCCTCCATGAAGAGCAGTCATAAACTGCTGCGCAGCACCAAGGACACCATCGCCCGCATCCGGGAGGCCGGGGAGCAGATGGCCGCCATCGTCAAGGCCATCGACGAGATTGCCTTTCAGACCAACCTCCTGGCCCTCAACGCCGCGGTGGAGGCGGCCCGGGCCGGGGAGGCGGGGAGCGGCTTCGCGGTGGTGGCCAACGAAGTGCGCCACCTGGCGCAGCGCAGCGCCACCTCGGCCAAGGAGACGGAAAGCCTCATCGGCCACAGTCTGGGAGCCATCCAGGAAGGCTGGGAGCTGGTGGAGGATTCCCTGAAGGAATTTTACCGCATGGGCGATGATGCCAAGCTGGTGTCGGACCTCTTCAGCATCATCAGCCAGGCCTCCGGGGAGCAGCACAGCCGGATTCAGGAGATCAACCGGGCCATGGGGGAGATCAACCAGGTCATGCAGCAGGTGGCGGCCAGCGCCCAGGAGACCAGCTCCGCCTCCCAGGAGCTCACCCACCAGGCGGAGCAGATGCGCCGCGGCCTCGCCCAACTGGAGACCTAGCCGCACCTGCGGGGCGGAGCGCCGGGGCGCCACATCCCATTTCTGGGGTTGGGGGAGGGGGCTCGGGTGAGGGGGCAGGGGTCTGTGACCC
>JAILZL010000049.1 GCA_023512475.1 Syntrophobacterales bacterium
GGGCAGGGGTCTGTGACCCCTGGCCCCTTCCCCGAATAACCTTTTTCCTGTAGGCCGATCTCCCCGGCCACGCCCGGCGCCGGGGCATCACCCCACCCCGGCCCAGGCCGGCGGCGCGCCACCGGTGCCTATCTCTGATAATGCCATGGCCGGCTGTAGCTGAGATACAGCCACACCAGGTGCCGGTGAGTGTTCCTCTCCCCCGCCAGGTCCTCCCGGTAGCCGAAGCGGTAACCGGTGGTCAAGGTCAGCCTCTCCGTCAGCTGATAGCTCACCTGGGGCCCGAAGCTGAGGATGACATTCTCGTAGTCCGAACGTTCCTGGGAGGAGGTGCTGTAATAGACCGAGCTGTCCACCCCGGCCCTGAGCCGCTCTGTCACGGCGTGGTCCACCCCGAGGAAGGCCCGGTAGTATTCCAGCAGGTCCCCGCCCCCCGAGGCCGACTCGGTGCGGCTGACCCCTCCCGTCAGGCTGGTGCGGGGCCAGCGCCGGGTCACGGCCAGTTCCAGGAACGGCCCGGTCTTCAGGGAGGTCTCCGGCCTGACGAGGAACAGGCCCCCGGGCCCTCGCACCCCCACCAGCTCCCTCAGGCGGGTCACATTGACTCCCACCAGGGCGGTGAGGCTGAAGTCCTCCGCCACCTTGTGCTCCACCCCCGCCGCCAGATTGAGGATGCGGTAGCGATTGCCGCCGGCGGAGTAATTCACCGCCTGCCCCGCCGCCCCCAGCCGCAGGGTGGTGCGGGCGTTGGCCAGGAGGTGCCCATACCGCAGGCTCAGGAGATGGGTGGTGTAATCCTGGAACTCCGGGTCCTGGTAATTCACCTGCCCGAAGCCGTACTCCAGACCCAGGAAGTCCCGCTCCGTCAGCTGATAAGTCAGCCCCGGGCTGAGGCGGTAGGACTGCCGGGGCCTGCGCGTGATGATGAAACCTGACTCAGTGAGCTCCTCCTGCAGGGTGGTGTCCAGGATGTAGGAGCCGCTGAAGGTCACCCCCAGCCGGGGCAGCACCTGCCGCTTGCCCGCCAGGGTGACGTTCTGGTCGATCTTGTCCAGTCCGGAGTTTTTCAGATAGTGCATCCCGGTGAGGGCCAGCCGGCCGGTGTACTGGCTCACCTCGCTGGCATAGGTGAAGTCCACCGACGGCCAGGCCTTGAGGATGAAGTCGCTTTGGCGATTCTGAAAGGAGTAGTTGAGGTTGCTGTCGAATTCCCCGCCCAGGCGGATCTGCGGCGTGACCACCCAGTCCGCAGCCCCGGCCCCGCCGACCCAGAGCAGCCAGACCAGCAGGAGGGGCGCCAGACGCCCCGGCCGTCCCCCCCTTTTCCCCCCGCCCCGGCCGGGCGCTGGCCGGGCCCCCCTCACCGCCTGGCGCGCCGTCCCTCTCAGCGGCCTTACCCTCCCCCGGATGTGCCGCCAGCCCATGGGGCCCGCCCTCAGGGCACCACCACCACATCCCCGGGCAGCAGCACCCGGTTCTGCTCCAGATTCCGCCCCCGGGCCACTTCCTTGTAGTTGAAGGGCAGGGTCTGCTCCTGGTCCCCGCTTTTGCGCAGGATGACGATCTTCCCCGGGGAGGCGAAGGGCGTCAGGCCTCCTGCCATGGCCAGGGCCTGCATCACCGTCACCGGCCGCCCCGCCACAAATTCCCCCGGCTTCTGCACCTTGCCCACCACGTAGATCTTGTAATGCTGGGCCTTGAGCAGGAGCACCGTCACCTGGGCGTCGGTGACGAATTTCTCAAGCTTTTTGGAGATCTCCTCCCGTAGCTCCTTCACGGTGCGGCCCGCCGCCTGGATCTCCCCGATGAGAGGATAAGAAATCTTCCCATCCGGCCGGATGATCAGCTGCTTGGTGAGCTCCGGCTCCTTCCACACCGAGATCTCAATGGCATCCTCCGGCCCCAACAGGTAGTGGTCCACATCCACCACCTGGGCCTTCGCCGCCTCAATGGCGCTATGGGGACTCAGTCCCGGGGCGCAGCCGGCCCCTGCCAGGAGCAGTCCCAGCACCACCCCCCACACCTGCCGCCACCTTCTGGTCCCCCGGCCAACCGCTCTCTCCGCCATACCCGCCCCGCCTCAGTATTTTCCTGAGCCCGCTCTCCAGGTTTCCCTGATCTTCCTTATTAGGTTTCTGCCCCCATGTCAAGCCGGCATGCCA
Source organism: Syntrophobacterales bacterium (assembly GCA_023512475.1). GTDB lineage: Bacteria > Desulfobacterota > Desulfobaccia > Desulfobaccales > 0-14-0-80-60-11 > JAILZL01. The sequence goes on from JAILZL010000049.1 coordinate 2,163, forward strand.
TCCCCCATGACCAGCACCGCGGCGCCGCTCAGCCGGCCCTCCCGCAGGCGCTGCAGGGCCTCCTCCGCCGCCTCCAGGGGAAACAGCTCCACCTCCGGCCGGATGGGGATCTGGGGCGCCAGGGCCAGGAACTCCTCCCCGTCCTGTCGGGTGAGGTTGGCCACCGAGCGCACCACCCGCTCCCCCCAGAGGATGGCATAGGGGAAAGAAGGGATATCGCTCATGTGGATGCCGCCGCACACCACCACCCCGCCCTTGACCACCGCCCGCAGGGCTTGGGGCACCAAGGGCCCCACCGGCGCGAAGATGATGGCCGCGTCCAGCTCCTCCGGCGGCAGTTCCGTGGAGTCCCCGGCCCACACCGCCCCCAGCCGCCGGGCGAACTCCTGGGCCTCCCGGTCCCCGGGGGAGGTGAAGGCAAAGACCCGGCGCCCCTGATAGCGGGCCACCTGGGCCGCCAGGTGCCCTGCCGCGCCGAAGCCGTAGATCCCCAGGTTCCGCCCCTCCCCCGCCAGCCGATAGGAGCGGTAGCCGATGAGCCCGGCGCACAGCAACGGCGCCGCCCGCTCGTCCTCCAGGCTCCCGGGGAGGGGAAAGCAGTAGGCCGCCTCGGCCACCGCATACTCGGCATATCCCCCGTCCAGGGTGTAGCCGGTGAAGCCCGGCGCGTCGCAGAGGTTCTCCCGGCCGGCCCGGCAAAAGCGGCAGCTCCCGCAGGTATGCCCCAGCCAGGGGACGCCTACCCGCTCGCCCACGGTGAACTGATGCACTCCCGCGCCCAGGGCCGCCACCCGGCCCACGATCTCGTGGCCCAAAATCACCGGCAGCTTGGGATGGGGGAGATCGCCGTCATACACATGCAGATCGGTGCGGCACACGCCGCAGGCGCTCACCTTGAGCAGCACCTGACCCGGCCCCGGCCGGGGTACCGGCAGTTCCCGGAGCTCCAAAGGTCCCCCCACCCGGGGGAGCACCATGGCCCGCATGGTCTGTGGCTCTGGCATGGCGAGGCTCCCAGGTCTCAGAAGGGGCCGGCCGGCCGCCCCGGCCCCAGGGTTTCCTGGCGTTGCTCCTGGGTTTAAAAGCTGAACCGGACCCGCCCCTGCCTTGGGCGTCTTATTTCGCCAGGGTGAATCTGCCGTCTTTCACCTGCACCATGACCATGGAGTCCACCCCCAGGCCATTGTGATCCTCGGGGCTCAGGTTATAGATGCCGGAGATCCCCACATAGCCTTTGGTCTGCTCAATGGCGTCCCTCAGCTTTTTGGGGTCGGTGCCGGCCTTCTTCATGGCGTTGGTGATGAGGTACATCGCATCCCAGGCATAGCCGGAGTGGGTGTTGATGGGGAACTGCTTGTCCAGCCCGGCCTCCTTGTAGAGCCGGATGAACTCCTGGATCACCTTCTTCTGGGGATCGGTGTCCGGCAGCTCGTCGGCCACCATCAGTTTGGTGGCGGGCATGCGGTCGCCCTCAGAGGCGGGGCCCGCCAGCTCGATGTATTTGGGATCCGGCTGGCCATGGCACTGGAACAGGGGGATGGTGATGCCCAGCTGCGCCTTGTTCTTGGAAATGATGGGCCCCGCCGGCCCCACCGTCCAGACCACAATGGCATCCGGCCCGGCGTTTTTGATCTTGGTGAGCTGGGCCGTCATGTCAATATCCTTGGGCCCGAAGGACTCCTCCGCCACAAAGGTCAATCCATAGTCCGGCGCCAGCTTCTTCAGCCACACCACCCCGTCCTTGCCGAAGGGATCGGTGGCATACATCAGCCCCAGCCGGGTGAGCTTCTTCTCTTTAAGATAAGAAAACAGGCGGGCCACCGCGGTGGAGGAGCGCTGTGGGGATTTGAAGATATAGGTGAAGGGCCCGGTCTCCGCCATGATGGGCGGGTCCCCCCCCACGGTCATGACGATGGGGATGCCCGCCTCCTCCACGATCTTCTTCACCTGCATGCCCTCCCCGGTGGAGGTGGGCCCGATGATGGCCGCCACCTTGTCCTGGTGGATGAATTTCTTGGCAATGCTGGCCGCCTTGGCCGGATCGCTCTCCGTGTCCCCCATCACCAGCTGGATGGGCCGGCCGTTGATGCCGCCCGCCGCGTTGATCTGCTTCACCGCCAGCTCCGCCACCAGTTTCGTGGGCGTGCCGATGTGGGCGATGGGCCCCGACAGGGCGAAAAAGGCCCCCACTTTGATGGGTTCCGCCGCCAGAAGCCCGCCGGCAGTAAGCATCACCACCGCCGCCAAAGCCAGGATGAACATCCCCTGCCTCTTCATACTCCTCTGCCTCCTCACCTGGCTGAATCCGGCGCCCGTCGGGGCGCCAGCCTCACCTTACCGGGGCCCAGACGGACTTGTCAAATGATTAGACGGGCTTGCGGCCCAAATTCGCGCTTCACCAGCCCCGGGGGCTTCCTGGCGGACACCCCGGCGCACAGGTGGGATCCGTGCCCCACCAGAACTGGATGCCCATGGGCTCCGGGGTGGGGGGCGGCACATACAGGTAGCCCTCGGTGGTGCCGCAGCCAGCCGCCCCCACGCACAAGGCCCCCCACAACAGAATCTTCGCTAAGTAGTGCATGTCATCTTCCTTTAGGGTGAGAGGTATGTCTTCTTCCACGCGGGATGCCGGCCTCCCGGGAGGCCCCGCCCCTTTTCCCATACCCGGTGTCCAGGCAAGGTAAGGCGCGCCCCGCCTCCGCCTGCCTCACACCACCGAGTCGGTGATGCGCTCGTCAAAGATGCGCTTGCTTTTGCGCTCCGAGCGGGGCAGGCTGCCATAGGGCACCACCTCCACTTCCGGGGTGACCAGCAGTTTGCGCTTGACCCGGTAGCGCACCTCCCGGGCAAGCTCGTCCACCCGGCCCGGCTCCACCCCCTCGCCCCGCTCCACCTTGAGGAGCATGTGGTCCCGACCGCCCTCGTCCCGGCTGAGGTGCACCTGATATTCCGACCCCAGCCCCGGGATATCCGACAGGATCCGGTCAATGCTGGAGGGATAGATGTTCACCCCCCTGAACTTGAACATGTCGTCGGTGCGCCCCAGGATGCGGGAGTGGCGGGGCAGAAGGGTGCCGCAGGTGCAGGGCCCTGGAATGATGCGGCTGATGTCCCGGGTGCGGTAGCGGATCAGCGGGGCCGCCTCCTTGCACAGGGTGGTCACCACCATCTCCCCCCATTCCCCCTCCGGCAGAGGCTTCAACGTCTCCGGGTCCACGATCTCCAGGATATAGTAGTCGGCCCAGTAGTGGATGCAGTCGTGGTGCGGGCACTCAATGCCGGTGCCGGGGCCGTACAGCTCCGTCAGCCCCGGGATATCAAAGAGCTCCACCCCGCCCAGAAGCTCCGACATGCGCCGCCGCATGGACACACTGGAGCGCTCGGAACCGTAAATCACCTTCTTGAGGAAGATCTTGTCCGTCAGCCCCCGGCGGGCCACCTCCTCCGCCATGAGCAGGCCCATGGAGGCGGTGCAGCAGAGCACCGTGCTCTGCAGATCCACCAGAAACTCGCACTGCAGATCAATGTTCCCCGGCCCCACCGGCAGGGCCATGGCCCCCAGGCGCTCGCAGCCCGCCTGGAAACCCGCCCCCGCCGTCCACACCCCGTAGCCCACCGCGATCTGCACCCGGTCCAACGGCGTCACCCCGGCCATCTCATAGGCCCGGGCAAAGAAGTGGGCCCAGTCATCCACATCTTTCTGGGTGTAGCAGAGGATCTTGCGCTTGCCGGTGGTGCCGCTGGAGGCGTGAATGCGCACGATCTGCTCAAAGGGCACCGAACGCAGGGGAAAGGGATACTGATCCCGCAAGTCCTCCCCGGTGGTAAAAGGCAGCCGGGTCAAGTCCTCCAGGGAGCGGATGTCCTCCGGTCGGATGCCGGCGGCCTCCAGCCGCTCCCGATAGAAGGGGGAGCCTTCGTAGGCATGCCGCACCGTCCATCGGAGCCCCGCCAGCTGGTGGGCCTGCAGCTCCTCCAGGGTGCGGAAAGGGGGCATGAAGGTCGTGGTCATGACAGGTTTCACCAGTCGGATATTCGTGAGGCCGGCCGCCCCCAGGCGGCTGGCCGCAGGATTGTCGGCGCTGGCCGCGCCCAAAAAGGCCCGGCGCAGCTCCGGATCCACCAGCAGGCGCTCGCTCTCCCCCTGGCCCACCAGGCGGCCGTTGGCCAGGAGATACGCCCGCCGGGAGGCGGTGAGGGCCCGGGCGGCGTTCTGCTCCACCAACAGAATGGTCACCCCGCCCCGGGCCAATTGGTGGATGATGTCAAAGATCTCATCCGCCACCAGGGGCGCCAGCCCCAGGCTGGGTTCATCCATCAGGAGCAGCCGCGGTTGGGCCATCAAGGCCCGGCCCAGGGCCACCATCTGCTGCTCCCCCCCCGACAGGGTGGCGGTGGGCTGGCCCAGGCGCTCCGCCAGCCGGGGGAAACGGGTCAGCACGGCCTCCAGCCGGGCCCGCCGCTCCCGGCGCCCCACCCCCAGGGGCAGGGCTCCCAGCTCCAGGTTCTCCCGGACCGTGAGGTCCCCAAACATCTCCCGGCCTTCGGGCACCAGGGCCACCCCCGCGGCCGCCAGCTCCGCCGGGGACGCCCCGGTGATCTCCCGGCCCTCCAGGAGGATGCGGCCGCCGGAGATGGGCACCAGCCCCATGACAGCCTTCAGCAGGGTGCTTTTCCCCGCGCCGTTGGCCCCCACCAGGGCCACCGTCTCCCCGGGGCGCACCCCCAAGCTGACCCCGAAGAGCGCCTGGGCCGCGCCGTAATGCACCGTGAGATCCTGAATCTCCAGGAGAAAAGGGGAGGTTTCCGCCGGCATGGTCTGAGGGGATTATAAACGGCGGCCGCCCGCCTGACAAGGCCGCCGCCCCAGGCCCCGGGGGCTCCCGGAAAAAAGCGGGCTCCCATTGAATCCCTTTCCGAAGGATTTATAATAGAGGGGATAGCCGGAAAAGAAACGGCGGTTGGAACCCACACAGCCGGAAGGTCACGTCCCCGACTTCCGGGGACCCTGGCCTCGGAATAACACCGATACAGACCCGGCAAGGAGAGGCAGTATGCTGACGGAATATGGAGTCGACACCCTGGGAACGCCTTCTGTGGACCCGGACAAGGTAGTCACGGCAGTCTTTTCCCACCCCTATCACGGTCGCCTCATCGAGCGGGTGATCCTCTGGGTGCAGCCCTACATCGTGTACAAAGGCGAACGCTACAAGCTCACCTGGTGGGGCAACGGCTCGGCCTATTACCGCCCCGTGCCCATGAGCTCCTGAACCTGCACCTGATCGTCTGACACAGGCGGGCCGCAAGGCCCGCCCTTTATTTTGGGGTGGACCCGGTTCTGACCCCCGGTCAGGCTGAGTCCACCGCTCCCCCCGCTGAGCTTCCGGACCTGGCAGGAGGTTGGAAAACTCTCTGCCCCCGGAACTTGGTGGGATGAGGCCGGCCGATTGGGCCGGTCTGGCAAAGCCGGATGCCATTTATGTTTATGGGGTGGGGGAAGGGGGCAGGGGTCCGTGGCCCCTGGCTCCCTTCCCCGCATCACCTTTTTCCCCCACCCGCTAGAAAGTGAACACCTGGGCCTCCGCGGCCAGCTGGATCAGGGTCACCCCGGTGCCGATGCGGCAGCCCGGCGGCAGGTCCTCCTCCCCCACCATCCGGGCCTCGGCGCAGGGCTTGCAGACCAGCAGCTGGGCCCCCTTGTCCACCAGAAATTTCCAGTAGCCCATGAGCTCGTCCCCGGTGGGGGCCTTGATGCGCTCCGCCAGGGACAGGTTGGTGAAATAGACCGCGTCGTCCACCAGAAAGACCGTGACCTCGTGGCCCTGCTCCGCCGCGATCTTGGCAAACTGGAAGCAGCGTACCGCCCGGGTGGGATCCTCCGGGCCCCGGGTCAGGACAAAGAGAAATTTGCCCATTCCTCCTCACCTCCTGTCGGGCAGTCTCACAGGCAGCCCTCTTCTCCGGCAATACACCAGCTTTGGCCCCGACACAAGAGAAAACCCTCCCGCTGAAGGGCCGCGGCCAGTTGCCGGACCCGCTCCAGCTCCCGGCCTAGGGCCTGGGCCACTTCCGCCAGGGTGAGCCCCGGAGTGGCCAGCAGCAGGCGCAGGATCTCTCCCCGCACCTGGCGGTCCGAGCCGGCATAGGGCGCCTGGCGGGGCCTGTTCCGGCCTTTTGGGGCAGGATGACTCTGCTTCAGCCACACCCCGTAGTCCATCAGGGCGTAGTACCACTCCCGCACCCGCCGCCGGTCCAGGGTCCGGGCCACCAGGGGCAAAAGCTCCCGATCCGGGACCTGGGCCTCCCCGGAAAAGAAAAAATGCCGGAAGACCCGGCGGATGTTGGTTTCCAGGAAAGCCACCGGCCGGCCGAAGGCGAAGGCGCACACCGCCCCTGCGGTGGCCGGCCCGATGCCGGGGAGCTTCTGCAGCTCCGCCGGGTCCTCCGGCAGCCGGCCGGCATACTCCCGGAGCACCCGCCCGGCGCACTCCTTCAGCGCCAAAGCCCGGCGGGGGTAGCCCAGACCCTGCCATCGCGCCAGCACCTGGACCAGAGGGGCCTGGTTCAGGGCGGCAAAATCCGGGAACGCCGCCAGGAAGGCCGCATATTTGGGGAGCACCCGGGCCACCGGGGTTTGCTGCAGCATGAACTCCGAGACCAGAGTGGCGTAGGGGTCCCGGGTCTCCCGCCAGGGCAGCCGCCGCCCGTTTTTGCCATAGTGCCGGTAGATCTCCCGGCGGAAGCGGGCCACCTCCCCGGGGTTCAGATATCCCCCTGCCGCTTTCCTTTGCCCCGCCGTCGTCACCGCCAGCCTCCCCGTGCGCCGCCCGCGGCTTTTGGGCGGCGTGATCTCGGGGCAAAGGAGAAGGGCAGGCAAACACTGTCCCCCGGCCCCTTTCCCACCCCGGCTTATCCCTCATGCGGTCACGCTCATGCGGCCCAGATACGCCTCCAGCACCCGGGGGTCCCGCTGCACCTCTTCCGGGGTGCCCATGGCGATGCGCCGGCCGCCGTCCAGCACCACCACCAGGTCGCTCACCCCCATGACCAGCTCCATGTCATGCTCCACCACCAGCAGGGTGCGGCCCTGACGCCGCAGCTGGCGGATCAGGCCCGCCACCTCGGCGGTCTCCTGGGAGTTGAGGCCGGCCACCGGCTCATCCAGCAGGGCCAGCGCCGGCTGGGAGACAAAGACCCGGGCCATTTCCAGGCGCTTTTTGTCGCCGTAGGGGAGGATCCCCGCCGGCCAGTCCGCTTTCCCCCCCAGGCCGAAGGCGTCCAGGGCCTCCAGCGCGGCCAGCTTCAGGCGCCGCTCCCGGTGCCGCAGCCTCGGGGTCCGCAACAGCGCCTCCCCCAGGGAGGACCCGGCCTGAGAGGTGAGGCCCAGCAGCACATTGTCCAGCACCGACAGCCGGGGGAAGAGGCGCAGGTTCTGAAAGGTGCGGGCGATGCCCAAAGCCGCGATCTCATGGGGGGGAAGCCCCGTCAGTTCCCGCCCCTGAAAGAGGATGCGCCCCCCCTCCGGCTGCACCACCCCGGTGAGACAGTTGATCAGGGTGGTCTTGCCGGCGCCGTTGGGCCCGATGAGGGCGGTCACCGTCCCCCGGAAAATGGGGAAACTCACCTCCGCCAAGGCCGGCACGCCGCCGAAATTCTTGCTCAGCCGCTGAAGGTCCAGCAGCAGAGGCCCCTCCCTCAGGGTCATGAGGTCCCCCCCTTGGCCGCCAGCCTCCTTTTGGCCCAGGCCAGCCGCAGGTGATCCCAAAGGCCGGTCACCAGCCCCTGGGGCAAAAACATGAGGATCAGCACCAGGATCAGGCCGTGGATCAGGTCAAAGAAGGCCTCCAGAAACTCCAGATAGTAAGGGAGCAGGGTCACAAAGGTCACCCCCAGCAGGGTGCCCCACACCGAGCCCAGGCCCCCCACCACCACCATGATCACCAGGTCCAGGGATTTGAAGATGCCAAAGCCGTCCGGGTTGACGTAGCTGTAATAATGGGCGTACAGGCTCCCCGCCACCGAGGCGAACACCGCGGACAGCACAAAAACCCGCACCTTCTCCCGCCGGACATTCACCCCCAGGGTGGCCGCGGCCACCTCGTCCTGGGCCAGCGCCGCCAATCCCCGACCTACACCGCTGCGCATCAGATTGAGGCACAGGGTCACCCCGATGAGGACCACCCCCCACACCAGATAGAAAAACCGGGCCTCGTGGTCAAAGGCGAATCCGGCCACCTGCAGGGGCGGAATGCCGGAAATGCCGCTGGGCCCCCCGGTCACCTGGTCCCATTGCACCAGGATCAGGTGCACAATGTAGTTGAATCCCAGGGTGGCCATGGCCAGATAATGGCCATGCAGCCTCAGGGTGGGGATTCCCAGAAGCAGCGCCGCCCCGGCCATCAGGGCGGCCGTCACCAGCAGGGCGGGCCACGGCGGCAGCCACCCGTGCACCGTCAGCAGCGCCGAGCCGTAGGCCCCCAGCCCGAAAAACCCCGCATGCCCCAGGGAGATCTGGCCGGCATAGCCGATGAACAGGTTGAGCCCCAATACCGCCACCGCATAGATGCCGATGAGATTCAACAGGCCCAATTGATAGGGATTGCGGACCACCAGGGGGACCAGGGCCAGCAGCGCCGCTGCCAGCCACACCGTCAGGCCGGTGTGATGGCGCCGGATAAACCACCACAGCCGCTGACCCCGGGAGACCCTCACCCGCCCGCCTCCCGGGCCGCGGCCAGCCCGGCCCCGAAGGCCCGGAGGCTGTCCTCCCGGAAGCGCGGCGGTGTCATGCTCCGGATCACCCCCTCCAGCACTTCGGCCGCGCAGAAGAGCACCCTCCGGCCGGCGGCATAGCCCAACAGCACCAGATTGGCGGCCACCGGCTTCAGACCCTGCGCCAGGGCCAGCCCCAGGGCGTCGATGCCCTGATACGGTCCCGGCTCCACCGTGTTCACCACCGCCACTCCCCCGGGTCGGACATAGCCGCCGTGCACCCTCAGGTTGTCCCGGGCAAGGAAAAGGCCCACATCCGCCGCGCCCCAGGGGATGAGCGGCCCATGATACCCCCCCACCTTCACCATGGAGATCACCGTGCCCCCCCGCTGCGCCATGCCGTGGGTCTCGGAGGTGAGGACCGGCCACCCCAGGGCCAGGGCCGCCTCCCCCAGCCACCGGGTCAGGGTCACCGCGCCCTGACCGCCCAAGCCGCTGACAATGATCTGCTGCCTCATGATCTCAGCCCCCGGCCTCCGCCTCGATGGCCCCCGCCGGGCAGACGTGCACACAGACCCCGCACCCCACGCAGACCACCGGGTCAATGGCCGCCCGCCCTTCGCTTTCCTCCCACCTGAGGCCCCGGCACTCAAAGGCCTCCAGGCAATGGCGGCACCCCACGCAGGTCTCCGTCACCCGTACCCGATACCGCAGCTGGCGCTGCCCTTCCGGGGTCAAAAGACAGGGATGCCGGGCGATGATCACCGCCACGCCCCCCTCCGGGCTGCGGCAGAACTGATCCGCCTCGGTGAGGATTCTTGTGAGCTCCGGGAGATCGTAGGCCTCCACCTCCCGGAGGAATTTCACCCCGCAGGCCTGGATCAGCTCCGGGAGAGCCACCGGTGTGGCCGGCCGCCCCTGGGCCGTCACCCCCACCGCCGGCGTGGGCTGGTGCCCGGTCATGGCGGTGGTCTGGTTGTCCAGGATCACCAGCAGAAAGCGGGCCCGGTGGAACACCGCGTTGATCAGGGCCGGAATCCCGGCGTGGTAGAAGGTGGAATCGCCGATGGTGGCCACAATGGGGGGGAAATCCCCCCCGGCGGCATAGGCGTGATAAAAGCCCGCTGCCTGGCTGATGCCGGCGCCCATACAATGGCAGGTGTCCACCGCCTGGAGGTTGACGCCCAGGGTATAGCAGCCGATGTCGCTGGGAAAAATCCCGTGGGGGAAGGTCTCCCGGAGGGCATAAAAGACGCCTCGATGGCCGCAGCCGGCACACAGGGAGGGGCGCACCCCCCCTGCGGCCGGGGCGGAGCCCTCCGGCACCGCCAGCCCCAGAAAACCGGCCAGCACCGGGCGCAGGATCTCCGGGGTGAGCTCGCCATACCCCGGCACCGCCCCGGCGGCCCGGCCGGTGACCCTCCCGGCCCCCAGCTGCAGCTCGATGACCGGGCCGGGTTCCTCCAGCACCAGGATCTCCTGGTAGTGCTGCCGGATCCGCTCCTCCCAGGGCTGATGCAGGGGGAAAGGCATCTTTACCCGGTAAAAGTCCACCTGCCCCCAAGCGTTCAGCTCCGCCAGCACATCCAGGGCATGGGCCGCCGCCACCCCCGAGGCCACGATGCACTTCCCCGGCCAGCGCCCGTCTCCGGGCAGGAAATCCGGGGCAAACTCCGCCTCCCGGGCAATGGCCGCCAGCTTGTCCTGCAGCCGCCGGTGCAGCTCCCGCACCAGGGCCGGGGTGGCGGCCCAGCGGCCCGGATCCTTGACAAAGCGGGCCGGCCGGTCCAGGGAGACCACTTCTCCCAGCGGCACATTCTGCCGGGCATGGCACACCCGGGTGGTGGGCCGAAGCATCACCGGCACCCCATGGCGCTCCGAGAGCTCCAGGCCCCGGCCCGCCATCTCCCGGGCCTCACGGGGGTCCATGGGGTCCAGCACCGGCACCTGGGCCGCCAGGGCCATAAGGCGGCTGTCCTGCTCCGTCTGGGAGCTGTGGGGCCCGGGGTCATCCGCCGCCACCACCAAAAAGCCCCCCGTCACCCCCAGGTAGGCGGCCCGAAAGAACGGGTCGGCCGCCACATTCAGGCCCACCTGCTTCATGGCCACCGCCGCCCGGCGGCCGCACATGGCGTTGGCCAGGGCGGTCTCGAAGGCCACCTTTTCGTTGATGCTCCATTCGGCGTGGAGTTCCGCCCCCGTCTCTTTCGCCGCGGCCACCACCGCCGCCAGAATCTCCGACGCCGGCGTGCCGGGATAGGAGGCCGCCAGGGTTACCCCGCACTCCACCAAAGCCCGGCCGATGGCCTCGTTTCCCAATAGCAGCCGCTCCGGGCGCAGCCCCACGGCACCGGCAGACGCAGAGGAAGGCTGGGAATTCATGGCAGAAAATATTGCTCCAGGGTGCTGGCCCAGGCCAGGTACCAGAGGGAGACCTCCAGGTTGGACTCCTTGGTGTGATACGATTCCTGCAGAAAATACCCCATAATCTCCGCCGCCGCCTCCTGGTTCAGGTCCACCACCGGCCCCGCTCCCTGGAGCAGGGCAAAGAGACTGTCC
>JAILZL010000002.1 GCA_023512475.1 Syntrophobacterales bacterium
ACCCGGGCGCTTGGGTGTCATGGTATGCGCGTGTGTGGGGGCGGGGGCTAAGGCCCGGGGGGCCCTTACCCCCCCCCCAAGCCCCTCCCCCCAACCCATAAAGGGTTGGGAGGAGGTGTGGGGGAGGGCAGGGATCTGTGATCCCTGGCCCTCCCCCATCAGCCGCTGCAGCCCGAGGGGGGGTCTTCCTTGCCTGGGGCGCAGATGTCCTCTTCGAAGCAGGTTTTGGAGAAGTCTTCTTCCAGGGGTTCGGCGTAGTCGCCGGTGAAGCAGGCCAGGCAGAAGCTTTGGGGGTCCAGCTCGGTGGCCTCCACCATGGCCTCCACGGAAAGGTAGCCCAAATAGTCCAGGCCCAGGTAGTCCCGGATCTGGTTGACGTTTTGGTGCGCGGCGATGAGCTCGCCCTTGCTGGAAAAGTCGATGCCGTAATAGCAGGGGAAGCGGTGGGGTGGGCAGGAGACCAGAAGGATCACCTCCTTGGCTCCCGCCTCCCGGAGGGATTTCACCCGGGAGCGGGTGGTGGTGCCCCGGATGATGGAATCCTCCACCACCACGACGCGTTTGTCCTTGAGAATCTCCCGCACCGGATTGAGCTTGATGCGCACGGAGAAGTCCCGCATGGACTGGCTGGGCTGGATGAAGGTGCGGCCCACATAGTGGTTTCTGATCACCCCCATCTCAAAGGGCATGTCCATGACGTCGGCGAAGCCCAGGGCGGCGTAGGTGCCGGAGTCGGGAAAGGGCATCACCAGGTCGCCTTCCACCGGGTGCTCCCGGGCCAGGCAGGCCCCCAGACGTTTGCGCACCTTATAGACGCTCTTCCCGAAGATGCGGCTGTCGGGCCGGGCGAAATAGATGAACTCGAAGATGCAGTACCTGGGGGGCTGGGGCGGAAAGGGCTTGTGGGAATGCAGGCCCTTGGCGTCCATGAGGACGATCTCCCCGGGCTCCACCTCCCGGAAGTAGTCGGCCTGCACCAGGTCCAGGGCGCAGGTCTCCGAGGCCGCCACCCAGGAGCCGTTGAGGGCGCCCAGGCACAGAGGCCGGAAGCCCCGGGGGTCCCGGGCGGCGATGACTTTGTCGGCGGTGGCCAACACCAGGGAATAGGAGCCCTTCACTTCGCCCAAGGCCGCGGCCAGGGCCTCCACCAGGCCCTGGTTGTGATGCCGAGCCATGAGGTGGACGATGACCTCGGTATCCATGGAGGACTGGAAGATGGAGCCCGCCTCTTCCAGGCGGCGCCGGATGGCCCGGGCGTTGGTCAGGGTGCCGTTGTGGGCAATGGCGATGGTCTGGCCGCCGTGCTGCACAATGAAGGGCTGGGCGTTGATGAGCAGGGTGGAGCCGGTGGTGGAATAGCGCACGTGCCCGATGGCCAGATGGCCGGTGAGTCGTTCCAGGATGTCCTTGTGGAACACCTCGGGCACCAGCCCCAGGCCCCGGTGGGAACTCACCCGGCAGCCGTCGCCGGCCACGATGCCGCAGGACTCCTGGCCCCGGTGCTGGAGGGCGTAAAGGCCAAAGTAGGTAAGACGGGCGGCCTCGGGGTGGCCGAAGATGCCAAAGACGCCGCATTTTTCCCGGGGCCGCGCCATGGGGGCGCCAAGCGGGGGAGTCTCACGGAAATCCTGGGGAGTCATAAAACTGGCGGGGTTCACCGCGTCCTGGGGGAGATCACGTCCTCAGATTCCTCATCTAAGCATAAACCATTTTGTATGACAAGTCGAACGGAAACGGATAACGGTCAGCAGGGGAGGGGCCGGGCCGCCCTTTCCCTCCGGGTGGTTGTCCCGGGGTCCCCGGTCATGTACAAAAAACCCCAAGTTTAAGCCAGCTTCTAAAAAATTATTTCTATACCTCTTTCGGAAAATGTGCTAAGAGGAGGATAAGGAACTTTCTGAGAGGGGGGTGATTGCCAGCGTCTGTGCCCGTTATCCGCCAACCTCGTGACCATGCAGAAAAAGGAGGGGACATGCACGATCGCCTGGAGTCTTTGCCCCGGAATTTCGGGGTCCTGTCCCGCCGGGACTTTCTCAAGTTCTGTGCCGTGGCCGCGGCCGGCATGGGCTTGCCCCTGAGCGCCGGCATCCGGATGGCCGAAGCGGTGGCGGAGGGCATGAAGAAGCCGCCGGTCATCTGGATTTCCGGCCAGGAGTGCACCGGCTGCACCGAAAGCCTTCTGCGCACCACCCACCCCACCGTGGAAAAACTCATCCTGGATCTCATCTCCCTGGACTACCACGAAACCCTGAGCACCCCCTCCGGCGAGCTGGCGGAGGCGGCCAAAAAGAAATCCCTGGAGGAAAACCGGGGCAAGCTCATCCTGGTGGTGGAGGGCTCCATCCCCACCAAGGATGGCGGCATCTATTGTCAGATCGGCGGCAAGCCGGTGTTGCAGATCCTGCAGGAGGTGGCACCCCAGGCCATGGCCCATGTGGCCATCGGCTCCTGCGCCGCCTGGGGCGGCATCCCCTCCGCCGGGCCCAACCCCACCGGCGCGGTGGGGGCGGCGGAGGCCCTGGGGGGCAGATACGCCTTTATCAATATCCCCGGCTGCCCGCCCAACCCCTATAATTTCCTCTCCACCGTCCTTTATCTCCTTACCTTCAAGAAGGCCCCGGAGCTGGACGACCAGGGGCGGCCCAAGTTCGCCTACCGGCGCCTCATTCATGAAGGCTGTGAGCGCCGGGCCCATTTTGACGCCGGCCGCTTCGCCCTGGAATTCGGCGATGAGGGCCATCGCCGGGGCTGGTGTCTCTACAAGTTGGGGTGCAAGGGACCGGAGACCTTCAACAACTGCCCCTCCCAGCTCTTCGGGGATGTGGGCCCCCGGAGCTGGCCGGTGGGCACCGGCGCCCCCTGCTTCGGCTGCTCGGAGAAGCAGGTGGCCTTCACCAAGCCCATCCCGGAGTTGGCCAGCCTGCGGTATTTCACCCCCGGCGGCATCCCGGTGGAGGAGGTGCGCAAAGGGGGCGGGGAACTGAGGGTGACGCCGCCGGTGGCCTTCGCCCCCATCGAGGCCCCCAAAGGCTCCGGGGTGAGCTCCGGGGCCGCGGCGGTGGCCGGCGCCGCCGTGGGCGCGGTGGTGGGGGCCGCGGCCGCCATGGCCGTGAAGCTGGGGCAAAAGGAGCCCCCCCAGGAAGGCGGCGGGGAGGGCTGAGCCATGGCCATCAGCCGCCGTTCTTTCCTGAAACTGGCCGCCGGAGCCGGCCTGGCCGCCGGGGCGTCCCTGGCCCCAGCCCCGGTTGGGGCCCGGCCGCCGGTGCCCCGCCTGCCGGAGGCCGTGGGCATCCTCTACGACGCCACCCTGTGCATCGGCTGCAAGGCCTGCATGTCCGCCTGCAAGGAATTCAACGGCCTCCCTCCGGAGCACACCGATCCCCGGGCCATCTGGGATGATCCCCTGGACCTGTCCGCCAAAACCGTCAACATCGTCAAACTCTACACCCACGGCAGCGGCCTGGCCAAGGACCGGGAGGTGGATGGCTACGCCTACATCCGGCGCTTCTGCATGCACTGCGTGGACCCGGCCTGCACCTCCGCCTGCCCGGTGGGGGCCCTCTACAAGGACGCCCGCACCGGGATCGTCAAATACAACCCCGACGTCTGCATCGGCTGCCGCTACTGCCAGATCGCCTGTCCGTATAACATCCCCAAGTTTCAGTGGGATTCGCCCTTTCCCCGCATTGTCAAGTGCCAGATGTGCGATCATCTCCAGGCCCGGGGGAGTTTCCCCGCCTGCTGCCGTTTCTGCCCCACCGGCGCCTCCCTCTTCGGGGAGGTGCGGGAGCTCCTGCGGGAGGCCCGGCGCCGTCTGGCCCTCAAGGAAGGGGAGCCCACCTGGTTCCCCTTGCGGCGGGTGGACTCCGGCTCGCACACCTACCGGGCCGCGCCCGCCTATCTCCCCTATATCTACGGCGAAAAGGACGGGGGCGGCACCCAGGTCCTCATGCTGAGCAGCGTGCCCTTTGCCAAGCTGGGGCTGCCGGCTCTGGGGGAGGACTCCATCGCCAGCCATTCGGAGACCGTCTATCATGCCCTCTACAAGGGCATGCTCCTCCCGTACCTCGTCTTAAGCGGCCTGGTCTATCTGGTGTACCGCAACACCACCAAAAAGGACCTGCCCTGAAGGAGGGAGCCGATGGCGGAAGAATTCGTGCCTGTGCAAACCAAGGTCGTCACCAAGCCCTTTCTGGTGCTGGCCGCCCTGGCCCTCACCGGCTTGGGACTCATCGCCTACCGCTATGTGGCGGGCCTGGGTGCGGTGACCAACCTGAGTGACGGCTACCCCTGGGGCATCTGGATCGCCTATGACGTGCTCGTGGGCACCGCCCTGGGCTGCGGCGGCTACGCCATGGCCATCCTGGTCTACGTCTTCAACCGCTGGGAATACCACCCCCTGGTGCGCTCCGCCGTGCTCACCAGCGTGTTGGGCTACACCCTGGCGGCGGTGGCCATCTTCATTGATATCGGCCGCTATTGGAACGGCTACAAACTCTTTCTCCCCTGGCAGGTGAATTTGAGCTCGGTGCTGGTGGAGGTGGCCCTGTGCATCGGCGCTTATGTGGTGGTGCTGTGGATTGAGTTTCTCCCCACCCTGCTGGAAAAGCACCGGGAGCACCCAAAGGCGGCGGTGTGGCTGAGGCGCCTGAACCATGCCCTGCCCGTCATCGCCGCGGTGGGCATCCTCCTGCCCACCATGCACCAGTCCTCCCTGGGCACCCTCATGGTCATCGCCGGGGGCAAGCTCTCTCCCCTGTGGCAGACCAGTCTCCTGCCCCTCTTCTTCCTGTTGTCGGCCCTGGCCATGGGCTTTGCCGTCACCGCGGTGGAGTCCATCGCCTCCTCCTACTTCTTCCGGCGGCCCTATGAGACCCCCATGCTGGCCAACCTGGCCCGGGTAACCGCCGGGGTGGTGGCGGCCTATCTGGTGCTGCGCCTGGCGGACCTCCTCTACCGCGGGGCGCCGGTGCTCTCCAGCGGCTGGTTGAGCGCCATGTTCTTCCTGGAGAACCTCCTTTATATGGTCCCCCTGATCTTCCTGGTGAGCCCCCGGGCCGCCCGGAACCTGCGGGTCCTCTTCCTGGCCGGCCTGGCCCTGCTCCTGGCCGGGGCGGTCTATCGTTTCAACGCCTTCCTCGTGGGCTTCTCCCCCGGTCCGGGGTGGCGCTATTTCCCGGCGATGCCGGAGATTGCCATCACCCTGGGGCTGGTGTCCCTGGAGCTCATGGCCTACCTCTACTTTGTCAAACGCTACCCGGTGCTGCCGGCCCAGCATGGCTGATCGTCGCAGGAGGGATACTCATGGCCAAGAGAATCACCATTGACCCGATTACCCGCATCGAAGGCCACCTGCGCATCGACTGCGAGATCGACAATGGCAAGGTCATCAACGCCTGGTCTTCCGGCCAGATGTGGCGGGGGATTGAGATCATCCTCCAGGGCCGGGATCCCCGGGATGCCCCCACCTACACCCAGCGCATCTGCGGGGTGTGCACCACCGTGCACGCCCTGGCCTCGGTCCGGGCCATCGAAAACGCCCTGAAGCTGGAGGTGCCCCTCAACGCCCAGTACATCCGCAACCTCATCATCGCCGCCCATGCGGTGCATGACCATATCGTGCATTTCTACATCCTCTCCGCCCTGGACTGGGTGGACATCACCTCCGCCCTCAAGGCCGACCCCAGAAAGACGGCCCAGCTGGCGGAGAGCCTCTCCTCCTGGCACCGCAACCACGTCCAGGAGTTCAAGGCGGTACAGGACAAGCTCAAGGCGGTGGTGGACTCCGGCCAGTTGGGCATCTTCGCCAACGGCTACTGGGGCCATCCGGCCATGAAGCTGCCCCCGGAGGTCAACCTGCTGGCCGCCACCCACTATCTCCAGGCCCTGGAATACCAGCGCAAGGCCAACATGATCGTCTCCATCCTGGGGAGCAAGACCCCCCATGTGGCCACCCTGGTGCCCGGCGGGGTCTCCTGCGCCGTCAATCCCGAATCCCCGGCCGCCCTTAATACCGAGCGGCTGTTTTATATCAAGTCCATCATCGACGACCTGGGGGATTTCGTCCGGCAGGTCTATCTGGTGGACGTCTGCGCCGTGGGCGCCCTGTACGCCGACTGGACGAAGTACGGCGCCGGGGTCACCAATTACTTGTCGGTGCCCGAACTCCCCATGGACACCAAAGGCACCGTCTTCCGGCTCCCCGGCGGCTACATCAAAAACGGCGACCTCAAGACCTTCACGCCCATCACCTCCTATCAGGATGACTTTTTCCGGGAGGGGGTGAAGGAATCCATCAAGCACTCCTGGTATGAGGGGGAATGGACCAAGCATCCCTGGGACGAGACCACCCAACCCAGGTACACCGGCTTTCAGGACAAGGGCAAGTACTCCTGGGTGAAGTCCCCCTGCTTCTACGATCAGCCGGCCCAAGTGGGGCCGTTGGCCAATGTGCTGTGCATGTATGCCGCCGGCCATGCCCCCACCAGGAAATACGTGGAGCAGGCCCTGGGCCTGGTGAGCAAACTGGCCGGCACCCAGGTGGGGCCGGAGGCGCTCCACTCCACCATCGGCCGCCACGCCGCCCGGGCCATCCGCTGCGCGGTGTTCATGGACGAGCTCCAGGTCCAGTGGCAGGCCCTGGTGGATAACATCGCCAAGGGCGATCTGGCGGTCTGCACCCCCTATCCCATCCGGCCGGGGGAAAGCCGGGGCTTCGGCTTCCACGAGGCCCCCCGGGGGGTGCTCTCCCATTGGATTGTCATTGACAGCAACCGCATCAAAAACTACCAGGCGGTGGTGCCCTCCACCTGGAACGCCTGTCCCCGGAACCACCACGATGCCCCGGGCCCCTATGAGGCCTCGCTGGTGGGCAACCCGGTGGCCGACCCCGAGCGGCCCCTGGAGGTGCTGCGCACCGTCCACTCCTTTGACCCCTGCCTGGCCTGCGCCATCCACCTCCATGACCCCCGGGGCCGGGTGCTGACCCAGGTGCGGGCCCTGTAACACCTGAACCGGCGGGGGCCGGAACCCGGCCCCCGCCTCCTTTCCGGGGGGAGCATGGGCCGGCTGACGCTTCTAGGTCTGGGAAATATCCTCCTCACCGATGAGGGGGTGGGGGTCTGGGCCGTGAGGGAGGTCCAACGGCGCTGGCGCCTGCCCCCGGAGGTGGAGGTGGTGGACGGGGGCACCGCCGGCCTGGATCTCCTCCCCTACGTGGAGGAGCGGGACTGGCTCCTGGTGGTGGACGCAGTGGAGTTTCAGCGGGAGCCGGGCTTCATGGGGTGGCTGGCGGGGGAGGAACTGCTGGCGGGGGGCACGGCCCAGGCCTCCCTGCATCACCTGGGCCTGCGGGAGGTGCTGGCCGCGGCGCAGCTTTTGGACCGCTCCCCCCAGGGGGTGCTGCTCCTGGGCATCCAGCCCCACCTCCTCACCACCGGGGTGGGGCTGTCGCCCTGCCTGGAGGCCCGCCTCCCGGAGGTGGTGCAGGAGATCGTGGCCCGCCTGGGGGCCCTGGGTTATCCACCCCTGGGGCCGGCGGAGTCCGAGGACTGAAGGGTCTTCCGGCCGGGAAAGGAGCCGGCGCGGGAAGCCTCGGGCCTCTGAAGGAAAAGGGGCAGGGAAAAGAAGAAGGGAAGGGGGAGGCGGGCTCCCCTCTTCCCTTACGGCGCTCGTCAGGGTCCCGGATTACTCCGGACCGGTGCCGCCCGGGACAATGAGGAGGGGCACCGGCAGGCCCCGATGGGTCACGTCCCGCAACACCCGCTCCGTCACCGAGCCCAACAGGTGTCGGGCCACATACCCGTGGCCGTGGGTGCCCATCACCAGGAACTTGATGGGCCCGGCCCCGCTCAGGTACTCCACGATGGCCTCCGCGGGGGATTTCTCCGTTTCCAGCAGGTGAGTCCGCACCGGGACCCCGGCCTGCCGTCCCCGCTCCTCCGCCTCCTGCAGGATTTTTTGAGCCTGAGCCTCGTGATCCTCTTTCAGGTGCCGGTCAATGAAGGCGAAATAGCCGGCCTTGCGGAGCTGCACCACGTGCAGCACCTCCACCGGCCGGTCCATGAGCTTGGCCAGACTCAGGGCCGTCTCCAGGGCCTCCCAGGAAGAAGGGGAGCCGTCCACCGCCACCAGAATGGGTTTGGCCGGAGTCGCGCTCATCAATGGTGCCCTCCTTTCTTGAAGATGAAGCCCACGCCCAAGCCGGCGCCCATGGCTACCAGCACCGAGAAGATGCCGAAAAAGACGGGATGGTTCTGGGAGGTGTAGGTCAGCCAGTGTTCCAGTCCCACCTTCCGGATTTCAATGAGGTCCCGGCCGTAGCCCACCAACTCCCCGTTCACGAAGGCAAAGGATTCCACCTGGTAGGTGCCCTCGGTGGCCGCCGGCGGGAAGCGGAAGTAGTGCTTGAACAGCTGGCCTTCCTTCACCTCCAGGCGCCGGGGGTCGGTGACGATGTTGTAGAGATTCGCCTCCTCCTTGATCTTCAGCAGCCCTTGGAAGACCTTGTCGGCATCGTCCGCCGCGGCCTCGCCCCGGAGGAGATGCAATTTCATTTTCTGCCGGATGGCCTCATAGCCCAGCTCCAGCTCCCGGGCGGTCTCCGGGGGGATGATCTCCTCCAGGGGTTTGGCGGCGTGGATCTTGTACATGAAGGGCACGCCGCTCACCTCATACTGCTTCACCGTCATCCAGAAAGGGCCCACCCGGCCTTTGACGGAGAGCTTGATGTCCTCCTCCTTGGCCGCGGTGAGGCGCACCACCAGGTCAGCCCCCGGCACCGGGTTGACCCCGAAAAAGGTGACCTGGTCGCCCCGGTAAGAGAGCCCGATCTCGATGAGATTTTTGGACGCCGCGGTGAGGACCTTCTCCTTGGCCGCTGGGGAGACGGCCACCGCCGGGCCGGCGGTCGCCAGCCACAGCCCCGCCCATGCCAGAACCGTTGCCAGTCGCCGCATCAGTGCCCCCCTCCTTTGGCCGGGGCCAGGCTCACCAGATCCGCCGGGGTGAGCACCAGATCCAAAAAGAGCTTCACCGTCAAGGACAGCACGATGATGGCCAGCAGGATGCGGATCTGCTCCCCTTTGAGACGCTTGCCCGCCAGGGCGCCGAACTGCGCCCCGATGGTGGAGCCCGCCAGCAGAATGAGGGCCAACAGGAGATCCACCGTGCGGTTGACGATGGCCTGCTGCAGGGTGACGTTGGCGGAGGTGATCACGATCTGGAAGAGGTCGGTGCCGATGGCCACGATGGTGGGCATGCCGATGATGTAGATCATGGCGGGCACCATGATGAAGCCGCCTCCCACCCCCAACAGGGCCGCCATGATGCCCACGATGGTGCCGATGGAAAAGGGGAAGATGGCGGAGGTCTCCAGCCCGGAGCGGGCGAAGTGCATCCTCAGGGGCAGCCGGGCAAAGAGCTGGGCCAGCTTGGGCTCCGAGGGGGCCACAGCGGCGGAGTCGAACCCGGCGCCGCGGCTGCGCCGGATGGTGCGCAGGCTTTCCACAAACATGGCGCCGCCCACCAGACCCAGCATGAGGACATAGACCACCTTCATGACGAACTCAAAATTGCCGATGGCCCTCAGCACCTTCACCAGTTGCACGCCGATAGTGCCGCCGGTGATGCCGCCCAAAAGAATGACCAGGCCCAGCTTGAAATCCACGTTGCCCAGGCGCCAGTGCGCAAAGGCGCCGGAACTGGCCGCGGCCACGATCTGGCAGGAATCCGAGGCCGCCGCCACCGCCGGCGGGATGCCGATCATCATCATCAACGGCGTCAGCAGAAACCCGCCCCCCACCCCAAAGAGGCCGGAGAGGAACCCCACCAGGCCGCCGATGCCGATGACCAGGAAGAAATTGATGCTCATGCCGGCAATGGGAAGATAAATCTCCACCTGCCCCTCCTATGACGAGATGATTTAACCCCTATCAGACTATACCGCCGCGGCCGGGAGGTCAAGCATGGAAATCATCACGGGAAAATGGCTCAGACCGCAGGGCGGTGACCCGACGTCGGCAGCGGGGATTGAAAAGGGGCTCGGCGCTCAGGCCGAAGGGGCTTTCAGGGTCGCCAGTTCCTGCTGCATCCGCCGCCATTCCAGGGCCCGTTTCACGGTGATGAGAATGGCCTCCTTGCGGAAGGGCTTGGTGATGAAGTCGTAGGCCCCTTTCTCCACCGCTTCTTCCGCCGTCTCCAGGGTACCGTAGGCGGTGATGATGACGATGGGGATTTGCGCATCAATCTTCCGGATAATGTCGATGAGATCGATGCCGTCCACCAGGGGCATCTTCAGGTCGCTGATGACCAGGTCGTAGGACTTCTCCTTCAGCAGCTGGCTCACTTCCAAAGGGTTGTTGGTGGTATCCACCTCATAGCCGGTGCGGTCGGTGAGGATGGTTTTGAGGAGCCGCAGCATGTTGGGCTCATCATCCACCACCAGGATACGCTCCCTCATAATCCTTCTCCTCTGCGTGCCGATCCCGGGAAGTGCTCCCCGACCCCGGCCGCCTTACAGGCCGTAGCCCCCCGCCAAAAAACCCAGCGGCTGCTCTTTGACCTCCGCCTCCGGGGGCGCGGCGACGGCTTCGCCCACCACCGGCAGGTACACGGTAAAGGTGGTGCCATGTTTGTCGGGGTATTCCGAGGCGGGGAAACTGGTGAAGACGATGTTCCCGCCGTATTTGCTGACGATGCCGTAACTGGTGGACAGCCCCAGGCCGGTGCCCTCCCCCGTCTTTTTGGTGGTGAAGAAGGGGTCGAAAATCTTGTTCTGCACCTCCCGGGGAATACCGTTGCCGGTGTCGTGGAACTCGATGGCGACCCGCCTGCCATCCGGGGTGGGGTGGGCCTTCACCGTCAGCACTCCCCCCCCGCGCATGGCATCAATGGCATTGTTGATGAGATTGATGAACACCTGCTGCAGCTCCCGGGGATCGCCGGCCACCCGGGGCAGGGAGGGGGCAATGTCCGCCTCCAGACGGATCTTTTTGGTGAGCAGGGAGTTGCGCACCACCGCCAGCATCTTGCCCAGCACGGCGTTGAGATCGGCGCTGGATTCGCTCTTTTCCGGAGCCCGGGCGAAGGTGAGGAGATTCTCCACGATCTTTTTGCACTTCAGCCCTTCTTCCTCAATGATCTTCAACGTCTCCTGGATCTCCGGATACGGTTCGGCCTGCTCGATGAGGTGCTCCGTAAACCCCAGGATCACCGCGATGGGATTGTTGATCTCATGGGCCACCCCGGCGGCCAGGGTGCCGATGGAGGCCAGCTTCTCCATGTTGATGAGCCGGTCCTCGAAGGTCTTCCGGCCGGTGATGTCCCGGGAGATGATCTCATAGGAGTAGATCTGGTCCGCGTCATCCTTCAGGCCCACGATACTGGTGGAGAACCAGAACTCCCGGTCGCCGATGGTCACCTGGTGCCGTTTGCTCCGCACCCGGCCGGTCTCCCGGATCTCCCGCAGCCACTCCAGATGGAAATCCGCCGACTTGGGGGAAAAGATCTCATAGAGGCTCCGGCCGATAAAGTCCTCGGGGGTGCGCGGCACTGAGGCGGGGTCCCGGTCCGGGACGCTCTCCAGGGCCCGGGAAAAGAGGCGCGCCGCAAAATTGTTGATGGACAAAATATGACCCTCGGCGTCCACGGTATAGATCAGGTCGGCGGCGTTCTCCACCAGGGCCTGGTAACGGGCCTCCGACTTCCGGAGCTCCTCCCGCTGCCGGTTCACCTCCTCCTCCAGGCTGGCGGAGAACTGGGCCTCATAGCGGAAATTGAGGAGCAGGATGGTGCCGGAGAGGACAAAGAAGCCGATGATCACCTGCAGCAGGAACTGGCGCCGGTAGAGGGTGTGGACCACCCCCTCCACCTCGCTTACCGGGGCCACCACCGCCACGGACCAGGACGGCGCCCGCTCATTCTGGGTCCCGAAGGGGGGCTCGGAGAGGCGCACCGGGGTGTAGGCGATGAGCTTGCGAATTTCCCCGGCCATGCCCCCGTGCCAACCGGAGATATACACCCCCCAGCCCTCCTGACCGGTGAGCATCTTCTCCCGCTGGATCTCGTTGATGGCGTCAAAGGAGATGGCCGGCATGCGCTCTTTGCGCACCGTGAAGGCATTCTTGCCGATGAACTCCCGCTCCGGATGGCTCAGAAAGAGCCCCTGATCGTCCATGATCCAGGCGTACCCGGTCTTGCCGCTGGTGATGCCCCGGGTGAATTTCTCCGCCAGATGGTGGGCGTCCACGTAAAAGGCCGTCACTCCGCTGAAGGCGCCGCTGGGGTGAGGGTGGAATTCGTCCACCGATTCCTCGTAGGTGGGGATCGCCACCACCATGATGAGCCGCCCCACATAACGGGGCACCGTGGTGGAGACCCTGCCCACATAAATGCGCCCCTTGTTTTCCACCTGCTTGGCCCAGAGGAACCACGGCTCCTTCGTGAAATCCCCCCGGATCTCGTAGTCCAGACTGCGGTCGTCCACCAGAAAGGCCCGGGTGCCTTCCCGGTTCACCCGGCGGATCTCCACCACCCCCTCGCTCCGCACGCTGGCCAGGGTGGCCCGCATCCGGTTGGCCCAGGTCAGCCGTTCCAGATACTGGATGGAGGGGGAAAGGTTGAGGGTGGTGAGTTCCCGTTTGAGAAAATCAAAGTCCTGCTCCAACAGGCGGGCGGATTGCCGGGCCAGGGAGAGCTGCTGCAGGTTGAAGTCCTCCTTGACGATCTCCCGCATCTGGCCCAAAGACTTCATGCCCAGATAGAGGCCAAGGGTGAGAAGGAGGAGGTTTAAGGTCAGGATGATGCCCAGGGCGTGGCGGGAAAACAGAAAAGGAAAGCGCCGGAGGAAACTGGTGGCCTTGACCTTCCCCTCTGGAGGCGTCCCGGGGCTCCGCACCGGGGCGGAGGATGGATTTTCCATAATACTCATCAACTTATCTTACCGCATCCGCCGCAGCACGGTCAAGGCCGGAAACCCCGGGCGACCTCTCCGGCGCCCCGGGTGGATATGGGTTTTATTCTTCCCGGGGAGTGTGATACAAGGTACGATGACGCACGGGGAAGGGACCGGATGGGGGGATGACCCGCGCCTTGGCCCTCTCCCCGCCCGCGTGAGGCGATGAGGGCCTTCTTCCGGAACCGGCTGCTCCCGTACAGCAAGCTCCCCCAGACCTATTTTGTGGGCGGATTTGCCGCCGTCATTCTCCTGGGCACCGGTCTTCTGCTCCTGCCCTGGGCCCAGACCCGGGGGGAGGTGGGTCTGGTGGACGCCCTCTTCACCGCCACCTCCGCGGTGTGCGTCACCGGCCTGGTGGTGGTGGACACCGGCACCGCCTTCACCCCCTTCGGGCAGGTGATCATCCTCTTTCTCATCCAGTTGGGGGGGCTGGGCATCATGACCTTCGCCGCCCTGGCCTACCTGATGCTGGGCCGGCGTCTGTCCCTGGCCTCCCAGGCCGCCTTGCATGACGCCTTCTTCCAGCGGGATCTGGGGGTGGCTTTCCGGCAGCGGTTCCGGCAGATTCTCCTTCTGGTGGGGCTGACGGAGCTGCTCGGCACCCTCCTTTTGACCGCCGCCTTGGTATACCGGGGCACCCCGGTTCCCCGGGCCCTGTTCTCCGCGGTGTTCCATGCCGTCTCCGCCTTCTGCAACGCCGGCTTTTCCCTCTACCGGGACAACCTCATGGGCTTACGGGACAGCCCGATGGTCCTGGCCACGGTCATGAGCCTCATCGTCCTGGGGGGGCTGGGTCATCTGGTGCTGGCGGATCTCCTGGAGCAGGGCCGCCGGCGTCTGGGGCGGCGGCCGGAGAGCCCGCTGCCTCTCAGCCTCCACTCCCGGGTGGTGCTGCGCACCACCGCGGCCCTCATCCTGGCGGGGACGCTGGGGCTGCTGCTGTTCGGCCTGACCCCGGGGGAAACCACCTGGCTCCAACGGCTGAGCGCCGCCCTGTTTCAGTCGGTCACCGCCCGCACCGCCGGCTTCAACACCGTGGACATCGGCCTCCTGCCCCCGGCGTCCCTGCTGCTGCTGACGCTCCTGATGTTCATCGGCGGCTCCCCGGGGTCCTGCGCCGGGGGGGTGAAAACCACCGCCCTGGCCATCTCCCTGGCGGAATTCCGGGCGAAGCTCAAAGGGGAGGAGGAAGTGGTGCTTCTGGAGCGGCGGGTGCCCAAGCCGGTGCTGGACCGCACCGTGGTCCTGGTACGACTGGCGGTGCTCTGGAATCTCCTGGGGCTTCTCATCCTCCTCACCACCGAGGCGGGGCGGGGCGGGGCAGGTTTCCAGGAGGTGCTGTTCGAGCAGATCTCGGCCTTCGGCACCGTGGGCCTGTCCACCGGCCTGACGGACAAACTCAGCCTGGCGGGACGCCTGTGGCTCATCGCCACCATGTTCGTGGGGCGGGTGGGGCCTTTGACCCTGGCCCTGGGCATCCTTCCGGGCCGCCCCTCTCATGTCAGATATCCCGCAGACAGGATTCTCATCGGATGAAGAACAAAAAGCACGTGGTGGTCATTGGCCTGGGGGAGTTCGGCCGGGAGCTGGCCCTCCAGTTGGCCCGGGAGTGCGAAGTCCTGGCCCTGGACCGGGACGAGCGCATGGTGGAGCAGATCCTGGACCGGGTGCAGCGGGCCCTGATCCTGGACGTCCGGGATTATCAGGCCCTGAGTTCCGTGGTCACCCCGGACTTCGATGAAGGGGTGGTGAGCATGGCCGAGAGCCTGGAATCCAGTATTTTGGCCACCCTGCACCTGAAGAAAATCGGCGTCAGGCGCATCTGGGCCAAGGCCACCACCGAAGACCACGCCGCCATCCTCCGGGCCATCGGCGCCGACGAGATCATCTTCCCGGAGCGGGAGACGGCCCGCCGCCTGGCCGCCCACCTCATCAACCCCAACCTCCTGGATTTTGTGCCCCTCGAGGAAGATTACCGGGTCATGGACGTGGCTCCGCCGGATGAGTTTTACGGCCACACCCTGGCGGAGCTGGACCTGCGCAAACGCTTCGGGGTCTTCGTGCTGGCCGTCAAGGAGCTGGTGCCCATGCGCTTCGTCTTCCTGCCGCCGCCGGACTTTGTCATCAAGCCCAGCGACATCCTGGTGATGATCGGCCGGGAGGCGGACCTCATGCGCCTGAGTCCCGGGGTGGGCAGGCGGGCCTAATACCACCACAGGAGATAAAACATGGACAACACTATGGTGAGAAGCATGGGCGGCAGGCAGGCCTTCAGATAGGCCGTAAAGCTGATGGGGTGGCCGGCCCGCTCCGCCAGCCCCACCGTCACCACGTTGGCGGAGGCGCCGATCATGGTGCCGTTTCCCCCCAGACAGGCCCCCAGGGCCAGGGCCCACCACAGCACCCCGCTCTGGGCCCCGGGCAGGCTCTGGTTCAGGAAGGCCACGATGGGGAGCATGGTGGCGGTGAAGGGGATGTTGTCGATGAGGGCGCTGGCCACCGCGGAGACCCACAGCACCAGCACCACCGCCCGGGGGAGGGAATCCCCGGACAGCTGCCGCACCCCTTCCGCCAGGAACTGGATGAGCCCCGCCTCCTCCGCCCCCGCAATGATGATAAACAGGGCCATGAAGAAGACCAGGGTGGGCCACTCCACCTCCCGCTCCAGCATCTCCACGATGTCCACCCCGGAAAAGATGAGGAGGAGGGAGGCGCCGGTGAGGGCCGCCACCGACGGCTCCATGTGCAGGGTGCCATGGATGATGAAGAGGAAGATGGTCAGGCCGAGAAAGCCCAGGCCGAAGCCCAAAAGCCGGCGGTCGGTGAGACGGTGCTCCGCCTTGAGCCGGGCCAGGGTGGCAGCGAAGTCACCCACCTGCGCCCGCCGGTAGTCCCGGCGGTACCAGAAGAGAAAGAACGCCACCGCCGCCGCCAGGCCCACCACGCAGATGCCGGTGAGCTGCTGCAGGAACTGGGCGAAAGTAAGGTTGGCATACGAGCCGATGAGGATATTGGGGGGATCACCGATGAGGGTGGCCGTCCCCCCCACGTTGGAAGCAAAGACCTCGGGGATGAGAAGACTCAGGGGCGGAATCCTCAGGGTCAGGGCGATCTCCAGGGTCACCGGGATCATGAGCAGCATGGTGGTGACATTGTCCAGGAAGGCGGAGAACAAGGCGGTGATGCCCATGAGCATGCCGGCCAGGATGAAGACATTGCCCCGGGCCGCACCATACGCCCGGGCCGCCAGCCAGGGGAAGAGGCCCGTCCTTTTCAGCACCCCCACGAAGATCATCATCCCCAGGAGCAGGAAGATGACATTGAGGTCCACCCCGTGCATGGCGTCCTCAAAGGAGATGATGAAGAAACGGGGGTCAAGGACGCCCAGGGTGTAAGAGACAAAAAGGGTCAGGGCGGCGCCCAGGAGGGCCGCCAGGGTGCGATGCAGCCACTCCAGGGCGATGAGGAGATACACCAGGGCCAGGATGCCCGCGGCCAGCCAGAAGGCCGGGGTGATCTGGCGTTCCAGGGTCAGCTCGGCCACGGCGGCGAAGTGGCGGCGCCCTTTGCCGTCAGTGTCCCCGCCGTGCACCAGAAGGGGCAGGGGCGCCGAGGTGCGCCAGGCGGGTTTGGACGCCTGCAGCGCCACCCGGGCGGCCGGGAGGGTCCCGGCGGGAAGGAGAAAATCGCCGGCGAAACTGCCCCGGTTGCTGCTTGTCAGCTCCTCTGCCTCCCCCAGGGGCCGGACCGGACGGCCGTCCACCAGCACCACCAGGTGAGCCCCGGCCACCCCTTTTCCCTGGGAACTTTTGACCGTCCCGGCCACGCGCAGGAGATCCGCCGCCAGACCGCGGCCGGCAATACCCAGCAGCATCAGGGCCAGAAACAGGCCACCCACCAGATACCTGCGGGTCGGCTTCACGGGTACACCACCGCCGTGGCGGACCGGGTGGCAAGATGCACCACCCGGCTGGTGACGCTGCCCAGCAGGAGCTTGGCCAGCCCCGAGAGCCCCCGGCTGCCCATGTAAATCAGGGGACAGCCCTGATCTTCGGCAGTCCGGGCGATGGTGTCTCCCGGGTCCCCCAAAAGCAGCAGTTCCGCTGCCATCTCTTCCAGGCCTGCCGCCGCCAGCAGGTGCCGCCCCTGCTGCAGAACCCGCTCGCCCTGCTCCTTCCAGAGGTCCCAGGTCTCCGGGGGGCTTTCCCCCGCCCCCAGGAGGGCCACATCCACGACATGCAAAAGCACCAGGGCCGGTGCGGGAGGGCGGCAGGCCGCCACCAGCCCCGCGGCCTGGCGCAGGGCCGCCAGGCTGGCCTCCGAGCCATCCAGGGGCACCAGCACGGGGAAAAGACCCGCGGGCGGCGCCGGGCCCTCCGCCAGGGGCGCCACCACCACCGTCAGCTTCTCCGCCAACGACAGCACCCGCCGGGTGACGCTCCCCAAGAGCAGGGCCTTCAGAGGGGAGAGGCCCCGGCGGCCCATGATGATGTGGGAGAAAGCCCCTTTGTGGGCCCGGGCCACAATTTCATCCCCCACCCGGCCTTCTGCCACCTCCAGCTCGATGGGCGCCGCCACCCCCTGGGAGCGCAGCCATTTGCGGCCTTCCTCCAGGACCGGGTAGACCTCCTCTTCCAGATGGCGCTGCCGCAGGCGCTGCCAGTCCGGCTCCTGGGTGAGGCGGGCGACGCGCAGGTCCACATTTTGCACATGGCGGGCCACATAGCTGCCGCCCACCACCATCAGCAGGGTCAGGCCCGAAACCGCCTCCCCGCCGGCAAGGCTGAGGCGGGCCGCCACCTCCAGGGCCTGCCGGGCCCCGGGGCTGCCGTCGTAGGGGAGGAGAATCCGGGTCACCGGATAGGGGAGCGGACTCATGGGCGCACCCTCCTTTCAGGGCGTGTCTGGGACAGCTGGCTTCAAGGATATCACCCCGGCATCTTCGAGGCGAGATGAATTCCGCCGCCGGCTCGCGTCTTGACCCATAGGGCCGTCTCGCATAAGCTGAGGGCATGGAGGAGCGGACACCCCCCGCCGGCCAAACCCGGCTGGCGCTGAACCTGGCTCTTGGGGCCGCAGGGCTGCTGCCCTTCGGGCTGGGAATTCTCCTGGCCCGGGCCTCCGGCTATGCCCTCCGACCCGGGGTTATCCTCCTCGGGCTGACGGTCCTGGTCTGCCTGCACCTGGCGGCCTGGGCGGCCCGGGGGACCTACGGGGCGGCGGTCCCCCGCTGGCCCCTTCCCTGGGAGTGGCCCCCGGCCAGGTGGCGGCGCCTGGGGCGGGGCTGTCTGCTGCTGGCTGCAGCCCTGGGCCTCTGGCTGCAGGCGGGGGCGGGCACGGGCAGGCTCACCCTGCCCCTGGGAGGGCTGGGGGTGGTATGCAGCCACTGCCTCTTTGCCCCGCCCCTGGCCCTGGCCCGCCGGGGGTGGGGCGAGGCGGCGGCGGCCCTGGGTTTCGGGCTTCTGCCGGTATTTGCCGGCTATTATCTCCAAACCGGCCACGGCCTGACGGAAATCCTGCTGTTGGGACTGCCCCTGAGCCTGGCGGCCTTCAACCTGTTCCTCATCTGGGGCCTGCCGGCGCCCGGCTCGCTCCCCGGGGGCACCCTGGCGGCCCGCCTCAGCCCGCCGGGGGTGGGATTGCTGTTCACGGTGGTGAACATCTTCACCATTGCGGCCCTGTGCGTCGTGCTCCTCTTTCCGGCCGTCCCCCTTCCCTCCCGGGGGGGACTGTTTCTCCTTCTGGGGTGGGCCCTGGTGCATCAGGAACTCATCAAACGCCGGGCCTACGTCCGGGAGGAGCGCCTGACACTGCTGGCCCGCCTGCTGCTTCTTAAGCAGCTGGCCATGGGGCTGGTCTTTGTCTGGGGCCTGTGGCCCCGCCTGTGATTCCCTTCCCCCTTGCCAAGGGGCGGTGGGCAAAGGATAATGGATTATGCGGTACTCCGGGAGACAGACGGTTGTGCCGGCTGGCAGGAGACTGGTGGCCCTGGTGCTCATTTTCAGCCTGCTCCCCGGCTGCCCGGTGACCGCCGCCCAGATCCTCATCCCGGCGGCGTATGCCCTCACCGGCCTGTGTATCGCCCTGCTGGTCTCCCCCACCCCCTGGGCGGCGGCGGTGGGGCTGGCGCTGGGGGCGCTGCTGGGCGCGGCGGTCTACAACAACTCCCTCAAGCGCCATTTTCTGGAGCCCCGCCCGCCCCGGGCCGCGCCGGACCGCTGATCCCGGTCAGGGCAGAGCCGTTTGCCACCTTATGCCTCCCATTGACCCGCCTCGGACGACCTCCCCGGTGCCTGTGCCGGAGAATGACGCAGGCCTGGGGGAGCTCCTGGCGGCTCTCCGCCAGGCCGCCGGGCCAGTGTCCGGCGAGAGCCTGGCGGCCCGCCTGGGCCTCAGCCGCACCGCCATCTGGAAGCGGGTGCAACGCCTCAAGGCCCTGGGCTATGAGATCACCGGGGAACCCCGCCGGGGCTACCGCCTGCGGGCGGCGCCGGATTGCCTCCTCCCCTGTGAGATCCTCCAGGGCCTCCCCACCCGTCGCTTCCGGGGCCCGGTGCATGCCTTCTCCCGAATCTCCTCCACCAATGACTATGCCAAGGAGCTGGGCCGCCGGGGGGCGCCGGAAGGCACCCTGGTGGTGGCCGAGGCCCAGGAGGCCGGCCGGGGCCGCCTGGGCCGCACCTGGGCCTCCCCTGCCGGGGTGGGGCTGTATGTCTCCCTGCTCCTGCGGCCGCCCCTGCCCCCGGTGGAGCTCCCCCGCCTCACCCTCACCGTGGCGGTGGCCGCGGCCCGGGCCCTGGAGCGCAGCGCGGGCGTCCGCCCCGGCATCAAGTGGCCCAACGACCTCCTCCTGGGGGGGCGCAAGCTGGCGGGCATCCTCACGGAGCTGGAGACGGAAGCGGAGCGCATCCGCTACCTGGTGGTGGGACTGGGCCTCAATGTCAACACCCCGGTCTTCCCTCCGGAGCTGGCGGACACCGCCACCTCCCTCTACCTGGCCACCGGCCGGCCCCACTCCCGGATCCGCCTGCTGCGGGCCTGGCTGGAAGACTTCGAGGCCCTCTATGAGCTCTTTTTAGCCCGGCGCTTCCCGGAAATTCTGGCGGAATGGCAGGCGCGCACCGTCACCCTGGGGCGCCCGGTCCGGGTGCGGCAGGGGGAAGAGGACCTCTGCGGCGTGGCGGTGGGGGTGGATCCGGAGGGGGCCCTGCTCCTTCAGACCGCAGGGGGTCAGGTGGTGCGGGTCACCTCAGGGGAGGTGGCCCCGGACCCGGACTGCGGGCCCGGGGCCTGAGGAATCGGGGGCCAGGCGCTCAGTCCCCCTCCTTCTTCTGGGCTTTCAGGGCTTCGATTTCGGCCTTCAGCTTCTCCACTTCCTCTTTGTATTTCTCCACTTCCGCGGCGGCCACGCCCGGGCTCTCGCCGGTGCCGGGGGACTTGGCAAAAAGCTTGTCCTTGGCCTCTTCATATCCCAAATAGACCGCCAGGGCGCCGCCCAGGAGGAGAAACAGGGGGATGCTGCCGGCCAGCAGGTCCAAAAACTGCCGCCACCAGATCCCCAGGCCGATGAGGCCCAGGGCCACTGCCACCAGTCCGCCAACCAATGCTGTCATACCGCCCTCCTTCGGGAGATTTCAGACATCATCCGGGTCCGGCCGGCCGCCGACGGGTCACGCCCGCCCGCCGGGAAACCGGCAGGGTGCGCCATAATGGCTGATACTTAGCACACTCGGCCGCAATCTGCAAGTCGGGATTTCCCGCCCCGTGAGGGCATAAAAATAAAATTATTAATGAAAATAAAATGTTACCGCAGACGGTCTCCTTGACATCCCTGCCGCCCCCCTTATAATATGTTACACTGGCGGCATACGAGGCGCTCTCATGGCAGAGATGGACTATTACCAGATTCTGGGGGTGGACCGGAACGCCACCCCGGAAGAGATCAAGAAGGCCTACCGCAAGCTGGCCCAGAAATATCACCCCGACAAGGCCAAGGGCAACAAAAAGGAGGCGGAGGAGCGCTTCAAGCAGATCAGCGAGGCCTACGCCGTCCTGAGCAACCCGGAGAAGCGCCGGGAGTATGACACCTACGGCTCCCAGGCCTTCCGGGCCAAGTTCAGCCAGGAGGACATCTTCCGGGGCTTCGACTTCGGGGACATCTTCGATCTGGGTTTCAACGAGGGGATTCTCGGCCGCATCTTCGGGGGCCTGGGCGGCCGCGGCAAGGGCGCCCGCACCCGGGTGTTCGAGTTCGGGGGCGGCCCCTTCCAGGCCGGGGGCTTTCAGGCCCAGGCACCCTTGAAGGGCGAAGACATCCAGGTGGAGGTGCCCATCACCCTCCATGAGATGGCCTTCGGCACCGAAAAGCTCATCACCTTCCAGCGCAACGGTCAGGTGGAGCGGGTGACGGTGAAGATCCCCCCCGGCACCCTGCCGGGCAAACGCCTCCGGGTGGCGGAGAAGGGGCGGCCCAGCCCCATGGGCGGCCCCCCGGGAGACCTCTACATCCGCCTCAAGGAGGTGGAACACCCGGTCTTCAAGCGGGAAGGTCACGATCTCTATGTGGACCGCCACATCAAGCTGAGCGAGTCCGCCCTGGGCACCAAGGTCACCGTCCCCACCCTGGACGGCAAGACCATGAGCCTCAAGGTGCCTCCCGGCACCGCCAGCCACACCAAAATGCGCCTGAAGAATTACGGCCTGCCCCATGCCCACGGCAAAGGCCGGGGGGATCAATTTGTCCGCATCATCGTGGACATCCCCGCGGAACTCACCAAACGGCAGAAGGCCCTCCTGGAGGAGCTGGCCCGGGAAGGCCTCTAATCATACTGATCCGGAGGACGACATGCCTGTGACCATCGCCCCCCAGGTCTACTGGGTGGGGGCCATCGACTGGACCATGCGGGATTTCCACGGCTACCTCACGGAAGCCGGCTCCACCTACAACGCCTTCCTCATCGTGGATGAAAAGGTCACCCTCATCGATACCGTGAAAAAAGGCTTTCTCCCGGAGATGCTGGCCCGCATCCGGGAGATCCTCCCCCTGGAAAGAATCGACTATATTGTCTGCAATCATGTGGAAATGGACCACTCCGGCAGTCTGGCGGAACTCGCCCGGATTGCCCGGCCGGAGAAGATCTTCTGCTCCTCCCTGGGGAAGGTGGGCCTCACCCGCCACTACAAGGAGGACCTCCCCCTGGTGGAGGTGAAGACCGGCACCGAGGTCTCCCTGGGACGCCATCACCTGATGTTCCTGGAGACCCCCATGCTCCATTGGCCCGATTCCATGATGACCTTCCTCAAGGAGGAGCAGATCCTCTTTTCCAGCGACGGCTTCGGGGCCCACTATGCCTCCAGTCAGCGCCTCATCCGAAACCGGCACGACTGCCCGCCCAAGTATTTTTACGAACTGAAAAAATATTACGCCAACATCCTCATGCCCATGGGGACCCTGGTCACCCAGCTCCTGGACAAGGTGGCCAAGCTGGGGCTGGAGTTCCGGATGATCGCCCCGGACCACGGCTGCGTCTATGAAAACCCCGACTGGGTGCTGGAGGCTTACCGCACCTGGGCCGCCGGGGTCACCCAGCCCAAGGGCCTGGTCATCTATGACACCATGTGGCACAGCACCGAGATGCTGGCCCATGCCTTCATGGAAGGCCTCATGGACGCGGGGGTGGAGGCCCAGCTCCATCATCTTAGGGCCACTCACTACTCCGACACGGTCACCGAGCTCCTGGACGCGGGCCTGATGTTTTTGGGCTCCCCCACCATCAACAACAACATGTTCCCCTCCATGGGGCAGTTCCTCACCTATCTCAAGGGCCTCAAGCCCAAAAAGAAGGCGGCCATGGCCTTCGGCTCCTACGGCTGGAGCGGCCAGGCCGTGGGGCTCATCAACCAGGAGCTGGAGGCCATGCAGCTCAAGCCGGTGCATGAGGGCCTCCAGGTGCGCTATATCCCGGATCCCGACGAGCTGGCCCAGGCCCGGGAGCTGGGGGCCCGGCTGGCCCGGGAGCATCTCCTGAAATCGGCCTGAGCCTCAGCCGTCCGGGCTCTCTTTTGCGGGAGGCCGGCGAATTGAGGGGAGAAGGGCAGGGGTCCTCCTCCGGCCCTCTCCCCGCCTCTCTCCCATGGCACTTCCCCCTGTGGTTCTTCTCCGCCAGGCCGCGGCGGATTTCCGCTACCTGCTGAACCGGGGCTATCCCCGCCAGGCCGCCCTCACTTTGGTGGGGAACCGCTATGACCTGAACCGCACCGGCCGCCAGCTCCTGCACCGGGGGGTCTGCGACCGGGAGACCGCCGCCCGCCGCCGGGGAAAGCTTGTGCCCCTGAAGCATCTGGCGGGCCGGCCCCTCCTGGTGGACGGCCACAATGTCCTCATCACCCTGGAGGCGGCCCTGCGGGGCCTGCCTCTGGTTAAGGCGGATGACGGCGTTATCCGGGATGTGGCGGAACTCTCCCGGGCCTATCGCCCCGGGCCGGTGACCACCCAGGCCCTCCAGTTGCTGGTGGCGGCCCTGAGGCGGGCCCGGGTGGGGCCGGTGACGGTGCTTCTGGACGCGCCCATGCGCAAAAGCGGCGAGCTGGCCCGGGAGATCCGGGAGGCCCTGGCCGGGGCGGGGCTGACGGCCGAGGCCCGGGCCGTGCCGGTGCCGGAAACGGAGCTGATGGCCGCCGGCGGGCCGGTGGCCACCAGCGACTCCCACCTGATGGACGGGGTGGCGGCGGTGGTGGACCTGGCCGGGGAGATCATCCGTCGCGCTCTCCTCCCGGCAGGGGGCCTCACCCTGATCACCTGGCGCGGAGCCGCCAAATTGGCCCCGGGAAAACAAAGGGCTTGCAAAATCCCGTGGGAGGGTTTATAAAAAGAAGCAGGCGAGCGTGGGCGGTTAACTCAGTGGTAGAGTGCCATCCTCACACGGTGGAAGTCGCAGGTTCAAATCCTGCACCGCCTACCAGATAATACCAGGGGTTTCGGGGGAAGCCGGAACCCCTGTTTCATTCCGGAGCCAGGCAAGGCAGGGAGAACATGCCGGCGCTGACTGTGACCACTGTAGCCGGGAAAACCGCACGGCGCGGGGGCCGGGACCAGGCTGCCCGCGCCCCTGCCGTCC
Organism: Syntrophobacterales bacterium; assembly: GCA_023512475.1. Taxonomy (GTDB): domain Bacteria; phylum Desulfobacterota; class Desulfobaccia; order Desulfobaccales; family 0-14-0-80-60-11; genus JAILZL01. Next base: position 24,073 of record JAILZL010000002.1, read on the forward strand.
TGCGGCCCCGAGCGGGTCTTTTCCCGTGGGCGGTGGCGATCTGTCTGGTCCTCCTGGGCGCCGCGGCCGGCTTCCGGCCGGTGGGGGCCCAGGAGCTCTCCCGGGGCCAGCTCGTCTATGTGCCCGTCTATTCCCATGTCTATCACGGCGACCGGGAGCGCCCCATCCTCCTGGCCGCCACCGTGAGCATCCGCAATCTCGACCCCGGGCAGGCCATCACCCTCACCCAGGCGGATTACTATGACAGCGAGGGCCGGCTGATCCGGAGTTATCTCACCCAGCCCTTGACCCTGAAGCCTTTGGCCTCCACCCGCTTTGTGGTCCGGGAATCGGACACCCGGGGGGGCTCCGGGGCCCATTTTCTGGTCCGCTGGCAGGCGGCCGCGGAGGTGAACCCTCCCCTGGTGGAGAGCGTCATGCTGGGGACCGCCATCCAGCAGGGCATCTCCTTCAGCTCCCGGGGCGTGCCCATCCGGCCGCGCTGACGAGGGGCGACGCCTGGCTGCGCCCGACCCCCCGGCGTGAGAAAAGGGGGGCCGGGGCTGCGGTCCCCTAGGCTCTCCTTCTCCCCATTTGGGGAAGAGATGCTGAGGCGAGGGCGAAGGTCTCCCGGAGGCCCCGGCCCTCCCTTCAGGTCTGGGGCGGTTTCGGCGACGCACCCCTCCCTGCCTGTTCCTCCCAGGGCCGCAGGAATCTCAGGCTGTAATCCTTCTCCTTGAAAGCCTGAAAACAGCGCTCCACCAGGGCGTCCGTGGTCAGGGCCAGATCCAGCTGGCGGCAGAAGACCATCAGCAGGCCGACAAACTCCAGCATGGACTCGGATTCGGGCAGGGAGTATTTCACCAGCCGGGCCTGCACCACATCCCCCTGCACCTGCACGGTGAAACCCAGGTCCTCCAGGATCTTCTGCAAAAGCTTCACCCGCCGCTCCCGCCGGTCCACGCTGGCGGCCCCGCCTTTGAACTGGAAAGTGATGTAGTTGTCGTCCTGGTGTTCGGAGAGATACGCGTCCACCAGCCCGAAATGGTAGCCCAGGCGGGAGTGGAAATTGAGGTAGGAGTCGGTGATCAGGGCGAAGCTCTTGCCCCCCAGGGCGGTGTCGGCCTTGCCCAGGTCATACATGGTGTTGGCCCACACCGAGATGAAGCCTTTGAGATCCGCGGCCACCGTCCCGGCCCAGCGCACCTGGGGATGGCGCAGGCCCCTGAGGAGAGCCTGGAAGGGGCGGCTGAGGATGTCCTCTTCCCGGAGTTCCTCCCCGGCCTCCGGGCGCACCCCGCCTCCCAGGTCCAGGATGTAGAGGTTGAGGGGCAAGGCGCTGGACAGCCGCCGCACCCCCCGGGCCTGCACCGCCTTGTCCGCCTCCAGGGCGAACATGGCATCCATGGCCTTTTCATGGCAGAAGCGGGTGATGTCATGGAGGGTGCGGCACTGGGCCGGACTGAATCCCGGGTCTGTGGGGTCCAGGAGGTGGAGGGGCACGATGTGGGAGACGAGACGCTGGAGCCGGCGATAGACCTCGTCCTGCTGCCACGGGTCGGGGCGGCCGCGGCGGCGTTTGAGCACCTCAGTGACGATGCCGTCATACACCCGGGCGGAATCGGCGTCCACCGTGACCAGCTGTCCCGGGCGCAGGGCCCGCAAGGCCCCCCGCACCTCCACCAGGGTGGGGACCTGGAACTCCCGGGCCAGAATGGTCATGTGGTCGGTGGGGCTCCCCACCTCGGTGAGGATGGCGCTGATGCGGTTCATCACCACCACCAGGCGGATGGCGGGCCGGCGGGTCACCACCACCGCGCCCGGAGGCAGCTCCTCCAGGCGGGTGTCGGCTTCCACCATGGCCACCGGGCCGGCGGCCACCCCGCCCACCGCCCGCACCCCCTGGTTCAGGATGGGCGCCCGGTCCGGCAGGCGCCGGGATTCCCGGAGGGCAGGCGCCGGGCGGCTGACCCTGAGCGGCCGGGCCTGGAGCAGCACCACCGCATCCGACTCATCCACGGCCCATTCGATGTCCTGGGGGCAGCCGAAGTGCTTCTCCAGCCGCAGGGCCACCCGGGCCAACTCCTTCAGATGCCGCGGCTCCAGGCACGGGGCGCCGGCCTCCTCAGGAGAGAGGACCGCTTCCATACACCCCGGGGCCTCCCGGCAGTAAAGGGCCACCTTTTTGTTCCCCGGCCGCGCCTCCACCACCTCATACGGCTCCCGCCGCCGGAGCCGCCACAGGTCCGGGGTCACCCGGCCCTCCACCGCATAACGCCCCAGGCCCCAAACGCCGCTGATGACCAGGGTGTCGCTCTCCGGGTCCTGGGGGTCCACGGAAAAGGCCACCCCGCTGGCCCGGGCCGGCACCATCACCAGCACCCCCACGGCCATGGGGAGCTCCTCCACCGAAAAGCCCTGGAACTTCCAGTAAAAGATGGCCTGGGGGGTGAATTTGCTGGCCAGGACTTCCCTGTAGTGCCGGGGCAGGTCGGCGGCGGGGACATTGAGGAGGGTGGCGAATTGCCCGGCAAAGGAGAGGCCCGTATCCTCCCCCACGGCGCTGGAGCGCACCGCCAGACGGTCGCCGGGCAGCCCGGCGGCGGCCCGCCTCAGGTTCTCTTCCAGCTCCGGGGGCAGCGGCGCCTGCCGCACCCGGGCCTGCAGCTCCCGGCTGAGGGCCTCCAGCCCGGCCAGATCGCTGACATCCGCCTCCCGGAGACGGGCCTCCAGCTCCCGGGCCAGGCCGCCTGCTTCCATAAACCGTTTATAGGCCGCGGCGGTCACCGCAAAGCCGGCGGGCACCTTCAGCCCCAGGCGGTTGGCCATCTCCCCCAGGTTGGCCATCTTGGCGCCCACCGCCGGAGCCGACTCCCGGGTCAGCTCGGACAGCGGCAGGATATCCGGGGTGTCGGGGATTTCCGCACCCCTGACCAGCTCCCTACGGGTCTCGGCGATGAGCTGCGCCACCAGGGGGAACAGCTCGGGGTAGGCCTGGTCGGTGAGCGCATTGAGCTCCACCACCATGCCGGTGACGTGTTCCTCCAGAAGGCGGACCTGGGTCTCCAGATAGGTGCGGTCAAAGACATACTCGCCGCTGAGCTTCTCCTCCATGTCGGCCATGGCGGCCAGGGCCTGATGGTTGTGCTCCAGCAGACGCCGGAAGCTTTCCACCCGCCCCCGGATTTCCTCCTCCGGGTCCGGCTTTGCCTGAAAGAAGCGGCGCAGAAAGGACCACACCACCTTCAGCTCCGACCCCGCCGCCCGGCCGGGCGCGGCGGGGAAGAGAATTCCGGGGGTACTCTGAGGCCCTGCATGGCGGGCTCCTGAGCAGAGAACCGGCTTCGGCCGGGAGAGCCGGGTCCAGGCGGCCTCCCCGGCCCCTCACTCTCCCTCACCCTCGGGCAGCGGGAAAAAAGCAGATGATCCGGGACCCCCGGCCTCCTCTCCCGGGTATGACTGTATCAGAAAAAGGGCTTTTTTTCATGACCTCTCCCGCCGCACCGGGATGACGCGGGAGGAAAAAGGAAGAGCGGGAAACCCGCGGCAGGAGGGAAGGAAAGGGGCCGGAGGCACCCCCCGGCCCCGTCAGGTCCGTTCTTAAAGGAGCCCGGCGTGATAGCTCTGCAGGGACTGCACCGGGAACTGCTGCTCCCGGGCGGCGGCAATCCCCCGGGCCGCGGCCAGCGCGCCCGCCAGCGTGGTGATATACGGGATCTTGTAGCGGATGGCCGCCTTGCGGATATAGGAGTCGTCGTGTTTGCTCAGCTTGCCGCTGGGGGTGTTGATGATGAGCTGGATTTCCTGGTTTTTCAGGATGTCCACGATGTTGGGCCGGCCTTCGTGCAGTTTGAGCACCATCTCCGCGGGGATCCCCTCCTCCGCCAGAAACCGCTGGGTGCCCTGGGTGGCCAGGAGGCGGAAGCCCAGTCGGTGGAACTGGCGGGCCACCTCCAGCACCGCGGGGCGGTCCTTTTCCGACACCGTGATGAGCACCGTGCCTTCCCGGGGCAGGGTCTGGCCCGCGGCCTCCTGGGCCTTGTAGAAGGCCAGGCCGAAGGTGTCCGCCAATCCCAGGACCTCGCCGGTGGAGCGCATCTCCGGGCCCAGGAGGGGGTCCACCTCCGGGAACATGTTGAAGGGGAAGACCGCCTCCTTGACCCCAAAATGCGCCAGGGTGCGGGTTTTCAGGTTCAGGTCGCTGAGCTTTTTCCCCAGCATGATCTGGGTGGCGTACCGGGCCATGGGGATGTTGCACACCTTGGAGACCAGGGGCACGGTGCGGGAGGCCCGGGGGTTGGCCTCCAGCACATAGACGGTGTCATCGCCGATGGCGTACTGGATGTTCATCAGGCCCACCACCTGAAGCTCCACCGCGATGCGCCGGGTGTATTCGTGGATGGTGTCCAGATGCTTGGGGGGAATGCTGATGGGGGGGATGACGCAGGCGGAATCCCCGGAGTGGATCCCCGCCAGCTCGATGTGCTCCATCACCGCGGGCACAAAGGCGTCGGTGCCGTCGGCGATGGCGTCGGCCTCCGCCTCAATGGCGTTCTCCAGGAATTTGTCGATGAGGATGGGCCGCTCCGGGCTCACCTCCACCGCCCGGGCCAGATAGTGTTTCAGCATCGCCTCATCATGGACGCACTCCATGGCCCGGCCCCCCAGGACATAGGACGGCCGCACCATGAGCGGGTAGCCGATCTCCCGGGCGATGCTGAGGGCCTCCTCCACCGTGCTGGCCACGCCGGCCCGGGGCATGGGGATGCCCAGCTCCGCCATCATGCGCCGGAAGCGGTCCCGGTCCTCCGCCAGGTCAATGATATCCGGGCTGGTGCCCAGGATCTTCACCCCGGCGGCGGCCAGCTCCTGGGCGAGGTTCAGGGGCGTCTGTCCGCCGAACTGCACAATCACCCCCAAGGGCTTTTCCTTCTCGTAGATGGCCAGCACATCCTCCACCGTCAGGGGCTCAAAATAGAGTTTGTCCGAGGTGTCATAGTCGGTGGACACGGTCTCCGGGTTGCAGTTCACCATGATGGACTCATAGCCTTCGTCCCGGATGGCATAGGCGGCGTGCACGCAGCAGTAATCGAATTCGATGCCCTGGCCGATGCGGTTGGGGCCGCCCCCCAGGACCATGATCTTGGGCCGGTCGCTCACCGGCACCCGGTCCTCGCCGTGGTAGGTGGAGTAATAATAGGCGGCATTTTCCACCCCGCTCACCGGCACTGCGTCATAACCCGGGCTCAGGCCCAGGGAGAGGCGCTGCTCCCGGATGGCCCTCTCCGGGAGGCCCAGGAGCTGGGCCAGATACCGGTCGGCAAAGCCGTCCAGCTTGGCCCGGCGCAAAAGGTCATCAGGGAGGGGCCCGCCCCGGTGGCGCAGGATTTCCTCCTCCAGCTCCACCAGCTCCCGCATCTGCTCAATGAACCAGGGCTTGATGTGGGTGCGGCGATATAACTCCTCCACCGTGGCGCCCTTCCGCAGGGCCTCATACATGAGAAACTGCCGCTCGCTGGAGGGCTCCACCAGCATCTCCAGGAGCTCCTCCAGGGGTTTTTCGTAAAAATCCTTGGCAAAGCCCAGGCCAAAGCGGCCGATCTCCAGGGAGCGCACCGCCTTCTGCAGGGCCTCCTTGTAGGTCTTGCCCAGGCTCATGACCTCGCCCACCGCCTTCATCTGGGTGCCCAGCCTGTCCTCGGCGCCGGGGAACTTCTCGAAGGCCCAGCGGGCAAATTTCACCACCACATAGTCCCCCCAGGGCTCATATTTATCCAGGGTGCCCCGCCGCCAGTAGGGGATCTCATCCAGGGTGAGGCCGCCGGCCAGAAGGGAGGAGACGTAGGCGATGGGGAAGCCGGTGGCCTTGGAGGCCAGGGCCGAGGAGCGGGAGGTGCGGGGGTTGATCTCAATCACCACCACCCGGCCGGTCTTGGGGTCATGGGCAAACTGGATGTTGGTGCCGCCGATGACCCGGATGGCCTCCACGATGGCGTAGGAATACTCCTGCAGCTTTTTCTGCAGCTCCGGGGCGATGGTGAGCATGGGCGCGGTGCACAGGGAATCCCCGGTGTGCACCCCCATGGCGTCCACATTCTCGATGAAGCAGACGGTCACCATCTGGTTTTTGGCGTCCCGCACCACCTCCAGTTCCAGCTCCTCCCAGCCCAGGACGGATTCCTCCACCAGCACCTGGCCCACCATGCTGGCGGCCAGCCCCCGGGCGGCAATGGTGCGCAGCTCCTCCAGGTTATAGACGTGGCCGCCGCCCCAGCCCCCCAGGGTGTAGGCCGGCCGGATGACCAGGGGGTAGCCCAGCTCCTCGGCGATGCGCTCCGCCTCCTCCACCGTGTGGGCGATGGCGCTTCGGGGCATGTCGATCCCCAACCGGGCCATGGTCTCCTTGAAGGCCAGCCGGTCTTCGCCCCGTTTGATGGCGTCCAGCTCCACCCCGATGACCTGCACGCCGTAGCGCTCCAGCACGCCGCGGGTGGCCAGGGCGGAGGAGAGATTCAGCCCGGTCTGGCCCCCCAGATTGGGGAGCAGGGCATCGGGCCGTTCCGCCTTGATGATCTCCTCCAGATATTCCGGTTTCAGGGGTTCGATGTAGGTGGCGTCCGCCAGGCCGGGGTCGGTCATGATGGTGGCCGGGTTGGAGTTCACCAGAATGATGTGGTACCCCAGGCGGCGCAGGGCCTTGCAGGCCTGGGTGCCGGAGTAGTCGAATTCACAGGCCTGGCCGATGATGATGGGGCCGGACCCGATGATGAGCACTTTGTGAATGTCCTGCCGCTTGGGCATGCACGGACCTCCGGGGGGAAAGGGAATCTCAGGCTGGGGGGAATATAGCAGGAGGGCCGGGACCCTTCAAGTGCCCCTGAAAAATTGGGGCGGATTTTACTGCAGCTTGAAAACGGGGGAGCAGAGACCGCGGACCGCCGCCCTCTTTTCCCTCTCCCGCCACTCAGTATCAGGGGCCCGCGGACTCAGGCCGGCAGATAATGGCGGGGGTTGGCGGCCCCCAGATTGCAGAAGACCTCGTAGCTGATGGTGCCGGCCCAGGCCGCCAGCTCATCACCGCTGATGAGCTCGCCCCCGTCGGCCCCCAGGAGGGTGACGGTATCCCCCTCCTGGACGCCGGCAAGGCCCGTCACCTCCACCATGATGAGGTTCATGCACACCCGGCCCCGGATGGGGACCCGCCGGCCCTGGACCAGCACCTGGCCCCGATTGGAGAGCTGGCGGGACAATCCGTTGGCGTAGCCCACCGGCAGCACCGCCAGCTCGCACCAGTCCGGCGTGACATAGGTGCTGCCGTAACTGATGCCGCTTCCCGGGGGGAGACGCTTGCGCTGCAGTACCCGGGTGCGGAAGTGCATCACCGGCTTCAGCTCCGGGGTGGGCAGCCACGGCGCCACCCGGGAGCCGTAGAGCATGATGCCGGGACGCACCAGGGCGAAGTGGGCCTCCGGGAAGGCCACCAGGGCGGCGCTGTTGGCCAGGTGACTCAGGGGCAGGGCAAAGCCCCGGGCCCGGGCCGCGGCCAAAAGCTCCTGGAACTCCTTGAGTTGCCGTCGGGTATAGACAGGGTCCTCTTCATCCGCGGCGGCCAGGTGCGACGCCAGTCCCAGGACCTCCAGACCCGGCAGGCCCGCCAGCATCTCCAGGAAGGGGAGCACCTCGGGATAGAGGAGGCCCAGACGGCCCATGCCGGTGTCGGCCTTGAGGTGCACCCTGGCCCGCTTCCCCTGGGCCCGGGCGGCGGCATCCAGGGCCTGGGCCACATCCCGGCGGTAGAGGACCACTTCCAGATCTGCGGCCACCGCAGCTGCGGCCTGCTCCGGCTCCACCCCCAGAAGGAGCGCCACCGGCAGGGTGAGGCCGGCCTCCCGCAGGGCCAGGCCCTCCTCCAGGGTGGCCACCCCGAGGTAGTCCGCCCCCGCGGCGGCCAGGGTGCGGGCCACCGGCAGGAGCCCATGCCCGTAGGCATCCGCCTTGACCACCGCCATGAGGCGCACCCCCGGCGCGCAGAACCGCCTGAGGGCCAGGTAATTGTGCCTCAGAGCCCCCAGATCCACGGTCAGCTCAGACAGGGAGGTGAGCATGGGATGATCCGCGGGGCCGCCCCGTCCAGGGCTGCCCGGTGAGGCATGAGGGAAAGGGGCCGGAGGCCAAAGACCCCTGCCCTCCCTGCCCCGTCTTCTCCCCCGCTCCCGATCCCGGGGGTGAGGGCGGGTGGGGAGGGCGGGGGCTCACCGGCTCCCGGCCCTCACCATCACTTCAGCTGGCCGGATGATACTCCGGCGGGATCTTTTCCTGCTGCTTTGCCACCCCGGCCGCCTGCTCCTCCTTGTGCCGCTCCAGGCGCTGCCGCACCCTGTCGTCTCCCAGGGCCAGCACCTGGGCGGCGAAGATGGCGGCGTTTCTCGCGCCCGCGGCGCCGATGGCCATGGTGGCCACCGGTACTCCCGGCGGCATCTGCACCATGGCCAGGAGGCTGTCCAGACCCTGAAGATCGGAGCTGGGGATGGGCACCCCCACCACCGGCAGGGTGGTATGAGCCGCCACCACCCCGGCCAGATGGGCGGCATGGCCCGCGGCGGCAATGAGCACCTTGATCCCCCGTGCGGCCGCCTCCCGCACGTATTCCTCCACCCGCCGGGGCGAGCGGTGGGCCGAAGCCACCAGCACCTCCACCCCCACCCCCCAGTCGGTGAGCAGGGCCGCGGCCGGCTCCATCACCGGCCAGTCCGACGCACTTCCCAAAATGATGCCTACCTCCACCGGTCGGTCAGCCATTATTGTGCCTCTCCTGTTGGGATTCGAATGAAAACCGGTCACCCGTTCCCGGGCCCGCGACCTGCCCCGGCGTCCTGCGCCTCAGGCCCCTCCCTTCAGCCGCCGCTGCCGGAAAATCTCCGCCACCTCCGCCGCCGTCCGGGTGTTGAGGACCTCCGCCGGGGTAAGCCAGCCCTTGCGGGCGATCATGACCCCATACTCCACCTCCGCCAGGCCCTCCAGGCTGTGGGCGTCCGGGTTGATGCTGATGAGCACCCCCAGCTCCCGGGCCCGCCTGTGCCAGCGCCAGTCCAGGTCCAGCCGGTAGGGGCTGGCGTTCAGCTCCAGAATGACCCCGTGCGCTGCCGCCGCGGTGAGCACCGCCTCCAGGTCCACCTCATAGCCCTCCCGGGCCAGGAGCAGGCGGCCGGTGACATGGCCCAGCATGGTGGTGGCCGGGTTCTCCAGGGCCCGGAGCAGCCGCCGGGTCATGTCCTCTCTTTTCAATCCGAACTGGGAGTGCACCGAGGCGATGACGAAATCGAACTCCTGAAGGACCTCCGGGGGATAATCCAGGGAGCCGTCCCCCAGGATGTCCGATTCCATGCCCCAAAACAGGGTCACCTCCGGAAAGGCCCGGCGGCAGGCGGCCACCTCCTCCTGCTGGCGGGCCAGATCCGGGGGCTTGAGCCCCCCGGCGTAGTAGGCCGACTGGCTGTGATCCGAGAGGCCCAGATACTCCCAACCCCGCTCCCGGGCGGCGGCGGCCAGCTCCGGGAGGGAGTTGACCCCGTCGCTGAAGTGGGAATGCACATGAAAGCAGCCCTTCAGGTCCGCCAGGGTGAGGAGGCGGGGCAGGGCGCCCGCGGCCGCAGCGGCGATCTCCCCCTCCCCCTCCCGCAACTCCGGCGGGATAAATTCCAGCCCCAGGGCCTGGTAGATCTCCTCCTCCTCCCGGCTGGGGAGCAGGGTGTCGCCGGAGAAAAGCCCCCGGTCCGTCAGCCGAAGTCCGAGTGCCTGGGCCCGCCCGGTGAGTTCCCGCCAATGGGCTTCGCTCCCTGTGTGGGCCAGCCAGGCGGCCCCGAAGATCTCCGGGGCCACCGGATGGAGGGTGGCCTCCATCCCCTGAGGCAGGGTGAGGCGATAGCCGCCCGGCTCCGCCTCGATGAGGGCGGCCCAGGCCGGGAGGCGTTGCAGGGCCGCCACCGCCTCCTGGGGGCTGTCCGCCGCGGCCACGAATACCAGCCCCCGCTCCACCTCCAGGGCCCGGCGCACCCCGCCGGCCAGCTCCAGGCGGGCCACCCCCGGGGCCTGCCGCCCCTGGCGCAGGAGCTCCTGGGCCGCGGGCCACAGATCCCCCAGGCGGAAATAGCCGGCGTAGCGGCGCACCCGTTCCAGACCGGCCTTGAGCTTCTCCTGGGTCCTGGGGCCGAAGCCCGGGAGGGCGAGGAGGCGGTTCTCCCGGATGGCGTACTCCAGCTCCCCCAGGCTGGTGATGCCCAGCTCCTGATGCAGCTGCCGGGCCTTGCGGGGGCCCAGACCCGGGACCTGCAACAGCTCCACCAGGCCCGGGGGGATTTTGGCCTTCAGCTCCTCGTGGAGCTGAGAGCGGCCCTGTGCCACCAGCTCCTGCACCACTCCCGCCAGGGTGCGGCCGATGCCCTTGGCCCGGAGGAGGGCGCCGGTGGCCACTCCCTCCTCAAGATTCCCGGGAAAGGTGAGGAGGGCCCGGGCCCCCGTCTGGTAAGCCCGCACCTTGAAGGGGTTCTCCCCGGAGAGCTCCAGGAGCAGGGCGATTTCCTCCAGGATATGGGCCGCTTCCTGTTTGTCCATGGATGCGGTCAGTACCAGGCCGCCAGGGTGAGGACGGTATCGGCGTAGGCGTCCGACTGGTTGTAAGCCAGCACGGCCCGGCGCCAGGTGCCCCGCTGGGAGAGCCGGAAACCGGCCTTGTTGAGGTAGTTGCCGATGCTGGCGATGGCATCAGGGTGGGTGAAGAGATCCACCCGGCCGTCGCCGTCCCCGTCCACCCCGCAGCGCACCAGGCTGGAGGGCAGAAACTGGGCATACCCCAGCGCCCCGGCCCAGGAGCCGGAAAACTGAAAGGGATCCAGGCGGTGGCGGCGGCAGTAGTCCAGGAAGGTGGTGAGTTCCCGCCGGGCCCAGGCCGCCTTTTTCCGCAGCCGGGGCATCAGGCCCGGCTCCAGGTCGGCGTCGGCCATGACCTCCGGGGTGTCCATCACCGCCAGGGAGGCAAACACATTGAACACCGGGTATTTCCCGGTAACCTGCCCCAGCCCCGATTCCACCGTCAGGATGGCGACGATGACCTCCGGTGCCACGCCATAGACTTCCCGGGCCCGCACCAGATCCCGCCGGTGCTCCTTAAGATACTGCCGCCCCCGGGCCACCACCTCGGGGGTGAGGAAGTGGCTATAATCGGCCGGCCGCTCCTTGCGCAGGTAAGCGATTTTGCGCACCACCTCGGGCATGAAGCGGTTGCGGGGGTCATTGAAGGTCTGCAGGACAAATTCCCGGTCCAGCCCCTGCCGGATGAGGGCATACTTCAGGTCCACATAAGCCAGGGGCTGCTCCCCCCGGCCGGCCGCCGCCGGCCCGGCCCCCATCAGGGCCAGGAGCAGCACCATCCCTGCCACACGCCACCGTGCCATGACGCTCCTCCCCCTTCGTCCCAGACGCTACCGTGATTTCCCGAACTTGTCAAGGCACTCCGGGGTCCCCGGGGCGCGCAGGAAAATGGGAAAACTTTCCCTGCCAGCTAGTTTTTCGCGTGGTTTTCTTCTTGACAATGATTTATATTTATGTAAACTTCCGCATATGCCGACAGGGAAGGCAGGCGGCAGGGCGAAAGAGGGGTGTGTCTTCCATGAGTTCTGTAAAGGTGCGGTCTACACGGTGGTGGGGGCCGTCCGGACAAACGGCACCTGTCCCGCCCGGGAATTCCTGGACTCCCTGTCGGCGGAAAAAAGGGCCAAGCTGTTTGCCCTCTTCCGGCGCCTGGCGGACGTCGGCCACATCACCGACCGGAAACAGTTCAAAAAAATCGAAGAGAATTTTTCGAATTCAAGCATTTTCAGCTCCGGATGCCGGGGTATTTCCGTCCCGGAGGGGTTTTCGTCCTCACGCACGGGTTCGTAAAGAAGCAGGACCGGATTCCCCCCCAGGAGTTGGAGCGGGCCCGGGCCATCCGGGCTGAATGCGAAGAGAGAGGTCAACCATGAACCTTTTGGAGCAGTACTCCCAGGATCCCCAGTTTGCCCGGCTCCTGGCCCAGGAGGAGCTCATCCTGGAAGTGACGGAGACCCTGTGCGCCCTGCTGGAGAAGGAGCAGATCTCCCGGGCCGAGCTGGCCCGGCGCCTGGGCAAATCCAAGGGCTTTGTCTCCCAGCTCCTGAACGGCGGCCGCAATCTCACCCTGCGCACTTTGGCCGATGTGCTTTCGGTCCTGGGCTACAAGCTGAAGCTGCAGCCGGAAAAAACGGACGGCCAAGGCTCCCGAGGGCGTGTTATTACCTGCCAACAATGGAAACATCCTGTCAATGCCAACCCTTCCTCCTGGGGACAGGTTTCCTGGTCGGATAATTATTCTCCGGTGTATGAGCTGGCGATCTGAGGCAAAGGCGATGCCTCAGGCTTCCCCCCTCCCGGCGGAGATGGACAACCTGGATATGGAGGCGGTGGCCCGGGTGGCCCAGGAAGTGGAGCTCCAGGATATCTATCTGATGCAGTCGGCGGTATCCCGCCTGGGGCCGGAGCCGGTCCAGGGCAAGCTGATGCTGACGTTTGATTGCGCCACGCGACTTCTGAACGAAGCCGGCGGCGGCCACCTCCTGCCGGTGGCCTGCGATTTCGCCGTGGCGGCCCGGGAAGAGGAGGAACCCCAGCGGGAGGTCGTGCGGGTGGAGGCCACTTTCCTGGTGAGCTATCAGCTGGCGGAGCCCCAAAAAATCACTCAAGAGGATCTCCACCACTTTGCGCGCATCAACCCCCTGTACAACGCCTGGGCCTATTGGCGGGAGCTGGTGCACAGTATGACCCTGCGCATGGGCCTGCCGCCGCTGCTGGTGCCGCTGCTGAAAATCGTCCCCCGGCAGGGGCCGAAGGCGCCCCGCCCGGAGAAAAAGCCCCGCGGCCGCCGCCGGCAGAGCCCGGCTTGAGCCGGTTCCCCTCCCCAGGGTTCAGGGAAGCCGCTTGTGAAAGGCGGCTTTTTTGTTTATGGACTAGGGAGCGGTGGTGAGCCATGAGAGCGTCTGTGCCGGACATTCTCCCCCGGGTCCCCCTGGCCCCCCGGACCACCTGGCGCATCGGCGGGCCGGCGGAGCATTTCGCCGTGCCCCGGAGCCTGGAGGAGGTCTTCGCCCTTTTCGAGCTGGCCGCCTCCCGGGGCTGGCCCCTGTTTTTTCTGGGGCGGGGCAGCAATATCCTGGTGGACGATGCCGGCCTGCCGGGGCTTACCCTGCAGGTGGGGGGGCTGACGGAGTTTTCCCGGCAGGGCGACCGGCTCCGGGCCGGAGCCGGAGTGGCCCTGCCCCGCCTGGCCCGCCGCCTGGCGGACATGGGGGTGGCGGGGTTTGAATTCCTGGAAGGCATTCCCGGCACCGTGGGGGCGGGAGTTCGCCTCAACGCCGGCGCCTGGGGCCGGGAGATTGCCGGGCTGCTTTCCCGGGTCTGGGTGGCCACCCCCGCCGGGCGCCTCCTGGAATTCACCCCCGCCGAGCTGGAACCGGGCTACCGGAGCACCCGCCTCCTTGCCTTCCCCCACTGGCTGGTGGTGGGGGCGGAATTCCGTCTCTTTGGCGAAGAGGATCCGGTTAGCATCCGGGCCCGCATGGCGGAGCTGGCCGCCCGGCGCCGGACGGTGCAGCCCGCCAGCCCCCGCAGTTGCGGCAGCGTCTTCAAAAACCCGCCCCAGGGCCCGGCCGCGGGCCGGCTCATCGACGAGGCGGGGCTCAAGGGGAGGCGCTTGGGCGACGCGGTGGTCTCCCGCAAACATGCCAACTTCATCCTCAACGCCGGCCGGGCCACCGCCGCCCAGGTGAAGGCCCTCATCGCCCTCATCCAGGAGGAGGTCTGGCGGCGTTTCGGGGTGGCCCTGGAGCGGGAGGTGGTGTTTCTCCCGGAGGATCTGTCCGGGCATCACTAAAAACACCCCTCCCCCAGATCTGGTGGGGTGAGGCGGCCAGATTATGCCCGTTTGACGAAGCCAGATCCCATTTATGGGGATGGGGGAGGGAGTTTGGGAAGGGCAGGGTCTGTGACCCCTGGCCTCTCTCCCGAACAACCTTTGTCAACACCCTGCCAGGTGGCACAGACCGGGAGGTAAAGCGGGCCGGGGTCGGGGTCGGCGGGGCTGGGAGCCGCCGAGCCATCCGGTCCGGGGCCGGCGCTCAGGAGAGGAACAGCCGTCCCAAGGCCGAAAAGGGGCCCCGGGCCGGATCCGATTCCCGGGAGGCCCACGGCACCAGGTCCCGCACGCTTGTGGCGATCTCCTCCCGATAGGGCAGGCTGAGAACCGTGATGGTCACTCCCAGGCACCGGGCTGCCACCTCCTGCAGGCGCCGACCCATTTCCCGGGGCCGGTCCCGGCGGCTGACCTGATTGAAAAGGACAAGGGGCCGCAGCTCCGGGGCCGGCACCGGGCCGGCGGGGCGGCCCTCCGGGGGAAGGCGGTGCCGCAGTCGCTTCAGGAGGCCGTAGGCCCTGACCAAGGCGGCGGGCTCACAGGTGGTGACCAGAAGCTGGCGCGGGGCGGCCAGAAACAGGTCCAGAGCCCCGGTCGTGGGGGCCGCCCCCAGGTCGCACAGGATGTCCTCCGCCCCGAGGCCCTGGAGGTGGGCCAGGAGGGCATTCCAGGCAACGCCGCCGGCCTCGCCCTCCGGGAGCCCCAGGTCCTCCCGGGTCAGGAGGGCCGGACCCCAGAGGCTCTGGCGCCCGCGGCCCCGGCCTTCTCTGACCTCGGAGCAGGCGGCCCGGGAGCCGGGCAGCTGTCCCAGATAGAGGGGCAAGGTGGGACCGGCCGGGTCCAGATCGGCCAGAATCACCCGGCGCCCGGCGCGGGCCAGGAATACCCCCAGGTTGGCGGCCAGGATGCTGGCCCCCACTCCTCCTTTGGCCCCGGCCACCGCGATGAGCCGGGGCTTGGGAAGGGGCGGAGCCTGACGGAGATGGGCCCGGAGGAGGTCATAGGCCTCCTTGACGGCCACAAACCGCGCCTGCCGGGCGGCCGCCGTCCATCCCGGGAGCGGGGAGGCGGCATCCGGATGCCAGCGCCGCACCTGCCGCCGGAAGGCCTGCCGCAGCCGGGGCAGATCCAGGGCGGCCCAAAACCCCGGCCCGGCCACCTCCTCGGGGGAAAAGAGCAGCCGGGCGGCGTCGGTGAGGCGCTCAGGTCGGGCTCCGGGGGGCATTGTCATTCTCCTCTGCCCGGCATTTTGCATGGAGGATGCCAGGCCGAGGGCGCAAAGGAAGGGAGAGGCCCGGTCGGGGGCCCTGGCGGGACGGCCGGAAAGACCGCCTCCCGGTGCGAGTCTTGCTCCCGAGGGAAGTGCAGGTTAACCGGCCTATTTTCCTGAAAAAGGCGGAAGGAAAGGTCCGGATGAGATGTCAGGGAATCCTATCCCCCCGGCCCTTTATCAGAGCCGCGGGTGGCATGGTGGGGGTGAATGGCGGAGGAAAGCCGACGCCTCCCGGGAGGGCGTGTTCCATCCTTGAAATATCCCCTTGCAATTCTGTTTGAAAAAGTGAACTTAATAGATTCTGTTGAAAGACACCCCTCCCCGAGATCCGGTTGCCGGACGATGGTCCCGGTTTGCCGAGGCCACATCCCGGCTATGGGGCTGGGCGGGGGGTCCGGAGCTGGGGCAGGGTCTATGACCCCCGGCCCCGTGAATAAGCTTGTACAACAATCCGCTGATCCGGAGGAGCGGGGGTGGCGGCTGAGGAGGCCGCTATCCCGCTTTCGCCCGGACGTCAGCATCTCAGGAGGACGACATGATCCGGCGGGAAGTGTGGTATTTCGACAAAACCGGCCCGGAAAACACCGAGGCCTGTATCCAGTTGCTGGAAAAGGCGGCGGAAGAGGGCTTCCGGCACTTCGTGCTGGCCTCCACCACCGGTGCTTCCGGGGCTCAGGCGGTGCGCCGGCTGGCCGGCCGGGACCTCAACCTGGTGGTGGTGGGCCACTCCGTGGGCTTCAAGGGTCCCAACATCGACGAATTTCTTCCCGAGCATTATGAGGAGATCGTCCGCCGGGGGGGCAAGGTGCTCAAGGCCACCATCCTCACCCACTCCTTAGAGACCGCCATTGCCGAGCAGTTCAAAGGGAGCGCCCCCACCCTCCTCATCGCCAACACCCTGAGGCGCCTGGGGCATGGCCTCAAGGTCTGCTGTGAGATCGTCATGGAGGCGGTGGACGCCGGGCTCATCCCCGAAGGTGAGGAGGTGGTGGCCGCCGGGGGCACCGCCCGGGGCTGGGACACGGTGGCCCTCCTGAAGAGCGCCGCCTCCAAGCGCTTCCTGCAGCTCAGCGTCCTGGAGCTGTGGGCCAAACCACGGGTCTGAACTCCGGGGCGGGGTCAGGGGAGAGCCGGGGGGCGGCCGAAGACCTGGACATGCCGCTCAGCCACCTCCGTCAGGGTGAAGCGGTGTTCCTGGGTGCCGGCCTTTTCCACCGCAAAGCTGGCCACGGCCGCTCCCAGTTGGGCGGCCTCCGGCCACGGCAGCCCCGAGATGAGGCCCTTGATCAGGCCGGCCCGGTAGGCGTCCCCGGCCCCGGTGGGGTCCACCACCTGGCGGGGGGGCACTGCCGGAAGGCGCTGCCGTTTGCCGCCCTGCACCACCTCCGAGCCCTGGTCCCCCCGGGTGACGATGAGGGTGGGGGTGAGCTGAAGGAGCTGAGGGGTGGTGAGGCCGGTTTTCTGCTGGAAAAGCTCCTCTTCGTAGTCATTGACGATGAGGGCCAGGGCACCGGTGACCATCTCCCGGAGCTCCTCCCCGCCCCAGGCCGGGATGGACTGGCCGGGATCGAAGAGGTAGGGCACCCGGCGCTCTTTATACCGGCGGCTGTAGGTGAGCATGTCCTCGAGGTTCCCCGGCGCGATGATGGCCAGGGCCCGCCGGGAGTCCAGGCCGTCCAGGGCGTATGCCGACGGGTGCTTCATGGCCCCGGGATTGAATCCGGTGATCTGGTTGTCCGCCAGGTCGGTGGTGATGTAGGCCGACGCGGTGAACTCCTGGGGGATGAGACGGATGCCGTCCACAGGCAGCCCCAGGCGGCGGAGCCACTCCTCATAGGGCCCGAAATCCCGGCCGGCGGTGGCCAGGATCAGGGGGCGCTCCCCCAGAAGGTGCAGGTTATAGGCGATATTGCCCGCGGTGCCGCCGAACCGCTCGGTGAGGCCGTTCACCATGAAGCAGACGTTCAGGATATGGATTTTATCCGGCAGGATGTGGTCCGCAAAGCGGCCGGGAAAATCCATGATGCGGTCGTAAGCCAGCGACCCGGAAACCAGAATGCGCATCGCCTCCCCTCCTTGCGCCGGACCGGCTCCGGGTGAGGCCGCCGGTCCCTGAGACCTTTTCGGGTTTTGCCCGAGCGTCGGGCCGGCCTTACGCCGGCTCGCCCTCCCGCCCCTCCAGATAAGCCTTGGCTTCCCCCACGGTGAACAGGGAGCCGGTGATGACGATGTGATCCTTCGGGCCGGCCAGCTCCCGGGCCCGGCGGATGGCCTCCGGCACGCTCTCCGCCGTCAGGGTGGGGACCCCCACCGCGGCCACCCGGGCAGCCAGCTCTTCCGGCGGGGCGGCCCGGAAATACCGGGGCCGGGTGCAGATGACCGTGTGGGCCAGGGGCGCCAGCTTGGCCAGAATGCCGGCCATGTCCTTGTCGGCCATGATCCCCAGGACCAAAAAAATCCGCCCGGATTTTTTCAGGCTCTTCAGGGTGCGGGCCAGGATGCCGGCCGCCGCGGGGTTGTGGGCCCCGTCCAGCAGGATGCGGGGGTCCGCCGCCAGGCGTTCCAGGCGGCCGGGCCAGCGGACCTGGAGCAACCCCCGGCGCACGGCCTGCTCCGGAATCTCATACCCCCGGGAGACCAGGACCTCCAGGGCCGCCAGGGCCAGGGCGGCATTGGCGTATTGGTGGCGGCCGCTGAGGTTGACCGTCAGGTCATGGAGCTCCCACTCCAGCCCGAAATAGGTGAAGCGTCCCGGGGGCTGGCCCCGAACCCGGAAGTGGCGGTCCGCCACATACATGGGCACCTGGGCCTCCTGGCAGCGCCGCCGGAAGATCTCCAGCACCCGCCCCTGCCGGGCCCCGGTGATGAGGGGCGCACCGGGCTTGATGATGCCGGCCTTCTCCGCCGCCACCTCCTTGAGGCTGTGCCCTAAAAACTCCTGGTGATCCAGGGCGATGTTGGTGATGACGGTCACCAGGGGCGACACGATGTTGGTGGCATCCAGGCGGCCTCCCATGCCGGTCTCCAGGATGATGGGCCGGGCCCCCTCCTCCAGGAAGTAGAGGAAGGCCATGGCAGTGACGCACTCAAAGAAGGTGGGGGGCTCCGCCTCCTCCATGACCTGCCGCACCCGGTTGATGAGGTCCAGCAGACGCTCGTCCCCAATATCCTGCTCCTGCAGCCGGAAGCGCTCATTGAGGCGCACCAGATGGGGGGAGGTGAACAGGGCCGCTTTGTAACCCGCGGCCGTGAGGATGGCGGAGAGCATGGCCGCCACCGACCCCTTGCCGTTGGTGCCGGCGATGTGGAGGTATTCCCCCCGGGTGTGGTCCACCCCCAGACGGGCCAGCAGGTTCAGGGTGGAGGAGAGGCCGAACTTGATGCCGTATTTCTGCAGCCCGAAGAGCCACTGGATGGCCGCCGGAAGCTCAGAGAAGGGAGCCGTCATTTCTTCCCGTCCAGCCGTTCGAATTCGTGACTCTGGACCGTGTTGCCGTCCGGAGTGAAATGGATGGTGAGCCGGCTCTTCACCATCCTGCCCTCCGTCTTGGTGGGCAGCCGTTTCATGCGGTGGTCCTCATCCAGATAAAAGGCGGCCCGGCTCTCCTCCCCTCCGGGGATGCGGCCGGTTTTGGGATCCTTGGGCGGGGCATCGGTATAGCCCACATACTTGTAGATCAGACCCTCGGGGCTGCGGACGATCTCCTGGGGCTCGCCGAACCACAGGAGAATTTCATGCTTTTTGGTGCTGCCGTTTTTGATTTTGGCCACTTTCCGCTGGTCCAGATTATCTCCCCCGGCTTCCCGCCAGCCGGCGCACAGGACCACCCCCAGCAGCAGGGCCGCCACGGCCGCCAGCCGCCATACCGCCGGGGACAGGCGTATTCTCAGGTCACTCATAGGTCAGGCTCCTTTCTCATGCCGCCCGGACTGCATCCGTCAGGTTAACTGAGGAGCACGGCGAGGATGCCCCCCAGGAAAATGGCGTCGAAGGTGCCGGCGCCGCCGATGGAGGCCACCGGCGCGCCCAGGTGGGCCACATCCTTCAGGTGCAGCAGATCCGCCCCCACCAGGATCCCCCAGGTGCTGGCGATATAGGCGCACGGGGCCCGGAGCTCCGGCGGGCACAGCAGGTAGGCCCCCAGCGCGGCCAACAGCGGCGGCACCAAGGCCGGGACCGCAATGCCCAGGCCTTTGACCGGCCGCGCCACATAATACATCACCGCGGTGACCAGCGCTAGATTGATGAACAGCCCCGGGACCCACTGCATCTTGGTAAGGAGATAAAAGGAGAGCCCCGCCGGGATCAGGGCGCCGCCCACATTCACCGCCAGGATGGTCTCCCGCCGGAGCCGCTGCCTGGGCAGGCGCACCCGCATGCCGAAATAGCGGACCTCCTCCTGCACCACCACTTCCCCCCCTTCCAGCCGGGCGAGGGGGATGTTCACCAGGCTCCCCAGCAGGGTAAAGATGAGGAGCCAGAAGATCATGTGCGGCGACAGGCCCAGCTTGATGAAGGCATTCCCGATCATCCCCACCAGCAGGAAAGGGAAAAGCACCAGGGTGACCAGGAAAAAGAGGGCCATGAACAGGAATACCAGGGGCGGGAAGATCATCGGGCGTGCTCCTTGGCCGGTTCCAGGCCGTAGACCTTGATCTTGAAATTCAGCTCCTCCAGGGAAATCTCCAGGCGGCGGGCCACCTCCTCCCGGTTGAAGGCAAAGCGTTCCAGGGTCTTGCGGATGTACTCCCGCTCCATCTCCTGGGGGGAGGGTTCCGGGGGCAACCCCTCCTCCTCGGGCGTCCGGGGCTGGAAAGCCGGGGGCAGCTCCGCCAGGGTGAGCACCTCCCCCTCGCACATGAGCACCGCCCGCTCCATGATGTTTTCCAGTTCCCGGATGTTCCCCGGCCAGGGGTAGCGCCGCATGGCCGCCAGCACCTCCGGGGCCAGGCACCGCACCGGCCGCTGGTATTTGTCCCGGAAGCGCCGCAGGAAAAACTCCGTCAGCCAGGGCAGGTCCTCCAGGCGCTTCCTTAGCGGCGGCAGGGTGATGGGAAAGACATGGAGCCGGTAGAAGAGGTCCTCCCGGAAGCTCCCCTCCCGCACCATGGCCTCCAGGTCCCGGTTGGTGGCGGCAATGATGCGCACGTCCACCTTCAGGGTGCGGGTGCTTCCCAGGGGCTCAAACTCCCGGCTCTGCAGGACCCGGAGGATCTTGGCCTGGGTGGCGGGGGAGAGCTCCCCCACCTCGTCCAGGAACAGGGTGCCCCGGTGGGCTAACAGAAACCGGCCCTCCCGGCGGCTGGTGGCGCCGGTGAAGGCCCCCCGTTCATGGCCGAAGAGCTCGCTCTCCAGGAGGGGCTCCGGCAGGGCGGCGCAGTTCACCACCACAAAGGGGCCTTGGCGCCGCAAGGAATTGAGATGGATGGCCTGGGCCGCCAGCTCCTTGCCGGTGCCGGTCTCCCCCAACAGGAGCACCGTGGCCTCGGAAGGGGCCACGATCTCCATGAGACGCAGGGCCTCCCGCATCCTGGGAGAGTCACCGATCACCCCGGGAAACTGGAAACTCACTCTTCCGGACCTCCAGGCCGCACCACGGCATGCACCACCCCATGGCAGCGGCAGGCGGTGGCGACCAGCAGCCGCGCCGGCGGGGGGACCGGCAGGGCGCCCAGGCTCCGCAGGGCCGCCACCTCAAAGCCCCCCACCCCGGGCAGAAGCAGACGGCTGACGAGAATCCGCATCTGCCAGCCGGGCAGGGAAAAATCCGCCAGCACCTCCTCCAAGCCGGGGCGCCGGGGCCGGCCGTCCACCGGGCAGACCTCGGGCTCCCTGCAGTCTGCCGGGCACAGATGCGCCGCCCGGCTGAGATAGAGCTCCCCCTCCACCCCCCGGAAGGCCACCGGGGCCAGCGCTTCCAGCTCCGGGGGCACCGGCACGGCCTGCCACTCAGGCGGGGTCAGCACCGTGCGGCGCAGCACCTGAAAGGCCACCTGCCCCGGCAGGCAGGGAAGCAGATAATCCCCGGGGCGGAAGCGGGGCAGGGCCGCGGCCACCCAGGCCGGTCCGTCGGCCAGCACCAGGTGCGCCGCCGGGTCCTGCCGGTGCATTTCATCCAAAGGGCCCGGGTGCCGATCCACCACGATGAGCTCCAGGTGCGGCCAGGCCGCCTTCAGGAGCCGGGCCGCCCGTTGGCCGAATTTCCCGGCGCCCAGGATGATGACCCGCGTCGCCGGCAGGACCGGGCCCTGGGGCAGGGCGGGTTGCTCGCCGGGATGCGGGTCCGTCCGTCCCATAATCCCCCTCCCCTCCGCGGCCGCCGGGCATCCCCGCCTCACCGGGGAAAGATGGCAATGACGGTGGGCAGCCAGAATTCCCGCCGGTCCAGCAGGTTCCCCAGCCGCGCCGTCCAGGTGGCCGGCGATAAATATTCCTGCTCCTTGCCCTTGATGTACAGCTGCGCTTCGGTGCCGCCGTCCAGATTCAGGGCGCTGTCGATGTCAAAGGTGCTGGCCTTGAGAAACAGGGCCAGCTCATGCAGGGTGAAAAAATCGTCCCGGGTGTTGAAGACCAGAATATTGCCGTTGCGGTCCGCGGCGATGACCGTGCGGTGCGCCCTTTTGCCGGACTCCTTGACCCGGATGCGGCCGCGGTAATCCAGGAGCAGGGGAAAGGATTGCACCCCCTGGGTCCAGGGGAGGTTTTTCACATCCACCCGGCTGTTCACCAGGTCCAGGATGGTGGCCCGGGGCAGGTCCGGGGACATGCCCTTGGGTTCCGCCACGAACATGCCCCGCATCTGCGGGTTGTGCCAGGGGCCCACGGGCCGGCCGTCCGTGAGGATCAGCCCCACCGGCTGGCCCTGGGGGGAGTAGTAGGCGGCATTGAAAATGACCGGCGCCTGGGTTTCCTCCTGCCACTGGAAGATGGTCTTGGGGTGGTCATGAAAGACCTGGAAGCGGTTGTGGGCCGGGTCCGCCTTGACCACCGTCAGTCCGGCCACCACCTCCTCCCCCTTCAGGACGCTGATCTCGGCAAACATGAGCCCGCGGCTCAGCACCTGCCACTGGGGGGGAGTGTGGCGGAGCGGCGGATTTTCTGCTCCGACCGGCAGCGGCCCCAGCAGCATCAGGGCGATGAGGGTGGTCAAGAGGATCCTGCGGTGCACCGCCGCTCCTTGCAGGCCGGCGAAATTTCAGCTATTTTACCATTATCAGGCCACGGCGTCCAGAGGCATCGCTGCTCCGGACGGCGCCGGCACATCCTGCGGGGGCGGTCTGGGGAGAGCCCCGGCGCCTGCCTTCGGCGCCTCCCGGACGACGACCACGATATTATATTATGTTAATTCCTGCAGCCTCAGAAAAACCGGTTCTGGCCGATGCCCATGCCCACCTGGACGAGCCGGAGATGCTCCCGGATCAGGATCAGGTGGTGGCCCGGGCCCGGCAGGCCGGGGTGAGCCTCATCATCAACGTGGGTATCAGCCGTCCCAACAGCGAGGCGGTGCTGGCCACCGCGGCCCGCTATCCCGAGGT
Organism: Syntrophobacterales bacterium; assembly: GCA_023512475.1. Lineage (GTDB taxonomy): Bacteria > Desulfobacterota > Desulfobaccia > Desulfobaccales > 0-14-0-80-60-11 > JAILZL01. The sequence continues at coordinate 46,842 of JAILZL010000002.1, forward strand.
CTATGCCGCCGTGGGGGTGCACCCCCATGGCGCCGTCAGTCTCACCCCCCGGGAGCTGGCGCGCCTCCGGGAGCTGGCCGCCCACCCGAAGGTGGTGGCGCTGGGGGAGATGGGCTTGGACTTTTACCGCCGCCGCTCCCCCGAGGAGGTGCAGCGCCGGGCCTTCCGGGAGCAGCTGGAGTTAGCCTGGGAGCTCAAAAAACCCGTGGTGGTGCATACCCGGGAGGCCACCGCCGACACCTTGGCCCTGCTGCGGGAATACCGTAGCCGGCTGGCGGGCGGAGTGATGCACTGTTTCGGCGGCAGCCTGGCGGAAGCCCAGGCCTTCCTGGACCTGGGGCTGTATCTGTCCTTCTCCGGCGTTCTCACCTACCCCAAGGCGGAGCCCCTGCGCCAGGTGGCCCGCGAGGTGCCCCTGGACCGGGTGCTCATCGAGACCGACTGCCCCTATCTAGCGCCTCAGGCCTGGCGAGGCCGGCGCAACGAGCCGGCTTACGTCCTGGCTGTGGCCGAGACCCTGGCCCGGCTCCATGACCTGCCCGTCGCCGACGTGGCCCGGCAGACCTTTCACAACGCCCTGGCCGCCTTCGGGCTGGGCGCCGGGCAGGCCGCCTTCCGGAAGGAGAGGCGCCAGGCAGGGCGGCCATGAGCGACATTGCCCGGCGTCTGGCCGACATCCGGGAGCGCATGGCCGCCGCGGCCCGCCGGGCCGGCCGGGACCCCGCTGCGGTGCGATTGGTGGCGGTGAGCAAGTCCGTAGGCCTGGAGGCCCTCCGGGAGGCGGTGGCCGCGGGACAGCGCCTCATCGGAGAGAACTACCTCCAGGAGGCCAAGGACAAGATCGCCGCCCTGGGCCCGGAGGTGGAGTGGCACTTCATCGGTCACCTGCAGTCCAACAAGGCCAAGGCGGCGGTGGGCCGCTTCGCCCTCATCCATTCCCTGGACCGCCTGGGTCTGGCCGAGGCCCTGGAGACCGCCGCGGCCCGGCAGAACCGGGTGCAGGAGGTGCTGGTGCAGGTGAAGGTAGGGGGCGAGGCCAGCAAATCCGGGGTGGCCCCGGAGGCCGCCGCCGACCTGCTCCGGGAGCTCAGCCGCTTCCCCCATCTGCGGGTGGTGGGCCTCATGACCCTGCCGCCCTTTTTGCCCGACCCGGAGGCGGTGCGGCCGTATTTCCGGGCCCTCCGGGAGTTGCGGGACCGGCTGGTGGCCCAGGGCCTGGCGGACACCGGCCTGCCGGAGCTCTCCATGGGCATGAGCGGGGATTTTGAGGTGGCGGTGGAGGAGGGCGCCACCCTGATTCGGGTGGGCACGGCCCTCTTCGGCCCCCGCCCGGCAAGGTGAGCGGGGAAGGAGGCCCCGGGGCGGGGGAAGCGGGAGCGGCGGGATTGAGGTGGCCCCGCCGGAGGGCGGGGGGAGGGAGAGGAAAGGGGGCCGGAGACGCCGCGGGCCTCCGGAAAACGGTGACCACGGATGTGATCGAGTCGCGACTGGAGGATGATCCCCCATGGACTGGCAGAATATCGGCATATATATGACCCGGCTGGCCCTGGCGGCGACGGTGGGCGGCTTCATCGGTTTTGAGCGGGAATCCCACGGTCAGGCCGCGGGCTTGCGCACCTATATCCTGGTCTGTCTCGGCGCCTGTCTGATGATGCTCCTGTCCCTGAATATGGCGGACCTGCACGCCGCTCTGCCGGGCACCACCTCGGTGGTGCGAGTGGACCCGAGCCGCATCGCCTCCTACGCCATCGCCTCCATGGGCTTTCTGGGGGCCGGGGCCATCATCACCGGCAAGGGCTCGGTCCGGGGTCTTACCACCGCCGCCGGCCTCTGGCTGGTCACCGGCATCGGCCTGGCCATCGGCGCCGGATTTCTCCTGCCGGCGCTCTTCACCGCCCTGGTGAGCCTGGTCAGCCTCTATATCCTGAGGCGGCTCAAGGACAAGTTCCGCCACGACACCTTCACCACCCTGACCCTGAAATTCTCCGGCCGCATGGGGAAGCATCTGGAGTCGGTGCGCCGGGTGCTGGATCCTCATGAGGTGCATATCGCCTTCGTCAATTACCAAAGGGTCATTCCGGAGAACCTGGTGATCTACCGCCTGCGCCTGGAGTGCAAGGAAAACGCCCCCTGGGGCCGGCTGGTGCGGGAGCTCTCGGAAATCCCGGCCCTGAGGGAGATGAGCTGGCAGGAAGGGGAGGTGCCCTGAGGGTGCGCCGGGGGCTCTCCCATGACCTCCCCCCCGGAAGCCGGGTGGGGCTCACCACCACCATCCCCGTGGAGGTGGTGCTGGCCGCGGGCCTCGTGCCGGTGGATCTGAACAACCTCTTCATCGCCTCCCCCCATGCCCTGGAGTGGGTGGCGGAAGCCGAAGCCGAGGGCCTGCCCCGCACCATCTGCGCCTGGATCAAGGGGATTTATGCCGCCTTGGGCCACCACCCGGAGATTTGCGCCGTGATCGCCGCCTGCCAGGGGGATTGCTCCTACACCCAGGCCCTGGGGGAGCTTTTGGCCTCCCGGGGGGTGGCGGTGCTCCATTTCAATTACCCCTATCCCCGTCAGCGGGCCCGGCTCGCCCGGGAGTTGGCGGAGTTCATGGCGCAGGTGGGGACGGAACCGGGGGCGGTGGCGGCCATGCAGGCGAAGCTGGCCCCCATCCGGCAGGCCTTGGCAGAGCTGGACCGCCTCACCTGGGAGACCGGCCAGGTGAGCGGCCGGGAAAATTTCCTTTGGCTGATTGCCAGCTCCGATTTCGAGGGCCATCCGGACGCCTTTGCCGCCCGGCTGACCGCCTTCCTCCAGGCCGCGGCCGCCCGGCCGCCCTCCCCGGAGGGGGTGCGCCTGGGACTCATCGGCATCCCGCCCATCTTCACCGATCTGTGGGAGCATCTGGAGGAGCTGGGGGCCCGGGTGGTGTTTAACGAAATCCCCCGGCAGTTCAGCCTCCCCGGGGGGCACGCCGATCTGACGGAGCAGTATTACCACTACACCTACCCCTACGACATCACCCTCCGCCTCAGGGATATCGCCCGGGCCGTGACCCAGCGCCGCCTGCAGGGCCTCATCCACTACACCCAGAGCTTCTGTTTCCGGCAGATGTATGACCGTCTGCTGCGGGAAAAACTCCGGGTGCCCCTCCTCACCCTGGAGGGCGACCGGCCCGGTCCCCTGGATTCCCGCAGCCGCATGCGTCTGGAGGCCTTTGTCGATGTCCTGCGTTAGCCGCCCGGCCGGCCCGGTGCGCCTGGGGGTGCCATCTGGTCAGGTTGCCCCGGAGGCAGCGGCCCGGCAGGTCCCCCCGGCCCGGAGCGCCTGGGGCGATGCCCTCCCTGCCTTGGGGGTGGACTTCGGCAGCCGCTATGTGAAGCTGGTGTATGGCCTCGGGGAGCGGCCGGGGCGCCGGGCGGTGGACAGCCTGGAGTTCTTCCGCCGGGGGCTGGTGCGGGGAGAGGGGGGCATCCGCCTGAACTGGGAGTGGCTGAGGTGGCCCAAGACCCCCGCGGTGGTGGTGACCGGCTACGGCAAGCACCTGCTGAAAGCCCACTTTGCCACCATCACCGAGGTCCGGGCCAGCTTTCTGGGGGCCAGGGCGGCCTGCGGCCTGGGGGATTTCATCCTCCTGGAGATGGGCGGCCAGGACACCAAGGTGCTGCTGGTGCAGGGGGGCCGGGTCCTGGATTTCCTCACCAACGACCGCTGTGCCGCGGGCACCGGCCGCTATCTGGAGAACATGGCCCGCTTTCTGAAGATGCCCCTGCGGGAATTCTCCCGGGCCTGGCAGGAGCCGGTGGAGATTTCCCAGACCTGTGCCATCTTCGGGGAGAGCGAGCTCATCGGCCACCTGCTCACCGGGGTGCCGCCGGCCCGGCTGGCCGCGGGGGTGAATGCCTCGGTGGCCCGGCGGGCCCTGGCTTTGGTGCGGCGTTACCCGGATCTGCCCCTGGTCCTGGCGGGCGGGGTGGCCAAAAACCGGGCCCTGGTGACCTTGCTCCGGGGGGCGGGGCGGCGGGTGCTGGTGCCGCCTTTCCCCCAGTTCCTCGGGGCGTGGGGCTGTTACCTGGAGGCCCGGGCCCGGACGGCCCGGGAGGCGGCGCCATGACCCTCCTGCCGCCGGAGCATCCTCTGACCCGGCACTGCCGCCGGGTGCTGGCCTCCGCAGGCACCGCTCCTCCCCCCGCCGCCTTCCTGGCGGCGCGACTGCCGGGTTCCCGGCCGGTTTTCCGCTTCAGCTCCCCGGACGGCACCCCCCTCCTGGTGGGAAAATTCTTTGCCGCCGTGCCGCCGGAGACGGCCCGGGATCGCGCCTTGACGGCGGAATGGCAGCATTACCGGGAAGCCTGCCGCGGGGGGGCTCCGGGAGGCCGGCTGCCCCGGGTCTGGGAACCGGCTCCGGAACTGAAGCTGGGTCTGCTCCTGGAATATGTGCCCGGCCCCACGCTGGACGACTTTCTCGCCTGCGCCCGGGATTCGGCGGCGGCCGCCGCGGCCCTGCAGGACCGCCTGGCGCGGCTGGCCCACCTGTTGGCCTGGTTTCATACCCGGCCGGCGCCCCAGGATGCGGTGAGCCTCGTGCCGGCGTTCCAGTATCTGGAGAAACTGGGGGGCCAACTGCGGGACAGCGGACTCCTGGAGCCGGCCGGGCTGCATCGGCTGGCGGCGGTCCCGGCGGCGTGGGGGAGAATAACGGGCACTTCCCCGGACCGGCAGGTGCTCCTGCATGGGGATGCCACCCCCACCAATTTCCTCTTTCCCGACGGCGGCGCCGTGGCCGTGGATCTGGAGCGCCTGCGCCTGGGGGACCGCCTCTTTGACGTGGGCTGGGTGGCCGGCGAACTCCGGCACGCCTTCGCCTGGCGCTTCCGGGATCCCGGGGGAGCTGCGCCGCTTATCACCGCCTTCCTCAGCGCCTACCGGGAGGCGGTGGCGGCCGACGCCGCCCTCGGCGAGCGCCTGGCGCGGCTGACCCCGCTCTACCTGGCCCTGGCGCTGCTGCGCATCGCCCGCAACGGCTATCTGGCCTGGGAGTACCGCCGGTTTCTGGTGGAAGAGGGCCTCATGCTTCTGAGCTCGCCCCGGAGTTGAGGATGAAGACCGTGCTCATCATCGCCGGCTCGGACCCCGGTGCCGGTGCCGGCCTGCAGCAGGACCTGAAGACCGCCACCCTTCTGGGGACTTACGGTCTCACCGTCCCCACCGCCCTCACCGTCCAGAACACCCGGGGGGTAACCGCAGTCCATGCCGTGGCGCCGGAGGTGGTGACGGCGCAACTGGAGGCGGTGCTGAGCGATTTCCCGGTGCATGCCATCAAGATCGGCATGCTGGCCACCGCCGCCACCGTGAGGGCGGTGGCGGCCGTGTTGCGGGGGTATCTCGGGGGCGGGCGGGGCGATCTCCACCCCCTTGGGGCTGAGGAGACCGGGCCCCCGGGGGAGGAGCCCCCGCTTTCCTGGCCCCTTCCCCCCCTCATTTTGGACCCCGTCCTGGCCGCGGGGCAGGGGGGGGAACTCCTGGAGCCCGCGGGGGTGGAGGCCATGGTGGCGGAGCTCTTTCCCCTGACCACCATCCTCACCCCCAACGTGCCCGAGGCGGCCCGGCTCACCGGGATGAGCATAGCGACGGCGGCGGAGCTGGAGGAGGCGGCCCGGCGCCTTCAGGCCCGGGGTCCGGCCTGGGTGTTGGCCACCGGCGGGCACCTCCCGGGCGACCCGGTGGATGTGCTCACCGACGGGGTAAATGCCTGGCACCTGGAGGGAAGGAGGCTGGCCGCACCGCACCATCACGGCTCCGGGTGCCTGGTGGCCACGGCCCTGGCAGCCCATCTGGCCCAGGGCCTGTCGGTCCCCGAGGCGGTGACCCGGGCCCGGGAGCTGGCGGCCGAGGCCCTCCTCCACGGCCTGCCCCTGGGCCAGGGCGTGGGGCCGGTGAACCCGTACGCCCCCTTTGCCCGGGAGGCGGCCCGCCACGAGGTTCTCGCGGCCCTCACGGAAGCCGGGGCCCGCCTGGTGCGGGAGGACATCTCCCCCCTCATCCCCGAGGTGATGAGCAATCTGGCGTACGCGCTCCCCTATGCCCGGGATCCCGGGGATGTGGCCGCCTTTCCGGGCCGCATCCTCAAAACCCCGGCGGGCACCCATATCCCTCTTCCCCCCCAGTTCGGCGCCTCCCGGCATCTGGCGGCCATCGTCCTCACCGCCACCGCCCGCCGGCCGGAGCTCCGGGCCGCCCTGAATCTGAGACTGGTGCCCGGGATTGAGGAGTTGGCGCCCCTTTTGCACCTCAAGGCCGCCTCCTTTGACCGCGGTCAGGAGCCACCGGAGGTGAAGGCGAAGGAAGGGGGCACCCTGGCCTGGGGGGTGGCCTCCGTGCTGGACGCCCTGGAGCCCTGGGAGCCACCGCCGGATATCATCTACGACCGGGGGGAGGTGGGCAAGGAGCCCATGCTGCGGATCCTGGGGGAGACCCCTCTCCAGGTGGTGGAGCGGGCCCTGGCGCTGAAACAGGCCCTGCGGGCCCAAGGGCGCCTTTGACGAGGGCGGAGGGGGCGGAAGAAGGCCGGTCAGGGAGGTAGGGCAGGCCTGGGCCCCGCACAGTCAGGACCCGGAAGAGACAGGCCGGGGGTTCGCCGGGGAAGAGAAGGGGATGGCGATTGGGGGCTCAGGCTGCCGGCCACCCCCCTTTTCTGGTTTCCCGGGCCGATTCGCCCCGCCCGGCCCTCCAGGTCCCGGGCCGGGACAGGAGGCAGGAGTCCAGGACCCGGCCATCCCAGGGAGGGCGTCCCTGCCTCCGGCAGGCGCCCTCCCTTTCCGGTCGGTTTTTCCCGCTCTTTACAGCTGCCGTTCCTTGAGGACCCCCAGACCCTTGGCCTCCTTGATGGCCGCGTGGGCCGCCGCCATACGGGCGATGGGGATGCGCATGGGCGAGCAGGAGACGTAGTTGAGGCCGATCTTGTGGCAGAATTCGATGGCCTGGGGCTGACCGCCGTGCTCGCCGCAGATGCCGATCTTCAGCTCCGGCCGGGTCTGGCGGCCCTCCGTCACTGCGATCTGCATGAGCCGCCCCACCCCCAGCTCGTCCAGGATTTCAAAGGGGTTGTGCAACAGGATGCCCTCGGTGTTGTAGATGGGGAGGAACTTGTTCTCCGCATCCTCCCGGGAGAAGGAGAAGGTCCCCTGGGTGAGGTCGTTGGTGCCGAAGGAGAAGAACTCCGCCACCGTGGCGATGCGGGCGGCCCGGAGGCAGGCCCGGGCGATCTCGATCATGGTGCCGAACTTGTAGTTGATCTTGACGTTGTAGCGTTTCTCCACCTCCCGATGGATGGTCTCCACCCGGGGTTTGACCCAGACCAGCTCCTGGACGGTGCAGACGTTGGGCACCATGATCTCCGGCCGGGCGTCGATCTTTTCCCGCAAAGCCAAAGCGGTGGCCTCAAAGATGGCCTGGATCTGCATGTCGTAGATTTCCGGGAAGGAGATGCCGCAGCGGACGCCCCGGTTCCCCAGCATGGGGTTGTACTCATGCAGCACCCGCACCCGGCGCAGGAGCTTCTCCTTTTCCTCCAGCAGTTTTTGATCCAGGCGTTTGGCCTTGAATTCAGCGAACTCCCGGGTCATGGACTCCAGGCTGGGGATCTGTTTGGTGACCTCCGGGTCCAGCATGGCGATGCCGCCGGGGATCTGCTCCAGGCCGGACATGATGCGGGTGAATTCCCGGAGTCGGTTGAGGTCGCTCACCAGTTCCTCCAGGGTGGGGAGGAATTCGTGCAGGGGCGGGTCCAGCAGCCGGATGGTCACCGGCAGGCCGTTCATGGCCCGGAAGATCTCTAAGAAGTCCTGGCGCTGCATGGGCAGGAGCTTGTCGGCCCAGCGTTTGCGTTCCTCCGGGGTGTCCGCCAGGATCATATTGCGCATCAGGGGCAGGCGGTCCGCCTCATTGAACATGCGCTCGGTGCGGCATAACCCGATGCCCCGGGCGCCGTGGCTGCGGGCCTTGATGGCCATGTCCGGGGTGTCGGCGTTGGCCCAGACTTCCAGGCGGGCGTGGCGGTCGGCCCATTCCATCAAGGTCTTCAGGTCCTTGGGGAGCTCCGGGTCCAGCATGGGCACCGCGCCCAGATAGAGCTTGCCGGCGGTGCCGTCAATGGTGACGATGTCCCCTTCCTTGATGACCACGGAGCCCACCCGGGCTTCCCGGAGCTCGTAGTTGATGTCCAGGCCTTCGGCGCCGGAGACGCAGGGCTTGCCCATGCCCCGGGCCACCACCGCGGCGTGGGAGGTCTTGCCGCCCCGGCTGGTGAGGATCCCCTGGGCCGCAAAGAAGCCGTGGATGTCCTCCGGCTTGGTCTCCACCCGGGTGAGGATGACCTTCTCCCCCTGGTGGCCCAGCGCTTCCGCCCGGTCGGCGTCGAAGATCACCTTGCCGGTGGCCGCGCCCGGGGAAGCCGGGATGCCCACCGCCAGGGGCTCCTGTTTGAAGGAGGGGTCGATGCGGCGGTGCAGGAACTGCTCCAGCATGTCCGGGTCAATCCGGAGCAAGGCCTCCTCCTCGGTGATGAGGCCTTCCCTGACCATATCCACCGAGGTCTTGCACAGCGCCCAGGCGTTCATCTTGGCGTTGCGGGTCTGGAGCATGTAGAGCTTGCCCCGCTCGATGGTGAACTCGAAGTCCTGCACCTCCCGGTAGTGCTTCTCCAGGATGGTGCGCATCTTCTCCAGCTCCCGGTAGATTTCCGGCATGTCGGTGCGCAGCTCCCGGATGGGCCGGGGGGTGCGGATGCCCGCCACCACGTCCTCGCCCTGGGCGTTGATGAGGTAATCGCCATAGAGGACGTTTTCGCCGGTGCCCGGGTCCCGGGTGAAGCCCACGCCGGTGGCGGAGTCGTTGCCCATATTGCCGAAGACCATGGTGCAGATGTTCACCGCGGTGCCGTGGGCCATGTCCGGGGTGATCTTGAACTGCCGGCGGTAATCCACCGCCCGCTTCCCCATCCAGGATTTGAACACCCCTTCGATGGCAATGACCAGCTGCGCCCAGGGATCCTGGGGGAAGGGCCGGCCGGTCTCCTTTTTGATGTACTCCTTGAACCGCTCGCAGACCTCCTTCAGGGCCTCGGCGGACAGCTCCGTGTCCACGTGGGCATGATACTTTTTCTTGATCTCCTCGAAGATCTCGTCGAAGCCCTCATCCCGCACCCCCAGACCGATCTTGCCGAAGAGCTGCAGGAAGCGGCGGTAGGTGTCGTACACGAAGCGCTCGTTTTGGGTGAGTTCCACCAGCCCCTTGGCCACCTCGTCATTGAGACCCAGGTTGAGGATGGTGTCCATCATGCCGGGCATGGAGAGGGCGGAACCGGACCGCACAGAAACCAACAGGGGGTTTTTCGGGTCCCCGAAGCCCTTGCCGGTTTTCTTTTCCAGGGCCTCCATGTACTCATGCACTTCGTTCATGAGATTTTCGGGGAAGCGGCCGTTTTCCAGGTAATCCACATTGGCTTCGGTGGTGATGACAAATCCCGGCGGCACCGGCAGGCCGATCTGGGTCATGGTGCACAACCCCGCGCCTTTGCCCCCCAACAGCTTTTTATTGGTGCCGTCCCCCTCTTCGAAGGCATAGCAATACCGCTTCTGTGTCATGTCCTTCTCTCCTTGTCCCTGATCCATGGCTTGCTGTGGCCGTTAGGTTAGCTGCATGTGTGAAAAATTTCAAAAGGAAAATGCATCCCCGGGGCCTGGGGTGAGGGTAATTCCGACAGTCTCCTCCTCATGGATCCCCGGTGAGGGACGGCCGGCTCAGTTCCCCGATGGCCGCCATCAGCCGGGTAGTGAGGGCCGGGGCCAGTCTGGAGCGGGGGGCGTACAGCGGCGGCCCCAGGCGCACCCGGGCCTCAAAGCCCACCGTCCGGGGCCGGTAGCTGATGCCCACCGGAATAAAGGGCAGCGGCCCGCAGCCGTTTCTTTCCTGCAAGCTCAAGAGGTATTGGATGAGGCGGTGTTTGCCGGGGCCCACCCGCCCCGGCACGTAGGTCCCTTCCGGAAAGAGGACAAGGTAAGCGCGCCGGGCCAGCAAGGGGAGGAGCTGGCGAAAGGAGGACAGGGTGGCCCGGGGGCTGGCCCGGTCCACCGGGATGCCGCCCAAGGCCCGGAGGAATTCCCGCACCCCCGGGGTGGTGAAGAGCTCCACCTTGGCGATGTAAAAGAGGGGCGGGGGCAGGGCCAGACCCACCACCGGGATGTCCTCCCAGCGCTGATGCTTGGGGCAGAGCACCGCCGGTCCCGGGGGCAGATGCTCCAGACCGGAGACACTCACCCGGAAGATCCGGGCCCAGGTGTGGCGCAGCAGACCCTGACAGAGGCGGTAGAGGGTAGGGGAGTGCATCACCGGGTCTCTTTCCCTGGCGGCGGCCTCAATTCCGGGTCCTGGGTGTGAGGTGGGGGTGCGGAAGCGATGCGGTGCCCTTCTCAGCCTGATCTCAGCCCGTATTATTCCCGATATTATGCTAAAATCAGAACCACTGTCAACCTGTGCCCCGGCCCGGAGGTGGAGCATGATTTACCTGGATTACAACGCCACCACCCCCATCGCCCCGGAGGTGGCCGCGGCCATGGCCCCTTATCTGGAGCGGGAGTACGGCAACCCTTCCAGCGACTACCCCTTGGGATGGAGCGCCAAACTGGCGGTGGAGCAGGCCCGGCGCCAGGTGGCGGCCCTCATCCATGCCCGGCCGGAGGAGATTGTCTTTACCGGCTGCGCCACCGAAGCCAACAACCTGGTGCTCAAGGGCGTCGCCTGGCACTTCAAGGGCGGACAGATCATCACCACCGCAGTGGAGCATCCCGCGGTCCTGGCCCCCTGCCGCTGGCTGGCCACCCAGGGGTTTGAGATCACGGTGCTGCCGGTGGACGGCGAGGGCCGGGTGGACCCGGACGATGTGCGCCGGGCCCTCACCCCCCACACCATCCTCATCAGCGTCATGCATGCCAACAACGAAACGGGGGCGCTGCAGCCGGTGGCGGAGGTGGCCGCCCTCGCCCGGGAGGCCGGGGTCTGGTGCCACACCGATGCCGCCCAGAGCCCCGGGAAGGTGCCGGTGGATGTGGAGGAGCTGGGGGTGGATTTCCTCACCCTGGCGGGCCACAAGTTTTACGCCCCCAAAGGCATCGGCGCCCTGTACGTCCGCCGGGAGCGGGAGTTCACTCCCCTTTTGCATGGCGGAGGCCAGGAGGGGGGGCGGCGTTCCGGCACGGAGAACGTGCCCCACATCGTGGGACTGGGGGAGGCGGCCCGGCTGGCCCGGGAGCGCCTGCCGGAGGATGCCTCCCGGATGCAGGCCCTGCGGGACGACCTGCATCGCCTCCTTTCGGAGGGCTTTCCCCGCCTGCGTCTCAACGGTCCCAGGCGCGAGCGCCTGCCCAATACCCTGAACGTCTCTTTTCCGGGGCTCTCGGGGCGCCGGATCCTCCAGGGCATCGCCGGGCTGGCCGCCTCGGTGGGGGCCGCCTGCCACGGGGAGGTGGAGACCCCATCCCCGGTGCTTCTGGCCATGGGGCTGACGCCGGAGCTGGCCCTGGCGGCGGTGCGCCTCAGCGTCGGGCGCTACACCACGGCGGAGGAGGTGGCCCGGGCCGCCGACCTGCTGCTGGCCCGGATCCGGGAACTGACGCCGGCCTGAGCCGGGAAGAGGCGGGGAGAGGAGGGATAATCGCGGATGACGGGGACCGGGGAGCGAACGCCGGGACCGGAGGGGGCGGTGGTGCCGGCCATACCGGCGCGATCCGGGGCTGACGGGGGGCGGGGGGCAAACGGAGCCGGCCTGCGGGAGAACGAGGGGGGAACCGGTGGCGCGAAAGGCAGTGGTTCCGGAGAATAAAAAAGGCGGGTTGCCCCGCCCGCGCCTTGCCTTTCCTGCCCTTTACCTTCCCGCCTGCCCCTCTGAAGATGGGAAGGGCCTTGGCCGACGGTGAATGATTACTGACAGCCATCCCGCCTGCACCGAGGTCTTCCTGTCCCCGCCGCCCCGCTCCGCTGCCCCGCTCCGCCGCCCGCTCCGCCGCCCGCTCCGCCGCCCTGCCTCTGCTTCCCTGCCCTGCTTCCCTTGGCCCGCCTCCCGGGTTCCCCCTTATGCCTTTTCGGTGAGCATCTCCACGATGAGTTTGTTGGCCACCTTGGTGGTGTCCACCGTGTAGGTGCCCTGCTCCACGGAGTCCTTCAGGGCCAGGACCTTTTCCGGCCGCACCTCCGGGGTATCCCGGACGATCTGGGCGGCCTGGTTCAGCAGCCGGGCCTGGGGGGAGAAATGGAGGACATCCACCCCGCCGCTGCCGTGGTCCGGGGGCTTCTGGGTGCGGGTGCCCTCCACCGCCTTGGCCTGCCCGGTGTGAATCTGCTCAATGCCGATGCCCGTGAGTTCAGTGATTTTCATAGGCAGATTGCGTCCCTTTCCCTGAGGTGCCCAGGGGGCCAAGAAGAGCGCGGTCCGTTGGGGCCGACCTCTTATCTTCCTTTATCGGCTGTCGCCCCGTCACACTTGAAAAGTTTTCCCTTTCAGAGCGGGTCCTCCCCCAGCCAGAGGTAAAAAAACCGGGGGTCCCACTCCAGCAGCTCCGGGGCCAGGGAGTAGATGGTGGGCCGGTAGCTGCCGGGGCGGTGATAGACCACCACCCGGGCTTCGGTGAGGCCGGCCCGCTCCCGGGCCAGGGCGAGGGCGTCGTCCAGGTAGCCGATGCGGTCCACCAGGCCCAGGTCCTTGGCCTGGGCGGCGGTGAAGATGCGGCCGTCGGCCAGGGGGCGCACCTTATCCGGGGAGAGCCCCCGCCCTTGGGCCACCACCTCCAGGAAGCGGCCGTAAAAATCCGCGATGATGCCCTCCATCAGTTGCTTCTCCTCCGGGCCGGCCGGCTTGAAGGGGGACCAGAAATCCTTGAAGCGGCCGCTCTTCACCACCTCGGCCTCAATGCCGGTCCGATCCATCAGGCCCTTGAGGTTGGGTTTCAGGGCCACCACTCCGATGGAGCCGGTGACACCGCTGGGCTGCGCCACGATGACATCCGCGGCCTGGGCGACAAAATAGCCCCCGGAGGCCGCCACCCCCATCAGGGCGGCGATGACCGGCCGGCGGTGCTCCCGCTTGAAGACCAGGATCTCATGGTGCATGAGGTCGGCGCCGCTCACCATCCCCCCGGGGGAGTTGATGCGCAGCACCACCGCCTTGATGCGGGGGTCCTTGCCGGCTTTCTCCAGCTCCTCCTTGAGGCGGGCGGCATCGGTGCCGCCGAAGAGGGACTTGAGCCCTCGGCGGGGGCTGTCGGTGAGGAACCCGGAGATGTCCACCAGCAGGATCTTGTCCTGCCCCCGGCCGGAGACCACCTTTTCCTGCAGGGGTTTTTGCTCCTCAAAGAGGTCCACCTTGACGGTGACGCAGCCCCAAAGACAGCTCACCCCCCAAGCCAGGAGCACAATTGTTTGTCTCCACCGCATGGCTGGCCGCCCATTTCTGAGAGAAGGGCCTGGAGGCCTGGCTCCGCCGCCCCCTCCCTCCCGGGCTCATCGCCCCGCCCCCTCCATGGGGGGTGGGGGAGTGGTCTCAGATGAGGGTACAGGGATCCGCGACTGCCGGCCCCCCGCCATAATTCTGTCCAGGCTCACCTTAGCGGAATTTGGGCGGTGGCGCCAGGGCTTTGGGCCTCTTTCAGGAGAATTTCCGCTTTGCGGCGGTCCTCCGTCAGACCCTGGGGCCAGACGGGGTGGTCGGTGGCGGAAAGAACCTGGGTCAAGGCCTGCAGGGCTTCGGCCTTCCTCCCCAACTTCAGGCAGGTCTCCGCCAAAAAGAGCTGGTTGGTGCTGGTTTTGGGGGCGAGGCGCACGGCCTGGCGCAGGTGATCCAGGGATTTGCTGAGATCACCCACGGAGATGGGCCACGGAGGGGCCTCGCTGTACAGCCGCCCCAGCACCCGGTGGGGACCAGCCTGATCGTAGGCGGGATTCAGGGTCGCGGCCCGCTGAAGGCGCGCCTCGATCTCCGGGAGCATCCTCAGGGCCCGTCCGGCCCCGCAGGTTTTGGCGGTGCCGCACAGATTGAGGGACGACCAGTAATAGCCCTCCACCCGCTCCGGCTGCTCGGTGAGGAGGAGCTCGGCGTAATGGCGCCCCTTCTCCAGATAGACGTCCCGTGCCGGCGGGGGCAGGTGTTCCGCCAGGAGGAAGGCCGTCCGGGCCAGACGGGCCAGCACCTGGGGCCGGTCCGGGCCGGCGGCCGACAGCCGGAGCTCGGCCTGGGTCAGTTCCTCCTGCCAGCGGGCGAGGGCTGCAGACGAATCGGTCTCCGGCCCCGGCGCGGTCAAAGGACGGCTGCCGCCGCAGGCCAGGGCCAGGCAGATCAGCACCAGGGAGGCAAAAAGCCGAAAGCGCGTCCGGGCGGATGCACCAACCGCCCATGCCCCAGGGGTGTTCATGCTGATTAAGATAACACGGAGGCGCAGGAATGCAAGGCGCGGCCTTAGGGACCTCCCGGGCCGGGCGGGGAGGGAAAAATCCCTCGCCTTCGCCCGGGCGCCGCAGAAAAACCCTTGACAGGTTGGCCCCAGATGATACAAACATTTATCTTTAGGTTCCTTTTGAGGCCCAAGCCGAGGCGCGTCCCCGGGCAGGGGCCGCAAAGACCAGGCAATCTGACCATGGGAGGGGGGAGACATGAATGCCCGGCGTGCGGGTGAAGCCCAATGAGCCCTTCGAGGTGGCCCTGAAGCGCTTCAAGAAGCAGTGCGAGAAGGCCGGGATCCTCTCTGAGATTCGCAAGCGGGAACATTACGAGAAACCGAGCATCAAGCGCAAGAAGAAGATTCTGGCGGCCAAGAAGCGGGCCCTGAAGAAGCTGCGCAAGCTCGAGAGCCATTCATGAGCATCCTGCTGGAACGACTGGATCAGGCGTTCAAGGAGAGCCTGAAAGGTCATCAGGAGGTGGCGCTGTCCACTTTGCGGATGCTGCGTACTGCGCTCAAGAACCGCCAAGTGGAATTACGACGGCCGCTTACGGACACCGAAGTCCAGGCGGTCATTGCGGCCCAGGCCAAACAACGGCGGGAGGCCATCGCCGAGTACACCAAAGCCGGCCGCATGGATCTGGCCCACAAAGAGGAGGAGGAACTCCGGTTCCTCCTCTCTTTTTTGCCGCCCCAGCTGTCTGAGGCCGAGCTGGAGGCGGAGATCGACCGCATCATCGCCGAGGTGGGGGCGGCCTCGGCCAAGGATCTGGGGAAGGTCATGAAAGCCGCCATGGCCCAGTTGGCCGGCCGGGCGGAAGGCAGGCTGGTGCAGGAGATCGTCCGGCGACGGCTCGGCTCCTGATCCGCATCGCCACAGGGGGAATGGCGAGGCATGCCGGATAAGACCTGGACTGCCCTGGAGTTTCCGGACCTGGTGCGGGTTCTGCAGGGGTTCGCGGCCTCCCGCCTGGGAAAGGCATTCCTCGCCACCCTCTCTCCCAGCGCCGATTTTGCCCTCCTGCAGCAAAAATTCCAGGAAATCCGCGAGTTAAGGGACCTGGAGGACCGGGCGGGGGAGCTCCCCTTGAGCGAGCTTCCCGATCTCGCGCCGTGGCTCTCCCGGGCGGTGGTGCCCGGCAGCCTGCTGCCCCCGGAGGCCTTCAACGACCTCCTCCTGGTGCTGCGCCGGGCCCGGGAGGTGCGCCAGCACCTGGAGCAGCTGCCCCAACCCTCCTTGGCCCGTTTCCTGGCGGGTCTCCCCGACCTTGCCCCCTTGCGCCAGGCCATCGTCGCCGCGGTGAGCCCCCACAATTTCCTCCTGGACAGCGCCTCCCCCGGTTTGGCCCAGGTGCGCCGGGAGCTGGCCGCCACCCGGGAGCAGCTCCAGCGCTTCATCAAGCAGCGCTACTTCAGCCCGCCCCAGGCGGAGGCGGTGCAGAGCCCCGTCATCTCCCAGCGCGGCGGCCGCTTTGTCATCCCGGTGAAGGCCGATCATCGGGGGGCCATCCCGGGCATCATCCATGATCAATCCCAGACCCGGGCCACCCTCTTTGTGGAACCCCTGGAGATCGTGGAGCAGAACAACGCCCTGAACCTCCTGGCCTCCCAGGAAAAAAGGGAGGAGGAGGCGGTCCTCCGGCGGCTCACGGACCTGGTGCGGGCCTATCGCCTGCAGCTCGAGGAGACCCTGGCCACGCTGGCGGAGGTGGACGCCCTGGCCGCCAAGGTGCGCTTCGCCCGTGCCTTTCAGGCCCGGGAACCCCTGCTGAGGAGCGCGGGCGGGGTGGAGTTCCGCCAGGCCCGGCATCCGCTGCTGGTGGCCCGGCGCCTTCAGGACCCCAGCGCCCCGCCGGTGGTGCCCATCGACCTGCGCCTCACCGAGGAGACCCGCTTCCTCATCATCTCCGGGGCCAACGCCGGGGGCAAGACCGTGGCCTTAAAGACCCTGGGCCTCCTCACCCTCATGGTGCAGTGCGGCCTGCCGGTGCCGGTGGCGGAAGGCTCCAGTTTCGCGCCCTTTGACCAGGTCTTCGCCGACATCGGCGACCCCCAGGACCTGGCCCAGTCCCTGAGCACCTTTTCCGCCCACCTGAAGCGGGCCCTGGAGATGCTGGCGCATCTGCCGCCCAAGGCCCTCATCCTCCTGGACGAGCTGGGCACCGCCACCGACCCCACCGAAGGCGGGGCCCTGGCGCTGGCTCTGCTTCGGGCCTTTTACCGCCGGGGGGCCTGGGGTGCGGTGACCACCCATCTGCCCCTCCTCAAGGCCTTCGCCGGCCGGGAGCCGGGTTTTGAAAATGTGGCGGTGGTCTTTGATGAGCAGACCCGGCGGCCCACCTACCGGCTGGCCTACGGGGTGGTGGGGGCCAGCAACGCCCTCACCATTGCCCGGGAGCTGGGGCTGGACCCGGCCATCCTGGCCGAAGCGGAATCCTACCTGGACTCCGAGGAGCTGAAGGCCTACCGCCTGCTGGCGGAGGTGGAGGCGGCCCAGGAGCGCCTCACCCGGAAAGAGCAGGAGCTGGCCGCCCGGGAAGCGGAACTCCTGGCCGCCCAAGCCGAGCTGGCCGCGGCGCGCCGGCGTCTGGAGGAGACCCGGCGCCACCTGGCCGAGAAGCTGCAGGCTGAGGCCCGGGCCCGCATCCGCCAGGCGGAGGCCGAGTTCAAAGACATCCTGAAGCGTCTGCGGGAGGGAGGGGAGTCCTGGGGAAAGCTGCGCCAGGAGCTCTCGGTCCGGGCCCGGGAGCTGGCGGCGGACCTCACCCCCCCGGAGGTGGCGGCCCCGGAGCCGGTCACCTTCCGCGTGGGGCAGCGGGTCTTCCTCCCGGCCCTCAACCTCACCGGCGAAGTGCTGGGGCCGGCGGGCAAGGACGGCCGCCTGACGGTGCGGGTGCGCCAGGTCAAGCTCCGGGTGCGCCCGGAGGAAATGACGCCGGTGGCCGGCGACGGCACCCGGGAGGTCCGGATCCCGGGGGCCTACCAGGTCGCTCCGGGGCCCCTCCCCCGGCTGAACATCGTGGGCCTGCGGGTGGAGGAAGCCTTGCCCTTGGTGGACCGGCTGCTGGACCAGGCCATCTTGCAGGGCCAGGAACGGGTGGATATAATTCACGGCACCGGCACCGGCCGCCTGAAAGCGGCCGTTCATGAACATCTGAAGCACCATCGGGCGGTGAAAGCCATCCACGGGGAGATCAACCCCGGGGTGACGGAAGTGGAACTGAAAGACTGAGGGACAAAAGGGGAACGCCGGGCACCGGGGAGCTGGGGCGCGGCACCGGGCCGGC
This sequence comes from Syntrophobacterales bacterium, assembly GCA_023512475.1. Taxonomy (GTDB): domain Bacteria; phylum Desulfobacterota; class Desulfobaccia; order Desulfobaccales; family 0-14-0-80-60-11; genus JAILZL01. The sequence goes on from JAILZL010000002.1 coordinate 64,600, forward strand.
CCTCACGGTCAGGTCCGAGGGTGGCCCCGGGTGATGGCCGCGAACGGCTCCAGGGGGGGCCGGACTGACAGCCCGGCGGCGCCCGCCCCTTGTCCCGGGTGACTGTGCCGCCCCGGTTTCTCGGGTCGCCAGGAGAAGACATTGGCTCCGTACATACCGGAAGACAAGCTCCTGGAGATCAAAGAGGCCGCCGCCATTGACGAGGTGGTGGGGCAGTATGTCAAGCTCACCCGCCGCGGCCGCAACCTGGTGGGCCTGTGCCCCTTCCACCCCGACAGCAAACCCTCCTTCACCGTCTCTCCGGAGCGGGGCATCTTCTACTGCTTCGGCTGCGGCGCCGGGGGTAATGTCATCGCCTTCCTCATGCAGCACCTCCGCCTCAGCTTCCCCGAAGCGGTGGAGGAGCTGGCCCGCCGGTATCATATCCCCCTCAGCCTCAAGGACGTGGGCCCGGAGGGGGCCCGACAGGCGAAAAAGCGCCGCACCCTCCAGGAGCTGCATGCCGAGGCCGCGGCCTTCTACCAGCGGGTGTTGGCCTCCGCCGCCGGTGCCGGCGCCCGGGAATACCTGGCCCGCCGGGGCCTCACCCCCGAAGTGATTCAGGCTTTTCAGCTGGGCTATGCCCCGCCGGAGTGGGAGGCCATGACCCGGCATCTCCAGGCCCGGGGCTTCCCCCTGGAGCTGGCGACGGAAGCGGGTCTGGTGCTGCCCCGGGCCTCCGGGGGGTTTTACGACCGCTTCCGGGACCGGGTGATGTTTCCCATCCATGACCGCCAGGGCCGGGTGGTGGCCTTCGGCGGCCGGGTCCTGGGCGAGGGCGAGCCCAAGTACCTCAATTCCCCGGAAAGCCCCCTCTTTGCCAAGGGGCGGCTCTTCTACGGCCTGCCCCAGGCCGCCGCGGCGCTGCGGCGGGACGATGTGGCCCTGGTGGTGGAGGGCTATCTGGACCTGCTCTCCTTAAGGGTGCACGGCATCGAGCCGGTGGTGGCGACTCTGGGGACCGCCCTCACCCGGGAGCACGTGCGCCTGCTCAAAAGCCAGGTCTCCCGGGTGGTACTGGTCTTTGACGGCGATGCCGCGGGGGCCCGGGCCATGCTCCGGGCCTTTCCTTTGTTTGCCGCCGAGTCCCTGGCGGTGCGGGTTCTGGTGCTGCCCGCCGGGCAGGACCCGGACGACTACGTCCGCACCCAGGGTCCGGACCTCTTCCGCCGGCCCTGGGAGACGGCCCAGCCCTGGTTCGCCTACCTCCTGGACACCCTCCTGGCCTCGTATGGCCGGGAGGTGGAGGGGGTGATGCGCATCATCGCCGAACTCAAGCCCTTTCTGGCCGCGGTGGCGGACCCGGTGGAGCAGGACCTGTGGCTCAGGCAGGCGGCCGCCCGCCTGGAGGTGGAGGAGGCGGGTCTGCGCCGCTCCCTGGCCCAGGCGGTGCCGCCGGCGGTCTCTCGTCTGCTGCCCGCCCAGCACCTCAGTGTCAGTCTGGAGCGCAATTTCCTCAAGTGGATCCTCAGCCAGCCGGAGGCGGTGACCCCGGCGGAGCTGGAGGAATGGCTCGACGAGTTCGAGGATCCGGAGCTGCGGGAGCTCATGGAGCGCATCCTCGCGGTCACCCGGCGGTATGGGCGCTTGGATCTCAGCCTCCTTTTGGAGCAGGTGGAGGAAGACGGCCAGCGGCAGCTCCTGTTGGCGCTGGCTTTCGGAGAGGAGGAATTTGACGGGGTTTCGGCCGGACCCTTGCGGCAGGAGTGGCGGAATGCCTTTCTTAGGCGTCGGCTGAAGAAGGTGCAGGCGCACCTGCGCCACAAGCTGGCCCAGGCCGCGGCCGAGGCGGCCGCCGGCGAACTGGTGGCCTTGCAGCTCCAGAAGCAGGAGGTGGACCGACAGTTGGCAGCCTTGATGGAGCACGGGTGTGCAGGAGGAGAACGTGGATGAACAAGGGTAAGGGAATCGATGTCTTGCACGATCTGATGCCCATGGGGGGGGAGGATGGCATGCTGGTCATGGACGATTTGAATGATTCTCTGGCGTCCGACTGTTTCCTGAGTGAACCCGTCAAGGACATGCTCATCTTCGGCGATCTGGACCTCCCGGCGTCGGAGGCTGCCCCCGGTTTGGCCCTGCCTGGCGCCATGGAACTGGAGGACGGGGAGGCGGATCTCAACCTGGAAGCGGACGGCACGGCCAAACTGGATGACCCCGTACGCCTGTACCTCAAGGAGATGGGGACGGTCTCCCTGCTCACCCGGGAAGGAGAGGTGGAGATCGCCAAGCGCATCGAGGAGGGGGAGAAGGAAGTCTTGCACGCCCTCCTGGAAGTGCCCTGGGCCTTCCGGGAGATCCTGCACCTGGTGAATCGCCTGGAACAGGAGCGACTCACCTCCGACAAGGAACTGGATGAGTTCGGCGAGGGGGACCCGGAGCTGGACGAAACCACCCAGCGCACCCGCATGCTCAAAACCATCCAGAAGATCCGGCACCTGGAGGCCCAGTTGCAGGAGCTCCGCCGGGAAGCCTCCCGCCGGGGGGCCGACCCCGCCCAGCGCTCTGCCCGGGAGAGCCAGGCGATGCACCTGAGACAGCGCCTGGCGGAGGCCCTGAAAAGCCTGCGGCTGGAGCCCCAGCATTATCAGGGCATCCTGGGACGCCTGGCGGAGCTGGGCCGCCAGATGGAGGAGCACGTGCGCCGGCAGCAGGAGCTCCTCAAAGCCGCCGGCCTCTCCGCCACCCGCTTCCGCACCCTGAGGCGGGACCTCCGGCAGGGGCGCCTGCGTGAGGGGGGCAACCCCATCTCCGCCGCAGAGCTGGAGGAGCTCCAGGCCAGGTGGCAGGCGGAGCAGCAGAGCCTGAGGGCCCTCGAAAAGGAGATGGGACTCTCGGCCACCAAGGCCCGGGCCATCCTGGCCCGCATCCGCAAAGGCGAAGCCCAGGCGGACAAGGCCAAGCGGGAGCTGGTGGAGGCCAACCTGCGCCTGGTGGTCTCCATCGCCAAGAAGTACACAAACCGGGGCCTGCAGTTCCTGGACCTCATCCAGGAGGGCAACATCGGCCTGATGAAGGCGGTGGAGAAATTCGAGTATGAGCGGGGCTACAAGTTCAGCACCTACGCCACCTGGTGGATCCGCCAGGCCATCACCCGGGCCATCGCCGACCAGGCCCGCACCATCCGCATCCCGGTGCACATGATCGAAACCATCAACAAGCTCATCCGCACCTCCCGCTACCTGGTGCAGGAGATCGGCCGGGAACCCACCCCGGAGGAGATCGCCGAAAAGATGGAATTCCCCCTGGAGAAGGTGCGCAAGGTCCTCAAGATCGCCAAGGAACCCCTCTCCCTGGAGACCCCCATCGGCGATGAGGAGGACAGTCACTTGGGCGATTTCATCGAGGACAAAAAGATCTGCACCCCCATGGAGGCGGTGGTGAGCCTCAATCTGGCGGAGCAGACCGCCCGCATGCTGGCCACCCTCACCCCCCGGGAGGAGAAGGTGCTGCGCATGCGCTTCGGCATCGGGGAAAAGAGCGATCACACCCTGGAGGAGGTGGGCCGGGACTTCGAGGTCACCCGGGAGCGCATCCGCCAGATTGAGGCCAAGGCCTTGCGCAAGCTCAGGCATCCTTCCCGGAGCACCCGGCTGAAGAGCTTTATGGAGAGTTGAGCTCCCACGCCCGCCCGGTTCCACCAGGAGGAAGAAGGCGCGGGGGGCCAAGGGTTGGCGCCGATGGGCTGCCTTCTCCCCTGCCGCCCCCACCGGACCGGCGGGAGGACGGATAGCCTGTCAGGGCCGGGGTCAGAAAGAGCCCCGGCCCCGGCTTCTCCGGGCCCGGCAAACTTTTCCCCCTTGCCCCCTTGTTATCGCCGCCGGGACAGATTAAAATTATGTAAGTTCGTGCGGGGGCCCATAGCTCAGCGGTGAGAGCAACCGGCTCATAACCGGACGGTCCCTGGTTCGAATCCAGGTGGGCCCACAGGCTCTATGGAGGAACGAAAAACCTTTCAGGTCCCGGGATATACGCGGCTCTCGGGGAGAGTCATCGTGAGGGGTGCAATTTACGCACCCCTCTTTCTTTTGCACCAATGGCGATTTCGGTGGGAGATCTCTTGACCTGCCTGGATGCGGCCTGGCCCTTTGCCTGGGCCGCCCCCGGCGACCGGGTGGGCCTCCAGGTGGGAAGCCCTCAGCAGGAGGTGGCCCGCCTGCTGGTGGCCCTGGAGGCCAGCGAGGCGGTGGTGGCGGAAGCCCGGGAGCTGGGGGCCGACCTCCTGCTCACCCACCACCCCCTGCTTTACGCCCCGGTGACAGAGATCCGGGAGGACCGGCCCGCGGGGCGCCTGCTGGCCCAGATCCTCCGGGCCGGCCTGGCAGTGGTGGCCTGCCACACCAACCTGGATGTGGCGCCCGGAGGCCTCAATGACTACCTGGCAGCCCGCCTGGGGCTCACCCAAGCCGCGCCCTTGTCCCTCCAGGGCCGGGATCCCTGGCTGAAGCTGGTGGTGTTTGTGCCGCTGGGTTATGAGGACCGGATCCGGGCGGCCCTGTTCGACGACCGGGTGGGGGTCATCGGCCGCTACTCCCATTGCTCCTTCGCCGCCCGGGGGCAGGGCACCTACCTGCCGGAGGAGGGGGCCCGGCCCTGGCGGGGGCAGGTGGCCCGGCTGGAGCGGGCCGAGGAGGTGCGTCTGGAGGTCATCCTGCCCCAGAGCCGGGCGGCCGCCGCGGTGGCCCGGATGATCGCCGCCCACCCCTACGAGGAGGTGGCGTATGATCTTTACCCCCTGGACAATCCCGCCCCTCCTTTGGGGTATGGCCGGGTGGGGGATCTGGCCGCTCCGTGCCCCTGGGCCGGATTCCGGGACCGCCTCCCGGAGATCTTCCCGGTGCGGGGCGTGCGGCTGTGGGGGGAGCCACCCCCGGAGGTGACCCGGGTGGCGGTGTGCGGCGGCAGCGGTGGGGAGCTCATCGCGGCCGCCCGGGACCAGGGCGCGCAGGTGTTCATCACCGGGGAGGTGCGCCACCATCAGGCGGTCCCCGGTGATTATCGGCATTTTGTGGTGCTGGAGGTGGGCCATTTCGCCAGCGAGGTGGTCTTCATGCCCGCCTGGGCCGACGATCTTCAGCGCCGCCTGACGGCCCAGGGGGCGGCGGTGGAGGTCCTGGTGTCCCGCCGGGAGGAGCCCCCCTGTGTCGTTTCCCTGTGGTAATGGACGCGGTCCCCGAGGTTCCGGGGACCCAACCGGGGCCTGAAGCCCCAGCGGTGTGGTGATCAAAACGGAGGCAGAAACCTGTGTTGCCGGAATTGCAAGCGTTGATTGAATTGCAGGAACTGGATAAAGAAATCTCCGGGGTGCAGCAGGCCCTGACCCGCCTGCCCCAGGAACTGACCGAGGTGCGGCAGCTCCTGGCGGACCTCACCGCGGCCGTGGAGGCCAAGGAAGGGGAACTGGAGGAGCTCCGGCGGCGCCGCCGGGAACTGGAGGCGGAGGTGGCCGACCTGGAGGCGGGCATCCTCGCCAGCCGCCAGCGCCTCATGGAGATCAAAAGCAACATCGAATACAAGGCCATGCTCAAGGAGATTGCCTTCAAGGAGGACCAGCGGGACCAGAAGGAGACCCTGGTCCTGGAGGTGCTGGAGCAGCTCGAGGCCGGGCAGCAGGAGCTGGCGGCCCTGAAGGAGCGCCGGGCGGAGCAGGAGGCGGTGGTGCAGCGGGTCTCCGGGGCGGTGGCGGAGGAAAGCACCCGGCTGGAGGCGGAAGTGGCGGCCCTGGAGGCGAAGCGTCAGGCCCTGCGCCAGGCGGTGCCCGCCGCCCTCCTCAAGCGCTATGAGTTCATCCGCAGCCGCCGCAACGGCAATGCCATCGCCGAGGTGCAGGAAGGCGTCTGCCTGGGCTGCCACATGAACATCCTGCCCCAGCAGTTCATCGACCTGCAAAAGGGGGAGGAGCTCCTGCAGTGCCCCCACTGCCAGCGCATCCTCTACTGGCTGGGGGAGCCGGAGGAGGAGCAACCGGAACCCAAGACCAAGGCCGCCTCCCGCTCGGCATGAGGGACGGACCCGCCTCCTCCCCGGTCACCCGGGCGGCGGTGCTGACAGCCTTGGCCGAGACCCTGGACATCCCCGCGGTGCTGGCCCGCTTCGGGCTCACCCCGGTCCAACTGAGGGAACTCCTGCACCAGGCGTCACAGGAATGCCAAAAGGAAACGGAGGGCACCTGGCGCCTTTATGTGGATGGGGCCTCCCGGGGCAATCCGGGGCCGGCCGGCGCTGGGGCCGTCCTGCTGGACCCTGCCGGCCAGGTGGCGGAGGCGGCCTCCCGCTTCCTGGGCCGGGCCACCAACAACGTGGCGGAATATCAGGCCCTGCTCCTGGGACTGGAGCTGGCCCGCCGCCACGGGGTGCGACAGCTGGATATCTTTGCCGATTCCGAACTGCTGGTGCGTCAGCTCACCGGCCGCTATCAGGTCCGCAGCCCCCATCTGAAACCCCTGTACCAGGCGGTGCGCCGGAGTCTGGCGGAATTCCCCGCCTGGCGTCTGACCCATCTCCCCCGGCGCCACAATGCGACCGCCGACCGGCTGGCCAATGAGGCCATTGACCGGGCGGCGGCGCCGCGCTAAAATATAAGAAGCGGAGCAGGCCAGATGATCGCCGGCCGCGTCCAGGCACGGCCGGAGGAAAGTCCGGGCTCCACAGGGCAGGGCGCTGGGTAATCCCCAGGGGGGGCGACCCCACGGAAAGTGCCACAGAAACCAGACCGCCGTGGTACGGCCACGGTAAGGGTGAAAGGGTGAGGTAAGAGCTCACCGGTGCCGGTGGCGACACCGGCAGCCAGGAAAACCCCGCCCGGAGCAAGACCAAATAGGGGAGCGCTGGAGGGTGGCCCGCCCGAAGCTCCCGGGTAGGTCGCGCGAGGCCCCGGGAAACCGGCGGCCCCAGAGGAATGATCATCACCGGCTCGTCCGGCACAGAACCCGGCTTACGGCCCGCTCCGCCATCTGGGTTCCGGGGGGAGGGACCCAGGGGTTATCCACCCCGCCCCTCTCCCTCCCCACCCCCACCCCTGAGAGGGGAGCGGGAAGGGGGGATGGAGAAGGGCATGGGTCAGTGACTCGGGGCTCCCCCATCACACCGTGGGATGATGCTATATCCATGAACCCAACCAGCGTTGTCCTGCCGGCGGTCAAGCCGGCTCCCTCCCCGTACCTTTCCGTGGTCATTCCGGTCTTCAACGAAGAGGACAATCTGGAGGAGTTGGGCCGCCGGCTTTTGGGCACTCTGGGTCAGGCCGGCCGCCCCTTCGAGATCATCCTGGTGGATGACGGCTCCACCGACCGCTCCTGGGAGATCATTGCCGCTTTGCATGAGCGCCACCCGGAGGTCCTCCGGGCCATCCAGTTCCACCGCAACTTCGGGCAGCATGCCGCGGTCTTCGCCGGGCTGGCCGCGGCCCGGGGCCAGGTGGTGGTGACCCTGGATGCGGATTTGCAAAACCCCCCGGAGGAGATCCCCAAGCTGGTGGCCAAGATCGAGGAGGGGTATGACGCGGTGGGGGGCTGGCGGGAGAACCGGCAGGACTCCTGGCTCCGGCGTCTGCCCTCCCGCCTGGTGAACTTCATCATGAGCCGGGTCACCGGCGTGCCCCTTAGGGATTACGGCTGCATGCTCCGGGCCTACCGCCGGGAGGTGGTGGACAGCATCAACCTCTGCCACGAGACCTCCAGCTTCATCCCCGCCCTGGCCAACCTCTATGCCCGGCGGGTGACGGAGATCCCCGTAGCCCACGCACCCCGGGCCGCCGGCGTTTCCAAATACAACCTCTTCAAGCTGTTGCGCCTCAATTTCGACCTGATGACCGGCTTCTCCAACTTCCCCATCCATCTGGTGGGGGTACTGGGCATCCTCATCGCCCTCATGGGGCTGGGCTTCGGGTTGTTCCTCTTCATCCGCCGCCTCTTCGTAGGGCCGGAGGTGGAGGGCGTCTTCACCCTGTTCGCCATCCTCTTTGTCTTTGTAGGCTTGAACACCTTCGGCCTGGCTTTGATCGGCGAATACGTGGGCCGCATCTACCGGGAGGTCCGGGCCCGGCCCCGTTATGTGGTGCGTCAGGTCCTGGGGGGCGGGCAGGACCAGCCGGGGGCCCCCTGATTCCCGGCATCACCCTTCCCGCCCCGGGGGTCGGCTGCCGGGGAGGCGGCCGTTCCTTACCCCCGAGGCCTGAGACACGCATGCGGTTGGTGTTTTTCGGCTATCACAACGTCGGTTATTTCTGCCTGCAGGCGCTCATAGAGATGTGCCGGGATTTCGGGGACGAGATCGCCGCGGTGGTGACCCATGCCGACCACCCCCGGGAAAACCTCTGGTTCGCCTCGGTGCGGGACCTGGCCCACCGGCATCACCTGCCCGTGTATCAGCCTAAGGATCCCAACGATCCGGCCTTTGTGGCGGCCATGGCCCGCCTGGAGCCCGATTTTCTTTTTTCCTGTTATTACCGCCACATGCTGAAAAAGCCCCTCCTGGAGCTCCCCCGGCGGGGGGCCCTCAACCTGCACGGCAGTCTCCTACCCCGCTACCGGGGCCGGGTGCCGGTGAACTGGGTGCTGGTGCACGGCGAAACCGAAACCGGGGTCACCCTGCACTACATGGAGGAGAAGGCGGACCGGGGCGACATCGTGGCCCAGGAGGCCGTGCCCATCGCCCCGGACGACACGGCCTACACCCTGTTTGCCAAGATCACTGCGGCCGCGGTGGCGGTCATGCGCCGGGCCTATCCCCTCCTGCGGGAGGGGACCGCACCCCGCATCCCCCAGGATCATTCCCGGGCCTCCTATTTCGGCGGCCGCACCCCGGAGGACGGCCGCATCGACTGGAGCCGGCCGGCGGCGGAGATCTTCAACCTGGTTCGGGCCGTCACCCATCCCTATCCCGGGGCCTTCACCCATCTTCAGGGCCGGAAGTGGTTCATCTGGTGGGGGCGGCCCCTGGTGAAATTTATCGCCCCGGAGCTGGCTCCCGGGCAGGTGGCGGAGGCCTGGCCCGGCCAAGGCCTGGTGGTGGCCACCGGCGACGGCGGCTTTCTCATTGAGCGGGCCCAGCTGGAGGGCGAGCCGGAGTTTCTGGGGCCCGTGTTGGCCCTCTTCACCCACCTGGTGGGCCTCCGCCTGGGGGAGTGAGACCGGGGGAAGCCCGAGGTTCCCGTCTCCCGGGCACAGCCCTCCTGCGGCTCCCAATTCTGCCCCGGTTGGCGGGGCCCCCTGCCATTTGCCGGAAAATCGGCTATAATGGCTCCGGGCAGCCCTGGAGCGGCCCCGATTCCCTCATGTCAGACCCACTCCCATGAAAATTCTCATCCTCGGCGTCAACGGTTTCATCGGCAATGCCCTGGTGCGGCGCATCCTGACCACCCGGCCGGACTGGGAGGTCTTCGGCATGGACCTCTACGCCAACAAGATCAGCGAGGTCCTGGATCACCCCCGCTTCCACTTCCTGGAGGGCGACATCGCCATCAACAAGGAGTGGATCGAATACCATATCAAGAAGTGTGATGTGGTGCTGCCCCTGGTGGCCATCGCCACGCCCATGACCTATGTGAAAAAGCCCCTGGCGGTCTTTGAGCTGGATTTCGAGGAGAACCTGCGCATTGTCCGCCAGTGCGTCAAATACGGCACCCGCATCGTCTTTCCCTCCACCAGCGAGGTGTACGGCATGTGCACCGACCCGGAGTTTGATGAGGACCAAAGTCCCCTGGTGCTGGGGCCCATCCACAAACAGCGTTGGATCTACTCGGCGAGCAAACAGCTCCTGGACCGGGTCATCTGGGCTTACGGCCAGGAAGGGGCCCTGCAGTTCACCCTATTTCGGCCCTTCAACTGGATCGGCCCCAAGCTGGACGACCTGGACGCCGCCAAGGAGGGGAGCTCCCGGGTGGTGACCCAGTTCATTCTCAACTTGCTGTTGCGGGAGCCCATCAAGCTGGTGGACGGCGGCTTCCAGAAGCGCTGCTTCACCTACGTGGAGGATGGCATCGACGCCCTCATGACCATCATCGAAAACCCCGGCGGCGCGGCGGACGGCCAGATCTTCAATCTCGGCAATCCCGCCAACGAAGCCTCGGTGCGGGAGCTGGCCCATATTTTGAGGGAACTCTTCATGCAGCACCCGGACCACCGAAACGACGGGGTCTATTCCGAGATCGTCGAGACCTCCTCTGAGGACTATTACGGCAAGGGCTATCAGGACATCCTCACCCGCAAGCCCTCCATCGCCAAGGCCCGGCGTCTCCTGGGCTGGGAGCCCAAAACCGATCTGGTGACCTCCCTCAAGTACACCCTGGACGCCTTCCTGGCGGAGGCCAAGGAGACCCAGGCGAAGGGGTGAGCCGGCCGTGGGCAGGAGGCAGGGCGCGCAGTGGTTCATTCGGCGGGACGGGGGCTGTGGGCGGATTGGGACTGAAGATTGATGTGGACACCCTGGCGGGCCTGGTGCAGGGGGTGCCGGCCTTGCTCCGCCTCCTGGGGGCGCGGGGGGTGCGGGCCTCCTTTTTCGTGGCCCTGGGCCCCGACAACTCCGGCCGGGCCATCTTCCGGGTCTTCCGCCAGCGGGGTTTTCTGGCCAAGATGCTGCGCACCCGGGCCCCTTCGCTCTACGGCTGGCGCACCCTCCTCTCCGGCACCCTGCTGCCGGCGCCGCATATCGGGGCCCACGCCGGGGAGCTCCTGCCCCGGATGGCCGCGGCGGGGCACGAAGTGGGGCTGCACGGCTACGATCATGTGCTCTGGCACGACCGGCTGCTGACCATGAGCAAAAAGGACATTCGCCGGCAGGTGGAGGGCGCCCAGGCGGTCTTTGCCGGCGTGCTGGGTCAGCCGGCCCACGCCTTTGCCGCCCCGGGCTGGCAGGCCAGCCGGGCCTCCCGGGAGGTGCTGGCGGAGATGGGCTTCCTGTATGCCAGCGACACCCGGGGCACGGGCCCGTATCTCCCCCGCTTCGGGGACTGGGTGAGCCCGGTGCTGGAGTTGCCCACCACGCTCCCCACTCTGGATGAACTCCTGGGCTTCCAGGGCCTCAGCGCCCGGGAGGCCTTCCGTCTGGTGGAACAACGGGTGCTGCGCCGGACCCTCCCCCAGGTCTTCACCCTGCATGCCGAACTGGAAGGTGGCCCCCTGCAGGAGGAATTCGCCCGCTTTCTGGACCGTCTGGGGGAGCAGGGGGTGGAGTTTTTCCGCCTGGGGGACTGGGCCGCCAAGCTGCGTCCCCGGGAGGTGCCGCCGGCTGCGGTGGTGAGGGGCCGTCTGCCGGGCCGGGCCGGCTGGGTGAGCTGCCAGGCCCAGGAGGAGAGAGCGTGAAGGCCGCCGCCCTCATCGCCGCCGCGGGGGTGGGCACCCGCATGGGCACCGCCACCCCCAAGCCCTACCTGACCCTGGCCGGAAAACCCATCCTGGCCCACACCCTGGCAGTGTTTGAGGCCCTGCCGGAGGTGCAGGAGATCACCCTGGTGGTGCATCCCCGGGAGCTGGAGCAGTGTCAGGAGCGCATCATCATCCCGTACGGCTTCCGGAAGGTGCTGCGCCTGGTGCCCGGGGGCAAAGAGAGGCAGGACAGCGTCTATCACGGCCTCAAGGCCCTGATGGGTGTCGGGGGGGTGGATCTCGTCCTGGTGCATGACGGGGTGCGGCCCCTGGTGCGGCCCGAGGACATCCGCCGGGTGCTCCGGGCGGCCCGGCGGTATGGCGCGGCGGTGCTGGGCTGGCCGGCCCAGGACACCCTGAAGCGGGTGAGCGCCCAGGGGGAGGTCCTGGAGACCCTGGACCGGCGCCAGATCTGGCAGATCCAGACCCCCCAGGCCTTTCGGGCGGAGCTGCTGTGGCGGGCTTATGTCACCGCCTATGAGCGGGGCTTCTACGCCACCGACGAAGCCGCCTTGGTGGAGGCCCTGCCCCATCCGGTGCGGGTCCTCCAGGGTGCCCCCTTCAACCTGAAAATCACCACTCCGGCGGACCTGGTGGTGGCGGAGGCCTTGCTGGTCCGGGCGGCGGAGGGTTCCTGATGCGGGTGGGGTTCGGCTACGACGCCCATCGTTTCACCCCCGGCAGGCCCCTGATCCTGGGAGGGGTGGAGATCCCCTACCATCAGGGGCTGGCGGGGCATTCCGATGCCGACGTCCTGGCCCACGCGGTGGGGGAGGCGCTGCTGGGGGCCGCCGGCCTGGGGGATCTGGGCCGGCATTTCCCGGACACCGATCCCGCCTACCGGGGCATCTCCAGCCTGGTGCTGGTGGGCCGCATCCGGGAGCTGGCGGCGGCCGCGGGCTATGAGCCGGTGAATGTGGATGCCACCGTGGTGGCGGAAAAGCCGAAGCTGGCGCCCTTCATCCCGGAGATGCAGCGGCGGCTGGCCACGGCCCTGGGCCTGCCGGCCCACTTGGTGAACGTCAAAGCCACCACCACCGAGGGCATGGGGTTTGCCGGGCGGCAGGAGGGCATTGCGGCCTACGCGGTGGCCCTGGTGCGACCCCTGTCCCTGAAGGAGGAAGGCGGATGAGGGGGCCGAAGGGACGGTCCGGGTCCTGGCCGGCGGAGCTCGGAGGGGCCGCGGTGCGGGTGCCCACCTGGGCCGAGTGCCTGGCCCTGATGGAGGAGTTCGGCATGCTCCCTCACATCCGGGAACACTGCTTCATGGTGCAGGCGGTGGCCCGGGAGCTGGGCCGGGCGCTGGCGGCGGCCGGGATGCCGGTCCACCTCCCTCTCATCGTGGCCGGAGCCCTCCTCCATGACCTGGGGAAGACCCCATGCCTGGGGACCGGTGAGGACCACGCCCGCTTCGGCGCCGGCGTGCTGGCGGCCCGGGGGTACCCTGAAGTGGCCCGGGTGGTGGCCCAGCACATTCATCTGGAGGACCTCCCCGCGCCCGGCCGGCCCATCCGGGAGGCCGAGGTGGTGAATTATGCCGACAAGAGGGTGCTCCACACCCGGGTGGTGCCCCTGGCGGAGCGCTTTGCCGACCTGAAGCGCCGCTACGGCCGCACCCCGGAGCACCTGGCCCGCATCTCGTATTATGAAGAGCGCAGCCGCCGGCTGGAGGAGCGACTCTTTGCCCCTCTCTCCCTGACGCCCGACGATCTCTTGCACCTGAATGACAGGAGGATGCCATGGCAAAGCTCAGGCTCGCCCTGATTGCCGGAGGGAAGTCCGCCGAGCGGGAGGTGTCCCTGAAAAGCGGCGAGCAGGTCTTCCAGGCCCTGGACAAGGACAAGTATGACATCCGGCGCTATGACCCCAGAGACGACCTGGAACGCCTGGTCCGGGAGGCCCCGGAGCTGGACGTGGCCCTCATCATCATGCACGGCCGGGGGGGCGAGGACGGCACCCTGCAGGGACTCCTGGATCTCCTGAACCTCCCCTACCAGGGCTCCGGAGTCCTGGGAAGCGCTTTGGGGATGAACAAGGAACTGAGTAAAATCCTCTACCGCCAGGCGGGCCTGGCGGTGCCCCCGGCAGTGGTGTTCAATCGGGAGGAGGCCCCCGCTCCGGCGGCCATCATCGCCGAGCTGGGCCTGCCGGTGGTGGTGAAGCCGGTGAACGAGGGCTCCAGCATCGGGGTGAGCAAGGCGACCAGCCCGGCGGACCTGGAGGCGGCCCTGGACAAGGCCTTTGCCTACGACCGGCGGGTGCTGGTGGAAAAATTCATCCCCGGGCGGGAGATCACCGGCGCGGTGCTGGGGAACGACCACCCCACCGCGCTGCCCCTGGTGGAGATCATTCCCGGCGAGCAGTATGCCTTCTTTGACTATGAGGCCAAGTACCAGCCCGGCGCCTCGCACGAGATCTGCCCGGCGCCCCTGGACGCGGAGCTCACCCGCCGGGGTCAGGAGTGCGCCCTCACCGCGCACCGGGCCCTGCAATGCCGGGGCTACAGCCGCACCGACATGATTCTGGCGGACGGCGTCTTTTACGTTCTGGAGACCAACACCATCCCGGGCATGACCGCCACCAGCCTCTTTCCCCAGGCAGCCCAGGCCTATGGGCTTACCTTTTCCCAACTCCTGGACCGGCTGGTGCAACTGGCCCTGGAGGGTCGCCGCCCCTAGCCGGGCCGGGAAAGGGAGCAGTCCGGGGTGGGGTGCGAGCCGGAACAGGGCTGGCGGGAGGTGGAGGCACTCCTCGAGGCCGGCGTGGGAGAGCTCTATACCGCCGCCGCGGCCGTGGTGGGGGTGGCAGGGGAAGTCCGGTGGCAAGGGGCGGCGGGACGCCTCAGCCGGGAGCCGGATTCCCCCTCCGCCTCCCTGGACACTGTGTTTGATCTGGCCTCCCTCACCAAGCCCCTGGCCACGGCATTGGCCGTGCTCCTGCTGGCGCAGGCGGACCGGGTCAGCCTGAGGGAGCCCCTGCGGCGCTGGCTCCCGGCCCCCTGGCTGCCGCCGGACAAAGGGGAGCTGACCCTGACGCAGCTTTTGACCCACCGGGGCGGACTGCCGGCCTGGCGGCCCCTGTACGCGGAGCTGCTCACCGCCCCGGCGGAGAAGCGGCCCCGGCTCCTCCCCCGGCTGGCCGCGGCGGTGCCCCTGGAGCACCGCCCGGACACCGTCACCCTATACAGCGATCTGGGTTTCATGCTCCTCCAGGGGGTGGTGGAGGAAGTGGCGGGGCTGCCCCTGGATGAGTTCTGCCGCCGGCATCTGTATGAGCCCCTGGGGCTGACGGTGATGGGCTTTACCCCCCGGCAGCGGCCCGGAGGGGACTCTTACCCCTTTGCCGCCACCGAGCCGGGGCTCCTCCCCGCCCGGCCCCCGGCCGGCGAAGTACATGACGAAAACGCCTGGGCCGCGGGCGGGGTGGCCGGCCATGCCGGGTTGTTCGGCACCGCCCGGGAGGTGTTCGCCCTGGTGGCGGCCCTGGGGCGGGCCTGGCAGGGGGAGGCGGTGGGCCCCCTCTGTCCGGAGTGGGTGCGCCGTTTCCTCACCCCGCCTCCCGGGGCGGCGCGGGCCTTGGGCTTTGACCGGCCGCCCCCGCCCCCGGAGCAGGGCGCCGCCGGCCGCTATTTCTCCCCCGCCAGCGTGGGGCATCTGGGCTTCACCGGCACCTCCTTCTGGCTGGAGCCGGCCACCGGCCAGGTGGTGGTGCTCCTCACCAACCGGGTGCACCTGGGGCGGGAGGACACGGGCCCCATCCGGGCCTTTCGGCCCCGCTTCCACGACGCCGCCTGCCGGGCCCTGGGCTGCGCCTTTGGGCGGGAAGAGCATCCGGCCCGCTGCCATTCCTCTAAGGAACGGAGGTCCCGGTTGTGATGGACTCCCTAGGGCTGCCTTGCCGTCGCTCCGACGCCATGGGCGCCTCCCCCCGGCACATCCACCTCCTGGGCATCTGCGGCACCGGCATGGCGGCCCTGGCAGGCATCCTCCATGAACAGGGTTTTGTGGTCACCGGGTCCGATGAGCATGTCTATCCCCCCATGAGCACCTTCCTGGCCGGCCTGGGCCTGGCCATTCGGGAGGGCTACCGGCCGGAGAACCTGGAGCCGCCCCCCGATCTGGTGGTGGTGGGCAACGTCATCCGGCGGGAGAACCCCGAAGCCCAGGCGGTGGAGGCCCGGGGGCTGCCCCGCCTGTCTCTCCCCGAGGCGTTGAACCGCTTCCTGGTGAACGGCCGCCACAGCCTGGTGGTGGCCGGCACCCACGGCAAGACCACCACCACCGCCCTTTTGGCCTGGCTGCTCTATGCCGCCGGCCTGGACCCCGGGTTCATGGTGGGAGGCCTCAGCCGCAATTTCGCCAGCAACTACCGGGTGGGGGCCGGGCCCTATGTGGTGCTGGAAGGGGACGAATACGACACCGCCTTTTTCGACAAGCGCCCCAAACTGGTGCATTTTCAGCCCCGGGTGGCCATCCTCACCAGCGTGGAGTTCGACCATGCCGACATCTACCCGGACCTGGCGGCGGTGTGCCGGGCCTTCCGGGACTGGGTGGCGGGACTGACCCCGGAGGCGACCCTGCTGGCCTGGGGGGATGGACCCCTGGTCCGGGAGGTGGCTGCCTCCACCCCGGCCCGGCGGCGGTTTTACGGCTTCGGCGGGGAAAACCACTGGCAGGCCCGGGAGGTCCGGCCGGTGACGGGCGGCATGGCCTTCCGCGTCTGGCGGGGCGGGGAGCGATTCGGGGAGTTCACCGCGCCCCTGCTGGGGCGCCACAATGTCCTCAACTGCCTGGCGGCCCTGGCCGCCCTGATGGAGCTGGGGCTGACCCCCGGGGTTCTGAAGGAGGGCCTCTCAGGCTTTCAGGGGGTGAAACGCCGCCAGGAGCCGGTGTGTGGGTACCAGGGCATTCTGGTGCTGGATGATTTCGCCCATCATCCCACCGCGGTGGCCGCCACCCTGGAGGCGGTCCGGGAGGGCCACCCCGGGCGCCGGCTGCTGGCGGTCTTTGAGCCCCGCACCAACACCAGCCGCCGCCAGGTCTTTCAGGCCGACTATGCCAGGGCCTTCGGGGCGGCCGACATGGTCTTCGTCCGGGAGCCCCCGGACCTGTGGAAGGTGCCGGAGGGGGAACGGTTTTCCTCGGAAAGGCTGGTGCAGGACCTTCGGGCTCGGGGCCAGGAGGCCTTCTATTTCCCCGATACCGACGGATTGCTGGCGGGGCTCCTGAACACGGTCCGGCCCGGGGATGTCGTTCTGGTGATGTCCAACGGCGACTTTGACCACCTGGTGCCCCGGCTGTGCGCCGCCCTGGGCGGGACGCCGGAGTAAGGGTGCCGGCTGCCGCCTGGCCTCGGGAGCGGGCTTCCTGGGCAGGCGGAGGAACGGGGTGGGGGGAGGGGTCCGGGGAGGGGCAGGGGTCTGGGATCCCTGGCCCCCTGCCCGGCGCTCACTCCACCGCCTCGTACCCCGCCGGGGTGATGGTGGCGAAGTGATAGGGAGGGCCCACCTCGTCTTTCACCGCCGCCATCTTTTCCAAAAACTCCCGGCACATGGCCAGCAGGGCCGCCAGGTCCTTCCCCGCCGCCAGCGCCTGAAACAGCCGCATCTCCATCCCCAGGTTCCGGGGCATGACCACCAGGTTGCCCACCGGCATGGGGTGCAGCGGCTCCCCTTCCTCGCTCCCCAGAAGCAGCAGCCGGTAGCCCGGCAGCGGCAGGCCGGGGCTGAAGCCCCCCAGGATGAAATAGATGCGTTTGAGCTCCTCCCCCCGGGGCGGGTGGACGGCCTGGTGCTTCACGATCCCCT
Organism: Syntrophobacterales bacterium; assembly: GCA_023512475.1. GTDB lineage: Bacteria > Desulfobacterota > Desulfobaccia > Desulfobaccales > 0-14-0-80-60-11 > JAILZL01. The sequence goes on from JAILZL010000002.1 coordinate 81,808, forward strand.
GACGCAGGAAGGCGGCGGCGAAATCAAAGACATCCTCCAGGTCCTCCAGTCCCCGGCGCCGGGAGATCTCCCGGGCCAGCACCTGGGAGAGGGGGACGCTCACCCCGGCGCCGCCGCTTATGATGGCGGAGTGGCGGGTCAAGGGGAAGAGCTTGGTGACCACGAAATACTCCGCCTTCTCCCCCTCCCGGAAGCGGGTGGCCCGGGAGTCGGTGGCGAAAAATAGCCCGTGTTCATTGTAGCCGGCCAGGGCCTGGGTCATGGGGCAACCTCCAGGGGTGGCAGCGGCGGCAGCGCCGGGTGGAAAAAGAGCCGGATATCATAGGGGTCCAGCCGGAGAGGGCCTGCCGCCAGCCAGGGGGCCGGGTCCCGCAGGGGGGTAAGCTCCCGCCACTCGCCGGGGCTGCCCCCCGCCGCCTCCGGGAAGGCCGGGATTTCGGCGACCTCCGGCCCGGGCTGGATGACCGCCAGCACCCGGCCCGGGCCCTGGTCCTGACTCTTCAGGAGGAGCACCGGCACCTCGCCTGGGGGGGTAAGGCGCACCTGCGGCCCCTCGGTGAGGAGCACCGGACAGGCCGCTTTCATGGCATGGGTGCGGGTGATGAACTCCGTGAGGTCGTAGGTGGGCTCCTCCCAGTCCTCGGGGCGGGTGTGCACCACGTGCAGGTGCTTCTGAAAACCGAACTCATAACCGATGGGCAGCATCAGCCCGGTGGAGAAGTAGGCGGCGAAAAGATACCGCTGCTTCGCCACCGCCGGGTTGCCGCCGCTTTCGGCGCTGAGGCGGGGGGTGTCGTGGGTCTCCGGGAAGCTCACCGAGGGGGCCACGTGCCGGAAGAGCTCATACTGCTCCAGGCACCAGGGCGCCTGAAAATCCCACCACTTGGAGCTGTTGTAGATGAAATCAAAGCCCGCCTCCGCCAGCTGGGTGCATTCCTCAATCCGGCACCCCAGGGTTTCGGCGAAGAACTGCACCTCCGGGTCCAGGCTTTTGGCCTCACTGATGAGGCGCTGCCAGAACCAGCCCGGAATCTTGTAGGCCGCATCGGCCCGGAAGCCCGCAAAGCCCAGGCGCAGGTAATGGGAGACCACCTGGTCCCAGAAGTGCAGCAGACCCTCGGGGTCCGGGACCGGCCAGTAGGCCAGCTCCGCCAGGTCCCCCCAGATGGTCACCCGGGTGGCGTCCGCCGGGTCAATGCAGCCCGGGTTTTTCACCGTGCCGTCGGGATTTTTGGCATACCACTCCGGGTGTTCCTGCACCAACGGCGCATCTATGGCGGTGTGGTTGATGACCAGGTCCAGCATCACCCGAAGACCGTGTTCCCGGGCGGCGGCCACAAAGCCCTCCAGGGCCTCCTGGGGGTCGGAGCCGTCCTCCGGGTGGAAACGGGGGTCGATGCCGAAGTAATCCTTCACCGCGTAGAGGCTGCCGGAAAGCCCCGTCGTGTGGATGGGATTGAGGTAGATCCAGGTGCAGCCCAGGGACGCGATGCGGTCCAGGTGCGGATGCCAGCGGTTGATGGGGCCCGCGAGCAGCGGGAAGAGATTGTAGATCAGGGTGGGGGGCATGAACACCTCGTCCGGATAAGCTGACCCCTGCTTTCACCCTCGCGCCGTTTCCGGAGCGGGGAGGGGGTTTAGGGCCACAGGCTCAGGAAAGTGGCGCCGCAGAGCACCAGTCCCACCAGGCCGTTTAAGGTGAAGAAGGCGTGATGCAGGCGGGAGAGATCCTCGGGGCTGAGGAGGTGGTGCTCCAGGAGCAGAATGACGCCGGCCAGCAGGGCCGCGGTGAGATAAAGCGGCCCCAGCCCTGCCAGAAGGCCGGTGAGAAGAAAGCCCAAAGCCGCCGCCAGATGAAATCCCAGGGCCAGGCGCATGGCCCGGCGCCGCCCCAACTTCACCGGCAGGGAATGGAGCCCCACCTGGCGGTCAAAGTCCTCATCCTGGAGGGCGTAGAGCACATCAAAGCCCGCCACCCAGAAGACCACCGCCAGCCCCAGGACCACCGGCGTGAGGGCCGGTTCTCCCGTGACCGCCAGCCAGCCGGCGATGGGCGCCAGCCCCAGGGCCGCGCCCAGAAAAAAGTGGGAATAGGCGGTGAAGCGCTTGGTATAGGAATAAAAGAAGACCACTCCCAGGGCCACCGGCGAGAGCATCAGGCAGAGGCGGTTCAGCTGCCCGGCGGCGAAGATGAACAGGGCGGCGCTGGCCAGGGTGAAGAGCCAGGCGGCCCGGCGGCTGATGAGCCCCGCGGGCAGGGCCCGGTCCCGGGTGCGGGGGTTTTGGGCGTCATAGTGATGATCCGCCAGGCGGTTGAAGGCCATGGCGGCGCTCCTCGCCCCCACCATGGCCAGGAGGATAAAGAAGGCCTGGCGGCCGCTGGGAAGCCCCCGGGCCCCCAACAGCGCGCCCATGAAGGCAAAGGGGAGGGCAAAGACCGTGTGCTGGATTTTGATCATGTCCAGGAGAGTCCACAGCCGCCGCATCGTTGCTCCTGCCGGGTAAAAGATCTCAGGGTATTCCGGGCTCTGGCGGAGGCAGACCCCGGGTTATCCCCCGTCGCCGGACCCCTTCTCCCCCCAGCGGGGGGCAAGGTCGTGCTCCAGCCCCAGGTAATCCAGGATACGGCCCACAAACCCCCGGGCCAGGTCCGTCAGGGTGCGGGGGTGATGATAAAAGGCGGGCATGGCCGGGAAGATGGCCGCGCCGGCCTCCGCCGCGGCCAGCAGATTGCGCAGGTGCACCCGGCTTAAGGGCGTCTCCCGCACCGCCAGCACCAGGGGCCGACCCTCCTTCAGGGTCACCTCCGCCGCCCGGTGCACCAGATGGCGGGCGGTCCCCTGGGCGATGGCCGCCAGGGAGCCCATGGTGCAGGGGATGACCACCATGGCCCGCACCGCAAAGGAACCGCTGGCGATGGGCGCGAAGAAGTCCCCGGGAGAATACAGCACCGCCCGGGGGCCGGCCAGCTCCGGGAGGCTGAGGCCCAACTCGTGGCGCAGCACCTGCTCTCCGGCCTCCGAGGCCACCACATGCACTTCCAGTTCCGGGCGGCCCTGGAAGTAGGCCAGGAGCTCCCGGGCATAGAGCATGCCGCTGGCCCCGGTGATGCCGATGATGTAGCGCTCCATCTCCCCCCTCCCGGAGACCGGCAGGGCTCAGGCGGCCCTGGGGTCGGTCCCTCTCCTGTGCGGCCGTCTGACGCCGGCTGCCCCTCCCGGATTAATCCAGCCCCAGCTGGGGCCAGAGCTCATCCACTTTCTTCTGCACCTCGGGACTCATGACGATGACCTCGGGCCACTCCCGGGTGAAGCCCTCCTCCGGCCACTTGCGGGTGCAGTCAATCCCCATCTTGGAGCCGTAGTGGGGCAGGGGCGAGGCGTGATCCAAAGCGTCCACCGGGCCGTCCACGAAGACCACGTCCCGGCGGGGATCCACATTGTTCCCCAGCCGCCACAGCACCTGGCTCATGTCCTGGACGTCCACCTCCTTGTCGAAGATGAGGATGATCTTGGTGAACATCATCTGGCCCAGGCCCCAGAGGGCGTGCATCACCTTGCGGGCGTGGCCGGGATAGCGCTTGTCGATGCTGATGCAGGCCAGGTTGTGGAACACCCCCTCCACCGGCAGGTTCATGTCCACGATCTCCGGCAGGGTCTTTTTGATGAGGGGGAGGAAGATGCGCTCCGTGGCCTTGGCCATGAAGCAGTCCTCCATGGGGGGGCGCCCCACGATGGTGGCGGGATAGATGGGCCGGCGCCGCATGGTCACCGCCTGCACGTGAAACACCGGATACTCGTCGGGGAGGGAATAGTAACCGGTATGATCCCCGAAGGGGCCCTCCACCCGCCGCTCCCCCGGCTCCACCCAGCCCTCCAGGACGATCTGGGAGTTGGCCGGCACCTGGAGGGGCACGGTGAGGCAGGGCACCATCTCCACCGGCTCCTGCCTGAGGAAGCCCGCAAAGATGATCTCGTCGATATCCTCGGGCAAAGGGGCGGTGGCGGCGTAGGTGACCGCAGGGTCCGGGCCGATGACCACCGCCACCGGCAGCCGCTCGCCTCTGGCCTCTGCCACCCGGTAGTGCTGGGCCCCCCCTTTGTGGCGGTGCCAGTGCATGCCGGTGGTGTTTCTGTCATAGACCTGCATGCGGTACATGCCCACATTGCGGCGGCCGGTCTCCGGGTGATGGGTGATGACCACCGGCAGGGTGATGAAGGGGCCGCCGTCCCCCGGCCAGCAGGTGAGGACCGGGATCTTCCCCAGATCCACCTCCTCCCCCTGCCAGACCACCTCCTGGCAGGGGGCCCGGGAGACCGTTTTGGGGAAGATGTTGGCCAGCCGGGCCAGCTTGGGGAGGAGCTTCAGCTTCTTGATGAGGGTGTCCGGGGCCTCCGCCTCCAGGAAGGTGAGGATCTCCCGGGCGATATCCTCCAGGCTCTCCACCTCCAGGGCCAGGCACATGCGCCGCAGGGAGCCGAAGGCGTTCATCAAAACCGGCATGTCATAGCCGGGCACGTTTTCGAACAGCAGGGCCGGGCCGCCCCGTTTGCAGACCCGGTCGGTGATCTCGGTGATCTCCAGATACGGGCTCACCGGCGCAGCAAGGCGCTTCAGCTCCCCTTTGGCTTCCAGAACCTCGATGAAATGCTGCAGGCTGCGATAGCCCATGGGTCTCCTTCCGTTATCCGACAAACCGCAGTTCCGGCACCTCTTCCAGCTGTCCCAGGCGGTGGAGATAGCGGTAAAAGGCGTACAGGCCCTCCTGCTGCCGGGGCCCCAGGTCATAGTTCAGGCGTCGGAAGTAGCCCTCCAGCTCCGCCGGGCTCAGCTCCACCCGGGCGGCGGCCAGACGGCAGATGTCCGGCAGGTGGGCCAGCCCCAGGGCCTTGCTGTGGTGCAAGAGCCGGACCAGCTCCCGGACCTGCTCCGGGGCAGTGTGGGCGATCTCCCGCCGCACCGCCCAGACGCCGAAGACGAAGGGCAGGCCGGTGAGTTCGTGCCAGGCCCGGCCCAGGTCCAGAAAATAGGGGTAGCGGCCGCTGGCCCGCAGGCGCAGGGCCTCATCCCCGATGGCCAACAGGGCGTAGACGCCCTCCGGTAGCTCGGTGGTCACTGGCGCGGTGCGGTAACACGGCCGGGCCCCATATAGCTCATAGAGGAGGATGCGGGTCAGGGCGGCGGAGGTGGCGGAGGCCTCGCTCAGGCGCACCTCCCGGCCGGTGAGGCGGTGAAAGGGCACCCGGCTGAACAGGAGCACGCTCCCCACATCGCCTTCAGTGCTGATGGACAGATCCGGCACCAGGTAATACTGCCGGAAATTGCGGGCGTATTCCACCGAGGAGACGGCGCTTACGTCCACCTCACCGGCGGCCAGCCGGGCGTTGAGCTCCGCCGGGGTGCCGGAGAGTACCGCCAGCCCGTTTTGCGGGAAACCCATTTCCAGGGCGTAGTAGATGGGCAGGACGTTGATGTAGCGGATCCGTCCCAGGCGCAGGCTGATGGTCATGCTTCCCCCTCCTCATCCGGGGTGGCCAGCCATTCGATGCGGCCGGCGGCGCCCCCCGACAGCAGACCCGCCCAGAAATCCGGCCCGGCTTCCGGGGTAACCCCGATGAGGGCCGCCTGCTTGCCGGGAGTGAGGCTCCCCAGTTCCGCCTCAAAGCGCAGGGCCCGGGCGCCTCCCAGGGTCGCCAAGGCGATGAGCTCCTCCCCCGGTACCTCCGGGAAGTCCTGGTGCAACAGGAGCAGGTCCCGGAAGAGATTGTAGTCCTCCACGCTGGCCAGGGAATCGGTGCCCACCGCCAAGGGGAGGCCGGCCTGCCGGAACTGCCGGAAAGGCGCTTGTCCGGCGCCGGTGTGGCGATTGGAACGGGGGCAGAGGATCACCGTCACCCCTTCCCGGGCCAAGAGCTCCACCTCCGCCCCGGTGACGTGCAGACAATGGGCCGCCAGGGTATCGGCTCCCAAAACCCCCAGGGAATGGAGATAGGCCACCGGGGTCACCCCCGGGGGCCGGAACTCATCCCGCCAGCGCCCCCGGGCCTGCAGCAGCTCCCGGAAAAAACCCCGGCCGGTCAGGAGAAACTCCACTTCGGCGGCGGATTCCGCCACATGCACCGCGGTGGGGCGCCCCCGGCGCCGGTTCCAGGCCGCCACCCGCCGGAAGAGGGCCGGGGAGACGGAATAGGGCGCATGGGCCGCGGCGGAAAAATGGGGATCCTGCAGGGCCGCCTCGGTCAGGAAGATGGGGAAATCCCGGGCCAGCGGGCCGTCATCCTGGAGATGAAACCCCAGGCATTCATAAAAGTAATGATGATCCAGGCCGCTCTGTTTGAGGGCCTCCAGGCTGAGGCCGGTGTTGCTCACCTCCCCCACCAGCCCGATGCCGAAGCGCCACAGCTCCCGCAGGCCCATCTCCAGCCCGCCCTCCCGTTCATAGGGGCTCAGACGGTCGGCGGCCGCCAGGGTGGCGGACAGCCAGGCCGGGAAATCGGACTGGGGCGGAACGCGGTTTTTGAGGGCGGAAAATTCCAGATGCACGTGGGCGTTCACCAGGCAGGGGAGGATGGCCACCTCCCCGTGATCCAGGACCGGCCCCCGCCAGTGGTGTTTCAGCTCGGCGAATCTCCCCACCTCCCGGATGATCCCCCGGGCCACCGCCACCGCGCCGTTGGCGATGACCGGCCGGTCCACGGGCACCACGTGGCGGGCCCGGTGCAGGGTCACGGAAACCACGTGCGCCAGTCCTCCCCCAGATCGCCCCGCCGGCGGTAGCGCTCCATCAGCCGGGAACAGAAACACTCCTCCGTGGCTGTGGCCAGGGCCGGGAGCAATTTCAGGGCCAGCTCCCCGAAGGCGGCCTCCACCGCCTGCACCCGGGCCGTCTCCTCCTCCGTGGCCAGACCTTCAAAGAGCACCCCCGGCTGATACGGCCGCGGTGCCACCCCTTCGGCAAAATTCACCACATAGCAGAGGGCCACATAACAGAGTTCCAGCTCCCGGGCCAGAAAGACCTCCGGCACCAGGGTCTGCCCCACCAGATCGCCGCCCAGAAGCTTCAGCTTGCGGATCTCCGCCACCGTCTCCAAACGGGGGCCGGTGGTGGCGGCATAGACCCCGCCGTCATGCACCGGGAAGGGGCAGCCCTCAAGGGCCGCCAGCAGGGCCCGGCGCAGGGAGGGGCAGAAGACCGGCTGGTGGCGGATGAACCCCGGCCCCCGGCCGGGGAAAAAGGTGTAGGGCCCATGGGTGGTCTCATCCAGGATGTCATGGGGTACCACCAGATGCCCCGGGGCCATGGCCGGGTTAATGGCCCCGGGCGCACACCAGGCCAGGATGCGCCGCACCCCCAGGGTCTTGAGGGCGTACAGATTGGCCCGGTCATTGACAAAGGGGGCCGAGACCTCGTAGCCCGCCTCCCCGTGCCGGGAGAGCACCGCAAAGCGCAGTCCCCCCTGGCGGAAGACATGCACCGGGTTGGCCTGTCCGAAGGGCGTCGTGAGGAGCCTTGACCCCTCATACTCCACCCCCCGGTCCAGAAAATCCCTATGCGCCCCCACCCGGGCGATGAGGGCCACCGGGATGGCGTCAGGCGGGGGCCAGGGGGCGGACGTCCCGGGGGGGCAGGCGCTATTTCCCCTCTCCCCCCCGGCAGGGGGTTGCGGCGCGGCCGCACCTTCGGGGGGCGTCTCCGGGGGAAAGGCCCCGGCGGACGCCTGGGCAGGGCGGGCCTCCCGGATATTCCCCTCCACCGGCCGGTAGAGGTGGTCCCGCTGCCGGGGGGTATAGCCGGCCTGCGAAATCAGGCGCACGATCTCCTCCCGGGAGAGGCGGAAGGTGACCCCGGTGGCGGCCACCACGTTTTCCTCGATCATGGTGGAGCCGAAGTCATCGGCGCCGAACTCCAACGCCACCTGAGCCACCTTGTCCCCCTGGGTCACCCAGGAGACCTGCAGGTGGGGGATATTGTCCAGCACCAGGCGGGAGACGGCCAGGGTCCGGAGGTATTCGTGGGCCCCCACCGCCTCGCCCCCCAGGGCGGTGCCCCCGGGCTGGAAGGTCCAGGGGATGAAGGCGGTGAACCCTCCGGTCCGGTCCTGCAGCTCCCGGAGTTTGAGGAGATGCTCGGTGCGCTCCGCCCGGGTCTCCAGGTGGCCGAACATCATGGTGGCGGTGGTGCGCAGCCCCAGACGGTGGGCCGTTTCCATGACCTGAAGCCACTGGGCGGCGGTGGCCTTGCCCGGGGAAAGGAGCCGGCGCACGCCATCGCACAAAATCTCCGCCCCGCCTCCGGGAATGGAGGTGAGCCCTGCGGCCATGAGGCGCCTCAGCACCTCCTTAAGGCCAAGGCCGCTTTGGTGGGCGAAAAAGACGATCTCCGGGGGGGAAAAGCCGTGCACCTGCAGGCCGTAACCCCGGATGAAGGCCACCAGGTCCTCGTAAAAGGACAGGGGGAGGTCGGGATGGAGGCCGCCCTGCAGGAGGATACCGGTGCCGCCCAGCTCCCGGGTCTCGGCGAGTTTGCGGGCCAGTTCCTCCCGGCTCAGCACATAGCCCCCGGGGTGCCCCGGAGGACGGTAGAAGGCACAGAAGCGGCAGCCGGAGAGGCAGATGTTGGTGTAGTTGATGTTGCGGTCAGAGACAAAGGTGACCACCCGTTCCGGATGGAGGCGGAAGCGCACCCGCCGGGCCAGGCTGCCCAACAGGAGCAGGTCCAGATCCCAGAGGGCCAGGGCCTCCATGGGGGAGAGGCGCTCCCCGGCCAGGATTTTCTCGACAGCGGTGGCGGCCAGACGGTCCATCAGGAAATCACGTTATACAGGGTGTCCCGCTCCACCGGCTCGCAGCCCGCCTCTCGGATGAGGCGCTCCAGGGCCTGGCGGGGCAGCCCGGTGGGGGTCTGGGCCCCGGCCATGTGGGTGATGCGCTCCTCAATGACCGTGCCGTCTATGTCATCGGCCCCGAAGGTGAGGGAGAGCTGGGCCAGCTTGGGTCCGATCATGATCCAGAAGGACTTGATGTGGGGGAAATTGTCCAGCATCAGCCGGGCCACGGCGATGGTTTTCAGGTCATCGAAACCGGTGGTGTGGCTCAGGTGGGAGAGCCCGGTGTTGGCCGGATGGAAGGCCAGGGGGATGAAGGTGAGAAAGCCCCCGGTCTCGTCCTGGGCCGCCCGCAGGCGCAGCAGGTGTTCCACCCGCTCCTCCAGGGTCTCCAGGTGGCCGTAGAGCATGGTGGCGTTGGTCCTGAGCCCCAGGCGATGGGCGGTCTGGGCCACCTGAAGCCAACCCTCGGGGGAGAGCTTCCTGGGGCAGAGCTCCCGGCGGATGCGGCTGCTGAAGACCTCCGCGCCGCCCCCGGGGAGCGAACCCAGACCCGCCTCCTTCAGGGCCTCCAGGGTGTCCGCCACCGACAGGCCGGCCAGCTCTGCCAGATGCGCGATCTCCACGCAGGTGAAGGCCTGCAGATGCACCGTGGGCCGGAGGCGCTTGATGCCCCGGAGCATCTCCAGATAATAGGAGAAGGGGAGATCCGGGTGCAGCCCCCCCACGATGTGGATTTCGGTGATGGGCTCATGCAGCCGCGCCTCGATCTTGGCGAAGATCTCCTCCAGGCTCATCTCGTAGGCCTGGGGGTCCCCCTTGGGTTTGCCGAAGGCGCAGAAACGGCAGCCGTTGACGCAGACGTTGGAGTAATTGAGGTGCTGGTTGTAGATGTAGTAGGCCCGGTCGCCGTGCAGGCGGCGGCGCACCAGGTTCGCCAGGAAGCCCACCCCCAGAAGATCCGGGCTGCGGTAGAGGGTGAGCCCGTCCTCGAAGTCCAGGCGCTCCTGGGCCATGACCTTGTCATAAACAGGGAGGAGGGCGGCATCCGAAATGTAAGGTTCCGGTCCGGTCATGATTCTCTCCCGCCGCGCAGGCGCGGCATGTGGTGAGACGACGGCAAAAACGCCCGGCCGGCAGGCGGAGCCTGAATCCCCGGCTGCCGGGTCAGCCCGGGTTTCCTTCCCCTTTTGCGCCTGCGGCGGCGGGGGGCGCCAGCCCCCGGCGCAGCAGCTCGATGAGCTCCCGGCCCCGGGCGGCCACCTCCTCCGGCGCCGCCCGGTCCAGACCCAGGGTGACGTCAAAGGCGGGCATGGCCACTGCCTGCAGGAACCGGTCCAGCACCGCGTCCAGCAGAAAGATGACCGCCTCCCGGGGCACATCGGCCCGGATCTCCCCCCGGCTCAAGCCCTGGCGCACCAGGGAGGTGAAGTAGTCCGCGGCGAAGCGGCGCACCGCCTGCAACAGCTCCTGGCGCCGGGGGGTGCGCTGATCATAGAGAATCCGGAGATACAGGCCGAAGAGCCGGGGGTGCCGACGGATGAAATCCACCCCGGCCCCCAGCGATTTCTCCAGCCGGGTGAAGACGTCGGCCTCCCGGGTCTCCTCCTTCACGCTGAGGAGAGTGCGCCGCACCACCCCCACCGCCACCTCAAAAAGGTAGAGAAAAATTCCCTGTTTGTCGGTAAAATACTGATACAGGGAGCCCTTGGCGATGCCGGAGGCCGCCACCACCGCATTGAGGCTGGCCTGCTCATAGCCCTTGTCGGCAAACTCCGCCAGGGCCGCGTCAATGATGCGCTCCCGCTTTTCCGGGGGCAGATTGAGGAAGGTGGGGCGGACCGGGGACGTCTCCATATGACCACCTGGTCATACCATACCTGCCGGAAGGTTGTCAAGCTATCGGTCTGAAAACCGGCCTTGGACACCGAGGAGGGCATGGAGGATACGCGGCATTTCGGCCTGGACGAATTGGCGGATTATCTGGAGGGCCTGGCCCGGCAGCTGAAAAGCCGGAGTTTGACGGTGGCGGGCGAGCGCTTCAGCCTCTCCGGGGATCTGGAAGGCAAGGTGGAGCTGTGGGCCGCGGACGGGCGGTTCGGCCTGAAACTGAAGGCCAGATGGTCCCGGGGCCCGGTCCCCGGGAGACCTCCCCGCCCCCACGGGCCTGTGCCCCGGCCGGGCATAGCACCCCCGCAGGCCCCGGCGCGTGGGTTTAAGGAGATCAAAAAGCGGTTGGGGCGGGTTTTTGGCCAGCTTAAAAAAGCCGCGGCTCAAGGGGAACTGCCCCCTGCGGCCCTGGTCGGGGAGTTTTTGACCCTTTCCCGGGACTCGGCCCGGTTCGCCGAGCCGCGGTGGGAGCCCCAGATGCAGGAGTTCCTGGACCACGCCGACAACCTGGAGCGGGCCTGCGCCCACGGCCACCTGGAGCTCTTCGCCCACGAGCTGAGGGATCTGGAGAGCCGTATGCGCACCTGCCATGAGGAGTTTGCCTGATGGCGGTGAAGATTCTCACCACCCCCCGCCTGGAGCGCTGCATCGGCTGTTACTCCTGCTCTTTGGCCTGCGCCCGCCTGGTGCACCGGCGGCTGTCCTGGGAGACCGCCGGCATCCGCATCTTCACCTCCGGAGGGCTGTCCACCGGGTTTGAGGCCAAGGTCTGTCTGGCCTGCGAGCCGCCGCCCTGTGCTGCGGCCTGCCCCACCGGCGCCTTCGCGCCCCGCAAAGGGGGCGGGGTGGTGGTGCGGCGGCGGCTGTGCATCCGCTGCGGGGAGTGCGCCCGGGCCTGCCCGGTGGACGCCATCTCCCTGGACCCCCAGGGCGAGCCCTTCGTCTGTCTGCATTGCGGCCGCTGTGTTCCTTTCTGCCCCCATGACTGTCTGGCCATGCGGCCGGTGAGCGCCGATGGCCGGGAGGAAGCGCCATGATCCGGGACACCTTCCGGGTGCTGTGGGTGGATCTGGCCACCGGCAAGGGCCGGGTGGAGGAGCTCCCGGGGCGGGAGGAGGTCCTGGGCGGCAGCGGTCTGGCGGCCCGGCTCTTTGAACAATACGGCCGGCCGGAGCTCCCCTGGAACCACCCGGAGCAGCCCCTCATCTTCACCATCGGCCCCCTCACCGGCTATTTCCCTCTGATGAGCAAAACGGTGGCGGGTTTCAAGTCCCCTTACCACGATCAGTACGCCGAAAGCCATGCCGGGGGCCGTTCCGCCCTGGCCCTGCGCTTCGCCGACCTGGACGCCCTGGTGGTCAGCGGCCGGGCCCCGCGGCCCAGCGTGCTGGGGGTGGGCTCCCGGCATCTGGAGGTGCGGGAGGCCCATTACCTGTGGGGCCGGGATGTCCTGGCGGTGGGGAAATACCTGCGCCGCATGTTCTCCGGGGCGGGCCACCGCAGCATCCTGCGCATCGGTCCCGCCGGGGAGCAAGGCTGCGCCTATGCCTGCATCAACGTGGACACCTACCGCCACTTCGGCCGGCTGGGGGGCGGGGCGGTGATGGGGGCCAAACACCTCAAGGCCATCGTCATTCAGGGGGACGCCACCTTCCCCCTCCCCGAGGGAAAGGAGTATGCCGCCCTTTTTGAGCGGGTCTTCCGGCTCCTCACCGACACCCCCATGATGCAGAAATACCACAACCTGGGCACCCCGGCGAATATCCGGGTCTTAAATGACCTCAAGGCCCTGCCCTGGCGCAACCTCACCGCCACCAGCGACCCCCGGGCGGAGGAGATCAGTGGCGAGCGCTTCGCCGAGGCGGTGCTGCTGCGGAACACCGCCTGCGCCGGCTGCCCGGTGGGCTGCATCCACCTGGGCTTTGTGCGGGAGAAGTTCCGGGCGGAAAACCGCTACTTCTTCCGGCAGATCGGCTATGACCACGAGCCCATCTACGCCATGGGCTCCATGCTGGGGGTGACGGACGCCTTCCAGGTGCTGCGTCTCATTGAGACCACAGACCGGCTGGGGCTGGACGTCATGAGCGCCGGGGTGGCCCTGGCCTGGGCCGTGGAGGCCTGGGAGCGGGGCCTGCTCACAGAAAGCGACACCCTGCTGCCCTTGGGGTTCGGGGACGTGCCCGCCCTGGAACAGGCCCTGCACCATCTGGCCCGGGGGGCCACCGACTTCTACCGCCTGCTGGCCCAGGGCACCGCCAAGGCCGCCGCGGTCTATGGCGGCGGGGATTTTGCCTGCGTCCTGGGGCAGGAGATGGCCGGCTACGCCACCGGCGAGGTCTTTTTCGTCTCCCAGGCCCTGGGCTTCCGCCATTCCCACCTGGACGCCGCCGGCTACTCTTTTGACCAGAAGGCCCGGGAACGGCGGGTGGAGGAGGCCCTGGACTACCTTCTGGCCGAGGAGCGCCAGCGGGTGATCCTCACCTCCCTGGTGGCCTGCCTCTTTGCCCGGGAGGTCTATCGCCCGGAGCTGGTGGCGGAATGTCTGGCGGTTCTGGGCTACGGGGAGCTGGCGGCCCGCCTGGGCGAAGTGGGGGAGGCCATCCAGCGCCGGCGCTGGCGCCTGAAGCTCGCCACCGGCTATGACCCCGACCGGGTGGAGATCCCCCGGCGCCTCTTGGAGGTGGAGAACTGGAAGGGGAAGGTGGATGCGGACTTCATGACCGCGCTGAAAGCCGCCTATGCCCGGGTCATCCGGGAGCTGGGCCGGCCGGCGCAGGGCTGACCTCCGGGAGCCCACAGGCGGAGATCCCCGGCCTTTGCTCTTCGCCCTCCCTGAAAGCGAGGGGGATTAGGCGACAGGGGCGCGAGGGGGAAGGGCCGTTCTGCTCCGCCGTCCCCCTCGCCCCGATCCCCTTACGGAGCCGGCGGGGCCAGGCAGGGGGGCGGGGTGTCGGTGAGCCGGTCCGGCCAGGCATAGGCGCAGAAGAGGTAGACCTGATCCTCGGAGCCGCTGGAAAACCACTTGCTGGCGAGATACGGGCAGGTACAGCAGACCTCCGGGACCTCATCCTGGTCCACTCCCGGCAGACTGACGCTCAGGTGGCGGAATTCCTCCGGGCGCATCGGTTCCTCCTTCGGTGGAACCCCTCCGCTGGGGTTCGAAGACAGCCGCCGCCGAGGAGCCGGTGGGGTGGCCGGCCATCTCATCTGGGAGGAGGGTATGACCACGGAACACGCGGACCGGGGCGCCGCCGAGGCCCTCACGGCGGTGGCCGATCGCTACTGTTTCGTCTGCGGCCCGGACAATCCCCGGGGCCTCCGGATCAAGGTGCGCTATGAGCCCGAGGAGCAGGCGGCTCACAGCGAGCTCACCCTGCCCCGGGAGTTCCAGGGCTGGGCCGATCTCATCCACGGCGGCATCCTGGCCACGCTCCTCGATGAGATGATGGCCCATGCGGTGTGGCGCTTCGCCGGCCCCGGCGTCACCCTGTCCATGGAAGTGCGCTTCCACACCCCCCTCAAACCCGGAGAGGCCATCCGGGTGCGGGGGGTGCTGAGCCCCGGAAACGGCCGCCGCCGCCAGGCCGAGGCGGAGATCCTGCGGCTGACGGACGGCAAAAGGATCGCCAGCGGCCGGAGCCGCTTCCTGCTTTTGGAGGAGAAGCCCACCTTCCGGGCCACCTGAGGGCCCCGGGGCGCCAGGGGGGGCCTTCCCGGGGATGGCCGCGAAGGGTAAGGGATGGGGCAAGGGGCAAACGCAGCCCGCCGCTCCCGGGCCCCTCTCCCCCAAGTGCCCGATTCCCATCTTTTCCTGTTCCCTGACGCCGATGCTTCGGGTCAGCATCCTCATGGTGGGCCGGACCAAGGAGCCCTTCCTCCGGGAAGGGGTGGAGTTTTTCCGCCGCCGCCTGGCCCCGTACCTGCACCTTTCCCTGGTGGAGGTGCGGGCGGAGCGGGAGGTCAAGGGCCTCCCCCCCGAAACCATCAAGGCCCGGGAAGGGGAGCGCCTCCTGTCCCGGGTGCCAGAGCGGGCGTACCTCACGGCCCTGGACCCCCAGGGGCGGGAATACACCACCCCGGACTTCGCCCGCTGGCTGGCACGCCGGGAAGCGGAGGGCCGTCCCGTGGCCTTTCTCGTGGGCGGCCATCTGGGTCTGGCCCCGTTGGTGCTCTCCCGGGCGGAGGCCACCCTGGCCCTCTCCCGCCTCACCTTCTCCCACGAATTGGCCCGCCTGGTGCTCCTGGAGCAGCTCTACCGGGCCATGACCCTCCGGGCCGGTCACCCCTATCATGTGTAAGGCACCAGGTCCAGGTTCTCTCCTGACCCCGGTTCGCCGGCCTCAGTCCCAGGGCCAGATCCGGGCCAAATAGGCCAGGGAGGGCTCCAGACCTCCCTCGGCGTGGGGCTCCAGGGTGATGAGGGGCGGGGTGGCGAGGCGGGCCCCCAGGTAGTCCAGGATGAACTTCAGGGGCACCCGGCCGGTGCCCAGGGCCGCGTGCTGGTCGTGGCTGCCGTCGTTGTCATGCAGGTGCAGCAGGCCGAGATGGGGCCACAGGGCCGCCAGCCAGCCGTCATAATCCCCGTCCCCGAAGGCCAGGAGGTGCCCCACATCCAGACAGACCTTGAGATTGGGGGCCCCGGCCCGCTCCAGGACCTCCAAAAAGAGGTTTTTATCCTCCCCCCGTTCAAAGACATTCTCCAGGACCAACAGGGTGTCGTGGGCCCGGGCGGCCTGGGCCAGCTCCCGGAAGGTGGCGGTGGCCCGGGTGAGCCATCTCCGCCGGGCATGGCGGTAGTGCCGGGCCTCATAGCCCAGGTGGCAGACCAGCGCCGCGGGCCGGAAGACCGGCAGCCAGCGGCAGACCTGGCGCAGCCGGGTGCGCGTGGCGGCCAGCACCAGGTCGTCCAGGGCCCCGGGGGCCATGTCCTGGAAGGGGGCGTGCAGGGTGAGGCGCCGCCCGGCTGCCAGGAAGCGCCGGGCGACGCCCTTCAGGATCCGGGGCGGATAACGGCTCAGGCTTCGGGCATCCAGGCCGATCTCCGGGTTCAGGCCCCGTTCCAGAAACCGCGACCCATAGCGCCCCAAAAGATAAGGGAACGGGATGTTGACCTGCACCCGGGGAATGAGGGCCTCAGGGGTGAGCCCCATGCCGAGCCCAGCTCAGTGGGAGGTGGGATACTGCACCAGCTCCACCAGCAGTCCGAAGGTGGCCTTGGGATGAATAAAGGCCACCCGGGTGTGGTGGGCGCCCTCCCGGGGGGTTTCGTCAATGAGCTTGACACCCGCGGCCTTCAGCTCCGCCACCGCGGCGTCGATATCCTCCACCTCCAGAGCAAGGTGGTGGAAGCCTTCCCCCCGGGTCTCCAGAAACTTGGCCACCGGGCTGTCCGGCGCGGTGGGCAGGAGGAGCTCCAGATTGCTTTCCCCCACTTTGAAGAAGCTCACTTTGACCTTCTGTGTCTCCACCACCTCTTCGCCCCCCAGCTCCAGGCAGAGATTCTCGCCGTAGAGCTTTTTGGCCGGGTCCAGGTCCTTCACTGCAATGCCCAGATGGGCGATGCGCTTGATTTTCATGCTCTCCTCCTCGGGAAGGGTGCGGCCGTCCGGCCCTGATAATCTCTTGCCCAAATAAGCTGCCATTATATATGATGAAACGAGCCGGGGGAAGACGGTCCGGGCAGGGCGGCGCCCGTCCCCTGCCGGAGAATTTTCTGCCCCGGCCGCCGTGGAGTGCCATGACCCCAGATGACCTTTTTGCCCGGGTGGCGGCCCGGCTGACGGAGCTGGCGCCGGAGATGGTGGAGCTGCAGCGGGAACTGGTGCGCCGGGTGGCGGTGGGCCCCGATGCCGGCGGCCCCGGCGAAGGGGAGAAAGCCGACTTCCTGGCCGGGCTGATGGCCCGCTGGGGGCTGGAGGTGCACCATTTTCCCGCCCCCGACCCCCGGGTGCCGGGTGGGGTGCGGCCCAATCTGGTGGCCTTCCTGCCGGGCCGGGAGGCGCGGAGGGTCTGGGTGCTGAGTCACCTGGACGTGGTGCCTCCGGGGGACCTCTCCCTGTGGGACTCCGACCCCTTCACCCTGCGGGTGGAAGGGGACCGCCTCTATGGCCGGGGCACCGAAGACAACCACCACGGCATCGTCACCTCCCTCATGGCGGTCCGGGCCCTGCTGGAGGTGGGCGCCACCCCCGCCCGCACCGTGGCGCTGGCGCTGGTGGCCGACGAGGAGACGAGCAGCGGCAAGGGCCTGGACTTTCTCCTGCGGGAGCACGGGGAGCTCTTCAGCCCCGAGGACCTCATCATCGTCCCCGACGCCGGCAGTCCCGACGGCACCATGATCGAAGTGGCGGAAAAGAGCCTGCTGTGGCTGAAGCTCACCCTGAGCGGCAAGCAGTGCCATGCCAGCCGCCCGGAGCTGGGCCACAACACCCTCAGGGCCGCGGCCCACGCCATCGTGGCCTTAGAGGCCCTCCGGCGGGAGTTTCCGGGGGAGAACCCCCTCTTCCGGCCGCCGGGCAGCACCTTTGAGCCCACCAAAATGGAGGCCAACGTCCCCAACGTCAACACCATTCCGGGGCGGGACGTCTTTTACCTGGACTGCCGGGTGCTGCCGGAGTATGACCTGGAGGCGGTCAAAGCCCGGGTGGCCGAGCTGGCTTGGGAGGCTGCCGCCCCCTTCGGGGTGACGGTGACCCTGGAGGCGGTGCAGGAGCAGCCCGCGGCGCCCCTGACCGACCCCGGGGCCCCGGTGGTCACGGCCTTAAGCCGGGCCATCCGGGCGGTCTACGGCCGGGAGGCGGTGCCCCAGGGCATCGGCGGCGGCACGGTGGCCGCCTTTTTCCGGCGGCGGGGCCTGCCCGCGGCGGTGTGGATGACGGTGAGCGACACCGCCCATCAGCCCAATGAATTCTGCCGCCTCAGCACCCTGGTGGGGGACGCCCAGGTGCTGGCCCATGTCTTTCTCTTCGGAGACTGACCCGGCCCTACAGGCCCTCCCACAGGTGCCGGTCGTGGCAAAATTCCCAGTTGCTGTCGTCCACGATGAAGAAATTGTCCACATCTTCATCCAGCATCTCCGCCCATTCCTCCCGGGCGTCCACCGGGTCCTGGGACCCGAGCCAGAGGCGGACGCTGAATTCCTGGGCGAAACCCGGATGGCGCAGGAGTTCCCGGGGATGCTGGTCCAGGACCAGATAGGACGTGACCCCCATATGCCGTCGGATGATCACCGGATAGGACATGGCCTCCTCCTGGAAGCCCCGCCGGTCACACCTGAGGGCGGGCCGTGATATGCTGAGGATATATAACTCCTTGCCAGAATTCTGGCGACGGGGCAAGGGGGTTGTGGGCGGCCTCCTCCTCGCCGCGGCCCTGACCGCAGCCTGCGGCCGACTGGGGCAGGTGCCCACCGCCTTGGCCCCCGACGATTACCAGGAGGTGAGTCTGGCCCAGCTGCGCCACCCCGCGGCCGCCCAGGCCCTGGTGGGCCGGCGGGTGCGTTTTCCGGCGTTTTTCTGGGAGTATGTCACTTACGACCCCGCCATGTTCAGCAATTACGCCCTGCTGGCCCGCCACCCCCGGGGCTGGTGGGACCTCCGGTGGGCGGCGCTCTACGAGTCCCCCCGGATGCAGGGCTTTTATGACCGGTTGGCCCTGGATGCGGCCCAACAGACGCGCCTCAAGCCCCGACGCCTGACGCGCCTGCTCATCTATGGGGAGGTGCTCCCCCTGGGGCCCAGGCTCACCTACGTGCGCCTGCATCAGGCCCAGGAGCTGGAGCCCAACTGAAACCGGGAGGAGACGTCAGGAAAGGGGCGGGGGGAAACAGCCTAGACACCGGGGCAGCCGGGGCCCGGAAGGAGCCCCTGGGGTCTCTGGCAGGCCCACCGGACCGACCCGGGGGTCCTGAGGCAGCGCCGATGAATCTGCTGGATCTGGGAATCATCCTGTTGTTGGCTCTCATTGTGCTGCGCGGCTATTACCGCGGGTTCTTTCAGGAGCTGGCGGTGCTGGCCGGGGTGGTCGGGGGAGTGCTGGTGGCGGCCCACGGCTATCCCCGGGTGGGGGCCTGGCTCACCCCCCTCTTCCAGAACCCCACCTACGCCCGCTGGGCCGCCTTCGGCCTCCTGCTGGTGGGGGTGTACTGGGGGGTGCGGCTCCTCGCCTTCGGCCTGCAGCGCATCTTCCACTACCTCTACCTGGATTTTTTCGACCGTCTCCTGGGCGGCGCCCTCGCCTTGGCCAAGGGCGGCCTGGTGCTGGGCTTGGCGCTGATGCTGGTGGGTGTGGTGCTCCCCAAGGACTCCCCCCTGATGAAGGAGTCCCGCACCGCGCCCATATTGGTGGGGGTGGCGAAGCAGGCCCTGGGGTATCTGCCCCCGGATTTCAAAAAACACTTGCAGGAATTCTTGCGGGGGCAGTCCCGCCGGGAGCGCGGCCGAACCGTGGGGCTGCCCCGTGCAGGGGAGGGGATGCGTGTCGGCTGACGATGCCGCTCCCCGGATGGTGGAGCGGTTTCTGGAGATTGTGGCCCGGCTGCGGGGGCCGGGCGGGTGCCCTTGGGACGCCCGGCAGACCCCGGAGACCCTGAAGACCTACGTCCTCGAAGAGGCCTACGAACTCGTAGAGGCGCTGGACCTGGGGGACCCGGCCAAGATCCGGGAGGAGCTGGGCGACCTCTTTTTGCACATTGTTTTTTTAAGCGACCTCTATCGGGAACGGGGCGCCTTCACCTTTGAGGAGGTGGTGCAGACCATCACCGCCAAGATGATCCACCGCCATCCCCACGTCTTCGGGACCGCCGAAGCCCGCACCCGGGAGGATCTGCGCCACCTGTGGCAGGAGGCTAAGGCCCGGGAGGGCAAGCCCCACAAGGACGCCTCCCTAGGGGAGATCTCCGCCGCCCTGCCGGCCCTGACCCAGGCCCGGCAGCTGGGGGAAGCCGCCTCCCGCCTGGGCTTTGACTGGCCGGACCTCCAGGGGGCGTTGGGAAAAGTGGAGGAGGAGTGGCAGGAGTTCCGCCAGGCCCTGGCCGGTCCGCCGGATCCCGCCCGGGAGGAGGAGCTGGGGGATCTCCTCTTCGCCCTTGTGAATGTGGCCCGCTTTCTCAAAATCGATCCGGAGCACGCCCTGCGGCGCACCCTCTACAAGTTCATCAAGCGCTTTCATGTGGTGGAGCGCACCCTGGCCAAGGCCGGCAAGACCCCGGAGTCCGCCACCCTGGAGGAGATGGACGCCATCTGGGAGGCGGCCAAAGCCCAGGAGCGGAAATGTCCTTCCGGGTGAGACCTGCGGTTGTCCTGCCCCGCGGGAAGTGATATTTTCAGGAAAACGAACCCGTTAAGGTTATGAGCCTCAAGACCGCACCATCGCCCCGGGGGGCCATCTCTCTGCCGGTGGTTCTCGGCCTCATCCTCACCGGCGCCCTGCTGTTTGGCGGGGTCCTGATCTATCTGCTCCACCAGCTCAATTTCAAGGTGGAAAAGGTGATCCGGGACCAGTTCAATCAGCAGCAGCTGGTGCTGGCCCGCAAGATCGCCGACAGCGTGGAGAACCACCTGGACTTCCTGGAGAGCAGCCTCCTCACCATGAGCCGGGGCCTGGAGGAGGAGCCGGGCTCGCCGGGCTTCTACCGTCATCTGACGACCCGGCTGGAGGACCTCACCCCCCTGGGGGTGCTGGATCTGGCCTGGTACGGGGCGGATGGGGTCCTGAAACACTCCTGGCGGGGAGCCCCGGAGCCGGAGGCGGGGGTGTGTCTGGAAGGGGCGACCCTGGCCTGGGCCCGGGAGCCCGGCCACCGGGGCCGGCTGCGGCTGGGAAAGACCCGGCCCGGCCCCTACCCCCCCTTCCGGGAGCGCCTGGTTCTGTCCCTGACAGCCCCCCTTTACCATCAGGATGATTTTCGGGGCGTTTTGGTCCTCCTGGCGGATCCGTTCTTCATCTGCAGCCAGGCCACCAAGGAGGTGCGCTCCGGCGCCACCGGCTACGCCTGGATCATCAATCAGGACGGCATCTTTCTGGCCCACTACGAAAGGGATTTTGTGGGGCAGGACGCCATTGCCGTGCGCCTGGCCCGCAATCCCCGCATCTCCTTCGCCGGCCTCCGGGAGATGCATGAGCGCATCTTCCGGGGCGAGGAAGGCACCACCGAGTACATTTCCGGCTGGCATCGCCAGGAGATCGGCCAGATCCTGAAACTGGCGGCCTTCACGCCCATCCGCTTTGACAAGGGCCTCATCCGCAGCGTCACCGACGCCGAGGATCCGGCGCACCAGCTCTGGGGGGTGGCGGTGGTGGCGCCGGTGGCCGAGGTTTCCGGCCACATCTGGGAGATCCTGTATCAGGAAATCGCCTTGGCCGCGGTGTTCTTCCTGCTCTTGCTGGTGGGCAGCGGCGTCCTTATCGGCATGGCTCTGTCCTATAACCGCTCCCTCAGCCGGGAAGTGGAGGAAAAGACCCGGGAACTGCGGGAGTCCCAGGAGCGCCTGCTGCGGTCCGAGCGCTTCGCGGCGGTGGGGGAGGCGGCTGCCTATGTCAGCCATGAAATCAAAAACCCTCTCATGGTCATCGGCGGCCTGGCCCACCAGGTGGCCCGACGCCTGGAGGGCCAGACCGAGCTCCAGGAAAAATTGCGCCTCATCCGGGAGGAGGTGCGGCGCCTGGAGGCCTTTCTGGGCGACCTCCGGGACTTCACCCGGCCGGCCCAGCCGGCATTCACCCCCGTCGACCTGAACCGGGTGATCCGGGAAGTGGAGCAGCTGCTGGAATCCGAGGCCAGGAAACGGGGGGTGGAAATCGTGGAGGATCTGGACAGCCGTCTGCCCTCCGTCCCGGCGGACCCCAACCAGATGAAACAGGTGCTCCTCAACCTGATGAAAAACGCCCTGGAGGCCATGGACGGCGGCGGCCGACTGCTGCTGAAAAGCGGCGCCGAAGAACGGGAGGTGTGGTTCTCGGTCACGGATACCGGCGTGGGCATGCCCCCGGAGGTCCAGGCCAAGATCTTCAATCCCTTCTTCACCACCAAAGACAAGGGCACCGGCCTGGGCCTGGCGGTGATTCACAAGATCATCACGGATCACCACGGCAGCATCCAGGTGGAAAGCATCCCCGAGCGCGGGTCCACCTTTGTGGTGAAACTTCCCAAAGAGCAATGACGGCAGCTATGGGAGGGCACAGGTGAGCGGGCCCCCGTCGCCCCAGAGAGGCCGCACGCCGGAGCGGCTGCAGGGCGCCCCCGACGGCCGGACCCCGGAGGAGCGCAAGCGTCGCCGGGAGCGGCTCCTCATCGCCCTCACCCTGTTCTTGGTGGTGACCCTCACCGGGGTGGAGATCTATCTGGTGCGCCAGCGGGGCCACCCCCTCTTCGGCAGCCTCCTGGCCTTCGGCCTCCTCAACCTCAACGCCATCCTCTTTCTGCTCCTCACTTTTCTCGTTTTTCGCCACCTCACCCGGCTTTTTCTGGAGCGACGGCAGCGGGTCTTCGGCTCCCGCCTGCGGGTGCGGCTGGTGTTGACCTTCATCACCCTGGCCCTCCTTCCCACCCTGTTCATGTTCTTCATCGCCTGGCAGCTCATCTCCAGCCGGGTGGATCTGCACTGGGGCGGGCGCCTGGGGGAGGTCCTGGATCAAAACCTCCTTTTGTCCCAGGCCTTTACGGAGGAAGCGGGCGAGAAGCTCAAGGCGTTAAGCCGCCTCTTCGCCCGGGAGCTCCTCACCCCCGAGGGTCGCCTGCGGCCGGGCCCCCGGGAGCTGGAGGGGCTCCTGTCCGAGTGGCGGGCCACCTTCGGCTTGTGGGGCATTGCCCTGTTTCAGCCCGGCGGCGAGCTGCTGGCCGAGGCCCGGGACCCGGCGGCCGCGGCCGCGCCCCCCGTGGCCCTGCCGCCCACCGCCACCTTGGGGCGGAGCGAGGAACTCACCCTGACCCAGACGGTGCCCGGCGGGGGGCTGGTGAGCCTCCTCACCCCCCTGCCGGATGCGGGCCCGCCGGTGGCCTATCTGGTGGTGCGGGACTATTACCCCCGGCTGTTCTGGGCCCGCCTCACCGGCACCGAGGCCAGCCTCCGGGATCTGAAAGCCGTGGAACTCCTCATCCGGCCGGTGCGTATCAGCCACTATCTGGCTTTGATCATCGTCACCCTGCTCACCCTCATGGCCGCCATCTGGGTGGCTTTCTACCTGGCCCGGGAGATCACCACCCCCATCCAGCAGCTGGCCGAGGGCACCCACAAGATTGCCGGGGGCGATTTCACCTTTCATATCGACCTGGAGGGCACCGACGAGATCGGCTTTCTGGTGCAGTCCTTCAACCGCATGACCCAGGAGCTGCACCAGAGCCGGGCCCAGCTGGCCCAGGCCTACGAGCAGCTCCGGGCCTCCCACGCCGAGCTGGCGGCCCGCAAGCGCCATATGGAAATCCTGCTGGAGAATGTGGCCGCCGGCGTGGTGGCGGTGGACGCTCAGGGGCGCATCACCACCATCAATGAATCCGCCGCCCGGATGCTGGGGCTCCGGAGGGAGGAGGTGCTGGGCCGTCCGGCCCGGGATTTCGTCTCCCCGGAGCAGGCCGACCGGCTGGCCGAGGTGGTGGCCGAAGCCCGGCGGCACCCCCGGGGCATCGTGGAGCGCCCCTTCACCCTGACCCTGCCGGACCGCACCCTGTCTCTGCTCCTCAAGCCCACGGTGCTGAAGGACGAAAACGGCCAGGACCTGGGAGTGGTCATCGTCTTTGAGGACCTCACCGAGCTGGAACGGGCCCAGCGCCAGGCCGCCTGGCAGGAGGTGGCCCGGCGCATCGCCCATGAGATGAAAAACCCCCTCACCCCCATCAAGCTGGCGGCCCAGCGGCTGGCGCGGCGCTACGCCGGCAAACTGCCCGACGACGGTCAGGTCTTTGAGGAGTGCACCCGCATCATCAGCGACCAGGTGGATCACATCCGGGATCTGGTGAACGAGTTCTCCCGTTTCGCCCGCCTGCCGCAACTGCACCTGGCCCCCGCCGACCTCAATGAGCTCATCCGGGAGACCCTGAAGCTCTACCAGGGGGGGCGGCCCAACCTCCGGCTGAGCTTCACGCCGGCCCCGGACCTGCCGCCATTGCTGCTGGACCGGGAGCAGATGCAGCGGGTGCTCCTCAATCTGCTGGACAACGCCCTGGCCTCCCTTCGGGACGGAGGGGAGATCCGGCTGGCGGCCCGGCTCCTCCCGGAGCAGCAGCGGGTGGAGGTGGAGGTGGCGGATACCGGTCCCGGCATCCCGGACCGGGACAAAACCCGCATCTTCGAGCCCTATTACTCCACCAAGCGGGGCGGCACCGGTCTGGGCCTGGCCATCGTGCACTCCATCGTGGCGGACCACGGCGGCCATATCCGGGTGGAGGACAATGAGCCCCAGGGCGCCCGCTTTATCTTCGACCTGCCCCTGAAATCCCCGAACCATGGCGACCATTCTCATCGTGGATGACGAACCCCAGATCCTCTCCACCGTGGGGGGGATCCTGGCGGATGAGGGCTTCGAGGTCCTCACCGCGGCCGACGGCGAGGCCGCCCTGAAGCTGGTGCGGGAGGAGACCCCCGACCTCATGCTCCTGGATATCTCCTTGCCGGGAAAAGATGGCCTGGAGGTCCTGGGGGAGGTGAAAAAGCAGGACCCCCTGCTGCCGGTGATCATGATTTCCGCCTACGGCTCGGTGGAAAACGCGGTCAAGGCCACCCGCCTGGGCGCCTATGACTTCATCGAGAAGCCGCCCCACGCCGACAAGATTCTCTTAAGCGTCCGCAACGCCCTGGAGCTGGCCCGGCTGGCGGAGGAGAACCGGCGGCTTCGGCAGCAGGCCACCCCGGCCCGGGAGATCATCGGCCACAGCCCCGCCATCCAGGCCCTGCGGGAGAAACTGCGCCTGGTGGCCCCCACCAACGCCAGCGTGCTCATCACCGGCGAAAACGGCACCGGCAAGGAGCTGGTGGCCCGGGCCCTGCATCAACTGAGCCGGCGGGCGCACCAGCCCTTTGTGGAGGTGAACTGCGCCGCCATCCCCGAGGACCTCATCGAAAGCGAACTCTTCGGGCACGAGAAAGGGGCCTTCACCGGGGCGGTGTCCCGGCGGCCGGGGAAGTTCGACCAGGCCCATGGCGGCACCCTGTTCCTGGACGAAATCGGCGACATGTCTCTCAAGACCCAGGCCAAGATCCTGCGCATCCTGGAGGAGCAGCGCTTCGAGCGGGTGGGGGGCAGCCGCCCCATCCAGGTGGATGTGCGCATCGTGGCGGCCACCAACAAAAATCTGGAGGAGGAGATCGCCCGGGGGAATTTCCGGGAGGACCTCTACCACCGCATCAATGTCATCCCCCTGCATGTGCCGCCCCTTCGGGAGCGCCCCGAGGACATTCCGCTGCTGGCGGCGCACTTCCTGGCGGAAGTGGCGGCAGAGAACCACGCGCCCCCCAAACGCCTCTCCCCCGGGGCTCTGGAGGCCCTGAAACACCGGCCGTGGCCCGGCAACGTCCGGGAGCTGAAAAACTTCCTCTGGCGCCTGGCCATTCTGGCGCCGGGGGAGGTGATTGAAGCCCGGGACCTCACCCTGGCCCAGCCCCAGCCCCCTGCCGGAAGCGAAACCTCCCTGGAGGCCGCCCTCTTTCAGGAGACCTCCTTTCGGGAGGCCCGGGCCCGCTTCGAGCGGGAGTTTCTGCGCCGCAAGCTGGCGGAACACGGAGGCAATGTCAGCGCCACCGCCGAAGCCATCGGCCTGGAGCGCTCCCACCTGCACCGAAAACTCCGGGCCCTGGGCCTGGAAGGCTGAAAAAGACCCCTTCTTCCCCCTTGTCCCCGCATTTTTCCCAGGTCGCTCTTCGCCTCAGGAATTTTCTGAAAAATCTGGTCAAAAATATTGGCCAGGAGTTTATTTCTTTTTTATAATGCAGGAAATTATCTGATTGTCTGCTCAGGATTTTCCTGAGAAGCAGGTCATACTCCCACACCGGAGAGGCGGGTTTCACCATGGACCGGGATACACGACTGGCAGCGGTGAAGGCACTCACCCGCAGGGCGCTGAAAGAGCTGGCTCCCCCGGAGGAATCCATTCATTTCGACGGCCGCTTCGGCCGCTTCGCCCAAATCGCCGGGCTGCCCCAGGCGGAGGAGCGGCTGGCCTTCTTCCGCTCCCGGGAACAGGGTCTGGACCTAACCCTGGTGGCCGGCATGTTCTTCCAGGTGCTCCTGGAATCGGAGCAGCTCCCCGCCAGCCCCGGGGAACGGGCGGCCTATGTGCGCCGCCAGGCCAAAAACTACCTCATCACCCGGCTGGCCGGGGAGGTGCCTCTGTCCCGCTTCTTCCGCCTCCTGGAGCTCATCGATTCCCAGGTGCGGCATTATTTCGACCACCTCCGGGACGGCTGGCTGCGACCGGGGGGCACGGACGCCCCGGAGCCCACCCCGCCGGCCTCCAGAAGCCGCATCAAGGTCCGGGAACTGCAGGAAGCCTTGGCCCGCATTCCCCTCCAGCCCAAGGGCCGCCGTAAGTTCACCCAGGACAGCCTGATGGCCTTCCTGGAGAGCAGCCAGGGCGGCTGGTTCAAGCTGCTGGATTTCGAAACCCACTTCCAGGTGAACAAAAAGACCGCCTGGGCCTACCTCCACCAGCTCCTCGAGGAGGGCATCCTCGAGCACAACGGCGAAAAGGCCAACAAGGTGCGCTACACCCTGGCCCGGCGCTTCCGGGAAGGGGAGCCGCCGCCGGAGCCCGCCGTCCGGCCCCGGCCGTTGCCCCTGGCTTTCTGAGTCGGCCGCCGGACCGTCGGGGACCCATAAGGCGCCTGCGGACCGGAAACAGGCGGTGGAAAAACCCTCTTTACCTGATTTGGGTGGGCTGAGGCTGGCCGATTTGGCCAGTCTGGCGAAGCCAAATCCCTCCCATTATGGGGTGGGGGAGGGGTAGAGTCTGTAACCCCTGGCCCTTTTCCCGAATTACCTTGTTTCCATGACCTGCTCAGGGGTCGCCCGACCGGAGGCGCCAAGGTATGGGCCTCCTCAGGGACAGGGGCCACGGGAGCCCTGAGGACGACGGGGACGGGGCCTCCCTCCCCCGGCAGGGCCGCATGAGGTCCCGGGGCGCCATACCCTCGCCGCCGGTTCCGCCTCCCTACGAGTGGCAAAATTTTCCCGGGCAGGATATATTGACAGACAGCAGGGGAGAGACTTCCGGGGGAGGCCCCCTTGCCCCTCTGCCAGGACGTTTCCCGCCCCCGGACCTTGGGGCCGATGCAGGCGGGCGTCGCGAAGGATCGGCCACGGAGGGCCGGGGAGGCGCCGGTGAAGGCCCGGTTGCCTTGCCAGGGGCCGGCCAGGGAGGGGAAAGGGGCAGCGGGAAAGCAGAGCCGTTGCGCCCCCTGTCCGTGCCGATATGAGTCCTGAGACGGGAGCCCCCGTGAGGACGGAAAAAGAGCCAGGGGGGAGCGGCCCGTCGCCCCGCTCCCTTACCACCTTTCCCGCTTCCGGATCGAGGGTGAGGGGAGGGGGTCAGGGAGAGGCGGCAGGAGCCCCCGCTCCCTGGCCCTGGCTGACGGACACGGTTTGCCGCAGTCTCACCTTACCGGATATTCCTGAGGAAGGCGCCGGGGGCGGCTGGGCGCCTTCTCTGGCGCGGCCGGAGTACACCCCCGCCGCCGGGAGAGAGGACATCGGCGCCGCCGGGGAGGGCAGAGCCCTCCGGTGCGCAAGGAAGTGACTGATGGCCAAAGAGAAGGGAAAAAATCACCGGGGGCAGAAACTGGAGATCCGGGTCATCCCGCCCAAATATCTGCATCTGCCGCTGGTGGAGATCGCCCGCCTCATGGGGGAGGGGCCGCTTTTGTGGCCCGGGGGGGCCGGCCGGGCCCAGGGGGTGAAATTTGTCCCCTGCGAGCTCAAAAAGAAACGGGGCCGCAAACCCAAGAATGACAAAACGCCCGCCAACGGCCAGGGGAAGGGCCTCTGACGGCCGCCATCCCGCCGACGCATCCTGCTGACCCGTCACCCGCGACCCATGCCCAGCGACCAGATCATCATCCGGGGCGCCCGGGAACACAATCTCAAGAACCTGGACCTGGAGCTCCCCCGGCAGAAATTCATCGTCATTACCGGCGTGTCCGGCTCCGGCAAGTCCACCCTGGCCTTCGACATCCTGTATGCCGAGGGTCAGCGGCGTTATGTGGAAAGCCTGTCGGCCTATGCCCGCCAGTTTCTGGAGCTGATGGACAAGCCGGACGTGGAGTACATCGAGGGGCTCTCCCCGGCCATCGCCATCGAGCAGCGCAGCGCCTCCCGCAATCCCCGCTCCACCGTGGCCACCGCTACCGAGATCTACGACTATCTCCGGGTGCTCTTCGCCCGGGTGGGCACCCCTTACTGTCCGAAATGCGGCGTCCCCATCGCCTCTCTGTCGGTCCCCCAGATGGTGGACCGCATCCTGGAGCTCCCCGCCGGCACCCGTTTCACCGTCCTGGCCCCGGTGGTGGTGAATCGCAAGGGCGAGCACCGGGCGTTGCTCGAGCGCCTGGCCCGGGAGGGCTTCGCCCGCATCCGCCTCAACGGCGAGCTCCTGGAGCTGGAGGAGCTCCCTCCCCTGGACAAGAACAAGCGCCACACCATCGAGGCGGTGGTGGACCGCCTGGTGGTGACGGACGACCTGGCTCCCCGCCTCACCGACTCCCTGGAGCTGGCCCTGAAGCTGGCCGACGGTACGGTGCGCATCGCCGTCCAGGGCGGGGAGGAGTTCATCTTCAGCGAGAAATTCGCCTGCGACCTCTGCGGCCTCAGCCTGCCGGAGATCACCCCCCAGCTCTTCTCCTTCAACAGCCCCCAGGGCGCCTGCCCCGCCTGCTCCGGGCTGGGGAGCCGCCTGGTGGTGGACCCGGACCTGGTGGTGCCCAACCCGGATCTCTCCCTTAGGGAAGGGGCCATCCGCCCCTGGGCCCGGCAATACACCGCCCGCCACCAGGAACTCCTGGAAGC
Organism: Syntrophobacterales bacterium; assembly: GCA_023512475.1. Classification (GTDB taxonomy): domain Bacteria; phylum Desulfobacterota; class Desulfobaccia; order Desulfobaccales; family 0-14-0-80-60-11; genus JAILZL01. The sequence continues at coordinate 110,511 of JAILZL010000002.1, forward strand.
CCTGGAGAAGCATTACGGCTTCTCCAGCCGCACCCCCTTCCGGCTGCTGGATGAGGAGGTGCGCCGGGCGCTCCTCTATGGCTCCCAGGGCGCCGCCATCGACTTTTTCACCGAGCACGGCCACCGGCGCCATTTCCTGCCCCGGCCCTTCCCCGGGGTCATCCCCTGGCTGGAGGAGCGCTACCGGGAAACGGATTCCTCCTATATCCGGGAGGAGATCGAGCAATACATGACCCTGCAGCCCTGCCCCACCTGCCAGGGGGCGCGCCTGAGGCCCGAAGCCCTGGCAGTGAAGCTGGGGGGCTTGAATATCAGCGAGGTGACCGGCTTCAGTGTGGCCCAGGCCCTGAGCTGGTTTCGGGAGCTCCGGCTCAGCCCCCGCCAGACGGAGATCGCCCGCCGGGTCCTGAAGGAGATCACCGAGCGGCTGGGGTTCCTCCTGGAGGTGGGGCTGGATTACCTCACCCTGAACCGGGCCACCGCCACCCTGGCCGGCGGCGAGGCCCAGCGCATCCGGCTGGCCACCCAGATCGGCTCCAAGCTCTCCGGAGTGCTCTACATCCTGGATGAGCCCAGCATCGGCCTGCACCCCCGGGACACCGCCCGGCTCCTCAGGACCCTGAAGGTCCTCCGGGACCTGGGGAACACCGTCATCGTGGTGGAACATGACCCGGAGACCATCCGCCAGGCGGATTTTGTGGTGGACATGGGCCCCGGGGCCGGCCGCCACGGCGGTGAGGCCGTCTTCACCGGGCCCCCCTCCCGCCTCCTGAGGGCGGAGACCCTAACCGGCCTCTACCTCTGCGGCCGCCGGGAGATCGCAGTGCCCGCCGCCCGCCGCACCCCCTCGGGCTGGCTGGAGCTCAGCGGCGCCCGGGGCCACAACCTCAAGGATGTCACCGTGCGCGTGCCCTTGGGGGTGCTCACCTGTATCACCGGAGTGTCCGGGTCCGGCAAGAGCACCCTGGTGATGGACACCCTCTACCCGGCCTTGCGCCAGAAGCTCTACCGGGCCCGGGTGCCGGCGGCGCCCTACGGGGAGCTGACGGGGAGCGAGCAGTTGGACAAGGTCATTCACATCGACCAAAGCCCCATCGGCCGCACGCCCCGCTCCAACCCGGCCACCTATTCCGGCGTCTTCACCCTCATCCGGGAGCTCTTCTCTCAGGTGCCCGAAGCGCGCCTGCGGGGCTACAAGCCGGGGCGTTTCAGCTTCAATGTCAAGGGCGGCCGCTGCGAGGCCTGCCGGGGCGAGGGGATCAACAAGATTGAGATGCACTTCCTGCCGGATGTGTATGTGAAGTGCGACGTCTGCCACGGCCTGCGCTACAATCCCAGCACCCTGGAGATCCGGTACAAGGGCCTCAACATCGCTGAGGTCCTGGAGCTCACCGTGGATCAGGCCCTGGAGGTCTTCGGGGCGGTGCCGGCCCTGAGGGACCGCCTCCGCACCCTGGCGGACGTGGGGCTGGGCTATGTGCAGCTGGGGCAGTCCGCCACCACCCTGTCCGGCGGCGAGGCCCAGCGCCTGAAGCTCTCCCGGGAGCTGGCCCGCCGGGCCACCGGTCGCACCCTCTACATCCTGGATGAGCCCACCACCGGGCTGCACCTGGCGGACATCGACAAGCTCCTCCAGGTCCTCAACCGCCTGGTGGACGCCGGCAACACCGTCATCGTCATCGAGCACCACCTGGACGTCATCAAGACCGCGGATTATCTCATCGATCTGGGGCCCGAAGGCGGGGACGCCGGCGGCCGGGTGGTGGCCGCCGGGCCGCCGGAGCTGGTGGCCGAGGTGCCGGAATCCCATACCGGCCGCTTTCTCAAGCCCCTCCTGCCCTTGTCCCCCCGCCGGCGGGCCGCGGCCTCCTGAGGCGGCGCCCCAGAGGCACCCCCCAAGCCCCGAAGCGCAGTCGGGCTCTCCTCCCCGGCCCGGGAGGGGGGACCTGCCAGGTTGCTGAACCAGCTGATTTGGGGAAGGGGCCAGGGGCCAAAGACCCCTCCCCCGCCCCATTAACGGGATGTGGCGCCGCCAAACCGGCATATTCGGCCGACCTCATCCCACCAGGCTCCGGAAAAGAGAGTTTTCCCACAGGCGGTCAGGCGCGGCTGGGTGAAACGACCGGACAAAGGCAGGGGCAGGGGAAGGAAGACGCCGGGAAACGCCGGACATTTCCTCCTTCCCCAGCCTGGCCTCCCGGGGGAGGGGATAGTGTCCAGGCAGTCCGGGGGGAATCCGGTCCCCGGCGTTTCTCTTCCCTCCTCCACCCGCCATGCCCATCCTTTGCGGCTGTTTCCCGGCCGCAGTGCGCCGGCGCCTGGAACGGGTCATTCAGGGCGCATCTCGGCCAGCAGGTGGCCGCAGGAAGGCTTAAACGGGATCGTGGGGCACGCCGGCGGGTTTCCCCTGTCGTGGGGGATCAGGCATTGCCCATGGTGAGATGGTAGGCCAGGTTGTCCAGTTTGACGGTGAAGTCCACGTTCTCCACCGCCATCCCCTCGGGCACCTGCAATTGGATGGGGGCAAAATTGAGGATGGCCCGGATGCCGGCCTGAATGAGGCGTTGGGCCACCTCCTGGGCCTGGGTGCCGGGGGTGGCGATGACCCCGATCTCCACGCCGGTCTCCTTGACCACCCGCTCCAGCTCGTCCAGGTGATGGATGATGAGGCCGTTGGGCAGCCGCCGCCCCACCTTGGCGGGGTCCACATCGAAGACCGCGGCAAATTCATAGCCCTGGCGGGCGAAGTTCTGGTGGGCCAGCAGCGCGGAGCCCAGATTCCCCACCCCCACCAGGGCCATCTTCCAGACCTTGTTGAGGCCCAGGATGCGCTTGATCTCGAAGAGGAGCTCCTTGACGAAATAGCCCACCCCCCGGATGCCGAATTCGCCGAAGTAGGCCAGGTCCTTGCGGATCTGGGCGGGATTGATGCCGCACTTCTGCGCCAGCTTGTCCGAGGCGATGATCTTCACCCCCTCCTGGGCCAGGGCTTCCAGGTAGCGGGAATAAATGGACAAGCGGGTGATGCTGGCCGCGGGAATTTTGGAAAATTTCGTGGGAGAACGCATCCTTAGCCTACCGGGTGGGTAAAGCCTCGTACAAAATTGCACATAAAGCGGCGTGAAAAAGGGGAGGCCGTGTGGCCTCCCCCGATCTTCAGGTTACATCTTCAGGCCCAGGGCGGCGCCGATGGGCTTGGCCATGGGGTAGGCAAAGAGGATGATGAGGGCCACGACCAGGGCGTAAATGGCCAGAGACTCGATCATGGCCAGACCGATGAGCATGGTCACGGTGATCTTACCGGAGGCTTCGGGGTTGCGGGCGATGCCTTCCACCGACTTCTGGATGGCCAGACCCTGACCGATGCCGGTCCCGAAGGCGGCGATGCCCATGCCGAAGCCGGCAGCCATCACCGCATAGCTGAAGAAGCTCCCCAGACCGGCAGCAGTACCGGCCGCGGCGGGCTCCGCCGCCCAGGCCGCAGACGCCAGCAGCAACGACACCAGCGCACCCAAAGCAAGACGCAGAGACATAGAAAAAAACCTCCTGTGTATGTTAAGTTGGCCTTCTTCCTCTATCAGTGGGCGTGCTCCATGGCCCCGGCGAAATACATCATGGAGAGCAGGGTGAAGACGAACGCCTGCACCAGGCTGGTGAAGATCGCCAGGAACATCATAGGCAGCGGCGCCAGAAACTTGCCGGCCAGGAAGATGAGAATGATGAGCACCGTATCCTCCCCCATGATGTTGCCGAACAGACGCAGAGTCAGGGAGAGGACCCGGGCCAGGTGGCCGATGATCTCAATGGGGAAGAACAGGGGCGCCAGCCACGGGATGGGCCCCAGGAAGTGCTTGATGTATTTCGCCCCATGGAACTTGATCCCCAGGTAGTGGGTGTAGACAAAGGTGCACAGGGCAAAGGCCAGGGTGGTGTTGATGTTGGCCGTGGGGGAGAAAAACCCCGGAATCAGGCCGATGAGGTTGCACACCAGGATGAAGATGAAGGCGGTGCCGATGTAGGGGAAGAAAGCCCGCCCTTCCTCACCGGTGATGTCCACCATGAACTCTTCCAGCCCGCCCACGAAGAGCTCCATGACGTTCTGGGCCCCGGCCGGCACCAGCGCCACCTGCTTGCTGGCCATCACCCCCAACAGCACCAGGAGGCCCATGATCAGCCAGGCATAGGTCACATGCGGCGGAATGTGGAGTCCGAATTTTCCTAACAGCAGGTCAAGAAACAGAATGGGGTGTTCCATGAGACGGGTGTGCCTCCTTCCTCTTTAACTTGACGGTTTCGGCGACGGCCGCCAGCATCAGGGTCAAGACCACGGTGGACAGACCCACCACCAGTCCGAGGACGTGCACCCGGCCGGACCCGACCAGGTAAAAGATGACCGCCAGCACCACGATATAGCGCAGTGCCTGCCGCACAGCAAAATAGGCCTTGGCCCGCCCTCCCTGCTCCGGGGGCTGCCCCTGGGCCCGGGCGGCCAAGCCGTTCAGGGCCCGGTGCAGGGCGTGAAAGTTGAGCACGGCCAGCACGCCTCCCACCGCCACCCCGACGGCGAACTCCGTCCCCACCATCAGCCGGCTCAGGGCCGTCAAGGCGGCCAGGATCACCCAGTTACCGACCTTCAGGGTGCGGGGGGAGAGGAAGTCCATGCCCTTACTTGTAGCGTTTGCCCATGAGGTAGAGATTGCGGAAGCCCGCAATGATCCCCATGATCAGGCCGATGTAAATGAAGATGCGGTTGTCAAAGATGATGGACAGCCAATAACCCAGCCCGAAGCCGATGAGAATCGCCAGGACCAGGGACAGGCCGATGGCCGAGGCTCGGTACCCCCCCTGGAGCAACTCCTTGATAAATTTCTTCGTCTCTTCCTTCATGCCGCAGCTCGCCTTCTGGCTGGGGGGAGGCCGGACTTTATGCCTCTTTTCACATGAGCCTGTCTATCACAGGCCTCCCCCCAAGTCAACTTTTTTTCCGGGATGGCTGTCCAAAAAACGGACTGGCTGATTATGACAAAAATATCAGTTAGATAGCCAAAGAGACCGGGAAGGGCCCTTTGCGTCCGCCGCCCCCGGGGCCCCCTTCAGGGGTGCGCCTCGCTGCCCAGAGCCCCCGGCCTGGCCGTCGGCAGCTCCACCACAAAGGTGGTGCCGTGGGGGCCGGTGTCCGCCACGGCGATACGTCCCAGGTGCTTTTCAATGATGCCGTAGCTGATGGACAGCCCCAGACCCACGCCCTTGCCCACCTCCTTGGTGGTGAAGAAGGGATCGAAGAGGCGGCTGAGGTGGCTTTCCGGGATACCGGGGCCGGTGTCGGTGAAGCGCACCCGCACCAGCTCGCCCCCCTGGGCCACCTCGGTGGACACGGTGAGCCGGCCCCTGCCCTCCATGGCTTCGGCCCCGTTCAGGAGCAGGTTGATAAACACCTGCTCCAGGCGGCTGCGGTCCCCCAGGACCGGGGGCAGATGCGGCTGGAAGAGGCGCACCACCTCCACCGACTGAAACAGCAGGTGATCGCTCACCAAGGCCAGGACGTTGTCCAGGATCTCATTGAGATTCACCGGCACCATGCGGGCCGGGGTGTAGCGGGAAAACTCCAGCAGCCCCTTGACGATCTCCTTGCAGCGGGTGGCCTCCCGGACGATCTTCTCCACCTGCCCCCACTCCGGGCTCTCCCGCTCCAGATCCTCCAGAAGCAGGTAACTCAGGACCAGGATGGTCCCCAGGGGGTTGTTCATCTCATGGGCCACCCCCGCCGCCAGCTGCCCCAGGGCGGCCAGCTTTTCGGTGTGGGCCAGGTGCTCCTCCAGCTGTTTCTTCCTGGTGATGTCCCGGAGATGGGTCTGGCTGGCGGGAGCCCCTTCATAGGTGGTGGGGAAGGAGATGGCCTCCAGACTGATGCAGCTGCCATCCTTTCTCTGACCCTTGAGCTCAAAGATGCGGGGGGTGGAATGCCCTTTCAGGAGCCGCAGCACCTGTTCCCGGGCCCGCTCCGGGCCGGGGAGGTTGAGGAAGGCGGTGAACTCCCGGCCCAGCATCTCCTCGGAGGCCTCACAGCCGAACATCTCCAGCGCTGCGGGATTGGCATAGAGGATGCGGCCCTCCCGATGCAGCAGGATGCCGTCTAAGGAGGCCTCCGCCAACAGGCGGTACTTCTCCTCCGATTCCTTCAGCTGTCGGGCCAGTTGCTCCCGCTCGGTGATGTCCACGATGGACTGCACCGCGCCCAGCACCTGACCCTCCGGTCCGTAAATGGGGGAGGAGGTGCAATAGAAGGAGCGCTCCCGACCCCGGAAGTCCGGGAAATACTCATAGGCTTCATAGGCCACCGGGTGATAGGGGGAGCGCTTCAGGTCCTTGTTGCCGAAGAAGCGCTCCAGGGCCTTGAAGTTATGCTCCACCATCAACGAGGCCATGCTGGGGCCTTCCGGGGAGTAAAAGGGGAGCCAGTAGCTGAAGGTGCCGATCATCTCCTTCCGGGAGCAGCCGGTGAGCTCCTCGCAGGCCCGGTTCCAGGCGATGATGCGGTGATGGCGGTCGATGACGAAGGTGGGGAGGGGCAGGCCGTCCAGGATCCACTGGGTGGCGGTCTTCTCCCGGAGCAGGGCCTCCTCGCTCTCCTTCAGCAGGGTGATGTCCTTGATGAAGCCCTCATAGCCGGTGATCAGGCCGTCAGGGGTGCGCCGGCCGATGCCGGTGAGGAGGGCGGGCACCGTGCCGCCATCCGTGCGCTTGAGGGTGAGGCCCAGGTCCCGGGCGAAGCCGTCCTGCTCCACCGCTTCGAGGAAGCGCTCCCAGTCCCGGGGCTCCGCCAGAAAGCGCCGGAAACTGGTCCCCAGCACCTGCTCCTTGGCGGCCACCCCCAGAAGCTCCAGGCCGGCGGGGTTCATGTCCAAGAGAAGGCCGTCCCGGTCGGTGACGAAGATGAGGTCCATGCAGCCTTCAAAGATCCGCCGGTACCGCCGCTCGGAGCGCTTCAGGTCCCGGTAAAGACAAGCGTTGGCGATGGCCAGACCGATCTGGTTGCCCAGGATGGCATAAAACTCCGGATTCATGCCGCAGAAGGTGTCCGGATGAGCGGAGGCCAGGTTGAGGAAGCCCGTGACCTGCTCCCGGAACTTCAGGGGGATGCTCACCAGACTCTGATAGTGGCGGTAATGCTGGATGGAGCGGGAAAAAGTGGAGAGGGCCACCCGGGGATCGGAGTTCAGGTCCCGGATGAGGAGCGGGGCTGCCGCCCGGGTGAGGTAAGGGGTGATGATCTCCTCCAGGCCCCCGCTGGTCAATTCCTCCAGATAGTCGGGAGGAAAGCCGCGGGCCGCCAGGTTGCTCAGCCGCCGGCGCCGGCCGTCCCATAACAGCAGGATGCCGGCATCGATCCGGAAAAAATCCAGCAGGGCATCCAGGATCAGATCCACAATCTCCTGCAGATCCTGGGTATAGGAGGAGATGGTGGCAATCTCGTTGAACAGGGTAAGTTCAGGGCAATAATCCCGCACCCCCCGGCCGGCGGGCCGGCGGGGCAGGGGAGGGCGGTCCTCGGATTTCATGGCCATGGAATCACCGTGGCAGGCTCACGCCCGGGCCGGCGAAATATCGGGCAGCGGGGGTCAGGGAGCAGAGGCCCCGGCTCCCCTTCCACGTCTTCCCCTCCCCACCCGGGAAAAGAGAGGGAAGGGCGCGGCCGCCGGTGCCCCGGACCCTTTCCCCTTTTATTATACCTGAAAACGGGGCGCCAGGTGCGGCCAGGAGATGCTGCTGCGCAGGCGGGCGGCGGTGATGATGGCCTTCAGCTCCGTTTCGGCCGTGGCCAGATCCTCGTTGACCACCAGATAGTCATAGTGGCAGGCCTGCCGCAGCTCCTCCCGCCCCTGCTCCAGGCGCTGGGCCAGCTCCCGCAGGGACAGGCCCCCCCGGAGCCTCAGGCGCCGTTCCAGTTCCTCTAAGGAGGGGGGGAGGATAAAGATGAGGAGGGCCGCCGGGAAGAGGGCCTTGATGGCCCGGGCCCCCCGGGGCTCCAGATCCAGGAGGGCGTCGGCCCCGCCAGCGATGGTGCGCCGCACCCACTCCACCCCGGTGCCGTAGAAATAGCCGAACTGCTCCACCCATTCCACCAGGCCGCCACTGTCCCTCAGGCGCAGGAAATCCTCATGGCTGATAAAGTGATAATCCTTCCCGTGCACCTCCCCGGGGCGAGGGGGGCGGGTGGTGTAGGAGATGGAAAATCTCAGCCGCGGGTCGGCGGCCAGGAGGCGCTGAATGAGGGTGCTCTTGCCGGCGCCGGAAGGGGCGCTGATGACCAGGATGCTCCCTTCCACTCAGGCCTCTTTCACCAGGAGGGCCGGCCGGGCCCCGGAGTGGCCGTTGAAGCGCTGGGACAGGGTCTCCACCTGCACCGCCGACAGGATGACATGATTGCTGTCGGTGACGATGATGGCCCGGGTCTTGCGCCCGTGGGTGGCATCCAGGAGGAGGTGGTTTTTTCGGGCTTCTTCCCGCAGGCGCTTGCCGGGAGCCGAATTGGGCATCAGCACCGCCACCACCCGATGCACGGCCACCATGTTGCCGAAGCCGATATTGACCAACCGCTCGTCCATGACGTCCCCCTGGAGATCATTCGACGTTGTGAATCTGTTCCCGGAGGCGCTCCAGGAGGCCCTTGAGGAGGAGCACTTCCTGGGTGATGCTCAGGTCCCCGGCCTTGGCGCCGATGGTGTTCACCTCCCGGAGCATCTCCTGCACCAGAAACTCCAGCCGCCGGCCCACCGGCCCCCCGGCGCCCAGGAGCTCCCGGAACTGACGCACATGGCTCTCCAGGCGGGCCAGCTCCTCGGCCACATCCCGGCGCTCCGCCAGAAAGGCCAGCTCCTGGGCCAGCCGGGCGTCCTCCACCTCTCCCACCTCGCCTTTGAGCTCCTCCAGCCGGGCGAGGATCTTCTGCCGCCAGGCCTCGGGGCTTAAGGCGGCCAGGGTCTGGATCCGTCCGGCCGCCGCAGCCAGCTCCTCCAGGTGGCGGCTCAGGTCGGCCCGCAGGGCCTCGCCCTCGGCCCGACGCATCTCCTCCAGGGAGTCCAGGGCCTGCTGCAGGGCCTGGGAGAGGAGGGCCCAGGTCTCCTCCAGGTTCGGGGCCTCCCGTTCCCGGGTGATGAGCAGGTCGGCAAAGCGCAGCAGGTGGTCCAGCCGCAGGGGCTCATCCAACCCGGCGGCCGCCTTGAGCTCGGTGAGCGCCGCCACCGCCTGGGCCGTGAGGCCCGGATCCAGGCGCAGGGCCCCTCCCGCGCCCGGCTGCATTTCATAAGAGAGCTGCATCTCCACCCGTCCCCGATGGAGGCGGGCCTTCAGCACCTGGCGGCAGCGGTCCTCCAGGGCCCACAGGTGGCGAGGCAGATTGAGGGCCAGATCCAGAAACCGGTGGTTGAGACTCCTCAGCTCCACCGTCCAGCGCTGGGCGGGACCCTCGGCCTCGCCCCGGCCGTAGCCGGTCATGCTTCGGAGACAATCTGCCGCCATTGCCGCAACTGCCAGAGATATTTGCGCCGCACCCGCTCCAGCCAGGGGAGTAGAGGTTCGGAGGCATAGTCCGGATAGGTCCAGGGCAGGGGAGTAAAGCCGCCCCGGGCCGCCACCAAGGTCACCTCGCCGTAAATCCCGTGGGACAGATAGAGGCGATGCCGGAAGTTCTTCCCGGTGGCCAGCACCAGGCGCTCCCCGGTGAGATAGCCCACATCCAGGTTGAGGAGCCGCCGCCCCCCCAGGCTCAGGGCCTGCTCCAGACGGTGAGCGACCAGCTTGACGGGGGGCAAAAACTCCGGGTCCGCCAGGTGCAGAAAGGAGGCCAGACAGCGCTCCAGGCCGACCCCCATCTCCGGGACGTAGTAGTCCGTATGGGGAAACGGCCACCAGGGGCTCACCATGTCCGGGGGGCCGAGGTGCTCCGCCAGCCGGGCCAACGCCCGGGGAACCAGCTCCCGGCGCACCGTGAGGAGACTCGCCACCGGCTTCACCGGCACAGGCGGCCTGGGCTCACTCATGCCTCCTCCGATGAGAACCCCATCTTACGGGACCCCGCCCTGGAAAGCAATGAAATTTTCATGTGAAAAATTGCACAGTTACCAGACTTGGCTTGATCATTTCCCGCCCCGGGGGGAGTCGGCGGGCCAGGCGGCAGGATCGGAGGCCCGGCCCCGCCGCCGCGTCACCTCTGCTTCACCTCAACTAACCGTCGAAAACCCTTTCCCTGCCTTTCCTGACTGATCTGCGGCGCTAAGGCCCCTCAGCCCTGCTAAAGATGCACCACCTCCACCAGTTTCTCCTGGAACGGGACCTCCTGGGCCGGCACGATTTCCCTTTCTTTGATCTCTTCGAGGGTCTCCCCCTTCACCTCCGTGACAATCTCCCAGGAACGCGGGCCGCTCTCCGCCCAGATGACGCATTCCAGGGAGCGATCCTCCTCCACCTTGCCGCGTTTCCAGCCCGCACACTCCGGGATGCACCGGAGCCCCAGCTCCGCCCGGACGCACTTTTCAAAGAGCATCAACACCCCCTTGTTGCAGTGAGGAGCCTGTCGATCTGCCACCCGGAGGCGCAGGGCACACTCCGCCGCCCCGGCCCCGCTCGGGTGGGTGGGATGGTGAGATCCGGGTTGTAAGGGTGCTAAATAGGACGTCAGAAAGAAAAGCGCGCCGACTCCAAATCTAACATTATACCCGGACGGATGGCGAACGCAACCCTTTTTAGCCGGGGGTCCAGGCCTTGGCGCCGGCTGGACCGCCTGATATAGTGTGAAAAAGGCCGAAACGGGGTGCCGCCCTTCCCCCGGCCCCGGTCCCTCGTCTTCGGTTGCATCCCGGCGGAAGGAGAACCCCGTGCACGAATACGCCCTCATGCAAGGCATCGTCACCGCTATCCAGGAGCAGCTGGCGGCCGAACAGGTGAGCGCCCCGGTCCTGGAGGTGGGCCTCACCCTCGGCATCTTCGAGGTCCATTCCGAGGCCGCCGCCCGCCAGGCCTTCCAGGTCCTCACCCAGGGGACTCCCCTGGAGCAGGCCGCCCTCACCCTCACCCTCCTGCCTGCCACCCTGACCTGCCCGGCCTGCGGCCATACCGAGCCCTTCCTGGTGGACCACTTCCACTCCCATGACCCCCTGCCGGTGGTGGACTGCCCCCGCTGCGGTCAGACGGCCCACCTGACCGGCGGCCGGGGAGTGGAGGCCATCGAGGTGGTGCTGGCAGGCGAGGAGGACACCTGAAGAGAACCCCGGAGTCGCAGGCCATGGCCCTGGTGGTCTGTGAAACCTTCGTCAGCATCCTGGGGGAGTCCTCCCGGGCCGGGCTGCCCGCCTTTTTCATCCGCCTGACGGGCTGCAACCTGCGGTGCCGTTGGTGCGACACCCCTTACTCCTATGACGGCGGGGAAAGCCGGGAAGTGGGTGAGCTCCTGGCGGCGGTACGGGACTCCCGCCTGCCCCGGGTCCTGGTCACCGGCGGGGAGCCTCTCCTGCAGCCTGAGACCCCGGAGCTGCTGGCCCTCCTGTGCGACGCCGGCCGGGAGGTGCTGCTGGAAACCAACGGCTCTCTGCCCATCGGCCCGGTGGATCGGCGGGTGAGGCGCATCGTGGACGTGAAGTGCCCGGGAAGCGGCATGGCCCACGCCATGTACTGGCCCAACCTGGCGCAGCTCACCCCCCGGGATGAGGTCAAGTTTGTGGTCAGCCACCGGGAGGATTTCGCCTACGCCGAGGCCATCATCCGGGAGCACGGCCTGGCCGCGGGCCCCACCCTGCTCATCTCCCCGGTGTTCGGGGAGGTGGACTTGGCGGAGGCGGCCGGCTGGGTGGCGGCGAGCCCCCTCCCCTTACGGCTGAACCTGCAATGGCATAAAATCATCTGGGGCCCGGAGAGGCGAGGGGTATGAACGCCAAACCCATTGCGGTGATCCTGGCCAGCGGTGGCCTGGACAGTTGCGTGGCCGCCGCCTGGGCCGCCCGGGACTATGAGCTCGCCTTCTTTCACGCCGACTACGGGCAGCGCACCCTCACCCGGGAGCGGGCCGCCTGTCGGGCCCAAGCCGCCCATTTTCAGGTGCACCGCCTGTGGGAGGTGGATCTGGGCTTCCTGGGGCGCCTGGGAGGTTCCAGCCTCACCGACCCGACCCTGCCCATCCCCCAGGGCGCCCGGGAAGCCCCCGGACTGCCCAGCACCTATGTGCCCTTCCGTAACGCCCTCCTCCTGGCCGCGGCCACGGCCTGGGCCGAGGTCATCCGGGCCGCGGCGCTGGTCATCGGCGCCAACATCCTGGACAACCCCGGCTACCCCGACTGCCGCCCGGAATTCTTCCAGGCCTTTGAGAGGGTCATGGAGTTGGGCACCGGCCCCGACACCCGCCTGAAAATCCTCACCCCGCTCCTTTACCTGGACAAGGCCGGCATCATCCGCCTGGGGTTGGAATTGGGGGCTCCCCTGCACCTGACCTGGTCCTGCTATCAGGAAAATCTCCTGGCCTGCGGCCGCTGCTCGTCCTGCCGGCTGCGCCTCCAGGGCTTCGCCGCGGCGGGGGTGGCGGACCCTGTTCGCTACGTTCCCGGAGGGCGTCACGCTTGGCGGGAGGCGGAGGGCCCGGGAGAAGGGGCCTAGCAGGCTGCTGAATAACACCCTCCCCGAAATCTGGTGGGATAGGCTGGCCGATTTTGCCCGTTTGGCTAAGCCAAATCCCATGTATGGGGTTGGGGGAGGGGTGCGGGGGAGGGGAGGGGTCTATGATCCCTGCCCCTCCCCTGAATAACCTTTCCCCACAGTCTGCCAAGCTGAAGCCCGCGGGCAGGAGGGGGAGGGCGCCGGATCAGGAATGCTTCCGGCGGGGCAGGCGCCGCCCCGGCCGGGGGGCGGACACATGGCGGACGATGGCCAGGACCTCCCAGTCCTCCACCGGCGCCAGCAGGCAGGCGTAGACCCCGATCTCCATGGCCTCCCGAATGAGCTCCCGATGCCCCCGGTGCTCCTTGTGACAGAAAAGCACCAGGCGACAGCCCGGAGAGGCCACCTTCAGGCGGGAGTAGAGTCCCGACCCATAGCGCAGAACGGCCTCGCAGTCGACAAAGACCGTGGCCCGCTCCCGCCCCTTGAGCTCCTGCACCACCTCATCGGGGTCCAGCAGGATGACGGGCGAGTAAAAATGCTCCGCCAGGATCTCCGCCACCGCCCGGCGGGTCTCCTCCCGGAAGATCAGCAAAAAGAGGGGGATGTCCTTATCTGTCCCCACCACACCATCCCTTGACGCTAGTCGGATCCCGGGGGCGGCCGGTGCTGGCAGGCGAAAAGAACAAAAGCCCCACGCACCGGCATTCCGTGGGGCCTTGCTCTCCTCTTTCGGTAATCGGCGAAAAATTCCCTGTTAATATTTTGCAAACTTCAGGCCAGGATAATGCCTCATGATCCGGGGCGCCGGCAAGCAACTACTGTCCGGAATCGGACCCAAAGTCTGACTGAGGGGGTGGCGTGGCGTGTCTTAGCTTCTTTTCTTTTGTCGCATTCCCGACCCGCTTTTCCTGATTTGCACAGCCTCAGGGGGAGGGGCGGCTTTGGGCCAGGCGGGCCAGCTCGTCCTTGAGCCGCCGGGTGAATTCCTCCCCGAAGGCGGGCAGGTCCAGGGCTTCCGCTTCCCGGCCGGAGAGGTACAGGGCCATCCCCTGATAGACCTGGACCTCCTTGAGGTCAGGGCGCAGGGCTGCCGCCCGGTTCAGGGCCGTGAGGCTGTCCTCGTAGCGCCCCAGCCCCAGCAGGGCCACCCCTTTCCCCAGCAGGGCCTGGGCATGATCGGGCTCCTGACGGAGAATCCGGTCGAAAATGTCCAGGGCTTCCTGGCCCCGGCCCAGGTCGTTGAGGAGAAAGCCCTTCATCTCCAGCGCCCGGGGTTGGGGGGTCTCCTGAGCCAGCTCCCTGTCCAGATAAAAGAGGGCCTCCTCCAGCAGCCCCTGCTGGGCCAGCTGGGTGGCGCCCTCAAAGAAGGGCGTCTCCAGACCCACCACCCGCTTGATCAGGGCGTCATAGGTCTCATCCACCACAAAGCGGCCGATTCTGGGGGCCACGCCGCCATGCCCGGGGAGGATATGGTCGATCTGCCGCTGGCGCAATATCCGGAGGGAATAGAAATAGTGGGCCATGCTGCCGCCTGCCGCCTTGGTGTCCGGTTCCGCCAGGATGGTGGGAAGCACCGTGTCGCCGCTGAACAGGGTGCGGCTGGGGGCATGGTAAAAGCACAGGCCGTCAATGGTGTGCCCCGGGGTGTGGATCACCTCCAGCTCAAAGCCCGCCAAGATGATGGTCTCCCCGCCCTTCACCTCGGTGATGCGGCAGCCCAGGTTCTGCATCATCTCCTTGAATTCCAGGGGGCCGGCCTCATGCATGATGATCTCCAGCTCCGGGGTGCCGAAGCCCCGATGGCCCCGGAAGAGCTCCACCGCGCCCATGACGTGGTCGTGGTGGCCGTGGGTGACGGCGATCTTCTTGATATCCGTGGGCTTGATGCCCCGCTGCACCATCTGCATGTAGGCAGGATAGTCGTTGCCCGGATCGATAATGGCGTACTCCTCCGGGCCGCAAAGCAGGTAGATGTTACTGGAGAAATCGTAGCCGAAAAGAAAAAGAGTGGCCTCGAAGAGGGGCTCCCGGATGCCGGTGAGCTCACCTAACGGGGTCCAATCCTCCTGGGTATGCAGTTCAAAATCGCTGAATTCGTTCATGCCGGTGGCAGGTCTCCTTGACTGGGGCGAAATTCCCCCTTTCCCATGGTCCCGGGAAGCAGGGGGATGGACATACCTTAGCAGAGATTCAGGTCGGGGTAAACGGGGAGGCTATTCGTTGAAGCCGCAGCCGACGATGAGGCCGGTCTTGGTTCTCCGGGCGTAAGTGCATTTGTTGGCCCCGGCCCACTGATAGCGGACAAAGGTCCCTTCCTCGGTGCCCTTGGCCACCTCTTCATACACCGGGCCGGCCTTTTCCTTCAGGCTCTCCCCCTGGAGGGTGGGATGGACCAGAAGCTTGCCGCCGGCCTCCATGATGAAGGCGTAGGGGTCCTCCTGGGCCGCGGAGGCAAAATCCTCCGGTTTTTTCCCGGCATTGAGGGCCTCCACAATGTCATCCACCTTCTTTTTGACCACATCCTTCATAGCGCCACCTCCCTCTTTCGGGTTCACAGCCGATGCGCCGGGGAAGACCCCCGGGCGGGATGCCATGGGGCGGTCAGGACAATGCTCCGGTTCCACACGGGGAGCGCGGGCTGGCAGGCGGGAAGAATGGGAACCGGGGACAGGGGACAGCCCCCTGGGAAGGGGGCTGCCCGTCATATGTCGGATCTTACGGCGCGGCGTAGGGCAGGAAGTAGCTCAGCTTCATCTTGCCATCCGGCCACCATTTCCGTTTCTTGGTCTCACCGGGATAGATCTCCTTCACCTCGCCCGTCTTGGTGACGATGTGGGTGAGCTCCATTTCGATGAAGTGGAACTCGGTGAGCTCGTATTTGGTGATGGCCTCGCCGGGGATGACCACCGCATAGCCGGTCTCCTTGCTGGTATCCCACTCGAAGGCCTCGTTGGGGGTGAAGGTCACTTCCTCTTTGGGGTTGATGACCTTCAGGAGTTTTCCCTGGATCTTGTCCCCGATCTGGACGTCATAGTCTTCATACAGCTCATCGGGGAGATAGAACCACAGGGCCCGGAAGCCGGTCTTCACATAACCCCGGACGAGCATGGGGTCAAAGCCGCAGACGCTGACACGAACGAGTTCGGGCATGCTCACCCTCCTTGTTATCGCTGGTAGATCAATGGCAGTGCATCAAAGCCGGCCCCTTCCGGCACCTCCTCAACGATGCCGAGGTGCGCCGCCACCATCAGGACCTGGCGGTAGCAGTAATCCATGAAATCGGCGCCTTCCACGGCGGTGATGTGCTCGGTTTCCACCAGCCGGCGGACGTAGGGGTAGAGCCACTCGTCGATCTCGGCGTGGAATTCCCGCACCAAAAAGAGCCACTCCGGGCCGCCCCCGGGGGGCGCCTGGCGGAGGAAGTCATCCCGCCAGAGGCCCACCCGACGGCGCAGGTGATCCAGCTCTTCCGCTCCGTGTTGGCGGACGATTTCCGGATCCAGATCAGGTTTTCTGCTCGAAAGCATAGCACTTTTTGATGATGTCGTTTTCGTGGATGCACCAGTAGTGGGGCCAGTGGATCTTCTTGCACCAGCCGATGATGTCGGCGGGCGGGAAGCCGGAGCCCTTGAGCACCCACTTCAGGTGTTTGCACTGCCAGCAGATATGGTCGGTCTTCTTTTCCGGCGTCAGGACATGCGCCAGAAATTCCACCGGGGTCATCTTTTGGGTATGGCCACTCATGCGTCGCTCCTCCCCTTACCAGTCCTTGACTTCGCCTTTGCGGATCTTCTCCTGATATTCTTCCCAGACCTCAGGAGTGAGCTTCTCGATGTCCCAGAAGTAGCCCTGGGAGCCGGCGACGCCGGCGGACGGCGGCTGCGGCCGCCAGCCCCGCACCGGCCGGCCCCGGATGCTGAACTTCACCATATCCGCCTTGCCCAGGTAGATGTGGCGGGGCAAGCAGGTGTAGGGCCGGGTGCGGCCTTCAATACCGGGGAGGTAGTTGAAGTAGCCGTTGTTGGGCTGGTCGGCGTAGAGGGGAAGGATGTCCGGTTTCTCGCCCGGCTTCTCATCCGGGCCGGCGTACATGTGCCCCTGGATCATGTGGATGTAATACACCGTGCCGCAGTGGGCGCAGGCCACCTTGCCTTCCCAGTTCCAGAAGCAGTAGGGGTCGAGATAGTTGACGGTGTCGCAGACCTTCCCGTCACCCATGTCCTTTTTGCACCAGATGATGTCACACATGCGCCTCACCCCCCTGCCTAGATGATGTTCTTGTCGTAGAGTTCCTGGATCTTGCTCATCGGGTAACCCAGGAGTTCGTGGTAGATCTTGACGTTGTCCGCGCCCACCGGCCGCCACAGCCAGCGGTGCCGCCGGGGGGTCTTGGACAACAGGCCGCAGCTGTAGGCGCTCTGCACCAGGATGTCCCCGAAGAGGGGGTCATCATTCCAGCGCACCGTGCCCCGCTGCCGGTAGTGCTCGCACTCGTAGACCTCCCGGTCGTTCATCACCGGCGCCGCCAGGAGCCCGGCCTCCTTCAGGATGCGCACCACCTCGGAGCGGGTCTTGTCCGCGGCCCAGTCCTCGATGGCCTTGTAGATCTCGATCTGGGCCGGCGCACCCACCCGGTCCTTGTGGGTCTTGTAGCGGCTGAAGAGGTCCGGCTTCTTGATGATGTTGCACAACTCCTGGAAGTCGGCGTCCTGGAAGGCGCTCACCATGACATAGCGGGCTTCGAAGCGGTCCTGGGGGTTCTGGGCATCCGGGAAGTCGCTCTTGCCGGTCATGATGATGCCGTGCACGCAGAGCTGGGTGTCCCAGTTGCCCCAGCGCTGGCGGACGATGCCGAAGCGGCCGTACAGGGGCACGGCATAGCCGCAGCAGCGGGTGGCCGCCTGCACCTGGGAGAACTCGATCATGGTGCCCAGGCCGGTCTTGCCCCGCCAGTACATGGCCGCCATAATGGCCACGCTGATCTGGGTGCCGGAGTACCAGTCGATCACCCAGTTGGTGGCCTTGGTGGCATGGCCGCCGAAGTCCTCGTGGGTCCCGGTGATGCTGGCCAGACCGGCGTGGGCCTGCCCCAGGATGTCATAGGAGCCGCCGAAGATCTTGGGGCCGTAGCCGAACCCGCCGCCCCAGACGTAGATGAAGCGGGGGTTGATCTCCATGACGTGCCGGTAGCCCTGCTTCCAGCGGTCGAAGGTGCCGTGCCGGTAGCACTCGGTGAGGCCGTCGCTCATCTTCACCAGGTTGTAGAACACCGGTTTGGCCTCGGGCACGTGGTAGTCCAGGGTGATGAAGTATTCGTTGCTGTTGGCGTTGGTGAAGCCCAAGCCCGTCCCCGTCATGGGCCGGGTGTCGTGCAGGGGATAGAGATAGGCCTCATTGAAGGGGGAGGTGTGGCGCATGGGGTCGCCCATGCGGGGCATCTCGATCTTGATGACCTCCGCCCCCAGCTCCGCCAGGTTGGCCACCGAGTGGGGGGTGAAGATGTACATGGTGGTGGACATCCAGCGGACGCCCTTCAGCGCCTCGGGCTTGACGAACTCGTTGCCCACGTCAAAGACCCGGCGGCAGTAGTCCTCGAAGGGCATCTTCATCTCTTCGAGCTCTTCCTTGCTCTTGGGACCCGGAAGTTCCTCGAAGTCGCACACCTTCAGCTTCTGGATTTCTTTTTCCCAATCCATTTAAATTACCCCCTTCGCCTTGAGTTCCCGGAGCTTCATGGGGCCGTAACCCAGGTAACGCTTGTAGATTTCGCCGTTGTCAAAGCCCAGCGGCCGCCCCAGATCCTTCACCCGGGCCGGGGTGCGGTGCTGGTAAGCCCCGCAGGACTCGGCGTACATCACCGTGCCGTAGAACTGGGTCTCGATGGTGTTCACCCAGGGACGATACTTGAAGTGCGGGAATTCCGCCACTTCGTCGATGTAGAGCACCGGACCGGCGGCGATCTCGTATTCCATCAGCTTCTGCTCGGCCTCGATGCGGTTGATGTCCCGCAGCCACTTGGTGGTCACGGTGTAGGTCTTGATGAGGGCCTGCAAGGCGTTTCTGGCGGCCATCTCCTTGAGGAGCGGGTCTTCATGGATGAGACGGCCGAACAGGGGCAGGTCCCGCTCAATGCACATGCCGATGCGGTACCAGAGCCGGTCGGTCTGGCCACCGATCATCATGTAGCCGTCCTTGCAGGGGTTCCACTCATACTGGTTGAGGTTGGGGTCCCAGGCGCCGGTTCTGGCCTTGATGGAGGCGTTGAAGCCGTACCAGGTGATGTCGAAGTCCAGGATGTCCATCAGGGACTCCGCCGCGGTGACCTCGATGAACTGGCCTTCGCCGCCGCCGTTGAAATCCCGCCAGTAGAGGGCCGCCAGGATGCTGAGCGCGGCCTGCTCGCCGGCGACATAGGAGGGCAGCCAGGCGCCGGAGCGCATGGGGTCGCCGCCCTTGCCGCCCCGGGGGCACTGGTCGGGCGGGAAGCCGGTATTGTGCACCCAGGAGTTGGCGCAGGCGGAGAAGGGATCCAGCATCCACTGCCCGAACTTGGACATCTCATCCTTCATGGGGCCCCACTGGCCGCGCTCGCCCACCCAGCAGTAGACCAGCGTGGGGTTGAGCTTGGAGAGCTGGCGGTAGCCGATGCCCAGGGAGTCCATGTAGCCCGGCGGCCAGGACTCGATGATGACGTCCACCAGCATGGCCAGCTTCTTGTAGATCTCCCGGCCCTCGGGGGTCTCCAGGTTCAGGGTGATGGAGTAGGCGTTGCGGAACTCGTGGAGGAAGTCCAGCCCGCAGGGCTCCCCGGTGACATTGTCCTTCAGCATGTACTCTTCCCGGCCGAAGGGGGTGAGCTGCCGCAGCGGGTCACCGGTGGGGGGCTCGATGTGGATGGCCTCCGCCCCCTGTTCGCTCAGGAGGCTGGTGGCAAACATGCGGCTGATGTGCCAGATGCCGTTGCACAGCACCCGCAGGCCCTGCAGGGCTTCCGGCTTTTCAAAGACATAATCCAGCCGCAGGTTGTCTTCCAGGAATTTCCCGAACTCCCCCGCCTTCCGTTTCTCGTAGACCTTCATGCACTCTTCGGGGGAAGGCGGCGGGGTGACGGGCCAGGGACGGACGTCCGGCCCCATCAACGGCAGGGTGTCAGCCCGACTGTTGATTTCGATTTCCCTTCTTTCTTTCGCCATGTTTCGGCCTCCCATTCAGCAAGTGGTTCATCCAGGAGTGATGCAGGAGATGCCTACCGTTACGGCTGGGAAGGCACCGCGGCCCCAAGGCCCCCGTTTTCCGCCTTCCCGGTGGAAGGTTATCTGCCGGCGTCCCGTCTCCGGGCCGTCCGGAGCGGGAAAGTCGCCTGTCTTCACCTCCTTTCCCTCGAGTTATGTGGATGGTCGGTGTGCAAGGTTGGGGCGGGAAGCCCGAGGCCCCACCGTCGAGCCTTCCTGCCCTCCCATTGCCGTTACAAAATCCCTGCCAAGAGTCTCGGAAACCGGCCCGGCTAAGAATTTCCTCAAGAATTTCTGCTCCCTGGCCGATAAATTTTTTTTGCCTCCGGTGTGAAAAGGGGCCAGGGCCGCCCCGGCAGTGTCCAAAAACCCTTCTTCCACAAAGACACAAACAGTTTTTGCCTTTATTATCAGGCAATTACCTTTTGTCCAGATTCGGACCCCTCCAGCGGACCCTGGGACAGCCCGTAGCGCCGGATCTTGCTGTACAGGGTGCTGCGGCTCACCCGCAGACGCCGGGCCGCCTCATGCTTGTTCCAGGAGGACTCCTTGAGCACCCGCAGGATCAGCCGCCGTTCCGTCTCCGCCAGGGACGTGGACACCGCCTCCTCGCTCTCCTCCTTGAGGAAGCGGGGCAGGTGCCGCCGCCGGATGATCTCCCCCTGGGCCAGAATCACCGCATGGCTGATGGCGTTCTCCAGCTGGCGGACGTTGCCGGGCCAGTCAAAATCCATCAGGGCCTGCATGGCGTCCGGGGAGAACTTGCTGATCTTCTTGCCTTCCTTCAGATTGTATTTGGTGAGGAAGTGCTGACACAGCAGGGGGATATCCTCTTTGCGCTCCCTAAGAGGCGGCAGGTGGATGGTGATGACGTTGAGGCGGTAGTAGAGATCATCCCGGAAGCGGCCCTGCTGCGCCTCCCGGTAGAGGTCCTTGTTGGTGGCGGCCAGCACCCGCACATCCGCCTCAATGGTCACCTCGCCCCCTACCCGCTCAAAGCAGTGGTCCTGGAGGAAGCGCAGGAGCAGCACCTGGGTGGCCGGGGGGATGTCCCCGATCTCGTCCAGAAACAGGGTGCCCCCCTGGGCCAGCTCGAAGCGCCCTTTTTTCCGCCGGATGGCCCCGGTGAAGGCCCCCTTCTCATGGCCGAAAAGCTCGCTCTCCAGAAGGGTGGGGGAGTAGGCGGAGCAGTTGGCCACCACAAAAGGCCCCCGACTGCGTTTGCTCTGCCGGTGGATGGTGCGGGCTACCAGCTCCTTGCCGGTGCCGTTCTCCCCGGTGATGAGCACGGTGGCGTCGGTGCCGCTCACCAGGTTGATGAGCTGGTAGACCTCCTGCATCTTCTTGCTCTGGCCGATGATCTCCCCGTAGCCGGTGACCTCCGGCAGACCGGCCTCGGGGAACATCTCCCGGCCCTTTTGCCGCAGGAGATAGCGGAGATAACAGCCCACCTGGGCGAAGCAGGCGTGGCAGAAGTGCAGGTCCTCCCGGGAGAAACTCTGATGGTGGTGGAAGCCCAGGAGAAAGAGGCCCACTGACTCCTGGTGCGCCAGGATGGGCATGGCCAGCCAGCTCGGGTAGAGGGTGGTAAAGAGCTTGAAATACGGGGGCAGCTCCGGGTCGGCAAAAGTGATCACCTGGGGCGTCAACAGGGCGCTGATGCGGCGCAGGAAGTCCCCCAGGAGTCCGGCCTGGTCCAGGCGGCGCACCAGACGGCGCTGGGCGTCCTGCAGCTCCGAGGCGCACTCCTCCAAGGACAGGAGCCGCTGCTCGCCCTCCAGGAGGAAGAAGATGGGCTCCGAGCCGGGAAAGGCCTCCAGCATCAGGCCATGCAGAAACTGGAGGAGCTCAGGAGCAGACCGTTTGGCGCTGCGCTCCCGGGCGATGTCGAAGAGCTTTTCCAGCTGCACCTGGGTCTTTTGCAGTTCCCGGGAGCGGAAGGCCAAAGCCTCCTCCATCTTGCGCCGGTCAGTGACATCCCGCTCCAGGCAGATGACCAGATCCACCTCCCCCCCCGGGGTGAAGTGGGGGTAGGCGGCAATCTGATAGGTGCGCAGCTGGCCCTGAACGTTGACAAAGTTTTTGTCCACCAGCACCTGCCGTTTCTGCTTGGCGCTTTCCTGCACCGGGCAAAAGAGCCCCGAATCCTGACAGGGCCCCTGGCGCTGGTGCAGCACCTCGAAGCAGGGCCGGTGGTAGACACTCTCCCGGTCCTGGCCGATTCGGGAGAGAAAGGACTGGTTGGCCAGGATGATACGGCAGCTGCGGGGATCGATGGCCAGGAGATTGTCGGTGATACTGTTGATGACGGTTTCCAGAAATTCGCCGGTCTCCCGCAGTTCCCGCTCCACCCGTTTTCTTTCGGAGATGTCGGTGAAGATGGCCACCGAGCCGAGGAAACGGCCCTCCGCCATGATGGGCGCGGCGGAGACCATGGTGGGCACCACCCGGCCCCCCTGATGCTGCAGGCTCATTTCGTAGAGGTCGGAGAGCCCCCGCCGCCGCCGTTCCAGTTTGGCGCTGAGGAGGTCATGGTGTTCCGGCACCACCACCTCAAAGAGGGAGCGCCCCGTGAGCTGGGAGGCCTCCCGGCCCAGGAGGCGGGCAAACCCCTGGTTGACAAAGACGATGGTGCCGGTGATATCCACCAGGCAGATGCCGTCCCGGGCCACTTCCACCATGGTCCGGAAGGGTTCCGGAGAGATATGCTGGACCTGGGTCCCCAGGGTGAAGGTGGGGGGCGGGGCTGCAGAAGGGGACAGGGGGTGGAGGCTGCCTTTTTCCGCTTCCTGGGCCATCCGCCGGCTCCTTTGTGGGGGTCAAGGGGACGTACAAGCTACCTTTGGATCACGGCAGGTCCGGGCGTATCTTCAGGGTGGGGGGAAGGTGATCTCAGGCTTCATGGGCAAACCGTACCTCCATTTAAGGGGGCCCCGGGACTCCTGTCAAGCCCATAAGGGGGAGAGATGAATTTTTCCGGGTCGGATTCCGGACGGTGGCGGAAAAGAATTTGAACCGGCCGCCCAGAGGGCAAGGGCGGCCGGAACCTGAGGGAAACGCTTAGGTGAAGAGGCAGATCTTGGCATCCTTGGCATAGCGGAGGAATTCCTCCGCCGTCCAGATCGGGACCCCCTCCAGCATCTCCTCCTCGGTGATCTCCATCATGTCAATGGTCATGCGGCAGGCAATGAGCTCCACCCCTTCCAGCCGGGCCATCTCCATCAGGTCGGGCAGGGAGGGAATCTGGGCCTTTTCCGCCTTCCTCTTCATCATGGCGGTGGCCAGGGTGGCCATGCCCGGCACCGCGCCCATGGGGCCCGGGGGGATGAATTTCGCCTTCTCAATCCCGCCTTTCTTCACCAGGTTCACCCCCATGAAGGTGTAAAACACCTTGGCCTCCATCCCCAGGCGGGCGGCGTTGATGCCCAGGATGAGGGAGGGATAGGCCCCGTCCAGGGTGTCCCGGGAGCAGATGAAACAGGCTTTCTCCTTGGTGTGAGTCATGATCTCCTCCTGCTGCTGGCAATCACGGCGGCAAGCCGCCTACAGGAATTTGGTGAGGAGGCCCACGGTGTGTTTCAGTTTCTCCGTCAGGAGGCGGGGGTCGGGCTGGGCCGCCCACTCCTTCTGGCACTCCGTCAGATAATGCTCCAGCACCCGGCGGGCCACGGCGGTGAGCGCCGCCTGCACCGCCCGCACCTGGGTGAGGACGGCCTCGCACTCCCGCCCCTGGCGGATCATGTCCTGCAGCCCCCGTACTTGGCCTTCGATGCGCCTCAGGCGGGCGAGGATGTCATGGAGGTCCGGTTCCGGGGTGGGGGTGGCCATGGGGTTCCTCCTCTGGGGGTGAAATGCTCGGGTCTCGGCCGGAGAGGCCGCCTTTGATCTTATACTATACCGAGGTATGGTATTTGTCAAGTTTTTATTCTTTTGCCCTCCCCGGCACCTCTCCGCTTAGGCCTGTTTCTTTTTCAGCTGGTCCGCCACCGACTGGATGGCCGCCTTCACCTTCTCCGGGTCCCCCAGGTAATAGCGTTTCAAGGGGCGGAGCTCCGCATCCAGTTCATAGACCAACGGTATGCCGGTGGGGATGTTGAGGCCCACGATCTCCTGGTCGGAGAGGTTATCCAGGTATTTCACCAAGGCCCGGAGGGAATTGCCGTGGGCGGCGATGATGACCCGGGCGCCCGATTTCACCGCCGGCGCCAGGGTGTCGTGCCAGTAGGGGAGGAAGCGGGCCACCACGTCCTTGAGGCACTCGGTGACCGGCAGCTCCGCGGCGGGCACCCCCCGGTAGCGGGGGTCCCGGGCCGGATGGCGGGGGTCGTCGGGGCTGAGGGGCGGCGGCGGCACATCATAGCTGCGCCGCCAGACCTGCACCTGCTCCAGGCCGTGGCGCTCCACCGTCTCCACCTTGTTTAAGCCCTGCAGGGCCCCGTAGTGGCGCTCGTTGAGGCGCCAGCTGTGGTGGATGGGGATCCACATGAGGTCCATCTCTTCCAGGACCAGCCACAGGGTCTTGATGGCCCGCTTCAGGACGCTGGTGTAGGCCACATCAAAGACAAAGCCCTCCTTTGCCAGCACCCGGCCGGCCTCCAGGGCCTCCTCCACCCCCTTCTCGGAGAGGCCCACGTCGATCCAGCCGGTGAAGCGGTTCTCCTTGTTCCAGATGCTCTCGCCATGGCGCAGCAATACCAGTTTGTACATGCCTCGTTCACCTCGTAACCGCCCCAAAGGAAGGCTCGTTCCGCTGGGGCCTGGTCATCTGGGCGTTGATGAAGATGATCCTGGAGGAGGGAAGCGGGGGCAAAAGGCAGGAGCCCCCGCCCTCTCCCCCAGCCCTTTCCTCAGGTCAAAATTTCTGTCAGCCGGGCGAGGCGGGCCATCTCCGTCTCCCGCAGCCTGTCGGCCTCCCCCTGCAGCATCTGATCCAGCACGGCCTCCAGCCGGAGGGCCGCGGCTTCATGGGGCAAAAGGACATAGTCCGCCCCGGCCTGATAGAGCTTCAGGGCCTGGGAGGCACTGTGGGCGCTGACCAGGATCTTGGCCTGGGGGGCCAAGGGCCGCACCGCGTTGATGATCTTCAGATTGTCGGTCCCCACCAGGATGTCATCGGTGATGGTGGAGAGAATCAGGCGGGCGTGCTCCAGGCCGGCGTGGTGCAGGGTCTGGAGATTGCTGATATCCCCGTACACCACCTTGACGCCCCGGGCCCGCAGCCCGCGGTAGACCTCGGGATTGAAGTCCACCACCACCAGGTGCTGCAACAGCTCCGGCCGGATCTGCTCCAGGTGGGCCACCAGGGCGCTGGCCACCCGGAAGAACCCCAGGACCGCCACCTCCTTGTGCTCCCCGGCCGGCTCCTCCCGCCGCTCCTCCCTAAGAGGCCGGAAGCCCAGCCTCTCCGCCCCCCGGCTCAGGACCGTCTGCAGGGCATGGCTCGATTTAATCATATACGTGGAGGCGATGGAGGTCACCACAAAGATGAAAATGATGAGGGTGAGGGTATCAGACCCGATGTGGCCATAGTCCGGTTTGGCCCCCAGGACCGCAATCACCAGGGCGAACTCGCTGAGCTGGGAGAGATTGATGGAGGTGAGGAGGCTGACCCGATTGCCGTTGCCCAGCCAGTACAGCAGGGGGAAGACGGTGAGAAAGCGGGTGAGCACCAGAAATCCGGCCAACAGCAGGGCCATGGCAAAGAGCCCGGGTTTCGACAGCGGGTTGGGGATCACCATCCCCAAGGCCACAAAAAACAGGGTGATGAAGAAGTCCCGGATGTTGATGATCTTGCCGATGATGTCCAGGTTGTAAGGGAAGGTGGAGATGGCCACTCCGGCGATGAGGGCGCCCATCTCCATGGACAGGCCCAGGTAGTTGGCCAGCCCGGCCATGAAGAAGCACCACCCCAGGGAGGCCACCAGGACCAGCTCCGGCAGCTTGGCGATGCGCTGGAAGACAAAGCCCAGGCCGTATTTGCTCAACACCAGGCTGACCACCACCAAAAACCCGCCTTTGGCAAAGGACCAGAGGATGATGCCCACCTGGGGCTGGGAGAGGTTGGGCTGCAGGCCCAAAAGCACAATGGCCCACAGGTCCTGGAAGATGAGCACGCCCACGGTGAGGCGGCCGGCCAGGGTGTCCAGCTCGAATTTTTCATAGAGCAGCTTCACCACGATGGTGGTGCTGCTCAGACCCAGACAGGCGGCCAGATACAACAGGTCATAGGGGCCGCCGCGGAGGGGCACCCCCAGGATGGAGTACTCCCCTCCGGCGGCCTGGAGGGAAAAGCCCAGAAGCAAAAGAAAGCCGAAGGCCAAAGAGACGCAGAGGACAAACTGCAGCACCCCGGTGAGAATGAGGGATTTGCCGGATTCCCGGATCTTTTTCAGATCCAGCTCCAGCCCGATCATGAACAGGAGGAGGATGAGGCCGATTTCGGCGATGGTCTCGATGTCGCTTTTGTTCCGGACCCAGGCAAAGCCCATCTGGGGGCCGATGATCACCCCGCCCACAATATAGGCCAAAAGCAGGGGCTGTTTGAGGAGCACGGCCAGGCAGCCCACCAGGGTGGCCACCAGGATGCTGATGCTGATGCTGGCCAGGAGCGTGTGCCCGGCTTCCGCCGCCTGGGCCGGCTGCGGGGTCAAAAGGAGGAGGCAGAGACCGGCGGCCGCCAGCAGGGCGGGGGGAAGCATGACCTTCGAAGACATCGCCTGGCCGGGATGAACGGCTGCCACAGAGGGGAGGTCAGGCACCATGCGCTCCTTGGGGGCTGACTGGCCGCTTCAGGCCGTAAGGAGGGGAGGGGGGACGGAGGATCTTTCCCCTTCCCCCACAGGCTGCCGCATTATTCTAACAAAGTGGCTGCGGAAGCACAATTTGCCGCCAAGTCGGAGGTTTTTAAGGGGGCGGGGTGCCCCGGGGGCCGGCCCCCTGGGGGGGCACCTTCCCCCTGGACGGGAGAGGGGCGACAAGCGGGCTTGCCCTTTGCCGGGAGAGCGGCCCGGATGGACTTTGCCGCCCGATCACGGTATATAGGGTGTCAGAAGCCATGGCTGCCTTCACCTTTGTGCATTGTGCCGATCTGCACCTGGACGCCCCCTTCGAAGGCTTGGCGGGGGTGGCGCCGCCTGGGGTCCGGGAGGCCCTGCGGCAGGCCACCTTCCGGGCTTTTGACCAGGTGGTCTCCCTGGCCGTGGCGGAGCAGGCCGCCTTTCTGGTGATCGCCGGGGACGTCTATGACAGTGCCCACCACAGCCTCTACGCCCAGATCCGTTTCCGGGAGGCGGTGAAGCGGGCCGCGGCGGGCGGGGTGGAGGTCTTTGTGGCCCATGGCAATCATGACCCCCTCTCCGCCTGGGAGGCCAGACTGCGGCTCCCTGAGGGGGTGCACCGCTTCGGGGGGGAGGCCGTGGAGTGCCGCGTGGTGGGGCGCGGCGGCGCCGAGCTGGCCCGGGTCTGCGGCATCAGCTTCCCGGTCCGGGAGGTGCGGGAGAACCTGGCGGCCCGCTTCCCCCGCCGGGAGCCCGGGCCCTTCACGGTGGGGGTGTTGCACGCCAATGTGGGGGGCAACCCGGCCCATGACAACTACGCCCCCTGCAGCCTGGCGGACCTGGAGGCCTGCGGGGTGGATTATGTCGCCCTGGGCCATGTTCATGCCCCGCAGGTCTTGCGGCAGGAAGGGCCCTGCGTGGTCTATGCCGGCACCACCCAGGGCCGGAACCTCCGGGAGACGGGCCCCCGGGGCTGCTTTGTGGTCCAGGTGGAGGAGGGCGGCCGCCTCCGGCCGCGGTTTGTGCCCACCGATGTGGTGCGCTGGTCCCTGGAAGACCTGGATATCGGGGGCCTCGCCTCTCTGGACGATCTTCTGGAGGCATTGCAGGCCCGGCGGGAGGAGTTGCGCCGTCAGGCCGAGGGGCGGGGGGTGATCTGGCGTCTGAACCTCACCGGCCGGGGGGAGCTGCACGACCGCCTGAGCCGGCTCGATCCGGAGCGGGAGCTGGCCGAGCCCCTGCGGGAGGGGGAGGGAGAGCGGCCCGACTTCGTCTGGCTGGAGTCCGTCGCCCTGGATACCCGCCCGGTCCTGGACCTGGAGCGGCGCCGGCAGTTGCCGGACTTTCTGGGCGAGGTGCTGCGGGTGGGAGGGAGCCTCCGGAGCCCGGAATTCCCCCGGGAGCTCCTGGAGGTGCTGCGCCGCCGGGGGGAATTCCGTCACCTGGCCTCCTTGGTGCACGACTGGACCCCCCCGGACTGGCAGGCGGTCCTGGCCGCGGCGGAGTATCAGGCGGTGGACCTGCTCCTTAGGGAAGAGGAGGGCTAGCCGGTGCCCCACCGGCGCGGTGGCCATGCACATTGAGGCCTTCCACATCGACGGCTTCGGGATTTATCAGAACGCGGGTCTGGACGGGCTCCCGCAGGGCCTGGTGCTCCTCACCGGGGAGAATGAAAGCGGCAAGACCACCCTCCTGGAATTTTTCCGCTTCATGTTCTTCGGACCGGAGCGACGGGCACCGGGCCGCAATGATTATCAACCCTTAGTGGGGCAGAGCCGGGCCGGCCGGCTGGTCCTGATCAACCAGGACGGGCGCCGCCTGCTGGTGGAACGCCGGGAAAACAAGCTCACGGTCCGGGACGACAACGGCTTGCTGCCGCCAGACGCCCTGAACGCCCGTCTGGGGGGCGTGGACCGGGAGACCTTCCGGGCCGTCTTTGCGGTGGACCTGAAAGACCTTCAGGGGCTGAAGGTGCTGGACACCCAGCAGGTCCGCAGCCTGATTTTCGCCCCCGGAGGCGGGGTGGGGGCGGCGGCGATGCCCCGGGTGCTCCAGCGCCTGGAGCAGGAGCTGGCGGACCTCCTCAAACCCAAAAAGGGTGGGCGGCTCAATGACCTTTTCTCCCGCCTGGAGGAGATCGGTCGGGAACTGCGGGAGCTGGAAGCCGGGGCCGCCCGGTTTGCGGAACTGCAGGCGGCCCGGGAGGCCCTGGAGGAGGGACTGTGGCAGAGAAAGGGGGAGGCCTGCCGCCTGGAGACCCGGCTGGCCCGGATCCGGCTGTTGGCCCAGGCCCGGGAGCCCTGGGTGACCCTGGGCACCGCCCGGGAGCGTCTGGAGGAGCTCCGGGAGGTGGCGGACTTTCCCCCTGACGGCCTGATGGAGCGGCAGCGGCTGAAGCAGGCGGCCGCAGAGCTTCAGGAAGAAAGGGAGCGCCTCAAGGAGGAGGCGGATCGGCTGGCCCGGGAGCTGGAGGGACTGGCTCCCGATGCCTTACTGCTGGCGGAGCAACGGGAGATTGAGGCCCTGCTGGCCGAGGAGAAGCGTTTCGAAGAGGTCCAGACCCGGGAGCCGGAGGAACGCCACGCCCTGGAGCAGGCCCAGGCCGAGGTCCGGCGACGGCTGGCGGAGCTGGGGCCGGAGTGGGATGAGAGCCGCCTCGCCCGGACGGACACCTCCCTCACCCTGCGCCAAGAAGTGCTGGAATACGGCCGGCGGCTGGCCAAGGCGGAGCGCCGGTGGGAAGATCTCCTGAGCCGGGAAGGCACCCTGGCGGAGAATGTCACCGCAACCCAAAAGGAGTTTGAGGCGGCGCAAGCCCGGCTGGAGGCCACCCCCCGGCCCCCGGAGGAGCAGTCGGTGCTGCAGGGCCGCCGCACCGTGCTCCGGCGCCTCCTGCCGCTTGTGGGCCGGCGCGAGCTTCTGGCGGTGAAGCTCCAGGAGCGCCACCGGGCCCTGGCCGAGCTGCGCGCCCGCCTGGACAGCCTCCAGGAGCCGGCGGAGGCGCTGGGGCAGGCCATCCCTCGCTGGCTGGTAGTCCTCCCCGCTCTGGTGGCCGCCGGGGTGGCCGCCGGCATGGCCCTGGGGTGGGGGTTTTTCCGGCCCCAGGGCGAGGGATGGGTGTGGCTGCCACTTATGGGGCTTCTGCTTCTCGGAGGCCTGGCCAGCGCCGGCTTGGGGGCCGGGCGCCGCCACCTCAGCCGCCGGGAGGCTTGGGAACGGCAGCGTCGGGAAGAGGAGCGCCAGGGGCTGGCCCGGCGCCTGGAGGGCGAAGCGGCGGAGGCGGCCCGCCTGGAGGAGGAGGGGGCCCGGCTGGAGGCGGAGGTGGCCGCTTTGACCCAGGAGGCGGAAAGGGAGCTCCCGGCCGCAAGCGCCGAGGTGGAGGCGGCCCTGGCGGAGGTGGACCAGGCCCTGGAGGACTGGCGCCGGTGGCAGGCCTGGGAACAGGAATGCCTCACGGCGGCACATTACCTGGAGGACAGCCGCCGGCGCTGGCAACAGGCCCGGGAGGAGCGGGAGGAGGCGGAACGGGAGCTGGAGGGGCTGCGCCGGGAATGGGGGGCCTGGGTTCAGGAGCGGGGCTTCCCCGCCGCCATGAAGCCGGAGAACCTGGAAGTGT
This sequence comes from Syntrophobacterales bacterium, assembly GCA_023512475.1. Taxonomy (GTDB): domain Bacteria; phylum Desulfobacterota; class Desulfobaccia; order Desulfobaccales; family 0-14-0-80-60-11; genus JAILZL01. The sequence goes on from JAILZL010000002.1 coordinate 140,780, forward strand.
TCCTCCGGCTGGTGGAGGCCGCCCGCGTGGCGGTTTCCCAGCGCGACCAGGCCCGGGAGCAGCACCGCCGCACCTGGGAGGCCCTGAGGGAGATCCGTACTCGCCTGGCCCAGGTCCTGAGCCGCGTCGGCCGGGAGCCCCAGGAGGGAGAGCCCGGCCCCGCGGATCTGCGCCGGGTGCGTCGGGACCTGGCTGAGGCCGAAAAGCAGGCCCGGCGCCGGCAGGAACTCCTGGGCCGCCTGGCGGAGGTACAGTCCCGGATCGCCCACCTGGAAAAGAAGGAAGCCGCATTGAAGGAGGAGCTGGCGCAGCTCCGTATCAAAGCCGGGGCGAGGGATGACGCTGATTTTGAGCGTCGGGCGGCCCGCCATCAGGAGTGGCGGGAGTGGCGGCGCCAATACGACCAGAGTCTCCTCAAGCTCACCACCCTGGCGGGCAGCGAGACTCTGCGGGAGGAGCTGGAACGGGAACTGGCCGCCGGGGACCCGGTGGCCCTGTCCCGGGAAGAGGAGGAGCTGGCCCGGCGGCTTGCCGAGCTCACGGAGACCATCTCCCGGGAGGAGCGGGAGGTGGGGCGGCTCACGCAGGAGCTGGAGCGGCTGGCCGCCGAGCGCCGCCTGGGGAAGCTCCTGCAGGAGCAGGCCGACCTTAAGGAACAGGCCGCCCGCCTCAGCCGCCGCTATGTCACGGCGGCCCTGAGCCGGCATCTCATCGAGGCGGCCCGGCAGGTGTACGAGCGGGAGCATCAGCCCCGGGTCATCGCCGAGGCCGACCGGTTTCTCCGGCTCATGACCCAGTCACGCTACCGCCTCTTTGCCCCGGTGGGGGAGGGCGGCGTGCGTCTGGAGGATGCCACCCATCGCCACATGGAGGAGGTGCAGTGGAGCGCCGGGTTGGCCGATCAGGTCTATCTGGCGGTGCGCCTGGGGATGGCCCGGGAATTCGGCCGCCACTGCGAGCCGTTGCCCCTGATCCTGGATGACGTGCTGGTGAAGTTTGACCCCCGGCGCCGCCGGGGAGCCGCCCGGGTCATCCTGGCCTGCGCCCGGGACCAGCAGGTGCTCTTCTTTTCCAGCCATCCGGAGGTGGAGCAGATTTTCCGGGACGTGGCCCGGGAGCCGGATTTTCAGGGGATTCCCCTTAAATATCTCCATCTCGAGGCCGGAAGAATGGCATGGGCGTCCTGAGCACTCCTGCCGACAAGGCCGATCTTGCCCTGCTGGCCCGGCTGTGCGGCATCACCTCCCGCTTCTGGGACAACCAGGGCCGGCGCCATCAGACCAGGGACGCCACCCGGCAGGCCCTGCTGAGCGCCATGGGGGTGGCCTGGGAAGATCCGGCCCGGCGCCGGGAGGAAATCCACCGGCGGCAGGACGAGCTCTGCAACCGGCTCCTGCCGCAGGTGGCGACGGTCTGGTTAGGCCCCACCGCCCACCTGCCGGTGGCGGTGCGGTTGCCCGGCCCGGATGTGCCCTCCGGCCTGAAGGCCGCCGGCGAACTGGTGGCGGAAGATGGCACCCGTCTGCCGTGGGAGGGCAGGCTCACCTGGCCGGCGCGTCCTGTATTCAGGAGGACTCCCGACGGCTGGCGCGGGATGGCCGACCTGCGCCTGCCGCCGGAAGTGGCCCCGGGCCACTATGAGGTGCACCTGGAGATTCCCGGCCCGGGGGGGCACGAGATGGGGCACGGCCGGCTCATCGCGGCGCCCCCGAGGGCCTTCCTGCCGGCGTGTGTGGCCGAAGGGGCGCGCCTTTTCGGGCTCAATCTGCCCCTTTACGCCCTGAGGAGCCGGCATAACTGGGGCATCGGCGACTTCACCGACCTGGGGGACGCCATGGCCTGGGCCGGCGAGCTGGGGGCCGCCTTCGTGGGCATCAACCCCCTGCATGCCGGCCTGCCCGGGGCGCTTTCGGACCCCAGCCCCTATTCCCCCGCCACCCGCCTGTTCACCAATTTCCTGTATCTGGACCTCCGGGCCGTGCCGGAGATGGCCCACTGCCCGGAGGCCCGGGAATACCTGGGGGGCACGGCGGGGCGGTCGCTGCTGCGCCGGCTGCGGGCCGCCGCCCTGCTTCCCTATCCGGAGGTCTATGCCGTCAAACGGGACATCCTGGCCCGGCTGTATGAGGTCTTTCGCCGGGAACACGGCGGCACGCCCCCCAAAAGTGACCGGGGGCGGGAATTTCAGGAGTTTTGCCGCCGCCAGGACCTGTATCTGCACGATTTCGCCCTGTATGTGGCCCTGGCGGAATTCCACGGCACCAGCGACTGGCGCCGCTGGCCCCGGGAATACCGGTCCCGCTCAGCCCCGGCGGTGGCGGAGTTTGCCGTACAGCAGCGGCAGGCGGTGGAATTCTGGCAGTACGTCCAATGGCTGGCGGCCCAGCAGCTGGCCCGGGTGCGGGCCCGGGCCCAGGCCGCCGGCCTGCCCTTCAGCCTTTATCAGGATTTGGCCCTGGGGGCCGCGCCGGGAGGCTTTGAGACCTGGGCCTTCCCGCATCTTTTCGCTCAGGGCGCGGCTACCGGGGCGCCCCCGGACGCCTTCAATCCCAAGGGACAGAACTGGGGGCTGCCGCCCTTCATCCCGGAGCGCCTGCGGGAGTCGGGCTATGATCTCTTCATCCGCACGCTCCGGGCCAACCTGCCCCCCGGGGGGATGCTGCGGCTGGACCATGTCATGGGGCTTTTCCGCCTCTTCTGGATTCCGGAGGCGCCTGAGGTCCCGGGCGCGTATGTGCGCTACCCGGCGCGGGATCTGTTGGCCATCCTGACCTTGGAGAGCCACCGGGCCCGGACCCTGATCGTGGGGGAGGATCTGGGCACCGTGGCCCCGGTCATCCGCCGGGAGCTGGCCCGGCGCCGCATCTTTTCCTACAAGGTCTTCATCTTCGAACGGGAGGCGGACGGGCGTTTCCGGCCTCCGGCGGCCTATCCCCCCCAGGCCCTGGCCGCCACCACCACCCACGATCTCCCCACCCTGGCGGGCTACTGGCAGGGGGAGGACATCGCCCTCAAAACCCGGTTCCACCTCTACCCCCAGCCTTCCCTGGCGGCGGCGGACACGCAGGCCCGGGAGCGGGACCGGGTCTTCCTCTTGGAAGCCCTGGCGGCGGAGGGGCTTCTCCCCGCCGAAGACCTGCCCCGCCTGGCGGCCAGCCCGGGGTTGCCGCCGGAGGTGCGCTGGGGGGTGCTGGAGTACCTGGCCCGCAGCCGGGCGGCGCTCCTGGAGGTGCGTCTGGAGGAGGTCTTCGGGCTGGTGGCCCAGCAGAATCTCCCCGGCACCCTGGATGAGCACCCCAACTGGCGCCAGAAGTTCCCCCTCAACCTGGAGGAGATGCGCTCCTCTCCGGAGGCCGCAGAGCTGGCCGCCCGGCTGGGCCCGCACCGGGGCCGGCCGGCTTCCTTGGCGCCACCCGCCCCGGAGGGCCCCCCGCAGCCGAAACCCCGGCGCCCTGCGGGATAAGCAGGCCCCAAGAGCGCTCAGGCCCCCCCTTGGCCCAAGGCGGTGCGCAGCATGGCGATGGGCTTGGCCATCTCCCGGAGGTGGGCCGCCACCTGGGGCAGATCCCGCCCCGGCAGGCCCATCATCAGATGGCAGGGCCCCACCTGGGCCTTGATGCGGCAGCCCAAGCCCAGGAAGGTAATGTTGGGCACCCCCTGGAGCAGGGGCAGGGCGGTGATGTCGGCACAGCCCCCCAAGGCCCCCCCGGACTGGGGCAGGTTGATGCGGCCGCCCTTTTCATAGTTCACCGCATACAACAGCCACATGACCTGCTCGCTGTCCGCGGTGAAGACCACCACCTGGGGAAGTTCTGACAGGGCCGACACCGGGGCCACCAGCACCGCCTTGGTCTTGCCCTTTTCCAGATAGATGGCGTCCTTGATGGTGGCCGCAGAGGCCTCCTCGGTGGCAAACAGCCCCACCCCATACTTCTCCAGCACGCCGTCGTCCAGATAGCGCTCCATGTCCTGGTCTTCCATGCCCAGAACTGAGGTGCCCAGCTTGCAGCCCATGTTTTCCCGGGCCAGGAGCAGGGTCTGGCCCTTGCCGGCCAGGGTCAGGGCCTGGCAGAAGCTCTTCAGGCTCAGGTTGGTCAGGGGCAGGTCCGGGGGGAGCAGGTCCCCTTCCCGGTAGAGATTGACCCCCACCGGCTCATAGGGGAGATGGAGGGCCTGCACCAATTCCTGGGAGAGGGTTTTCAGGTCTGCCATGGACTTCTCCTTCCAGAAATGTGGGATGCCTGGAATGTCGGGTGCTCCCGGGGAGGGCAGCCGCTTTTCGGGGCCACGGGAAAATTTTCGCCGATGACGCCGCCGGAAGCCTCCCCTGGGTTGACTCCCCCGGTGTGGGCCTTATGTTGAGGGTGCAGTCAGCTCCGGGAGAGGGGAGCGGGTGGCGGGTCCCGGACCTCTCCGGCGCACTCCCCCCCTTGCCAAATGAAGGAGGATGGCAATGAGGGGCGCGAGCCTCAGCACCGCCCGGGCCCTTCCCCGGACCTCCCGGGCGGAGGAAGAGGCGCCCGCGGCCTCAGGCGCTCCGCCCCCTATCGGCTTCACTATAACAGCATCCCGGAAGCTCGCAAAGGAGATTACCCATGACCACGTATGTGATTGTCGGCAACGGCATCGCCGGCAACGCCGCTGCGGAGACCATCCGCAAGCTCGATCCCGAGGGGGTGATTCATCTTTTTTCCCGGGAACCCCACCCCTTCTATTACACCCCGGCCCTGCCCGAGTTTCTGGCCGGCACCAAGGACATCAACCGCCTCATCATCCATCCCCTGGCCTGGTACAGAGAGAAGGGCATCTCTTTTCATCCCGGGGTGGAGCTGGTGGGAGGCGACGCCCAGGCCCGGTATGTCACCGACCGGCAGGGGCAGCGCTATGCCTATGACCGGCTGCTCCTGGCCACCGGTAGCAATTCCTTTGTGCCTCCCATTCCGGGCGCGGATCTCCCCGGGGTGGTCACGTTGCGCACCCTGGAGGACGCCCGGCGCCTCAAGGAGATGGCGGCCCACTCCCGGCAGGCGGTGCTCATCGGCGGCGGGCTTTTGGGCCTGGAGGCGGGAAACGGCCTGCGCCAGGCGGGGTTGGCGGTGACGGTGGTGGAATTCTTCCCCCGGCTCCTGCCCCGGCAGTTGGATGAGGCCGCCGCGGCCATCCTGCAGCGCCGCCTGGAGGCCATGGGCTTCCGGTTTCATCTGGGGGCCACCACCCAGGAGATCCTGCGGGCGGACGGCGGCCTCACGGTGGTCCTGAAGGACGGGGAGCGGCTCCCGGCGGATATGGTGCTCATCTCCGCCGGGGTGCGCCCTGAGGTGAGCCTGGCCCGGGCCTTGGGGGCCCGGATCGACAAAGGCGTGGTGGTGGATGATTACCTGCGCACCAGCCTGCCGGAGGTCTATGCCGCGGGGGATGTGGCGGAGCACCAGGGCCGGCTCTACGGCATCTGGCCCGCGGCCCAGGAGCAGGGGCGCATCGCCGGGATGAACATGGCGGGCGGTCAGGAGACCTACACGGGCACGGTGCCGGCCAACACCCTGAAGGTGGTGGGCATTGATCTGCTCTCCGCCGGGGAGATCGACGCCGAAGGCCAGCTGGAGGCGGTGGTGAGCGGCGACCCAAAGAAGGGCACCTACCGCAAGCTGGTCCTGAAGGACAACCGTCTGGTGGGGGTGATCCTCCTGGGGGATCTCACCGGCAGCGCCGAGATCCAGGCCGCCATCCGGGCCGGCCGGGACGTCTCCGGTCTCAAGGCCGACCTGGGCCGCCCGGATTTTGATTTCACCCGCCTGAAATAAAGGAGCCCTGAGGCGGGGAAGGGCCCGTTCCCAGGAGGCGGGGAATCAGCCCGCGGGAAAGGAGGCAGGGGCAAGGAGGTTGTGGGCCGGAGGGCTCAATCGGGCCTCCCCGCCCTCCGGCGAAGGCCCTGAAGGAGGCAGCCCGCCGCTCCTCTTTCAGCCGACCTGTCGGCCTGTGGGGGATGGGGCCTGGCTGACGTGACCGGTGTGGGAGACCGGATCCCAGAAATAACCGAGGGCTGGAGCCATGAACTCCGGCCCCCGGTTTTTGGGGTCTCCCAGATGCCCGCTCCGGCCTGGCTCGGAGGGGAGCAGGGACCTCCGGCCCCCTCCCGGATTTCACCTTCCCCTCCGGCCTCCCACCCCCGTCAGCGGCCGCAGCATTTCTTGTATTTCTTGCCGCTGCCGCAGGGGCAGGGGTCATTGCGCCCCACTTTCTTCTCTTTCCGGCTCACCGGCAGGGGGGCGGCCTCACCGCCGTGGCTGTAGACCATCTGGGAGGGGCTGGGGCGGGCCTCCGGGGGCGGCTCCTGATGCGGCCGCACCTGCAGGTGGAAGAGGGTGCCCACGGTGTCCGCCTTGATGCGGTGGATGAGGTCCATGAACATGTCATAGCCCTCCCGCTGGTACTCCCGCAGCGGATCCTTCTGGGCGTAGCCCCGCAGCCCGATGCCGTCCCGGAGGTGGTCCATGCTGAGGAGGTGCTCCTTCCAGTGGTTATCCACGATCTGCAGCATCACCATCTGCTGCAGGTGGCGGAAGAGCTCCGGCCCCAGCTCGGTCTTTTTCTGCTCCAGGCGGCGGCGCACCAGGTCGGTGAGATAGTCGGTGAGATCGCCGTCGGCCTGCACCAGGTCAGGGCGGAAGCCGAACTGGCGCTGGAAGGCGTCCTGAAGACCTTTGAGGTCCCACTCCTCGGCGATGCGGTCCTGGGTGTATTCCGACACCAGATCCTCCACCAGCTCCTCGGCCATCTCCAGGAGGTCCTCTTCCAGGTTCTCCCCGGCCAGGATCTGGCGGCGCTGGGCGTAGATCACCTCCCGCTGCTTGTTCATGACGTTGTCATATTCCAGGAGGTGTTTGCGGATGTCGAAGTTGTGGGCCTCCACCCGTTTCTGGGCCCGCTCGATGGCGTTGGAGACCATCTGGGCCTCGATGGGCTGGCCGTCCTCCATGCCGAAGCGCTCCATGAGGCTTTTCAAGCGATCGCCGCCGAAGATGCGCAGGAGGTCATCCTCCAGGGAGAGGTAGAAGCGGGAGGAGCCGGGATCCCCCTGGCGGCCGGAGCGCCCCCGGAGCTGATTGTCGATGCGCCGGGCTTCGTGGCGCTCGGTGCCGATGATGTGCAGGCCGCCCCGTTCCACCACGCCGGGCCCCAGGACAATGTCGGTGCCCCGGCCCGCCATGTTGGTGGCGATGGTCACCATGCCCAGCTGCCCGGCCTGGGCCACGATCTGGGCCTCCTTTTCGTGGTGCTTGGCGTTGAGGACCTCGTGCCTGATCCCTTCCCACTTCAACATGCGGCTTAGGAGCTCGGATTTCTCAATGGAGGTGGTGCCCACCAACACCGGCTGGCCCCGGGTGTGGCAGTCCTTGATCTCCTCCACCACCGCCCGGAATTTCTCCTCTGCCGTCTTGTAGATGACATCGGGATGGTCCACCCGGATCATCTTGCGGTGGGTGGGGATGATGACCACGTCCAGGTTGTAGATCTTTTTGAATTCCTCCGCCTCGGTGTCGGCGGTGCCGGTCATGCCCGCCAGCTTGCGGTACATGCGGAAGTAGTTCTGGAAGGTGATGGTGGCCAGGGTCTGGTTTTCGTTTTCGATGCGCACCCCTTCCTTGGCCTCCAGGGCCTGGTGCAGGCCGTCGGAATAACGCCGGCCGGGCATGAGGCGGCCGGTGAATTCATCCACGATGATGACCTGACCGTCCTTGACGATGTATTCATCGTCCCGCTTGAAGAGGTTGTGGGCCTTGAGGGCCTGGTTGAGGTGGTGCAGCAGCTCGATGTGGCGGGGGTCGTAGAGGTTGTCCACCCCCAGGAGTTTCTCCGCCCGGGCCACCCCCTCCTCGGTGATGAGGATGCTCCGGGCCTTTTCGTCCACGGTGTAGTCCCGGTCCCGCACCAGCTGCAGGGCCACCCGGTTGAGGATGTAGTAGAGCTCGGTGGATTCCTCCGCCGGTCCGGAGATGATGAGGGGGGTGCGGGCCTCGTCGATGAGGATGGAGTCCACCTCGTCCACGATGGCGTAATTGAAGCCCCGCTGCACCATGTCCTCCAGGGAGAATTTCATGTTGTCCCGGAGGTAGTCAAAGCCGAATTCATTGTTGGTGCCGTAGGTGATGTCGGCGGCATAGGCCTGACGGCGCTCGGCGTCGCTCAGGCCGTGGACGATGGTGCCCACGGAGAGCCCCAGGAGGCGGTAGATGCCCCCCATCCACTCGGTGTCCCGGCGGGCCAGGTAGTCGTTCACCGTGACGATGTGCACCCCCTCACCGGTGAGGGCGTTGAGGTAGGCGGGCATGACGGCCACCAGGGTCTTGCCTTCGCCGGTCTTCATTTCGGCGATCTTGCCCTGATGGAGCACGATGCCGCCGATGAGCTGCACATCGAAGGGCCGCAGCCCCAAAACCCGGACTGCGGCCTCCCGGGCGGCGGCGAAGGCCTCCGGCAGGAGGTCGTCCAGCTCCTCCCCCCGGGCCAGGCGCTCCTTGAATTCGCCGGTCTTGGCGGTGAGCTGGGCATCCGAGAGCTTCCGGAACTCCGGCTCCAGGCTGGTGATGCGGTCCACCAGGGGCGCGAGACGCCTCAGCTCCCGGTCGTTTTTACTGCCAAAAATCTTTTTGAGAACATAACCGATCATAACGGATGAAAGTCTCCAGTTCTTATGGGGCGGGGGTCAGAGGCCGACAGCCCTTGACCCTTCGCCCGTAACCCTTCCCCACCCTCCAGGGAAGGGATGGTGGCATGAGATGGGAGAGCCGCTCCCCCCGCCCTCTCCCCCGGCGCGTCCGGCTAGGGCTTAAGCTCCAGCATCACGGGGATCTCGTCGCAATCCGGAAACTTGACGCAATCCACGCAGTCGGCCCAGACGATGGGAGGCAGGGCCTCCTTGGCGATGGGCCGGAAGCCGAAACGCCCGAAGAATCCCGGGTTGGTGGTGAGGGCGAAGACCCGCCTGAGCCCCAAATCCCGGGCCTCCTCCAGGCAGCGGGCCACCAGGGCGGTCCCCAGCCCCTGGCGCTGACGTTCCGGCACCACCACCAGGGAGCGGATCTCCCCCAGGCCGTCCCAGGTGACATGCAGGGCCACGATGCCCTCGATGGGGCCGTCCTCCTCCCGCCAGACATAATAATCCCTGAGGTGGCTGTAGAGGCTGGCCAGGGTGCGGGGCAGCACATCCCCCTCCCGGGAGAACTCGGCCAGCATCCGGCGGATTTCCGGCACTTCCTCTATTCTGGCTTTGCGGATCATGGCAGCAGGATTCCCCGCCCGGAAGCCAAGCCGGGGGCACGTCCGGCCTCCCCCCAGCCCCTGGACCAGGAAGGGAAAAGGCGGCTGGGCCTCTTCCTGATTTATGATATTATATCAGAATAAAACACAGCCGGACCCAGTGCCCGGCTGTCCGCCCAAGGAGAAGGTATGCAGGTGATTACTCCGGACAAATATGTCCGGCTGGCGTATCGGCTGCGGTTGGCCAACGGCGCCTATGTGCGGGGCAGCGCTACGGCGCCCGCGGAAATGGAATTCGTGGCCGGAGTGGGGGAGGTCCTCCCTGGCCTGGAACGCCGCCTCTACGGCCTGTCCCCGGAGATGGGGGAAGTGGAGTTTGTGGTCCCCAAGGAGGAGGCCTTCGGGGAGTACGAACCCGACAACGTGCAGATCTGGAGCACCAGGGTCTTTCCTCCGGAGATGGAGCTCACACCCGGGCAGAAGGTGCTCCCGGCGGTGTTGCCCTTCCCGCCGGAGTATCCCCTGGTCATCAAGGAGGTGCGGGGGGATCAGGTGGTGCTGGATCTCAATCACCCCCTGGCGGGGCAGGATCTCTACTACCAGGTGCGGGTCCTGGAGGTCCGGGAGCCGGACCCCGAGGAACTCCGCCACAAAAAGCAGTGCCATGCCTGCCGGGAGGAGAGCATGGAAGGGTGACCGGGTCGGGGAGGGGGAATCAACCCCGGCCTGCCGCGGCAGGCCGGGGTTTTTTGGTGAGTGTGGGGTTAAACCTCTGTGACCGTGATGGCACCGGAAGGGCAGACCTCGATGCAGCTCTCGCAGCCCAGGCACTCCTCCTCGTTCACCGGGACGGCCTTACCCTCCTGCATCTCAAAGACACCCGTAGGGCAGACGTTGACGCACTCCTCGTCGCCGGTGCACTTGTCCTCATCCACTTCCACTCGCCAACCCATTCCTAACCTCCTTCATGATTTTACCTGGAAAAGAATTGCAGCCCCGAGGGGACACAAACGCGGGGAGGAAAAATCCGGCTGGCAGCCGGGGCTCCGGCCCTCGAGCCATTTTTCACAAAACAGATACCGTATCACCGGGGGGAAGTCAATGAAAAAGTGGCCCCTCCCCCAGGCGGTGGGTGGCCGTCAGCTGGGGCTCCTCCGGCAGGGTGAGCTCCCGGGCCGGCCGGGCCAGGCGGCACCGGCGGTATTCCCCGGCCCGGGCCACCAGGGCCGGGGCCCAGTGGGGGGCTCCCAGGGCATGGAGGTGAGTGTAGGTGGCCAGGACATTTTTATACAGCAGGCCGTCCCGCTGGCCGCCGATGCCGGCGCCCCGGACCACCCGGAAGGCCATGACCGTGTCCGCCCCGGGCTCCGGCTGGATGCGGGAATAATGGAATTCGTGCCCTTTGAGGCGGCTGCCCCGGGGGAAGAAGGGGTTGTCCGTCTCCACCTCCAGGACGGTGTAGCCATGGCCCTTTGGTTTGCGCCCCATGACGAAATCGAAGGGGAAGAGGCCCACCATGGGGAAGCGCTCCCCTTCCAGGGTGCGGATGGCGGCTCCCAGATACATGAGGCCGCCGCACTCGGCATAGATGGGCAGGGCGTTCTCCGCCGCCTGGCGCACCGCCTCCCGAAAGGTGCGGTTTTCGCTGAGGGCCTGGGCGTGGGTCTCCGGAAAGCCCCCGCCGATGTAGAGGGCGTCCAGGTCCGGGGGCAGAGAAGGCGCCTCCAGGGCGCTGAGCTCCACCAGCCGGGCGCCGGCGGCCGCCAGGGCCTCCAGATTGTCGGTGTAGTAGAACTGAAAGGCGGAGTCCCGGATGATGCCGATGGTCACCGGCTCCGGGGCGGTATCGGGCACCGGCTCCAGCCACGGTCCGGGGGGCAGGGGCGGGGCCTGGCCGGCCACCTGCCAGAGGCCCTCCAGATCCAGGTATTTTTCCGCCAGGTCCCGGGCGGTGTGCACCGCCCGCAGTGCCGCGGCATGCTCCTGGGGCGGCACCAGTCCCATGTGGCGCTCGGGGAACACGGCGCACTTGAGGCGGGGCAGGGCCCCCAGGACCGGCAAGCCGCAGTAGCGCTCGATGCTGGCTCTCAGGATGGCTTCGTGGCGGGGGCGGGCGATCTGGTTCAGGATAACCCCCTTCAGGGGCACCTGGGGGTCGAAATGCTGGCAGCCCAGCACCAGGGCGGCCACGGTGCGGGTGGCCATGGTGCAATCCACCACCAACACCACGGGCACCGCCAGCAGCTTGGCCAGCTCCGCGGTGCTGTAAGTGCCCTCCGCGTCCAGGCCGTCGTACAGCCCCCGATTGCCCTCGATGAGGAGGCCATCGGCGGTGGTGGCGTGGCGCCGCACCAAGGCCACGATCTGGTCCCCCTCCATGAGGAAGGGGTCCAGATTGTGGCTGGGTCTGCCGGCCGCCAGGGCGTGCCACGCCGGGTCAATGTAGTCGGGCCCCTTTTTGAAGGGCACAATGACCCGTCCCTGGCTGTGCCAGGCTGCCAGCAGGCCCAGGGTGAGGGTGGTTTTCCCGGCCCCACCCCGGAGAGCTGCCAGGAGCAATCGGGGGCAGGGCCGGTCCATCAGTGCTTCGCCGCGCCTTCCACCCGGGGGAGCTCGATGAAGCTGCCGCCGAAGTAGGTGTAGACGCAGCGGCCGCCGTCAATGAGCTCCTTGATGGCGAACTTGATGTCGTTTTTGTTCTGGTCGGGGTGCTCCTTGAGCACCATTTTCTCGATGTCCTTGGCCTTGAGCTGCTTTTTGCCCTGGGCCGCTTCCACCATCTTGTAGATGTATTCTACAAGTTCTTCCTTGGGTAACGCCATTTTCGGCCACCTGCTCAGAATTTGAAATGCATGGACGTCCTATAAGTATCATACGCCTGAAACTTATAGTCGTCAATATGCTGGAAGGTGAAGGGGATGTCGCAGACCTCGAAGAAGCGCTCCCAACCGATGCGCTCGATCCATTCGCCGACGCGCTCCCACTTGTTGGCGCCTTCTGCGTACTTGGTGAGGATCTTGCGGATGGCGGCCACCACTTCCGGCCAGCGGGGCGGATTGTTGGGAATCCACGGGATGGCCAGGCGGGAGAAGGCCGGCGGGGTCTTGGAGTTGGAGACCTTGCCGCCCACCAGGATGGCGATGCCGCCCTTTTCCGCGTCGAAGCAGGGCATGGCCGGGCACATGGTGTAGCAGTTGCCGCAGTACATGCAGCGCTCTTCGTTGACGATGACGCTCTTCAGGCTCTTGTCCGGATGCGGCCGGATGGCGCCGGTGGGGCAAGAGGCGATGGTGGTGGGGATTTCGCACAGGTGGCGCAGCTTGTCGTGCAGGACCTTGGGCGGGGTGCGATGCACGCCGCAGATGGCGATGTCGGAGCAGTGCACCGCGCCGCACATGTTGAGGCAGCAGGCCAGGGCCAGGCGCACCTGGGCCGGGAGCTCATGGGAGCCGAAGTACTCGAAGAGGTCGTCCATCACCGCCTTGACGATGCCCGAGGCGTCGATGGCCGGGGTGTGGCAGTGCACCCAGCCCTGGGTGTGGACGATGCTGGTCACCGAATGCCCGGTGCCGCCGATGGGGAGCCCTTTGGCGGCCAGATCCGCCTTCAGGGCCGGCAGCTGGGCGAGATCGGTGAGGAAGAATTCCATGTTATGGCGGCTGGTGAAGCGGAAATAGCCCTGGCTGTGCTTGTCCGCGATGTCGCAGGCCTCCCGGACGAAGTCGGTGCTCACCAGCCGGGGGGAGCCCACCCGGACGGAGTAGATCTTGTCCCCGGTCTCGGAGACGTGCAGGAGCACGCCGGGCTCGATGATCTCATGATATTTCCATTTGCCGTAGTTGGCCTTGATGACGGGGTGCAAAAATTGCCCGTAATGCGGCGGGCCGATATCGGTTTTGCGTTCGGTCATGGTGCTCATTCCTCCTTAAAAATGACGGCCTCGGCGGCCGGAACTTATCTGACAAACCCCTGCCGGGTGTCGTAGCGGCGGCCCTTGGCCTCGGCGTCGAAGTCAGACTGATACCAGAAGAAGAAGGGGTTGGCCCGGGGGATGCGCACCTGTTGGGGCGCCGGCTCCACGCCGATGGCCTCGAGGAGCGACCGCATGCCCAGCCGCAGGATGAGCTCGCCCACCCGCTCCCGGTTCTTGCCGTGTTCCGACCACCACTCGGCGATGTTGCTCATGAGCTCCTTCAGGTTGTCAAAGGGCTTCTCCATTTCCATGAAGGGCACGATGACCCAGCTCAGCTGGGCGCCCTCGAGGATGGGGGCATGGGAGCCCAGAAGGAAGGCCGCGCCCCGCTCGGTGCCGGGCCGGAGGGCCTGGGGCATCAGGTTGATGCAGTGCATGCAGTGGTTGCACTCCCGGTTGTTGATCTTCAGGGTCTTGCCGTCCCAGCTCATGCACTGGGTGGGGCACAGCTCCACCACGTCTTTCTGGATGTCCAGCTTGTCGTATTTGGTGGCGCCGCCCCGGGGCTTGAGCTCGCCGCCGGCGTAGGCCTGCACCGCACTCTGGTCGATGCGGATGTCATCCTTCCACACGCCGATGACGGAGCAGTCCGCCCGGGCCACCGCGGCCACGCAGTCGTTGGGGCAGCCGGAGAGCTTCAGCTTATATTTATACGGATACGAGGGCCGGTGCAGGTCGAACTGGAATTCCTGGGTCAGTTCGTAGCAGGCCTCCAGCGTGTCATACATGGCCCATTCGCAGCGGGCCGGGCCGATGCAGCAGGAGGGGGACCGGAAGGCGGAGCCGGAGCCGCCCAGATCCCAGCCCTTTTCCGTCAGTTTGGCAAAGCAGGGTTCCAGCTCCTCGGTGCGGGTGCCCAAAAAGATGATGTCCCCGGTGGAGCCGTGCATGTTCAAGACGGAGGAGCCATGCTCATCCCAGATGTCCATCAGTTCCCGGAGCGCCTTGGTGGTGTACATCCAGGCCGAGGGATGGTTCACCCGGATAGTATGGAAATGTTCGCACCCCGGAAATTCATCGGGGAGGTCGGTATAGCGGCCGATGATCCCGGAGCCGTAGCCCAAGACGCCCACGATGCCGCCGTGCTTCCAGTGGGTGATCTTGTCCACGTAGGAGCGCTCCAGAAGCCCCAACAGGTCCGCAGTCTGGGGCTTTTTGGCCGCCGCTCGCTTCAGATCCGTGACGAAGCTGGGCCACGGGCCGCTCTCCAATTGATCCAACAACGGGGTTTTGTGCATGAAACAATCCTCCTCACTTGATGGCCCCGGAGGGCTTATCCTTTTTTTCACAAGTACCTGGCATATCACATACCATCACACACGATTTGTCAACTAAAAAAATCCGCTTTCTGCCGTCGGAAATTCCGTCACCGGCCCGATTTCAGCCAATGGTTCTTTAACCTGGGCCGCCGGCCCCACCACCAGGGTCACCAACCGCTGGGGGTGCAGGTGCGCTTGTGCCGCCCGCCGGACCTCCTCCAGGGTCACCGCAGCCACCCTCTCCCGGTAGCGGGCCAGATAATCCAACCCCAGATCATGGAGGCCGATGTTCAGGACCTGGCGGATCAGCGCCCGGGGGGTCTCCAGCCCCAAGGGGAAGTGCCCGATATAATAGCTCTGGGCCTCCGCCAGCTCCTGGGCCGTGACCCCGGCTTCCTGGACTTCCTGCACCACCCGCTGGATCTCCTTGATGGCCAGCGCGGTGTTCCCCGCCGGAGTGAAGGTGGAGATGACAAAGGGGCCCGGGGCCCGGCGCCAGGCAAAGGTGCTGCGGATGCCATAGGTGAGGCCCAGCTCCGAGCGGATGCGGCCCATGAGGCGGGAGGAGAAGCCCCCCTCCCCCAGGATGTAGTTCAGCAGGCGCACCGGGAAATAGTCCGGGTGGGAGCGGGGCAGGCCCAGGTGGCCCAGGCGGATCTCGCTTTGGGTGAGCTCCGGCCGATCCAGGAGATAGATGCCGGGGGCCGCCAGCCGCGCCGGGGCCTCCCGCCAGGCGGGGCTGGCCGGACCCCCGCCCCCCCAGGAGCCGAAATGGCGCGCCGCCGCCTCCACCAGCCGGGGGAAGGGGACCATGCCGACGCAGACCAGCACACTCTCCTCCGGGACGAATTCCCGGGCGTACCAGGCCGTGAGATCCTCCAGTCCCACCGCGTCCACCCGGGCCAGCTCTCCCCGCACCGCATGCCCATACGGGGCCCCCTGGAAGAACAGCCGGGTAAAGGTGCGGTTGGCCACCTCCCGGGGATCGTCCATTGCCTGAGTGAGCTCCGCCCGGCGGCGCTCCTTGAGGAGCGCGAAGTCGTCCGCCGGAAAGGCCGGGGTCAGGGCCACCTCCGCCAGGGTGGCCATCAGGGTCTCCATATCTTCCGCCAGCCCGTCCAGGTGCACGTAGGTGGCATCCCAGCCGCCCCGGGCGGCCAGGGCGGCGCCCAGGGCCTCGATGTCCTGGGCCAGCTCCAGCTGGCGGCGCCGGCGGGTGCCCTGGGTGAGGAGCTCCGCCGTCCAGTCCGCCACCCCGGGTTTGTCCGGGGGGTCGGTCTCTGAGCCGCGTTTACACATGAAAGCCAGACTGATCCAGGGCACCCGGGGGTATTCCACCCCCAGGAGGCTGAGACCGTTTTTCAGGGTGGCCTGCTGAAGGGCGGCGAGGGCGGCCATGCGCTTCTCCTTCCGACTGACGGCGTCCACGGGCGGGGCGCCTAAAAGAGGGGCCCCAGCTCCTGGCTTTCTTCGGGGCTGACCGGCTTCAGGGTGACCACGGTGCGGTTGTCCTCCCGGAGATACTGCCGGGCCACCCGCAGCACGTCCGCGGCGCTGACCGCGTCATAGGCGGCGAGCAGGCGGTTGGCCAGGGTGGCGTCCCCGGCCTTGAGGTGAAACAGGGCCGCCATTAGGCCGCGGTAGAAGGTCTTGGCCAGCCCCTGCACCGTCTGGGCCCGCAGCATCTTTTTGGCCCGGGCCAGCTCCGGGTCGGTGACTCCCTCCTCCTGCAGCCGCGCCAGGGCCGCCCAGAGGTCGGCCT
The DNA here is from genome assembly GCA_023512475.1 of Syntrophobacterales bacterium. Taxonomy (GTDB): domain Bacteria; phylum Desulfobacterota; class Desulfobaccia; order Desulfobaccales; family 0-14-0-80-60-11; genus JAILZL01. The sequence goes on from JAILZL010000002.1 coordinate 157,032, forward strand.
CCAGGCGGGGCAGGGGCTCCCCCGGGGCCGCCACCGCCCGGATGATGAACAGATCCGGGTCCGCCGCAGTCCACGGCGGGGGATAGACCTCCGCCTCCAGCTCCGCCGCCCGGCCCGGGCGCACGAATTCCTGGTAGAAGCGGCAGGCCCGGCCCTGGGAGAGGATGGAGGCCAGCACCATGAGGGGATAGATGTCCGGGTGTCCCAGACCCACGGTGTGGAAGCCGGCAAACAGGGCCTCCATCTGGGAGACCTTCTTGAACACCGCCCGCCGTTCGCCCCGCTGCGGCGGTTCCACCACCCGCTGCACCTCCCGGGAGCCGGGGGGCAGGTCGCCGAAATAGCGCTGCACCAGCTGATACACCTGCTCCGGTTCCGCCTCTCCCGCCACCAGGATGAGCATCTCCCCCGGCTGGTAGTGGCGCCGGAAGAAAGCGAGGCAATCCTCCAGCGTCAGGCGGCGCAGGTCCTGATCCCAGCCGATGATGGGCCACCGGTAGGGGTGGGTGGTGTAGGCGGTGGCAAACAGGAGCTCCTCCACCAGGCCGAAGGGGCTGTCCACACAGCGCAGTTTGCGCTCACTCAGCACCACCTGACGCTCGGTCTCGAAATTCTCTTCGTCCAGCTTCAGGTGCTTGAGCCGTTCCGCTTCCAGGGACAGGGCCAGCTCCAGGTGCTCCGCGGGCAGGTTTTCAAAATAGGAGGTGTGATCCCGGGTGGTGAAGGCGTTGACTTCGCCCCCTTTGGCCTGCAGCCGCCGGGAGAACTCCTCCGGTCCCAGGGTGGCGGTGCCCCGGAACATGAGGTGCTCAAAGAGGTGGGAGATGCCGGTGATCCCCGGCACCTCATGGCGGGAGCCCACGGCATAATGCACCTGCACCGACACCACCGGCAGGGTGGGGTCGGGGAGTACCAGAATCTGCAGGCCGTTCTCCAGAGTGAAGGGCACCAGGGCGATTTCCGGATTCCAGGCACGGGGATCCAGGGCCGCTTCCGGGGGCATCTCGGGTTCTCCTCTCCTGTGGCTGTGGTCCGGCCAGGGCCGGGAGGCCCGGCTGCGGGGGGCGTCCCCCCGCCGGCAAAGGGGCGCGGCCCAAAAGAGCGCGGTGCCGGGCCGCCTCAGCGCCCCGGCGCCGGATAGCCGGCCCAATGGCGCACCAGGGCTTCGTCCACCTGAATTCTCAGGGGTTGGGTCTCCTGAATGGGGATGCCGGCGGGGCTCTCCCCTGCCAGCACCCGCCGGGCCAGGGCGGCGGCTTCCCGCCCCAGGGCCTCATAGTCCAGGGTGAGGGTCAGAATGGCCCCGGGCTCCGCAATCTCCGGGTGGCCGTTCACCACCATCACCCGGCGCTCCCGGCCCAGGGCCAGCACCGAGGGGGCATAGCGGGCCGCCGTGGTGGCGGGAGGCAGATAGAGAACCTTCGCCCCCCGGGCCGTCAGGCGGCCAAGCGCCTCCCCGTCCTCATCCGGGCCGGAGGCCTTTTCCATTACTGCGGGGAGGCCCAGCTCGCGGGCCGTCCGCTCAAAGGCCTGGGCCACCTCCAGGGCAGCCCCGTCCTGGGGATCGTAGAGCAAACCCCAGGTCCGGGGGCCGAAAAGGGAGGTGGCCTGCCTCAGGGCCTGGGCCACCGGCGGCGGCGAGGCCAGCCCGGTGACGTTGCGCTGATGGAATTCGGGTCTCCTGGGGTCCCAAGCGGCATGGCTGAAATAGGGGTTGGCCACCATGGCAAAGATCACGGGCCGCTGCTTCTCTTTTGGGGCCAGCATCATCAGGACCGGGGTCCCCAGGACGATGAACAGCGGCGGCCGGGCGGCCCGCAGACGCCTGAGGGTCTCCGCCCCTTCCTCGCCGTAGGGGGGGAGGGTGACCAGCTCCACCGGCCGGGGGGCCAAGCCTGCCTCCAGTCCGGCCACCACCTGGCGCAACCGGGGGGAGTCCGGGGCGCCCACCACCACCAGGGGCCGGGGCTCCCCCTTACTGCAGGCGGCCAGGAGCACCAGGACCAGCAGCCAGAAGGGCCAGCCGCCTGGTCGGACTCCCGGGGAAATCCGGCGGGTGCCGGCGCCGGGCCTGCGGCCCCGCATCAGTGGATCAGCTTGCCGATACGGTTCCACCTGACTTCAAAGGCTTCCGTATCCCAGGCAAAAGTGGTGACCAGACCGCGCAATCCCTTGAAAAAGGCCAGGTAGACCGGCAGGGAGTGATCGCCTTTCCAGGAGAAATAGATGATGAAGGCCTTGCCCCGCAGGGCATCCAGGTGCACGAAGCCCCAGAAGCGGCTGTCATAGCTGTGATCCCGGTTGTCTCCCAGGACGAAATAGGAATCCGGAGGCACTTCCACGGGACCGAAATTGTCCCGGGCCCCCTCCTCAGGGCGGACCGGAGGCGGCAGAATCTCCGGATCGGAAAAGGCCGCCTGGGGGGTCTCCAGGGGCTGGCCGTTGATGAGCACCTTCTTGTTGACGATCTGCACCCGCTCCCCCGGCAGGCCCACCACCCGCTTGATGTAGTCCTTGGAGGGGTCCCGGGGGAAGATGAAGACCACCACATCCCCCCGCCGGGGCCGGCTGACGGGGATGAGGACCTTGTTGGTGAAGGGGTTGCGGATGCCGTAGATGAACTTGTTCACCAGCAGGTAGTCCCCGATGTGCAGGGTGGGGAGCATGGACCCCGAGGGGATGGAGAAGGCCTGCACCAAAAAGGCCCGGATGATGAGGGCCAGGATGACGGCGATGAGGAGGGCCTCGCCGTATTCCCGGGCCAGGGATTTCTTCCGGGCCGGAGGCGACTCCGGGGGTGAGGCGTTGGGACGGGTGGTGAGCATGATCTCGGGCCGGACCACTCCCGTCGCCGCCTACGGCAACGGGAGCGGTTCAGGTCAGTCCACCGGGCTGAACTGGTCCTTGCTGGCGCCGCAGATGGGGCAGACCCAATCCGCCGGCAGATTCTCGAAGGGAGTGTTGGGGGGCACATTGCCGTCCGGGTCACCCGCCGCCGGGTCGTAAATATAACCACAGACTTCACATTGGTATTTTTTCATGCCGGTCTCCTTGTCGGCCGTCCCCGCCCCACGGGCCGTTGCGGGACGGCCAAATTCACCATATATTTACCCCCCTGCCCGGGCAAGTCAACCCCTTTCGGCCGGGGGGCCGGGAAAAATCGCCTTTCTCTGGACCGCAAGCCCCCTTTCTGGCACAATGGAGCAACATCAGCCCCGGGCCTCCAGGGCCCCAAGGGAGGGACGCCATGGCTCTATTTGTGATGTTCGGCAAGTATTCGGCGGAAGGCGTCAAAGGCATCAGCGCCCAGCGCACCCAGCAGGCGGAGGAGACCATCCGGAAATTCGGGGGCAGCGTCAGCGGCATGTACGCCCTGCTGGGAGAGAAGGATCTGCTCCTGATCACGGACTTCCCGGATATCGGCGCCGCCATGCAGGCCTCGGTGGCCTTAAGCAGGCTCACCGGGATTGCCTTTTCCACCGCGCCGGCGGTGACGGTGGCGGAGTTCGACCGCCTCATGGCCGGGCTGTAAGGACCGTCCCCCGGAAAGTTCCCGCCGCCCGGCCCCCGGGGCTCCGGCGCCTTCAGCCTTCCCGGGCCAGCCGGCGGATAAGGTCCGGGGCCTCGGCGAAGGACTCGAGATGATAGTCCGCCGCCAGGGCCGGGTTGCGGTAGGCCACCAGGCGGACGCCGGCATTACGGGCAAAGGCCTCGTCCACGGCCGAATCCCCGATGTATAAGGCCTCCTCCGGCCGCAGCCGGAAGTGTTCCAGGATGCGCCAGAAGGCCTCGGGGTGAGGTTTGGGGTGGGTGACGTCCAGAGCGGAGACCACCAGGTCAAAGCAGTCCCGGAGGCCGTGGTGCGTCAGCACCGTGTGGGTGGTGGTGGTGCGGTTGGTGGCCACCGCGGTGCGGTAGCGGGGCCGGAGAAAGCGGAGGAATTCCCGCAGGTGGGGCATCTCCACCATCAGGGGGATGAAGGGGCGGTAATCCAGGGTGCGGCAATACTCCAGGACCTCCGGCAGACGGGGGTCCCCCTGGAAGAGGTATTCCACCGACTCCCGGTAGGTGTGGCTGTGGACATAGTCCACCTGGGCCTCCGCCATGGGCCCCCGGCCGAAATGCGCCAGGATGCTGTTGTAAAAGGCGATGTTGGCGTCCCGGGAATCAAAAAGGACGCCGTCACAGTCGAAGCCCACCAGTTTCAGCACCATTGACCTCAAAGGCGGGGCCGGCGGGAGCGGTCCCCGGCAAAGCTCTTCATTTCGGCGGCAGGGGCGGGGCCGGCCGGAATCCCCCCTCCCCTCCGCCCCGCCGGGAATGCCCGGCTGCTCCGGCTAAAGGCAGGCCCGCTCCCCCGCCGCTTGAGACCGCCGCCGGGAGGGCCAGGCTCTCACGGACAGGGAGGCGGCTGCCCCTCCGGACGCCCCTCTCCCACCCCTTGAGCTTACCGGGCCTCCGTGGCCCTGTCAACCGGCCGTTACTGGGCCAGATGGCGCACCAGCTCCTCGGCGATGCGGTTTAAGGGGAGGACCTTGGCGGCGGCCTGCCGCTGGATGGCCTCCTTGGGCATGCCGAAGACCACGCAGGAGTCCTCATCCTGGGCGATGGTATGGGCGCCCTGCTGCCGCATGGCCAGCAGGCCTGCGGCCCCGTCGGCCCCCATGCCGGTGAGGATGACCCCCACGGCGTTGCCGCCCGCGGCCTGGGCCACGGACTGAAAGAGTACATCCACGCTGGGCCGCTGGTGATGCACCGGGGGGCCGTTTTTTACCCGTACCAGGTAGCGGGCGCCACTGCGCTGCAACAGCATATGGTAGTTCCCGGGGGCCAGGAGAGCCCGCCCGGGGAGCACGGAGTCGCCGTCCGCCGCCTCCTTCACCTCCAGGGCGCAGAGCTGATCCAGCCTCTCGGCAAAGGAGGTGGTGAACTTGGGGGGCATGTGCTGCACGATGACGATCCCCGGGAAAGTGGGGGGCAGGCGGGTCAGGATCTCCCGGATGGCCTCGGTGCCGCCGGTGGAGGCCCCGATGGCCACCACCTTGTGAGTGGTGGTCAGGGGGGAGAGGGAGAGCGCCGGCGCTGCAACCGCCGGAGGGCCGGCGGGAGCCGGCCGGGGCCGGGTCCGGGCCGCGGCCCGGATCTTGGTGAGGAGCTGGTCCGCCAGGTTGCCGACGCTGAAGGAGCTTCCGGGTTTGCCCAGGACCTCCACCGCGCCCAGCTCCAGGGCCTCCACCGCCATGCGGCTGCCCTGAGGGGTGAGGGAGGAGACGATGACCACCGGCAGGGGATGGTAATGCATCAGCTTTTTCAGGAAGGTGAGGCCGTCCATGCGGGGCATTTCCAGGTCCAGGGTGATGACGTCGGGGCGCTCGTGGAAGATCTTGTCCCGGGCCACATACGGATCCGGGGCGGTGCCGCAGACCTCCAGATCCGGCGCCTGGGAGATGAGGTCGGTGAAGATCTGTCGCACCACGGCGGAATCATCGACGATCAAAACCCTGGTCTTGCGCATGGCTCCATCCCTGGAAGTGGCCGCGCCCCGGTGCCTCCTTGCCCAAGGGCCCGGGAGGGCGCCCCGTCCTGGCAGGTTGTGGGGAAAGTTTATTCGGGGGAGGGACCAGAGGGTCATAGACCCCTGCCCCTCCCCCGAGCCGCCTCCCCAACCCATAACATAAATGGGATTTGGCTTTGCCGAACCGGCAAAATCGGCCAGCCTCCTCCCCCAAGCTCCGGGGAAGAGGGTTTTTCACCTGCCTGCTAAAGCCTGATGCACCACCGCCGCCCAGGCCACCGGGAACGGGACCGCCGCCGCCACCCAGGGCGCGGCGCCTTGGGGGCTGAAGCGCCTCTGCCTCCGAGACGGCGCCGCTCTCCGGCCGGTGCGCCGGCGCTTCCCATCCTGCCCGGGGCCCCCGCCTTGGGCGGACGGCCCTATATTTTTTCCACGAAGACCTCCAGACTGTCATCGTCCACCAGCAGCAGCAGATGATTGAGGCTGAGGCGGAAGAGGGGGCTTCCCAGGTCCAGGAGCCGGGACTGGGGCGGCTGGAGGTGGAAGGCGGGGGAGGCCCCTTCCCGGGCCAGGAAGCTGCCGGCCACCATGTTGGCCCCCTCCTGCACCGCATCTCGGATCTGCTCCACGGTGGGGTCGTTGGTGGCCAGGCCCAGGAAATTGGCGGCCATTTTCCGGGCCAGGGACTGGGGCACGGTGAGGCCGATGCGGAAGGCGCGCGGCCCCTGCACCGGGACCCAGGCCTGCACGCCCGGCCCCTTAAACACCGGCGGCTCCAGAAGGGGGGGTTCCGGAAAGAGGAAAAACATGCTTTCAAAGACTTCAAAAGTCGCAGCCTTCAAGTTCTCCAGCATCGGGTGTGCCCACCTCCCCCAGCAGGGTGCTCAACTGCCGCCGGATGGTTTCCGGTTTGAAGGGTTTTTTGATGTAGCCCGCCACGCCCAGGCGGCGGAAGGGCGCCAGGACCTCCTCCCGGGACTCAGTACTCACCACCACCACCGGGATGGTTTTCCACAGGGGGTGGCCTTTGAGGGCGGTGATGAAGGCGTTGCCGTCCATTTCCGGCATGTGAATATCGGACAGCACCAGGTCCACCCAGTGCTGCTCCAGGATGGCCAGCCCTTCCCGGCCGTTGGCCCCTTCGAAACAGCGGCCCAGGTTGAACCCCGAGATGGCCAGGATCTTCCGGATCAGCGCCCGCATAGTGGCGGAATCATCCACGATGAGCACGTTGTACGGCATGGCCGTCCCCCACCAGTCCGAAGAATACCTTGGCTTCCCCCCAGGAGCTGCCGAAATGCATCAGCAGGCGCTCCAGGTCCCGCTCCCGGAGGTTGAAGTGGTGCAGCACCTGGGGAAACCCGTCATAGGCCAGGCCTTCGTTGCCCAGATCCTGGCCGAACATCATCACCAAAAGGTCCGCCAGGTAGATGAGGAGCACCATGTCATCCGAAAAGGCCTCGGGTCGGTCCAGGTGATGATAGTGGATCACCAGCCGCAGGCGGTTGGGGAAATCCCAGATGCGGGCCATTTCGCCCCCCACCTCGGCGTGGCTGATGCCCAGCACCAGTTTCTCCGCCTGCTGAAAGGGGAGGCCCCGTTTCTCCACCACTGCCATGATCTGGGAGAATTTCTGTTCCACATAGAGGCTTAAGACGATCTTGCCGATGTCATGCAGCAGGCCGGCGGTGAAGGCGGTGGTGCGCTCGGTGGCCGCCAGTTCCCGGGCCAAAAGGTCGGCCATGAGGGCGCAGCTGATGGAGTGGCGCCACAGGCCGTGGTGCTCCTGGAAATAGCCCGGGGTGCCGTTGGCGAACAGCCGGGTGGCGCCGCTGGCGATAATGATCTTCAACAGCTCCTGGGTCCCCAGAAGCAGCAGGGCCTGATGGAGGGAATGGATCTCCCGCCGCAATCCGAAATAGGCGGAGTTGCTGATGCGCAGGATATTGGCGGTGATCCCGGGATCGAATTTCACCACCTCCACCAGCTCCTCAATGCTGACCTCGGGCTGGTTCACCAGGGTCAGGGCCCGTTGCGCCACCACCGGGAAGGGGGGGAGATGCTTCAGCGACCGCAGGATCTGGGGAATGAGACTCATGGCCCGCTCACCTATAATTCCACGAGATTCTGCCCGATGACTTTGACCCAGACCCGGCCGCTGGCCAGGTCCAGAAACATGGTCCGGGGCTTGGCGCCCCCCACCTCTTCATTGTCCACCAGCACGTTGTTCCGGAGAAAGATCCGGCGCAGGGCGGCGTAGTTGCGGCGGCCGATCTGGAAGTGCTCCTCGCCCCCCAGGACCTGGCCGCCCCCGGCCACCTTCACCTTCAGGCGGGCCTTGCTGGCCCCCAGGGCGTAGCATTCCCGAAACAGCCGGGGGATGCCGGTGTCCGCAAACATATAGGGATTTTCCGCCGCCCGGGCCGGATCCAGGGAGGAGTCCGGCAGCATGTAGTGCAACAGGCCCCCCACCCGGGCCTGGGGGTCATAGACGGCCACCCCGATACAGGACCCCAGGGCGTGCGTCACCAGCAGGTGGCTGGCCTGGTTGCTCACCTTCATATCCGCCACCCCCACCACCACGGTCACCCGACCGGGGCCTATTTCCGATAGATCGTGGGGCGGATGTACGCGAAGCGATGGCTGAGATTGCACAGGCTCTCCGAGTGTCCGATGAACAGGTAGCCCCCGGGGGTGAGGCCTTGGTAGAATTTGCCAATCACCTCGGCCTGGGTCTCTTTCTCGAAATAAATCATCACATTCCGGCAGAAGATCACCTCCACCCCGTCCGTGAAGGGGAGGGGGCCCGTCAGGTTGTGGCGGAAGAAATGCACCATCTCCTTGAGTTGGGGCTTCACCTGCACATAACCCTCCCAGCGGCCCACACCCCGGAGGAAATAGCGCCGCCGCCACTCCGGGGGCAGAGGCGTGAGGCGCTCCCCAGGGTAGATCCCCCGCCGGGCGCTGGCCAGCACCTGGGTGTTGAGGTCTGAGGCCAGGATGGTGCTCTGCCTCGCTTCGGCCTCCGGCAGGGCCTCCCACAGCACCATGGCCAGGGTGTAAGGCTCCTCGCCGGTGGAGCAGCCGGCGCTCCAGAACCGCAAGCCCCTCCGGCTCCGGCCCTCCCGGTGCCAGGCGGGCAGAAGCTCCCGGAGCAGAAACTCAAAATGGGCCGGCTCCCGCCAAAAGGCCGTCTGGTTGGTGGAGATGGCGTCCAGCAGCCGGGTGAGCTCGGCGCCGCTGCCATCGGCCGTCACCAGGCGGTAGTAGTCCCGGAAGCTGGCCAGACCCCGCTCCCGCAGAAGCTTCCCCAGGCGGGCCTGCACCAGCTCCCGCTTCTGCTCACCTAAGGAGATGCCGGCGTGGCGCTTGACCAGCTCCCGGATGAGGTCGAACTCCCGCCCGGAGAGGGGCGGGACCGCCCCCGGGGCCACGGCCTCTGAGCGGCCCAGAAGGGAAGATCCCTGGCTCTGCGGCTCCATGAGTCCGCTCCCCCCACTTTGGGGGCCCTGGCAAAGAGGCCCTTGCCGGCCCACTTCCCTCATCTCCCGGGGCAGGCGGCACCTTCCCGTCCCCGGGTCCCCTTCCCTGCTTTCCTTGCGGACAGCCCGCCTCAGCTTCCCAGGGCCTCCAGCCCCAGGAGCTCCGCGGCGGACAGCACCCGGTCAATATCCAGCAGAATCTTGATGCTCCCCTTGGTCTTGGCGATCCCGAGGATATAGGAATTGTTCAGGCCGCGGCCGAAGTTGGGCGGGGGCTCCAGATCCTCCGCCCCCACATTGAGGACCTCGGAGACCGCGTCCACCACCACCCCCATCTGCATGAGGCCCTGGCCGCTGTTCACGTCCACCACGATGATGCAGGTGCGCTCCCCATACTCCAGGGGCGGGAGACCAAACTTCAGCCGGAGGTCAATGACCGGGATGACCCGGCCCCGGAGGTTGATGACGCCCTTGACATACTCCGGGGTCTGGGGGATGGCGGTGATCTCCAGCATGCCGATGATTTCCCGCACCTTCAGGATCTCCAGGCCGAACTCCTCCTGGGCCAGAACGAAGGTGAGGTATTTGCCCTCCCGGGCTCTGAGTCCCGTCTGCTCCAGGGACCGTGCCGCTTCTCCCATGGCCGCCTCCTTGGGGGGATGTCGCCCCCCTCTTTCCTATCGGCGCAAAGTGTCCGCTCGTTAAAATTCCTTGAATTCATCCTGATCAAAGGGGATGAGCTCCTCCGGTTTGGCCGCCCCGGCCGGCAGCAGGGGCTTTTCCGTTATGGCCGGGCGTTTCAGGGCCGGCCGGCCCCGGGTCAGCCGGGCCGCGGCCTGAGGGGTGGCCAGCCGCGGGCCGTTCCTGCCGCCCCCCACCAGCCGGGTGAGCTCCGCCACCAGGGCCTTCATCTGCTCGGACTGGGCGTTGAGCTCCTCGGAGGCGCTGGCGCTCTCCTCGGCGTTGGCGGCCACCTGCTGGGTGACGGTGTTCATCTCGGTCACCGCCTTGTTGATCTGCTCCACCCCCTGGGCCTGCTCGCTGGAGGCCGCGGCGATCTCCGCCACCAGGTCCTTCATCTTGCCGGTGTCGCTGGCCACCTGGGAGAAGGCCCCGGAGGTCTTCTGCACCAGCTCGGCGCTCTGCTGGACGCGGGAGACGGTCCCCTCGATGAGATCCGCGGTGTTCTTGGCGGCCTCCGCGGCCCGCATGGCCAGGGCCCGCACCTCGTCCGCCACCACCGCGAAGCCCGCCCCCGCCTCGCCGGCCCGGGCCGCCTCCACCGCGGCGTTCAGAGCCAAGAGATTGGTCTGGAAGGCGATCTCATCAATGGTCTTGATGATCTTGGCCGTCTTCTCGCTGGCCCGGGAGACCTCCTGCATGGCGCTGATCAGCCCCTGCATGGCCTGCGTCGCCTGGGCCACCACGCCGCTCGTCTCCGCCGCCAGGGCGTCGGCCTGCCGGGCGTTGTCGGCGTTCTGCCGGGTCATGGAGGCCATTTCCTCCAGGGAGGCGGAGGTCTCCTGCAGGGAGGCGGCCTGCTCACTGGCGCCCTGGGCCAGGGACTGGCTGGCCCCCGCCACCTGGGCCGCGGCCGCGGCCACCTGCTCCGAGCCCTCCTTCAGGGAGGTGACCACCCGGGTGAGGGTGCCCGTGAGGTTCCGGGTGATGAGAAAGCCCAGCAGCCCCGCCAGCAGGAGCCCCACCGCCATGGCGGCGAAGGCGATGCCCTTCAGGGAGGCGGCCTCCCCCGCGGCCTGCTGCACCTGCTGGTGGGCATTTCGAACGACCGCCTCCTTCAGTTTGTCCAGGATGGCGGCCGCGGCCCGCTGCTTCTCCAGGGTCGGGCCCAAAAGCTGTTCCTCCAGGCGCTGGAAGACCTCATGGGCCTCCTGGGCCGTCTTGAGCAGGGCCTCGAAGTGGCCGAAGGTGTCCTGCATGGCGGGAACCAGCTGGCGTTCATAGACCGCCTGGGCCTCGGCCCGCTGGCCTGCGGCCATGAGCTCCTTGATGCGCTTCACTGCCTCGTGGAAGCGGAGGTGGGGCTCCTGAACCTCCTTAAGCTCCTTTTTCAAAGTCTCGTTGTCGGTCTGGAAGGTGGGGAGCCATTTCCCCAGGTTGCAGGCGGTGTGATCCTCCCCGCCGGTGAAGGTCCCCTGCTGGGTGAAGAGGAGCTGCAGGATCTTCTGGACCAGCAGATAGTGATCCTTGGTGAATTCTTCCAGATTCCGAATGAGTCCATCCGGGTCGGCGATCCCCAGGGCGTCCACCTGTTTGGCCAGCTCCAGGGCCTTGGTGTTCTCCTGGCGCCAGGCCTCCCGGGCCGGGGCCAGCTGGCGCCAGAGCTCCGCCTCTTCCGGGGTCTTGGGGAGGCCCTCAAAGGTCTTCCAGGCCTTGCCGTACTGCTCCAGGGCCTGGGCGATGACTTTGTACTGCCGCTCCCGGACCTCCTTGCTGAGCCCTGTGATGGCCAGGGTCCTTGTGGACCCCCGGATGCTTTCGGCGGCGCTCTCCAGGGTGAGGAGGCTTTCCGCCTTGGGGAGGGCGGCCTCCCCCAAAACCTTCACCTGCTCCGCCCCCCGGCCGGCGGCATAATAGCCCACCCCGCCCAGGGCCAGGGCCAAAAGCCCCATGACGCCGAAGCCCAGATAGAGTTTGGTCCTCAGCTTCAGGTTCTGCCACATGCTTTCTCTCCTCCCGTGATAGGGGTTAAAGGGGTCAGACCCCCTTGGCCTGCCATTTCCGCTTCGGGACCCGGGCATCGACGCTCAGGGGAAAACCTGCCTGTGGCCGCGGGGGGAACGCCCGGGGCGTCCCCCTGGGAGGCCGGCCCCGGGTCAGCCCCGGCCGCCCTCCAGGTGCATCTGGGCGATGGTCTCCAGCTCCCGGACGATGGCCCGCAGCTGCTCGGACTGGGCGGAGAGCTGCTGGGCCGCGGCGGCGCTCTCCTCGGCGCTGGCCGCGGTCTCCTGGGTGACCCGGTTCATGTCCTGGACGGCCCGGGAGATCTGCTCCACCCCCTGGGCCTGCTCGCCGCTGGCCGCGGCGATCTCCGCCACCAGGTCCTTCACCTTGCCGGCCCGGCCCGCCACCTGGGAGAAGGTCTCCTGGGTCTGATCCATGAGCTGGGAGCCCTGCTGCACCTGGCGCACCGTGCCCTCGATGAGACCGGCGGTGTCCCTGGCCGCGGCCGCCGCCCGGATGGCCAGGGCCCGCACCTCGTCGGCCACCACCGCGAAGCCCGCCCCCGCCTCCCCGGCCCGGGCCGCCTCCACCGCGGCGTTTAAGGCCAGAAGATTGGTCTGGAAGGCGATCTCATCGATGGTCTTGATGATCTTGGCGGTCTGCTGGCCGGCGGCGGTGACCTCCTGCATGCAGGCGGCCAGCTCCTGGATGGCCCGGTGGGCCTGCTCCACCACCTGGGCGGTCTCCGCCACCAGGGCATCGGCCTGGCGGGCGTGGTCGGCGTTCCCCCGGGTCATGGCGGCCATCTCCTCCAGGGAGGCGGAGGTCTCCTCCAGGGCGGCGGCCTGGGCGCTGGCGCCCTGGGCCAGATTCTGGGAGGTCTGGGACACCTGGGTGGCCCCGCTCTTCACCTCCTCGGAGATCCGGGTGATGCTCTGCATCACCCCCAGAAGCCGCCCCAGGCGCCTTAAAGGGACGATGAGCCAGGCCAGAAGGAGAAAAACCACCGGGACCAGGATGATCAGCAGGCGCTGGCGCTGGGCCGCCACCTGCTCCGCCACATCATTGACATAGATGCCGGTGCCCACGATCCAGCCCCAGGGCTGGAAGGCCTTCACATAGGAGAGCTTGGGGACGATGCGGGTGGCGTCGTCCTTCCACTGCCACATGTAGGCCACCGTGCCCTCGCCCTTGTCCCGGCAGACCTGCACCATCTCCAGAAACAGGGCCTTGCCCTTAGGGTCCTTGAAGGTGGAGAGGTCCTTGCCTTCCAGGTCGGGCCGATAGGGGTGCATCACCATGGCGGGGCCGAAGTCGTTGATCCAGAAATAGTCCTTGTTTTCCGGGCCGTAGCGCATCTGACTCAGGCGCTTTTTGGCCCGCTCCTGGGCTTCGGCCCGGGAGAACTCCCCCTTCTGGGCCCGGGCCTCATACTCCTGCAGCAGCCCGATGGCGGTCTGCACCATGTCTTTGATCTGGACCTCCTTTTCCCGGAAGACCATCTCCCGCATGGCCGGCAGGAGCAGGAAGAAAAAGAGGCCGAGAAAGACGGCGATGATGAGAAGGAACTGCGCGAGAATGCGTTCCCGCAGGGTAAAGCGAATAGTGCCCAGCTTCATGCTCAGCGTCTCCTTTCCTCCTCCCAGGGACGGGGTTGCTGCCGATGGCAAGGGCGGGGTGGGGCGGTATTCCTCTCCGGGGCCCCGCAAAAGCCATCCGGAAGGGGAAGCGTGCCCCTCTTTTCCCGCCGGCCGGCGGTCCGGCAACGGGCTGGCCCCGGCCCCCTTCGCCCTCACCTCCCACCCCCTTCCGGTTGCCTGCCGCTTTCGGCTCCGGCCATCCGTCCGCTTTCACCCGGCCAGGGCGAAGAGCCCTCCCACATCCAGGATGAGGCCCACCCGGCCGTCCCCCAGGATGGTGCCGCCGGCCAGGCCGGGGCGGTTCTGCAGCAGCTGCCCCAGGGATTTGATCACCACTTCCTGTTTTCCCAGGATTTCATCCACCAGGAAGGCCCGGGCCTCCCCTTCGTGCTCCACCACCAGCACCAGGGAGTCCCAGGGGTCGGGGCCGGCGCCGGCCAGCCCCAGGAGCCGGTGCAGACGCACCAGGGGCAGAAGGAGCTGGCGCACCCGGATGAGCTCACCCTTGCCCTCCACGGTGAAGCAGTCTTCCCGGGCGGGGCGCAGGGTCTCCCGCACCGCCACGGTGGGGAGGATGTAGCGCTCGGCCCCCAGGCGCACCACCAGGCCGTCGATGATGGCCAAAGTCAGGGGCAGGCGCAGGGAGAAGCGGGTCCCGGCGCCGGGGCGGGTGACGATGTCGATCTTGCCCCGGAGGCTCTCCACCGTCTGCTTCACCACATCCATGCCCACCCCCCGGCCGGAGACCTCCGTCACCTGGGCGGCGGTGCTGAAGCCGGGCTCGAAGATGAGGTGGTCGATCTGGCTGGGGGTGAGCTCCCCGGGGCCCACCAGCCCCCGCTCCCGGGCCTTGGCCAGGATGGCCGCCCGGTTGAGGCCCCGGCCGTCATCCTCAATGTCGAGGATGACGTTCCCCCCTTTGTGATAGGCCCTAAGCACCAGGCGCCCCTCCGGGGGTTTGCCCGCGGCTTGGCGCTCCTCAGGGGGCTCCAGGCCGTGGTCCACCGCGTTGCGCACCAGGTGCACCAGGGGGTCGTAGATGGCCTCCACCATGTTGCGGTCGATCTCCGTGTCCTCGCCTTCCAGCTCCAGGTGGACGAGCTTGCCGGTCTTGTGGCTGAGATCCCGCACCAGGCGCACCATGCGCCTCAGGGTGGCCCCGATGGGGACCATGCGCAGGGACATGGAGATCTTCTGGAGCTCGGTGGTGATGCGGGACATCTGACCCAGATCCCGCACCAGTTTCTGGTCGGCGGCGGTCAGCACCACCGGATTCTGGCGCACCTGGCTCTGGACGATGACCAGCTCGCCCATGAGGTTCACCAGGGTGTCCAGCTTGGCCAGATCCACCTTGATGGCCGCGGGGGCCGCCTCCCCGGTCTTGGCCTCGGAGAGCTGCTGCACCAGGGCCCGGGCCACCTTTTGGGGGGCCACCTTGCCCTGCTCCACCAGGATCTCCCCCAGGGGCCGGCCGGGTTCCTCCTCCTGCTGGTGCCTCAGGGCGGCCTCCACCTCCCCGGGACTCAGCTCCCCGTCCTGCACCAGGATCTCCCCCAGGCGAGGCCTGGAGGAGGGGGTGTCCGTCACCGCGGCGATGCGGGCCTCCAGCGGGCCCAGGTCAAAGGTCCGGAGCGGCCGGGAGGCGGCCAGGGCTTCCTGGAGGTCCGTGAGCATCTCCCGGAGAAGATCCACCCCGAAGAGGATGACATCCACCAGCTCGGGGGTGACCTGCTGGCGGCCGCTGCGCACCTTCTCCAGCAGGGATTCCAGCTCATGGCCCGCCGCCTGGATCTGCTCCAGATGGAGGAAGCCCGCCACCCCCTTGATGGTGTGGAAGGGCCGGAAGATGGCGTTCACCGCCTCCAGGTCGTCGGGGTGCTGCTCCAGATGCACCAGGCGGGTTTCGATGCCCTCCAGATGCTCGGCGGCTTCGGTGAGAAAATTGGCCACCAGCTCCGGGTCCTCGAAGACCGCGCCGCCGGGGGCGGCCTGCGCCGGGGCCGCGCCGGCGGTCTCCGGCGGCGGGGCCCCCAGAAGCTCCGCCGCCAGGCGCCGGTAGGTCTGCCACTCCTCCGGGACCTCCTGGGGCGGTCGGCCCGCGGCCAGGTGCTGCAGCAGGGCCACCCCCTGGCCCAGGAGCTCCAGGGCCTGGACGGCGGCGGGGATCTCCTGGAGCACCAGCCGGTTGGTCACCGTCAGGAGCTCCGCCACCAGGGTGTCGGCCTCCGGGAGAGGGCTGGCTTCCAGCTGGCTCTTCAGGTCCTCCAGTTCCTGGAGGAAGGCCCCCAATGCGGGCAGATCATCGGTGGAGAGCATCACCGCCTTGAGGGCCAGGCGCTCCAGGTTCTCCGCCCACGGGATGGGCTGCGGACGCTCGTCGCTCACGGTCAGGCCCCTTTGAGGATGTCAGGCTGCGGCGAGTTTGCGGAAAATGGCTTCGATCTTTTCCTGCAGCACTTCGGCGGTGAAGGGTTTGACCACATAATTGTTCACCCCGGCCTTCACCGCCTCCAGGACGTTTTCCTTCAGGCCCTCGGCGGTCACCATGAGCACCGGCACCTTGGCGGTGTCCGGGTTCTTCCGGATGTGCTGCAAAAGCTCCAGACCGCTCATGTTGGGCATGTTCCAGTCGGTGACCACCAGGCCGATCTTTTCGTTTTTGAGGATCTGCAGGGCGGTGGTACCGTCCTCCGCCTCCACGATGTCCTCGAAGCCGATCTGCTTGAGGATATTGCGCACAATCTTGCGCATGGTGGCAAAGTCATCCGCCACCAGCACCTTGATGGAGAAATCAATGCAGGAACTCATGGGTACGCCTCCTGACCCCTCCCACGCCGGTCTGGTTCCCTTTTCGACCCGGATTCCGGTTTTCTTTAAAGGAAAAACCGTCGGGGCGGGGGGAGGAAGGAAGCCGGTCCCCTTGCATTTTCCGGGGCGTGTGCTAAGACTGGCAGGCATGGAGTTTAATGAGTTCACGCGGCGCCGCGCCTGGCTGAGGGAGCAACTGGCGGCCCGGGACCTGGACGCCCATCTGGTCTCCGGTCCGGAGAACCGCCGCTATCTCACCGGCTTCACCGCCCAGGACGAGCTCCTCACCGAAACCTCGGGTGTCCTTCTGGTGACCCGGGAGCAGGCCTTTCTCCTCACCGACTTCCGTTACCGGGAGTGGGCCCAGGCCGAAGCGGTGGGTTGCCAGGTGGTGATTTACCAGAAGAGCCTGGGGGAGACCCTGGCGGAGGTGCTGGCCGAGGAGGGCGTGGGGCGTCTGGGGTTTGAGCCGGCTTACCTCAGCGTGCGCCAGTATGAGCGCCTCACCCGGGCGGTGGCGGAGGCGGGGCTGACGGTGGAGTGGCTCCCCCAGGAGAACCTGGTGGAGGAGCGGCGGGAGGCCAAGGACCCGGCGGAGGTGGCGGCCGTGCGCCGGGCTTTGGCCCTGACGGAGCAGGTATTGACGGAGGTGGCCGGGCTGCTGGCCCCGGGCCTCACCGAGCGGCAGGTGGCCTGGGAGATTGAGCGGCGCCTGCGGGAGGCCGGGGCTGAGGGTCTGGCCTTTGCGCCCATCGTGGCCGCCGGCACCAACAGCGCCCGCCCCCACCACCGCCCCGGGGATACCCCCCTCAGACCCGGGGAACCCATCATCATCGACCTGGGCTGCCGGGTGGAAGGCTATTGCTCGGATCTCACCCGCACCTTCATCCTGGGGGAGCCAACCCCCCGCTTCCGGGAGATCTACGGGTTGGTGCGCCGGGCCCAAAAGCGGGCCGAGGCGGGGCTCAAGGCGGGCTTACGGAGCGATGCGGCGGACGCCCTGGGGCGGGAGGTCATCCGCCAGGCAGGCTTCGGGGAATTCTTCGGCCACTCCCTGGGGCACGGGGTGGGCCTGGCGGTGCATGAGGCCCCCTCCCTCAGCCCCCATGCGGAGCGGGCCACGGTCCTCAAAGCCGGAAGCCTCGTCACCGTGGAGCCCGGTATTTATCTCCCCGAGTGGGGCGGCGTCCGGCTGGAGAACCTGGTCCTCCTTCAGGAGACCCATGCCGAGGTGCTCACCCGGATGGGGTATTATGAGTGGTAGGCGGGCAGGGGAAGAAAAGCTTCGGAGGCGCTCCTTCCTTTGGTGGTGGGGGGTACAGGAAGCGCAGGGTCCGTCTCCCGTGGCGCCTTTCCCTGACCTGTCTGTGCCTCGTGCCGGCCCTCAGGCCGCCGCGGGCGGAGTGAGATGGATGTAGGTGCACAGTCCCTTGGCGATGAGGCGCACGCCTTGGCGCACCTCCACTTCCCCCAAAGACAGGGTGCGCCCCCGTTTGCTGATGTGGGCCCGGGCCTCAATCCTCCCTTCCTGGACCGGGGCCAGGAAGTTGATCTTCATCTCCACGGTGCTGATCATCTCCCCGGGGGGCACCAGGCTGAAGAGGGCGTAGGCCACGGCTTCGTCGGCCAGGGCGGCAATGACCCCGCCCTGGAGGAAGCCCTGGGAGTTGTGAAACTCCCGGCGGATGGGCAGGACAAAGCGGGCGAAACCCTCCCCCAGTTCCGGCACTTCCACGCCCATGTACTGCACAAAGGGGTTGTGAGCCAGGCGGTCCCGGAGCTCCGCTTCGATTTCCGGGGCCAGCGGCTTGATGGCGCTCATGAGCTTCTCCCTTCCCCTGCGGTGCGGTCGTCACCGCCTCATGATACCATGGGGCCGTTGCAATTGTCTGCCTGTGGCCCTACAATTTCAAGGAGAGGGGGAGGAGGGGCCGCCCCGGGGCTGACCGCCCCACACAACGGCTTCCGTGGCAGGCGGGCTTTAGATCCCCCCAGATCTTCCGTGGAGGACAATCAATGAAGATTGCCGTGAGCGGCAAGGGAGGCGTGGGCAAAACCACCCTGGCCGCTTTGTTGATCAAGTTCTTCCGGGACCAGGGGAAGAAGGTGCTGGCGGTGGACGCCGACCCGGACGCCAACCTGGCCCTGGCCCTGGGAGTCCCGGATCCCGACACCATCCGCCCCATCTGCGAAATGAAGGACCTGGTGGCCGAGCGCACCGAATCCCAGCCCGGGAAGATGGGGGGCTTTTTCAAGATGAACCCCAAAGTGGACGACATCCCGGACAAGTTCTCCCGCAATCTGGACGGCATCAAGCTCATCGTCATGGGGACGGTGAAAAAGGGCGGCAGCGGCTGCGTCTGTCCGGAGAGTGTGCTCCTCAAGGCGCTTCTGACCAATATCGTGCTGTTCCGGGACGAGGTGGTGGTCATGGATATGGAGGCGGGCATCGAGCACCTGGGCCGGGCCACCACCCGGGGGGTGGACCGGCTCCTCGTGGTGGTGGAGCCGGGCCGCCGCAGCATCGAAACCGCCCAGCACGTCCGCCGTCTGGCCCAGGACCTGGGGCTCACCAAAGTGGCGGTGGTGGGGAACAAGATCCGGGGTCCGGAAGATGAGGAATTCCTGCGCCGGAATCTCCCGGACCTCCCCATCCTGGGTTTCCTGCCCTTTGACCCCAAGGTCATCGAAGCCGACCTGCACGGCAAACCACCCTATGAGCTGAGCCCGGAACTGATGGCCGCCGCCCGGCAGATCGCCGAGAAGCTGCTACAGGGATAAATCCTTATGGGAGAGGGGCGGGCCTGGTGCCTGCCTCCTTCCCGTTCCTGCGCGCGCCGACAGCCAGGCCCGGGACTTCATGGCTGCCACCCCACCCTCCCTGAGACTCAAGCTGGTGGTCATCGGCGTCCTCTATTTCGCCGAGGGCCTGCCCTACGGGTTTGTGGTGACGGCCCTGTCCTTTTATCTGCGGGGGCGGGGGGTGCCCCTGGAGCAGATCGGGCTGGTCAGTCTCCTGGGCCTGGCCTGGAGCGCCAAATTCCTCTGGAGCCCCCTGGTGGACCGTTATGGCCTGCGGGCCGCCTGGCTGGTGCCGGCCCAGGGGGTGATGGTGCTCTGTTTCCTCGCCTTGGCGCACTTAAGCCAGGGACCGGTGACCCCCCTCTTCTTTGTCCTGGTGGGCCTGCTCTGTCTGGCGTCGGCCACCCAGGACCTGGCCGCGGACGCCTACGCGGTGGATATCCTGGAGGCGGCGGAGCTGGGCTGGGCCAACGGGGTGCGTAACGGCGCCTACCGGGTGGGGGCCCTGGCCGCGGGCTCAGGCCTCCTCATCTTAAGCGACCACGTGGGCTGGCCGCCCGCCATCGTGGGGGCCGGGGTGATGATGGGGGTGCTGGCCCTCACCGTGCTGGTGGCCCCGGCCTTCCGCCTGCCCCGGGCCGGCCGGGGGGGGAACCGGCCCGGCGGGCTCCGGTTGGTGCGGGAAGCGGTGCAGGGGCTGAAGGGACTGCCCGGTTTCGGCGCCATCATCCTGTTCACCCTGACCTTCAAGGCCGGGGACGCCCTCATGGCCACCATGGTGAGCCCCTTTTGGCGGGACCAAGGCTTTTCCGGCACGGAGTTCGGGCTGGTGTCCGGCCTGCTGGGCTCCGCCGCCACCATCCTGGGGGGATTGCTGGGCGGAGCCCTCACCAGCCGCCTGGGCATCGGCACCGCCCTGTGGACCATGGGGCTTCTCCAGGCCTTCTCCAACCTGGGCTACTGGGCGGCGGCATTGCCCGGCATGAGCCGGCGGGTGCTGGCCACCCTGCCGGTGCCCTTCGGGGGGGAGGTGCCCATCTACCCCATCTACCTGGCCTCCCAGGGAGAGAGCCTCACCGGCGGCATGGGCTCCGCGGCCTTCATGGCCTTTCTCATGTGCCTGTGCGACAAGCGCTACAGCGCCATGCACTATGCCTTCTTTGCCATGCTCTTCAGCTTCGGGGCCCGCATCTTCGGCTATCTGGGGGGGATTCTGGCCGCGGCCCTGGGCTATCCCACCTTTTTTTTCGTCAGCTTTCTGGCGGCCTGGCCCGCCTTTGCGCTGCTCCCCTGGATTCTCCCGGTGGTGCGGCAGCGGGAGGGGAGGGGGGAGCATGGCTGATCGGGCCGGTGCGGGCGGGCCGGGAAGGAGGGAGGCACCCCCCCGGCCGCCGCGCCTCCTCCTCACCGGGCCCCCCCAGGTGGGCAAGACCACCGTTATCCGGCGGGTGGCGGAGCTTTTCCCCGGCCGGGTGGGGGGCTTCTACACCCAGGAGGTGCGGGAGCACGGCGTGCGCCGCGGTTTTGAGGTGGTGACCCTGGACGGCCGCCGGGGCTGGCTGGCCCGGGTGGATTTTCCCGGCCCTCCCCGGGTGGGGAAATACGGGGTGGAGCTGGCCGGTTTCGAAGCCGTGGCGCTCCCCGCCATGCAGGCCTGGGCGGGGCTGGATCTGGTCCTCATCGATGAAGTGGGCAAGATGGAGTGCTTCTCCCGCCGGTTCATGGCGGCCATGGAGGAACTGTGGACCGCCCCGGTGGCCCTGGTGGCCACGGTGGCCTTGAAGGGCGGAGGCTACATCCAGGAGCTCAAGGCCCGGCCGGAGGCCCGGATCCTCCAGGTCACCCCGGCCAACCGGGAGCGGTTGCCGGCGGAGATCGTGGCCCTCCTGTGGGGGGAACCCCTCCCGGGGTGACCCCAGCGGCCAGCCGGCAGTTGCTTTTTCCGCCGGTTGTCCTACAATTTTAGCGGCAGGGCGGGCAGGGGCAGAGAGTCACCTTTTCGGCCGGGGGCCCGCCGGCCCGGACGGGAGCCGGAGCCCTCCTTCTCCGGCAAGGGATATGAATCCGCCTATGGCTCAAGCGACCTGGATGGAAGTCCGGTTTCTGGTGCCCGCTAACATGCAGGAAGAGGCGGCCCTGTACCTCACCGAATTCAGCGGCCGGGGGGTGATCCTCGAAGACCGGGAGGAGGGCGGGGTGCTCATCCGGGCCTTTTTCCCGGCGGAGGAATTCGGGACCTGGCAGCGCCAGGAGCTGCAGACCTACCTGGACCGTCTCCTGGGGCACGGGCTGTATCCGGTGGGGCTGGAAATCCGCCCGGCCGCGGCGGAGGATTGGGCCGTGGCCTGGAAGGAGCACTTCAAGCCCCTGAAGGTCACGCCCCGCCTCGCCATCCGGCCGCCCTGGGAGGAGTATGAGCCTGCGTCCGGGGAGACGGTGATCACCATCTATCCCGGTATGGCCTTCGGCACCGGCCGCCATCCCAGCACGGTGCTCTGTCTGGAGGCCCTGGAGGCGCTCCTGGAAGAAGGGACCCTGCCTCCGGGCACGGGCCAGTATCAGGTGCTGGATGTGGGGACCGGAAGCGGCATCCTGGCTCTGGCCGCCGCCCGGCGGGGCTACCGGGTGTGGGCCATTGACGTGGACCCCGAGGCGGTGGCCGCGGCGCTGGAAAACGTGCGCCTCAACGCCCTGGAGGAGCTCATCTGGGTGGACGATACGCCGTTGTCCCTGCTCCGGCATCAGTTTCCCCTGATCCTGGCCAACCTCACCGCCCAGGATCTGCTGCAGCATGCCGAGTCCCTGGCGGCCCGGCTGCTCTCCGGGGGCACCCTCATCGTCTCCGGATTCCTCACCGAGGACCTGCCGGCCCTCCTCCGGCGGTTTTTGTCCCTGGGGCTTACAGAGGGCCCCCGGAAGGTGCGGGAGGATTGGGTGGCCCTGAGCCTGCGCCGGCCGTGAGAGGGCGGAGTGGAGGCGACGGGGCGGGCGGATTTCCGGCTGCCCCGGCCCGCCGGGACCTGACGCTCTTATGACCGGGAGGCGCTGGTTCTTCGCCCCCCCGGAGGCCTGGGAGGCGGACGCGGTGCTCTTGAGCCCGGAGGAGAGCCATCATCTGACCCGGGTGCTGCGGCTGGCGGCCGGAGCCGAAGTGGTGGTGGCCGACGGTGCCGGAAGGGTGGCCGCGGCTCGGGTGGCGGAGATTTCCCGGCAGGGAGTGCGCCTGGCTTTGACCGGGGAGCTTCCGGTGCCGGCGGAATCCCCCCTTGCCCTCACCCTGGCGGTGGGGCAGGCCAAGGGCGAAGCCCTGGACCGGGTGGTGGAGCTGGCCACGGAGCTGGGGGCCACCCGGGTCCTGATCTTTTCTTCCGCCTTCTCGGAGCCTGTGACCCGGGAGCGGGCCCTCCGGCGCCTGGGGCGCTGGCAGCGACTGGCCCGGGAAACCCTGAAGCTCTGCCGCCGCACCCGCCTGCCGGAGATCGGATACAGTGAATTCGCCACTCTTTTGGCGCTCTCCGCCGAGCTGAAAATCCTCTTTTACGAAGAGGAGCGGCAGGGGCTGGCCCCCGAGGAGTTCCCCCGCCGGCCCGCCGGGGTCCTGCTGGTGGTGGGGCCCGAGGGCGGCTTTGCCCCGGCGGAGGTGGCCGCGGCCCGGGAGGCAGGCTTTCAGGTGGCCGGTCTAGGGCCCCGGCGCCTGCGGGTGGAGACCGCCGCGGCCGCGGCTCTGGGGCTGGCCCAGTTTCTTTGGGGCGATTGGCGATGACGGGGGAACTTCCTTATCTGGATCTCCGGACGCACTTGCAGCGGCGCTTCGGCCGCCGGGTGCAGAAGATCGCCCTGGACGCCGGCTTCACCTGCCCCAACCGGGACGGCACCCTGGGGGTGGGCGGCTGCCTCTACTGCAACGCCCGGGGCTCCGGCACCGGCGCTTTTCGCCGGGGCCTCAGCCTCACGGCCCAGCTGGAGGCCGCGGCCGCCGGCCTCACCCGGCGCTATGGCCCCTGCGCCTTCATCGCCTATTTCCAGGGCTTTACCAACACCTACGGTCCGGTGGAGCGCCTGCGGGCCCTCTATGAGGAGGCCCTGGCCTTCCCCGGGGTGGTGGGCCTGAGCGTGGGCACCCGGCCGGACTGCGTGCCCGATGAGGTCCTGGAGCTTTTGGCCGGCTATGCCCGCACCCGGCTGGTGTGGCTGGAGCTGGGCCTGCAGTCGGCCCATGACGCCACCCTGCAGCGCCTGAACCGGGGCCACGACGTGGCCTGCTTCACCGAGGCGGTGCACCGGGCCGCCGCCCGGGGCCTGGAGGTGGTGGCCCACGTTATCCTGGGCCTGCCCGGGGAGGGCCGGGAGGAGATGCTGGCCACCGCCCGCTATCTGGGGGGCCTTCCCCTCCAGGGCGTCAAGCCGCACCTTCTCTATGTGGTCCAGGGCTCCGGGCTGGCCGGTCTCTATGCCGCCGGAGAGTACCAGCCCCTCACCGAGGAGGAATTTGTGACCCTCACCGTGGATTTCCTGGAACATCTGCCCCCGCATCTGGTCATCCACCGCCTCACCGGCGACCCCCATCCCCAGGAGCTGGTGGCCCCCCGGTGGTGCCTGAACAAAAACCGGATGCTGGCCCGCCTCCGGCAGGAATTCGCCCAGCGGGGGAGCCGTCAGGGGAGCCGCTGGCCCAACCCGGCCGCCGAGAATGCCCTGGCCCCCCTCCGCTCCTTGGCGCCACCCCCTGCCGGAGGCAAGGCCGCCCCTCAGGATGCCGGCTCATGACTCCCTCTGCTTCTTCTGCCGCCAATCACAAGGCCCGGCGGCTCTTTCTGGCTGCGGGCACCCTCCTTGCCGCAGCGATAATGGTGGCCCTGGTGTATCACTGGTGGGAGCCCCTCACCGAGCTCCTCCGGGCCATCTCCGACCGGGAGCGCCTGCAGGCCTGGCTGAAATCTGCAGGGCCCTGGGGGCCGTTCTGGTTCATCCTGATCCAGAGCCTGCAGGTGTTGTTCGCCCCCATCCCCGGGGAGGCCACGGGGTTTTTGGGGGGCTTTCTCTTCGGCTTCCCCCTGGGCTTTGTCTACTCCACCATCGGCCTCACCCTGGGGTCCATCCTGGCCTTCCTGGCGGGCCACTGGCTGGAGAAGCGCGTCGTGGTCAAAATCGTCAGCCCCGAAACCATGCAGCGCTTCGATTTCTTCATGGATCACCAGGGGGCGCTGGTGGCTTTCCTCCTCTTTCTTTTGCCCGGCTTTCCCAAGGACTACCTCTGTTTCATCCTGGGCCTGAGCCCCATGTCCCTGCGGCTCTTCGTCGTCCTGGTCTTTTTCGGCCGCATGCCCGGGACCTTGATGCTCACCCTGCAGGGGGCGAAGGTCTATGAAGGGGAATACCTGATGTTCGGGGTGATCCTGGGCTGCTGCCTGGTGGTGGGGGGCCTGATGTACTACTACCGGGAAACGGTCTATGACTGGATCCGCCGTCTGGAGGCCAATAACGCCATGAAAGGCACGCAGGCTGCACCCGTGCCGAAGGAGAAAAAAGAAAATTCATGATTAATCAATAACATCAGCGTCCGATGAGTCAGCATGATCCGGCTGGGGTGCAGGGCTTCCCCGAAGGCTCTGGCGTGCCGTTGGCTGCGCCTGTCCCCGGGCGGCTCACCTGACTTCCCCCGCGTGTTCGCTATCTTTGTGCCTTTGATGGAACCGGAGGAGCTCAACCTTTCTGAGGAGGTCTATGGGTCGCGCCTTGTTTTTCAAAAATGAAACCCAATAGAACAATTTTTATTATTAAATAAGGACAAATTGACCTGCCTCCTTTTCAAATTTGCCTATATTCTGGGTGAACTCAGGGAGTAGGTCCTGTGGCATTTTTTAAGTTGAAAAAATTGCTGTTTAAAAATCGTTGTCGTAAATTCTTCAAGGGAGGTAGCTGATGCCGCCCCGCTTTGCCGAGCTCATGGAAATTGCCACCCGCTTCCGTCCCGCCCGCATCCTCATGACCGCAGTGGAGCTGGGCCTGTTCGACCACCTGGAGGAGCCCTGCACCCCGGCGGACCTGGCCGCCCGGGTGGGGGCGGACGCCCGGGCCCTGGAGATCCTCCTCAACGCCCTCACCGCCATGGGGGTGGTGGTGAAGACCGGGGAGGGGGGGTTCCAAAACGGCGAGGCGGCCTCCGCCTTTCTGGTGCGCGGCACGGACAACTACCGGGGCGCCATCATCCGGCACCTGGCCCACACCTGGCTCGGCTGGACGGAGCTCACCGAGACCGTCATCCGGGGCCGGGCCTCGGAGCAGAAGGCGGAAAAGTGGCTGGACCGCCACCCCGTTAGGGAGGAGGCCTGGATGCGGGACTTCATCTGGGGCATGCACGCCCTGGCCCGGGATCTGGCCCCCGAGGTGGCGGCCAAGCTGGATTTCACCGGCGTCAGGCGGCTTTTGGACCTGGGAGGCGGCCCCGGCACCTATGCCATCGCTTTCGCTCAGGCGGTCCCGGAGCTGACGGCCGTGGTCTTTGATCTGCCGGGTCCGGCAGAGATCGCCCGGGAAAACATCGCCCGCCACGGCTTGAGCCACCGGGTCACGGTGCAGCCCGGCAATTTCCTCACCGACGACCTCGGCCGGGATTACGACTTCATCTGGATCTCCCAGATCCTGCACAGCCACAGCGAAGCCCAATGCCGGGGGCTTCTGGCCAAGGCGGTGGCCGCCCTCACACCCGGCGGCCGCGTGGCCATCCAGGACTTTTTCCTCCACGACGACGGCTGCACCCCGGCGGAGGCGGCCTTTTTTTCGGTGCACATGCTGGCGGTGACCCCTGAGGGCCGCTCCTACCGCTACCGGGAGGTGATGGAGTGGCTGGAGGGTCTGGGTCTTACTTCTCTGCGGCAATTCGCCACCGGCCCCCAGACTTCGGTGGTCCAGGCCCTAAAGCCCTGAAGCGCCATCCGGGCCGGAAGGCGCCCCTCGCCCCGGATGCACCTCCCGGGAAGGGAAATTGCGGCCTTGACCGGGCTGACTTATAATGAGGCCGGGATGACCCTTCGCCAAAACGAGGGGCAAAGGCGGGCTCCCCTCCCTGACAGGCTCCCGGCGGCGGGGTGGGGGAAGAAGGCCAAGAGCGCAGGCGCTCCCCCTTTTCCCAGGGCAGGCCACCGCCTTTCCGGCCCGGGTCAGGGGCGGCGGGGGCTAAGCGGGCAGGGATGCCATAGAAGGGGTCCCTGGTCTGCTTGGAGGAATGTCGCTGCCGGCCACTCTGTGGAAGGGGACCGGGGCCAGATGCGGGGCCTTTTTATTGTGCCGCCTGACTGGCTAGGGAAGGAACGGTATCAGAAAAACGCAATGTCAGATAAAAATAAATAGCCCTTTTCTTAAATAAGCCGCCATAATGTCGTGCGCCTGTAGCTCAGCCGGACAGAGCAACGGACTTCTAATCCGTGGGTCGCAGGTTCGAATCCTGCCAGGCGCGCCAAGGATTTCAATAACTTAGCCTCATATTTTCCTAAGCTCCTTTAAGCCCTGTGCATTTCCTGTGCATGAAGGCGGGCCCAGCGGCGGGGCGGCATTCCAGGCATCCGGGAGGATGAGTAAGGGGGTGGAGTTTTTGCCATTTGTCCCAGCCACCCCTTCAGGGTCCCATGGCCCTCCGCCTTCTCAAACGCACCCTCTCTCTCATATAATCTTAACCCCCCGATTCGCTAACCCTGTCCTAAGGGGTACCCCCCTAAAGCCACGTTTCCTGCCTCCCCCTCTGGTGCCCGCCCCGCAAGGGATGCGCTATAGGGGAGCCATCCCTCCTCCCTGCTGGGCCCCGGAATGAATCCCCGAGGCCGGCTATGAGCGAAAAGAAAAACAACCTTCAAGTGCGCCTGATTCAGCCCCCGCTGCGCCAGTTCGCGGATGCAGTTCCTTGGAGGCCTGGCCACCGTTTTGATGCCCCCTTGCATGGGAAATAAGCCGCTCCGGTCAGCATAACCTTCAGCCCACGCCTCAGGTGGCTCAGGAATCGATCCGCAAGGAGAGCATGGTGGCAGTTCTTTCCCTAAGCCGCCCCCATGAACCTGTGTGCCAGGAAAGAAGGCTTTAGCATTCGCAGTTCTCCGGCTGCTGGGCCATATACTTCCAGTGGGTTCTGGATTTGTAGTGGAAAAAATGACCTTTGTCGCCGCAAAAACAAAACCCGGGGATGGGACTCCTGCCCCCCGGGTTTAATATGTTTGGTCCACCTGGATGATAAAATTTTTTGGACCTATAATTAAATGCAAGACCGCGACATAAAGGTTCATATTTATGGTGGTGAGGATTGTGGTCCTCGGGCCGGCCGGACCCGGGTCTACTTTTTCAGTCCAGATGCCTGTAACATATCATGGACGGTAGCGGTTGTTTATTAGCATCGGCAAGATTAGAGTGTTTCATCCGGGCCAGTCCCAGATGGTAGAATATGCGGGCGTGCCATTTCGGGCTTTTGATCAGGTATGTAAATCCTCACGGGCGCTCCTTTTGGTGGTTAATTAGGAGAGGATAGAGAAAATTTCCTGTCTCCCGATTTGGACCGTCCCATGCGTCCCAGAAATAATTGTTGTTTTATATTAATAGCTTACGTGGGACACATCCCCTTTCTGGGACGCGTCCCCCTTCGTCCCACCAGCT